>NZ_JAVMJZ010000002.1:0-263838 GCF_036320405.1 Streptomyces sp. WAC07094
CGATGCGGGTTGACGCTCGGCGCGGCCGCTACCGGGCTTGCCATTCCCTGGCGCTGGCCGCGTAGACGGTGCGGCGGGCACGGTTGAGATTGCCGAGCGGGCGGAACTCTGCAGGGGCGTGCCAGGGGTTGAATGCGAGGGTGTCGATACGGTCACGGGTAGCCCGCCCCTGGGCGTCGAGGATGCTCTGAGGGGGAATCGCCAGGGTGGCCACGCTGACCCAGGGCGAGACTGCCTCCTTCCATTCGACTGCCCCGTCCTCGATCGGGGTGAGCCGCTCACTGACGTACTTTTGGATGTGGAGGGCGAACCGCACCGGCGAGGTGCTCAAGCGGGCGGAGAAGTCGGCTAGGAGTTCGTCCGTTGAGTCCGGCCGCAGGGTAGGCGCAGTGGGTGCGCCGAGGGGACTGAGGCGGAATCTGACGGGCCCGGTGTCCCCCCACAGGACGGCGCCGCGACTCCAGTAGGACTCCTGGGCCAGGCTGGCCGATGGGCGGTTGGCCTTCTTTAGATTGCCGAGGATGCGTGCGGTCTCCGAGGGACCGAACTCCGCCAGCATGCGCGGCAGGACCAGGGCTTTGGGACCGGCGCCGATCCTGGCGATCTCGACGAACTGGGCGGCGTTACGGGCGTGGGAGACCGGATAGCTGGTCATGAGGAGGTCGTGCTCGCTGCCACCGGGGAGGGTGATCTTCAGTGCTGCGCCGCGGAGGTCGGGGCTGGTGTCGGTTCGGACGGCACCGCTGGCGTTGGACAGCCGGACGATGGCCGGCAGCCGTGCCCCGGCGGTGAAGTTTCCGGCGTGCAGGTCGGCGGGCAGATCGTCCCGGAAGGCGAGTTCGGCGTTGTCCACGCCGACGACAATCTTGGCGTGGAACGTGCGGCGGGAGACCTGGGAGCCGGATTTCTGCTTGTTGGTCCGCTGGATGTTGACGATGACGTCCGCCAGGTCGCGGAAGTGAGCCTCTTCGGCCTCCGGCGAGCCGCCGTGGTGGATCTCGTGCCAGGTGGGCGCCGCGCCCGCGGTTTTTGGTGGGGAGTCGTGGCTGTCTTTCATTGTGCGTCTTCCTTGGTCGGCGGGGCGGCGGTTCAGATGAGCCGGGCGTTGTGCGTAGCGGTGTCGATGACGTCGTCGAGACGGCCGGCGAGGACTTGCCGGGCCGCACTGAGTGTGAATCCGACGGCGGTTTTGGCCGGTACGTGGGCTGGGACGGCGAGTGCGTAGGGGTCGACGAGGACGTCGACGACGACCGGGCCGCCCGTGTGGGCCAAGGCGGCTGCGAGGCCGTCCGCGACGTCGTCGGGGTCTTCGATGCGGATGCCCTTCGCGCCCATGGCCTCGGCGACGACGGCGAAGTTCGGGTTGGTGAAGTCGGTGCCGAACGGGACGAAGCCGGCTTCCTGTTGCTCGATCTTGACGAAGTCCAGGCTGCTGTTGTTGAGCACGATGTGTACGACGGGCAGTCGGCGCTGTACCTCTGTGAGCAGGTCGCCGAGTGCGAGCATGGTGAATCCTCCGTCGCCGCACAGCGCGATCGTCTGCCTGCCGGGGAAGGCGAGCTGGGCGCCGAACGCGCCGGGTGAGGCGGTGGCCATCGACGCCCAGGAGAACGATCCCAGCAGCCGCCGCCGCGGGCCGTACTTGATGTGCCGGGCGGCCCAGATGACGGGGGTGCCGGTGTCGGCGAAGAACAGTGCGTCGTCGGCGGCGAGGTCGCTGAGGACGGTGGCGAGGTACTCGGGCCTGATCGGTTTGATGCGGGGGCCCTTGCTCGTGTAGTGCCGCGTCCTGCGGTGGAACCGCTCGGTCTCCTCCACGCAGCGGGTGAGGAACCCGCCGTCGGGTTTGGGCTCGACCAGCGGCAGCAGCGCGGCCACGGTGGCCTGTACGTCGCCGGTGACGCCCAAGGCCACCGGTACGCGTCGGCCGAGCCGTTCCGGGTTCTCATCGACCTGGATGATCCTGGTCCTGCCGTGTGGCAGGAAGCTGGTGAAGGGGAAGTCGGTGCCGAGCATCAGCAGGACGTCCGCGTGCTGGAGCGCGTGATGGCAGCCGCCGTAGCCGAGGAGGCCGGTCATTCCGACCGCGTTCGCGTTGTCGTGTTCGAGGAACTGCTTGCCCTTGAGTGAGTAGCCGACGGGCGCACTCAGTTTTCCGGCCAGCGCGGTGACCTCGGTGTGGGCCCCGGCGCAGCCCTGGCCGCCGAAGACGGCGACCGTGCCGGCTTCGTTGATCATCTCGGCCATGGCGGCGAGATCCTCCTCCCCGGCCGGCGCGCGCACCGGCCGGGGCAGCCGTATCTCGTAGCGATCCTTCGGCGCGTCCGCGGCCGCTATGTCGCCGGGCAGTGCGACGACTGCGGGACCGCCCCGGGTTACTGCGGCCGTCACGGCCGAGGTCACGACGGTACGGAGCTGGCCGGGGTTGACCAGCCGGCCCACGTACACCGATGCGGGCGCGAAGAACCGGTACGGGTTCAGTTCCTCGACGGTCTCGCTGTCCATCAGGCCGGTTTCGGTGTCGCCGGCCAGGACGATGAGGGGCACCTGCTCCTTGAGGGCGTCCAGCATCCCGTTGATCAGGTGAGCCACCCCGGGGCCGGCCGTTCCGCACACGGCGACCGGATGCCCCGTCAGTTTCGCCTCGGCGACCGCGGCGAAGGCGCCGAACTCCTCGTTTCGCACGTGTACGAAGTCGACCTGGCCGTTGCGGCGCATGGCGTCGACCACCGGGTTGAGCGCGTCGCCCACGATTCCGTAGCAGCGCCGTACACCGGCGCTGACCAGCATCTCCCACAGGCCGTCGGCCACCGTCTTCGACATGGCGGGACTCTCCCTTCTCAGCGGGTTGCGTCGGATCCGGTCAGTGTTCGCCGGTGGTGGCGTCGAGGACTCCGCTGCGCGGGTTCAGTGCCCAGTCCAGGGCGTAGTCGGCGACGGCTTCCCAGCCGGGCTCGCCGCAGGTGAAGTGATCGCGGCCTTCGAAGACGGTGTGGGCGGTGACCGCCGTCGAGTGCTTGGCGTTCTTCTCGTAGTTCTGCCGCTGGACGGCAGGGGGCAGGATGTGGTCGCTGCCGCCGGAGACAAACAACAGCGGCGCCCGGTCGTTGTCGGAGAAGTTGAACGTCGTGGCTGCGTGCGGGGTGACGGCCGCGAAGCCGCCCTGGAACAGGATGCGGGCCGGTGTCGGCACCGCGTAGCGGTCGTAGGCCTGCTGAGAGGCGTTCTCATCCAGGGTGTTGGTGAAGGCGTAGTGGAACTGCTTGGCCGTCAAGGGGACGGCCCTGTGTATGTTCGCCGGGTCCTTCAGGACCGGCAGGACCGAGCGGAGTTCTGACAACGGCATCGCGTTCACACCCTTGACGGCGGCTCCGTCGATCGACACCCCGGCGGCGCCGAGCCCGGCGCCCACCAGCAGCTGGGCGAACGTCCCGCCGAAGGAGTGCCCCATGATGATCGGCGGAGTGTCGAGCTTCTCGATCACTTCGGTGAGATGGTCCAGCACCTCGCGCACCCCGACACCGGCGATCGCCGAGGGGTCCTCGCGCAGCGCCGCCACTCCGGCCTCACCCGCCTCGATCCCGGGGTATCCGGGTGTGAGCACGGTGAAGCCCCGCTCCTCGTATCGGGCGGTCCAGTGCTCCCAGGCCAGCGGGGTCATCCAAAGGCCGTGAATCAGAACGATCGTGTTCGGTGCATCACTCATGTCGGCATCCCCTTTGTCGCTGCGGTAGTTGTCCGGGCAGACACCCGGCGATCTGTCCTGCCGCGATCAGCCTGCCGCCACGTGCACTGTGCGTGGCCCCAACGATTTCGCCGGCGGTTGTGCACAGCAACGACCAGGAACAGCAGCTGAATTCGCGATGCCGGCTATGAGCGGTGCACGCGTGCGTTCGATATCCCCGACCGGACCGCTTCCCAAGGGCAGGACCCATCGGCGCATCCGCGCCGGCTCTCACTCGTGCCGGGCCGGAACATCGCCGCCCATGGTGTCCCTCCAGACCACGGCCAGCCGGGCGAGCTCGCGGTGCGCGTGCCGTTCGAGATCGAGGCCGGTCAGCTTCTCGATCCGGTTGATGCGGTAGAGCAGCGTGTTGCGGTGGGCCGGGAGCGCTGTTGCTGCCGCCGTCCGGTTGAAACCGTGCGCGGCCAGGGACCGCAGTGTCTGTGACAACGTCCCGGAAGGGTCCTCGGCATCCAGCAGGCCGAGGACACGTCGCACGATGTCTTCGGCCAGCCGCGGGGAGTTCGCGAGCATAAGCTCCGTCAGGAAGTCGTCCACGCGGATCCGTCCCCGGCGTCCGGCCCGGGCCGCGAGAGTGACCAGATCGTGCAGGTTACCGACCGCATCAGCGAGCCCGTCATCGCCGGTGGCCGACTCGGCCGCGAGAATCAGTGCACTGTCGGCGAGAAAGGGGCCCCAGTCGAAGCCCGGCATGGTCAGGCCCGCAACGCGGTGACCCTCCGCGCTGGCAAGTGCACCCGCGGACCGGATGCGCGCCGCCAGGCCTGCGTGTGCGGCGGCCGAGCCGCCTTGGAGCGCCGCAACGAACGGACAATGGGGCCCTGCCAGTTGGAACCCCATTTGCTCCGCCCGGTCGAGGTCCTCGATGGTCGTCGCCGACCGTGCACAGACCCGGGCGAACAGTGTCGCCGCCCGAGAGTTGCCGGAGGCGGACGGAAGGTCCCGTTGGTCGGCGTACGCCCGCGTGACGGTCGTCAGGGCGACATCGAGGAACGCCCACGGCACTTCCAGGTGAGGCAGCAGCCAGACACCCCCGCCCTCGGGTGAGCCGGCCTCCAGCACGGCGCCGCGCACCGCCCGCGCCGCCCCACAGCACGCACGTATCACGTCCTCGGCAGCCAGACCGTGCCGCGCCGCCTCGCGCGCCGCCTCATACAGGTCCGACAGCGCGCCGGCGTCGGGCCCCTGTCCGCTCAACAGCCAGTTCCGCACCAGTTCCAGGCTGCGGCGGATGATGTCCTCCACGACGCCCGCCTGGCAGCCGTGACCGGATATCCGGCCTACTGGAGCACCGTTCAGACCACAGGCCACCTGCCGTGCCAGCAGCTCGCTGTCGAGGTCGTGGAGAACGCTGCGCAGCCGACCGATCGCCGCGGGCCCGCTGTCGGCCCGGGGCATGGCGTGCATCTCTGTTCCTTCCAAGGGCTCGGGCGATCCGGCTGTCGCCGGGGTAAGGGCAGTGGAAACCGCTGCACGGGCGGCCAGTGGCGGCCGGAGCACAGGGAATCCCGGTGCCGCCCGATACATGGGTCTGCGGCGATGGCAATCAGTGCAAGGCGCCGGCCCCGTGGTCACCATTGGCTCCGCTGCTGTCCCGGACGTGGCCGGAGACAGTCCTCCGGCGCAGCGCCGTTACAGCATGTCCGGCGGCGGCAGCAGAAAGTTCCATGCACTCAGCACACCGCTCACGAACGCCACGAGCGAGGCGGGCAGCAGCAGGTAGAGCCCTGCAGGCCTGCCCGACGCCAGGACCGCTCCGCCGGCCACGAACAGCAGCATCACGACAATGCCGGTGTCACGGCGATCGAACAGGCCGACCAGCCGCCCGGGAGCAGTGGCCAGAGCGCGCTTGCGCCGCCCGATGGCCAGCAGACTCAGACCCCCGGACAGCCCGGCGGCAATGAACTCAGTGCCCACGGCCCAGTCGGGCTGACGAGGCACCAGCAAAACCGTCGCCATCACCAGCGGCGCAATGAACAGCACAAGCGTCTGCGCCGCGATCGCCCGCAGAACCGGATGTCCGGCGATCCGTTGGGCGTTCAGAGACACCGCCACGAACAACAGGCCGGTGAGGGCGCCGCTGGCGCCCCCGGTCATCACGCCGAAACTTTCCCAATCAACGACACCGGCCATGTCCTGGCACCCTCCCCATCAGCAACTGGAACGGTCGAGGCAGCGAACGCACCTCGCCCTGGCAGCGCCCCGTCGCTCACTTCCCACGGGGTTCGCGCCCGATGACCGCGGTTGGCCCGTATTACCTGACGAACTCGAGCCTCTCCGAGTGTGGCGCCTGCCCTGGCCATTCAACGTCCTTCCCACCTGTGCACGGGCACGAAGACGAGGTCGGATTTTGGGAACTCGCCCACCGGGAGCGCCCATAGCTTCGCGGCATGAACAAGAGCCCCGTCGCCCGCATGGGCGGCTCCTGGACCTGGCATCTGCTCTATGGCCTGGTCTCGATCGTCACCGGCGTCATCGCCGTGGCATGGCCCGGTCCGACCCTCGTTGTGCTCGCGGTGCTCCTCGGCACTCAGCTGATCGCCACCGGGATATTCCGGCTGGTGGGATCGGCAAGCCTGGGGGAGACGAGTACTGCCCGCACCCTCACGGCGATCCTCGGCGTGGTGAGCCTGCTACTCGGCCTGTACACGATCCGACACGTGCTGATCACGCTGCTCGCGCTGGGAGTTGTACTCGGCGTCTACTGGATCGTGGACGGTTTCACGGCCGTGTTCGCAGCGGTCGACCACCCAGGCCTGCCCGGGCGAGCCTGGAACGTCTTCATCGGGCTGCTCGGTGTCCTCGCCGGCCTGACCTTGCTTGCTTGGCCGGGGCTGTCACTGCTGACGCTGGCCCTCCTGGCCGGACTGTGGCTGATCATGCTCGGCGCCATGCAGCTCGGCCTGGCACGACGGATTCGAGTTACCGCCCGACCGACCTGACCCCCCACCCTCCCGCACAGCGCAGCCTCGAGCGTGCTCCGGGTGGTGATCGGCGCCCGACTCATGTGATCAGTTGGCCTTCCCCACAGGATGACGTGCGCTCGGCAGACCTATCCCAAGGCGTCCGGCCGCTCCGAGGCCGACCGTACGTCTGCGGTGATGGCCTCCCAGGTGACGGCGAGCAGCACGAGGGTACGGTCCCGCTGATCTTTGAGTGACAGTCCAGTCAGCTTCTCGATCCGGGCTACCCGGTAAAGCAGCGTGTTGCGGTGCACCGGCAACTCGGCTGCGGTCGTCGTGTTGTCGAAGTCGTGGGCGGCCAGACACCGCAAGGTGTGCGCCAGATCAACGGCTTCGGCCCGCTCAAGCGGGCCGAAGACCCGGCGGACTATCCGGTCGGAGGCTTCCGGCGAGTCGGCCAGCAGCAGTTCGGGCAGGTAGTCATCGGCGCGCACCCGGCCCCGGCGTCCGGACCGGGTCGCGATCTCGATCAGCGCGCGCAGGCCGTCGACGGCCGACCCGAGCCGATCGCGGGGGAGGGGCGAGTCTTGCGCCAGAATCAACCGCGGATCGTCGAGAAACACCGCCCAGCCGAACCGGTCCGGTGTCAGGCCAGTCACCCGGAACCCCTCGGTAAAGGCGAGCGCCCCCGACGCGCGCAGCCGCGAGGCGAGACGGGCATGGTCGGCGACCGTGGCCCCGGCCAGCCGGGCAGTGAAGGGGCGGTACGGTTCCACCAGGTCGAACCCGAGCCGGGCGGCCCGGTCGCGGTCTTCGATCGTGACCGGCAGCCGCGCGCACAACCGGTCGAAGAGGGCACGGGCACGCCGGTCACCGGCCGTTGACGGCGCATCCTGCTGGTCGGCATAGGCCTGCACGAACACGTCCACGACCAGGTCGAGGTAGTCCTCCAGACAGCCCCAGACCGTGTCCCACTCTGCGACGAGCACCGCCCGATCCTCGTCACCCGCCAGATCGAGCAGCGCCTCCCAAAACATACGCGCTCCACGGCGGTAGACCAGGATGCTGTCCTCGATCGGCTGACCGGCGACGGCGCGAGCGCGCAGGAACTCGTGCAGTTCGGACCGGAGATAGTCGTCCGGCGGAAGCCCGTTGATCATCCAGCGCATAATGAGGTCGACGTTCCAGCGCACCACGGCCGTCCGGTCCACCGGCCACTCGAAGCTGGTGTAAGCGGCCAGCCGGTCGAACCCGGCCGTCATCCGGCGCACCACGACTCCGACGTCGAAGCGCTCCAGAACAGACCGCAAACCATCGTCTGCCGTCCCCGCGCCGGACGGGGGAAGCGCATTCACGGGCCCAATTTTGCCACATCACATCGCACCTCACCGGGGCCTTCGGGGGCGTGGGCAATGGCGCCCTGGTTCACTTCCGGAATATCAGCCCGAAGATCAGACGCAAGGGGCGTCGATACGGCCCGGCGAGTCCCGCCACCTCCTCGGGGCAGCCCCCCCTGCTGATCCTGCCGGGTAGAGCACCTCACCTCGCCGGCTGCCCGGCCCGAGCCCCACGCCCCGGAATCCTGAAACAACCGCCCAAGCTCCCGCCGGCCCACCGGGGGCCACCGGCCCCAGTGCAGCTGCGACGGCCTCATTCCGCTCCGGCCCGGGAATCTGCATCGGGCCCGTGGTGCTCCCATGCCGCCGCCAGTTCGGCCCAGGCTTTTGCAGAGGTCTCACACTGCGAGACGATCAGCTGGTCCAGGTCTTGATCTGAGCGGCGATCTCCCGTACGGGGAGCCCGTCCCGAGCGGCGCGGGCCAGTGGGAGAACGGTGTTCAGGCCAGGACTCACCGGCAGGCCGCATGCCGACAGGTACGCAGCGGTCACTGTGGCCGCGAACAGGAGGTTCCTCACCTCCAGGCTCGGGTTTCTCGCCAGCTCGCACAGCAGCGCCGCAGCCTTGTGATGGGGCTCCGGGTAGACCTCGTGGTCAAGGATTTCCGCTCGATGACGTGCTTCCGCCGCGACCGGGACGCCGTAATCGACGACTTGGGGATCCCCCGGAATCTGCTGTGCCACTGCCAGAATCCAGGCGACATCGATGCGGAGGTTCACGCGGCGTCCTTCGGCGCGGCCTGTGCCGGCTTGCCTGGGAGGCCGGGGTACCGGTCCTCACCGACCTCCGCCTCGAACTCTTCCGTGTACGCGGCGAGGAACGCCGCGGCGCCGGCCATGAAGGCGGCGCGTGACTGGTTCACATCGGCCTCGATCAGATCGGCCACATACCCCTGCAAGCTCAGGCCGCGGCGCTTGGCCCGCTCCTCAGCGGCCGCTTTGACGGCTTCGTCCAGTCGGATGTTCGTCTGCTTTCCCATACCAGCACTCTAGCTATGTGCCGATACCGGCGTATAGCAGATGTGTCTGGACCGGGGATACGGATCCCGAAAGGGCAAGACGTGATCAAGGTCCAAGTGGGACGGGTGCGCGGGATGGGGGCTGATCGACTTCACTCAGCCCGAGCAGCCGGAGCTGCTCCGCGACGCCCCCCTGCGCCGCAGCCCTCGATCCGACCGCTTGGTGAACTCCCATAGGAATCCATTAGGTGCGTCTTGATCTTGGTGTGGTGTGGTGTGTGGTCTGCCGGGCAGGTGGTGAGATGCCGGTCCGGTCCAGCACCTCAGGGCGTCCTGAAGAGCGTCGAGGATCTGGTAGAGGTGAATGCTGCTCGGGTGCTTTTGGGGCCAGACGTTGTTCGGGAAGAAATGCGTCGGCGGCGGTCATGAGGGTGACATGGTAGTGCCGGTCCGGCCAGAAGCGGCCTTCGCAGTGCCCCAGAGTGGAGGTCCTCATTACCGTCCTCCGCGTGGGGCGGACAAATCCCCTCGGGACAGGGACCGTTCCGGTTGGCGAGACCGTAAGGAGACCGGCCCGTTGTCCCAAACCCGCTGTCGGCCCGCGACCATGCAGACATGGATCATCCAACGGGGGGAAACGGTCCGGCGGGCTCGCCGGCACGCGGATGCCTGATCGCCGTGCTGGTCGCGGTCGGCCTGGTGTGCGCGCTGGTTCTATGGCAGATCCACCGCATCCTGGACCGCACGCCGCCCGATGTTGGCGCCTTCGCGCACTCCGCCGCCACCCAGACCGCCGACGCGGCCGCGGCACGGACGAGTTCCGCGGGCCTGACGAACCTGACGGCGGCACTGCCCTGGGCCGTTCAGCTCGGCACATCGGTAGCGGACTCCTGCCGTACGGAGGACCAGAACCCGTTCATCGGGCCAGCGCACTGGGCACCGATCAACTGCGTCCGCAGCAGCGTCCTCTACCTCGCGTTCGACGGGAACATCCGCACGCACCTCCACCAACTCGACGCGATGCTGGCCGAGCAAAAGTGGGTGGGCTCGGGTTTGTCCCCGAACACGCTGACCGGGATGGCGACTTGGATGAGCCAGGCCGGCGGTGACCCGTCCCCGGCCGGGTCGCAGCAGGGAAGCACCGACCCCCCGGGTTCGCAGCCGATCTGCCTGTCCACGACGTACGGCCCGGCCACACAGAAGCACGACATTCCGTACGGCGGGCTCGGCGTCCGGCTGCGAGTGGCGGTGGCGGAGCTTCCGTGCACGCCCAGAGCGGAGACCGGCGACATCCAGATAGGCGGCAGACTGGAGAAGGCCGCGGTCGACGGGACCGTCTACCTCGCCTGGCACCCCCTGTTGACCGACACAGTGAGCCGCTCCGCCTACACCACGCACCGCTACGTGGTCGCCTTCTCCCTCGTCGACAGCTACGCCGTCCAGTCCACCGCTCCCAAGGACTGAGCGGGAGTGGGTCCTGTTGCCAGGACCCAGGCTCAGCTGAACGCCCCGGACGGTCTTGGGGGTTCTGGGGCAGGGGTCAGCCTGAGCGGCGCAGGAAGGGAGGCGACGACGGGGTGCGCACCCGGCACGAAAGCGCACATGGGCGGTCCGGCCACGAGGTGGATCACGGCAGTACGGCGGACCTGTTCGCTCAAGGAGTTGGAGCGGAACGGATATCTGGTCCGCGAGCGTGAAGGACGCGCGGACGGCACGCTCGGTGCCGCCGCCTACTTCATCACGGCCATGCCCGAACCCCTCGCCGGCCGCCCCAGCCGGCACCACCGCCTTCCAACCACGCAGCCGGTCACCGCCAAGGACAATCGCAGGCCGGAGTCGGAGCCGCAGAGCCACCGCGGTCGTCACAGCGGGATCCTGCCATCTGCCTGGCACGACACCTCACCCGCTATCACGCACCAACTCGTCAGAGGCGAACCACGATAAGGGCGATGTCGTCGTCACCGCCGTGGGCGACCTCCATACAGTCCAGCAGGGCGTCGGCGGTTTGTTCGTGGCCGAGGGCGCAGCAGCGGACAAGCTCCTCGATCATCAAGGCCAGGCCTGCGTCGATGTCCCGCCCCCGTCGTTCGATCAGGCCGTCGGTATACATCACCAGGGTGTCACCCGGCGTGTAGTCGACGCTCACCTGCGGGCGCGGGAGGTGTAGAGGTGCGATGCCAAGAGGCGGACCGGTGGCCTGATCCAACAGCTCGAAGCGCCCGTCGGAGTGCATCAGCACCGGCGGTGGGTGCCCAGCGACGCTGTAGATGATCCTCCGGGGTCGTGCGTCGATGAGCGCAGTGGCTACGGTGGTGTTCAGCGCGCCGTCTATGGATTCCGCGTAACGGCCCAGCACTTCTAGCGCGCCCGCCGGGCTGTGGATGGCGCGGCTCGCACCGCTGAGTGCGCTGCGGAGCATACCCATGAGTGCGGCCGCTTGCAGCCCGTGTCCGACAACATCGCCGATCGCCACGGAGCACCGGTCGGGTGGCACGTCGACCACGTCGAACCAGTCTCCGCCTACGTGCAGGGACTGGACCGCGGGGATGTAGCGGACGGTGACATTGTCGTGCCGAGAAAGGTCGGGGTCCTCGAGCATGGCCTCCTGCAACGTGACCGCGACCTCGCGTTCCCGGGCATGTGCCCGGCGCAGCTGATCGTTGCACCCTTGCAGTGCGCGTGTGCGGTTGTACAGCTCCGCCTCCACGGCTTCATCCTGGATGCCGGGCAGTGCGCCATGGCGGCGGGCGAGGACGTAATCGGTGACGTCCTCGGATTGCTGGATGATCCACTGCACGGTGCCGTCCGGTCCCGGAACCGGGACGTGGGCTCCGTACCACCAGCGTTCTTCGTACCTGTCCCGGCTGCCAGGGGCGAGGAGGTCGTACCTCTGCAAGGTCAGCGGATCCGGTTCGCCGGAGTCAAGAACGCGAAGCAGTGAAGCCTTGACTGGGCTCAGGCCGTCGATGGTCGTGCGTGCGCGGATGTCCGGGAACACGTCGAAGACGGGCCGACCAACCAATTCTCTCCTGGCACGCCCAGTGACCTGCATATATGCGCGATTGGCGTAGCCGATTACAAGGTTCCGGTCCATAACCAGGTAAGGATTCGGTGCCGCATCGAACAATATTTCGAAATTGATCTCAGGCATCATCACCGACCACCTGCAGGTCTTTTATGCCCCCGGATTCCAATCTACAAGACTGCTACCAGCACGCCTGGCTGCCGACGCCCCCACCCTCACAGGCGCAGACGCGGTCTGGCAGTGCGCCGACAACCGGTCATACGAGCAGTTGACGGCCTGTGCATGCTCCGTTGCCCATTCCGGGTCGACACGCTCACGCGAAAACCCCCGCTCTGGCAGAGATCGTCTGCCGGCCCCGCGTCCCGCGATGCGGCCCATCAGAGCGTCGAACATGCCCTGCCAGCGGGCTTGATCAATGCTGTGACCTGCAGTCACCGCCTGAGCTTCTGTCTTCACACATCGGTGGTCGTATCCGTTCAGCCGCCGATCGTTGAGCAGAAGGTACCGGGGTATCGGTGCCCTGATCGGGCTGACACAGCCAAGCGACTACAGGGCAACAACGAGCGCGCAACGGGTGGGTGGCGACACTGCGGTCAGACGCCACTCGCCCCTACCATCCGGGAGCAGGGGGCCACGCGTACCCCGGGCAGGGGCTAAGCATGTGGTCGACCACTTCACGGTCGGTGTTCCGGCGCTTCGTCGGCGCCGTCGCGGTCGGCGTGGCCCTGGCCGCAACCTCAGGATGCACCGTTCCCGTTGACGCCGTCGCCAGCATCTCCGTGGCCGCCGACGGCCATCTGCTCGGAGTCATGATGGCCTGCGGCCATCAGATCGATGGCGCGACCTTCTACGCGGACAGCGACGACGTCAACAAGGAGGTAAGGGTCGGTTCATGGACCGCCGATCGCCCCCTCATGCCGGGTCTCGCCACCTGGCCCCTCGATTCTCCGGCTGCTGGTTGGACCGCAACCAGATCCCTCGCTCCGCTCACCGCTAAGACCGCCTACGCACTTTACGGGTGGACCAAGGACAACTCGTGGTCAGCGAGCAGCATCTCCTTCACCCTGGCCGACCGGGACCGGCTCACCGCCGGACAGGTCCGCTACGACAGTACTTCGGACAACGGCGACGAATCTGCAATCACCGTCTCCATCGAGGAGTTCAAGGCTGCGGCCTGCCAGAACACGTAACGCTACGGCGCCTCCGACAGGTCGAGGTGCTTGCGTGTCGGCAGGCACGCGCTAACCTCCGCTGCGGCAAGACACCTCGCGGTCTTGCCGCAGCGCCCGGCACCGGTGCGAGATCAGCGTCGACGCCCCCTGCCCGCGCAAGGGCCCCTTGGGGCTACCCAGCGACGACTCCAGGGTGAGCGGAGCGCACTACGGAAGGATGGGTTGTGGATGCGAAGAGCTACGGCGCCACAAATGATCACCGGCTAAATTCTGATCGGCGCAAAGACAGCACCCCGACTTCAGTGATGACCGCCTTGCAGTAGCGCAGCTTCCAGCTCATGCCGCAAGTGAGCGTTCCTGTCCAGGTATTGCTTGCGTAGCTCAATGCGGTTCGACGATAGGAGACCCGCATTGCGTGACGGGCTCGCCCGGCTGCGTGTCGGCCGGCCCGGGCGAAGCCCCTGCTGGACTGCCCAACCACGCCCTGCACAACCGTCGCCTAACACCGCGGCTACCACGTCATCGACGACTGTCGGCCCACCCTCGACGCACCCGCCGTGCAGGCCTTCCGGGGTCGCGTCAACGGCGTGAGCGCTGGTGAAGGCGGCCGGCCCGACAGCAGCGCCACGTGGCACAAGAACCTTTCGCCGGCCTGCCGTGCCGTACGAACATCGCGTAGGCATCCTGGCCAGGACGGTCCCATGTCGAGCCGGGCCGCGAGGGCGCGACTCATTTCAAGGGCCTGCATCGTCAGGTCGGTGAGGCTGGCACCTTCGTACCCCTGCGCCCAGAAGACCATCAGCAAGCGGAGAAACCGCGGCGGCGTTCCGCCTCCCTGTTTCCGAACCCTTGCTCGTTCGTTGGGCAGGGTGTGGACACTCGTGACGACGCGGAGCGCGGTGTGGCCTTTCCTCCGGCTTGCCTGCTCCAGCTGAAATCTGGTGATCGCAGCCGGTTGGCCTCATGCGAACGTGCGAGAGAGCGGCTGGCGTCGTGGAGCGGGCGTGCGGTGATAGTGGGCATCGCGGTGACCACCGTGGCCGTCGCAGTGGTGTCCGTGGTGGTGCGTGAACTCCTGGCGAGGTGAGAGTCGAGCTGGCCGGGGAGCCGGTGGTGCAGTGCTGGCGCGCCGCAGCCGGGCCGGCGACCCACGGGACGGCAGGATGACCGCACGGGCGGGCGGATCCCCGGGACCCTGCGCCCCGACGGCCGCCCCCGCAGCACGCAGCGCTCAGAGCGCCTGCGGGAGCCAGCCCGCTGCCCCGTTCTCCCAGCGGTGCAGCGGGCGATGTCCGTGCGCCGCGTGCCGATGGAGGTGCGGCGCGGCCGTAAAGGCCGCTTTCGGCGGATCGACGACAGCGCTGCGCCGGGCGGCGGGGTGTGTGAGGGGAAGGGCACCCGGATCGCGCGCCTTACAGGGGCAGCGGCGGCCCGCGGCTACTGCTGGGGGAGGGCGAGTTCGCGGCCGTGGTAGAAGCCCTCCCGCTCCTCGACGACATACGGGGCCATGGCGGTGCGCCGCTGGGCCTCCGGCCCGGAGTCCCGCCAGGAGTCGCACGCCTCTCGGGAGTCCCAGAACGACACCCCGGTGATCTCCTGTCCGTCCTCGGACCAGTACGCGAAGGCGCGGCGCATGCCCTGCGGGTAGGAGGCCGGGCGCCATGCACGCTCGAACGCCTCCAGCGTGCCCGGCTGGAGGCGGCGCGTCGTCACCCAGACGAAGTGCTCCTGCATCGCAGTCTCCTCCGCAGCGCCGTTCGGTCACCCGCCCCGCTCATCACACCACCGTAGGTGCCCGGCACCCGTTCCGCCTGTGCAGCGATCGCAGCGGTGCCGAGGACCGCTGGCACGGTTCAGGGCTGCGCCGGCTCGGTGTCGTAGGACGGCTTTTGGCCGCGGGGCCGCCGGGACGGACCATGGAAAGGGGACCCCGAACCGCGTTCGGGCCTGCCCCCTGTGTCTCCTGTCGGCGGTGAGGGCGATGAAGGGTTCGATCCGGATCGGGAGGTTGCGGGGTCTGGAGCTGCGGGCGCACTGGAGTGTGCCGCTGATCATGCTGCTCTTCGCGTACGGCCTGGCCAAGCGGACACTGCCCGCCTACGCGCCGGGCATGCCCCCGGTGGTGTACGCGGTCGCCGCAGTCGTCGGTGCTGTGCTGTTGCTCGTGAGCCTGGTGGTGCATGAGGCGGCGCATGCGCTGACGGCCCGCCGAGCTGGGATATCCGTACAGGACGTGACGCTGTGGGCACTGGGCGGGATGACCCGGATGGACCGGCCGACGACGGCACGGGCGGCGTTCGCGGTCGCCGTCAGCGGGCCGCTCGCCAGTCTGCTGCTCGGTGGGGCCGCCCTCGGAGGCTCAGCCGGGGTGGACGCGATACTCCATTGGCGGATACCGGTTGCCGTGCTGGGCTGGCTGGGCGGGACGAACCTGCTGCTGGGTGTCTTCAACCTGCTGCCCGGCGCGCCACTGGACGGGGGCCGGGTGCTTCAGGCAGCGCTGTGGTGGCGCACGGGGGACCGGGATCGTGCCCAGCGGGCGGCCGGACGCGGCGGGCAAGTCGTCGGCATGGTGCTGGCCGCGGTGGGATGGTGGACCTTCGTGAAGGGGATGTCGGGCGGATTGTGGCTGATGGTCATCGGCCTGTTCGTGGCGTCCGCCGCCGCGGCCGAACGACGGTGGGCCCAGTTGGCCACGGCCCTGCGCGGGGTACGGGTGGCCCAGGCGATGACCCGTCCGGTGGTCACCGGTCCCGACTGGCTGACCGTGGATCGCTTCCTGTCCGAGGCGGCGGCTCAGGTAGGGCATTCGGTGCTGCCGCTCCTGGACTTCGAGGGCCGCCCCAGCGGTGTCGTGCGGCTGCGCCGACTGGCTGCCGTGCCGTCCGGGCGTCGGGAGGCGCTGCGGGTACGTGAGGTGGCCACCCCGCTCTCACAGTGCACGATCGCCGCACCGGACGAGCTCTTGACCGCCGTCCTGGAGCGCCTCGGTTCCGGGGGCGGACTGCCCATCCTGGTCATGGACGGCGGTCGGCTTGACGGGATCGTCACCACGTACGACATTGACCGGCTCTCCAAAAGGCAGAGGAGTGGCCCGGATCACGGGGGTGCACCTTCCGGCGGCGGTGTCGGCCGCCAGGGGAGTGATGCGTAGCCACATCTCATGGATCTGAGCACTGCAATGGGCAGCGAGCCAAGGCACGCCGAACCCAGCGTGCCGGCCCGACCATGGGCCCGATCAACGGCAGCCCGGGCGTCTTCTCTGGCGTGTTGACGAGTTGTGGTTCCGGCTCGACTTCTGCGCAGAATGACGCTCCGTTATGGCTGGACTTCGAAGAGAGCGATGGAAGGCGGCGGCGGGGCAAGCACTGTGCGAAGGCGGGTGAGTATGGCCCGCCACTGCTTCCAGTCCTCCGGGTCGACCCAGTTTGAGGCCGGCCCAGCCTCGTCGCTGGCGATGCGGGCGAGGGCTTCGTCGGCGAGTGCCCGAAGGTCGGAAGGGAACGCGGGCATAGGTGTTTCCGGGCCGTAGGGCGTGTCGACGGGTTCCCTCCCGGGCATTGCGCCGCGATGAGTGCGGCGGCGGCCACCGCCTGGTCCGCTTCCGCGAGATAGCCCGTGGCGTCGATCGTTCGGACGAGGACGCCTCGGATCAGGGCTTCGCGTGCCTCGGGTTCGGCGTCGTCGAGAGCGTTGGCGAAGTCCGCGGCCGTGTCGTTGTCGAAGGGGCCGGTATCCCAGGTGCCCATGCTGATCTCCTTGCGTCAGGTCGTCCGGATCGTGGCATCAGGCACTGACATGACTGCATGATCACGACCGATCTGCCGCACGGGACAGGCAGGGAAACCGACGCGCCCGAAGACGACTGCCGTCACTTCCCGTGGACGTCCAGAGGGCCAACGATCACCAAGTGCCACCGGACCGTGAACAAACGCTGTCGGGTTTGACAGCACGTCCGCGTCATGAGCTTCGGGTCGATGACGCCTCAAAGCCAGTGAGGATCACCTGGGCATGCCGTTCCTGCGGGGCGATCTCCTCGACCATCTCGCCTGCCTGCTCGGTCCGGTCTGTCTCGCAGAGCAATCGGATGAGGGTGTAGAGAGCGTCGCGGTCGTCGTCCTCTGCGTGCTCGTGGAGCATGGCTTCCATACCGCGGTCGCGAAGCTCTCGGTTGAGCCGTCGACGTGCATGGACGTCCGTGTAGGCCAGGTCCGTGAGCTCTGTGAGTCGTTCCGCGTGGGCGAGCAGGGCCATGTGCCACAGATGGTTGCTGTGGGCGTAGTGGTCGGTGGAATAGCACTCGGCGCGGGCGCTCACCAGGGCGATGGCGGTGTCCCAGTCACCGGACTGCTCTGCTGCCCGTGCCTGCTCGAACCATGTCACCGGTCGAGTATCGCCCAGCCCTGCTGGGCGGCAAGGGCCGCGCAGACTCCACCGCCTTGCGGTAGGTCACCCCCATACTCGCGCTCCAAGGCCCGCGTCGACTCGCCAGACTCCTGCGAAAACGAGTCCTACTCGGTGACTGACTTCTCTGTCTTCGAACGGAGATCAAGAATCGGGAACGTCGTGGGTGAGGAATGTCCTTTGCACGTTCCTCCTTCTCGATGCAGTTCTTCGGGCCGCAGCGCCCAGGCGATGGCCTCGCCCGGGCCGCAGAATGAAGGATCGAGGTGGAACGTGGTCCGGGTCCCGAACAGTTTCAGCGCTATGAATCTTCCCGTGGACTGGCAGGATCCCATCCCTACCAGCTCCTGTCGATAGCCGCGGCCATCCAGCCACACCTCTAGCTCAGTCGCGTGATTCCCGTCATGAGGATCAGCCTGACGGCCATGTTCTGGGCACACGAAGCGACTTGAGGAGCCTCAGGGGTGCCGTTGTAGGCCTGCAGCTCGCCGGGGCGGGCGTAGCCGGTGGAAGAACGGGCCGATCTGGCCGGCCAGGGCGCGTGTGACGCCGGAACGGTCCTTCAGGAGTCGCGCTCCCGGATCGAGGTCGCCCACATACAGGGGGTCGTAGCCGGCGTCGCCGATGAGCCCGGCGGTGACGTCCTTCGCGTCCGGTTCGGCCGCGTACAGGTTGCTCGGCGTTGCGCGCTGTTCGCCGATCAGGTCGTAGGCGGATGCGAAGAGCGTGTCGAACGCCTTTGCCGTCGGACCGCCGATGTCACGCGATCTGGTCGATCGACAAAAGCCTCACGGCCATCGACCTGATGGAACTCGACGTCGCGAAAGCCTCCGACGGGGCCGGCGAGGGCGGTACAACTTCCTCAAACATCGACAACACCCGCCTGGCCGCCGACGGAATCCGCGTACTCCTCATGCATCACGGCGAGTTCATCGCCCTCTGTACGTCCTGAAACTACTCCTGTCCCAACTCTGTACGGGCGCCCCGTGTTCGAGATAGCGTCACCTCGCAACCGGGAATTGAAACGATTCAGTCCGTTCTTGCTCAAGGGAAAGTGGGGAGCGTCATGGCGTCGAACAGCACACCGGACAAGGGCCTTTCCCGGCGGACGGTTCTGGCCACGGCCGGCACTGTCGGGCTCACGGCGGTTTCCCTCTCCGCCGCACTCCCCTCAGCCGAGGCGCTCCCCGTCCAGGGAGCCTCCACTCCCGTCAGCGGGGGCCCGTCGCGCCGCCCCGGCGGCTGGCACCGGTACGTCCAGGGACCGTCCTCCCGCACGGTCCGCCCCGTGCGGATCGTCGCGGCGAGCGGCGACGTGACGAAGCCCGAGGCGTTGCTCGAGCCCGGCGGCGCCAGATCCGTCCTGCGGCGTCCGCGCCCCGCAGCGGCGCCGCGCTGGCCCGACGGCACCACGGCCGAGGCCTCGTCGGCTCACGCGGGCAACAACGGCAACGACGGGCAGCCGCGCACCTACGACGCCGCCAACGCGATCGACGGCAACCCGGACACCTTCTGGAACGACGACACGCCGGGGGCGTTCCCCGACGTCCTTACCATCACCGTGCCGCAGGTCACGCCCTTGGCGGGCATCACGGTGATCTCCAACAGCGACGGCGTGCCGACCGACTACACCGTCGACGTGTGGAGCGACGGCGACTGGCGCACCACCGCCACGGTCACCGGCAACGACGCGGTCCAAAAGGCCGTTCCCTTCACGGAAGAGATCAGTACCGATCGCGTGCGCATCACGGTGACCAACGCGCAGGACACGCCGCACGGTTACTTCACGCGGATCAACGAGGTCTGGCCCGCGCCGGTCGCCCCCATTCCCGTACCGAGCATCACCGTGGACTTCGGCAAGGTCGTGGTCGGCTATCCGCAGATCCGGTTCACCTCGGCGTCCGACAACTCCCCCGGTGTGCGGGTGGCGTTCTCCGAGACCCGGCAATTCCTCACCGACCGCTCGGACTTCACCCGCTCCGACCAGGCGGGCGGTGCCGGGCAGGGCACGGATCAGTTCGCCGTCCCCGCAATGGGCGCCAACTGGACGGACCACAAGGGCTTCCAGACCGGTGACCAGGTGTTCGCGGACGGACTGCACGGTTTCCGCTACCTCAGGATCAGCCTCGATGCGCTGGCCTCGGACGGCCCTGCCGCCCAGCCCTGGGGGACGGTGGAGATTGACTCGATCGCGCTGCAGTTCACCGCGTATCTGGGCACGCCCAGCACCTACCGCGGCTGGTTCCTCTGCTCCGACGACGACTTGAATCGGTACTGGTACGGCGCCTCTTACACCAACGAACTGGTCACCGATACCTTCCGCCAGGACGACGTCGATCCACGCAACGCCTGGAGTGCCTCGCTGGAAGGGAAGCTGGTCCTGCAGGACGGCGCCAAGCGCGACCGCGACCCGTATGTCGGCGACCTCGCCGTCTCCGCGCGCACCCTCTACCTGACCCACGACGACGCCGCCGAGGCAGCCCGCAACGTCCTGGCCGACCTCGCCGACCACCAGCGCGCCGACGGTTGGATCCCACCCGCCTCCATCAACAACTACACCCTGCCCCTCTTCGACTACCCGCTCTACTGGGTCACCTGCAGCTGGGACTACGTCCTCTACACCGGTGATCGCCCGTACGCCACCCGCTACTACCCGACCCTGCTGAAGGTCCTCGACACCTGGTACCCCAGCGTCACCGACGACGCCGGTCTGCTGAGCAAGGGCCTCAACAGCACCGGGTCGTACGGCGACTACGCCTTCCTGGGCCGCACGGGCCGCGTCACCTACTACAACGCGCTCTACGTCCAAGCCCTCCAGGACGCGGCCCGGCTGGCCCGGCTGCTGGGGCGGAACGCCGACGCCTCACGCTGGAGCGCCAGGGCGGGCAAGGTGGCGCAGGCCGTCAACTCGCTGCTGTGGGACGCCGACGCGGGCGCCTATCTGGACTCCGGGACCGGCGCGGCGCGTCACGCCCAGGATGGCAACTCCCTGGCCGTCGTCACCGGTATCGCCGATGCCGACCGTGCCGCATCGGCGCTCGCGCATCTCGACGCGACGACCAAGCGGGCCTACGGGAACGCGTTCATGGACAACGACACCCTCTTCGACCAGGCCTCCCAGCGGGTCTACGCCTTCACCTCCTATCCGGAGATGGAGGCGCGTTTCCTGGCCGGCCGGGCCGACTCCGCGCTGGACCAGATCCGCCGCACGTACGGCTGGATGGACAGGAACGACCCCGGCATCACCCACTGGGAAGGCATCGGGCCGGACGGATCCCTGTACGAGGGCGCCTACACCAGCATGGCTCACGGCTGGTCCACCGGAGTCCTGCCGGCCCTGACCCACCACCTGCTCGGTGCCCGGCCGACCTCGCCCGGTTACGCCACCTGGGAGGTGCGCCCGCAACCCGCCGATGTCGACTGGGCGACGGGCCAACTGCCCACCCCTCACGGTCCCTTGGGTGTCGAATGGGCGAACAGCGCGAGCTCCTTCCGCCTTACCGTCCACGGGCCTGGGCGTACCCAGGGGGCGGTCGCCTTCCCCGGAGACCCGCGCGGGCAACGCGTGCGCACCGGCCGGCGGACACTGTGGGACGGCCGTCGGGCATCGACACGCGACGTCGCCGTGGTCGACGGCACGCTCACCGTCTCGAGCCTGGGGCCGGGCGACCACACCTTCGTGTGCGAGCGGCACGGCGGGTGACCATTCCGGCTCCGCCCATGGTCGGCGGGCGACCACCCGACCTCCTCAGGCCCGCCCTGGCTGGAGCAGAACCTGCGAATGTCCTGAGCTCACCGTCTCGCGGAAGCACGGGCGGATCGCAGACAGCGCCGCGATGAGTGCCACACCCAGAAGAACCGCCCTCACGGCAGATGCCACCGGGCGCGACGTATCAGGAGATCGCGCACCGGCCGCCGATATCCGCTTGCAAAACTTCCTCACGCGGGCCAACGTCGCCTGGCACCCGACGAAGGCAGAGAAGATGACCACACAGACCCACCCCGTCGACCGCGAACTGATCCAGGCCGCAGCCCATATCGCGCGCACACGCTGCCAAGGGGACAACCACACGATGGCGGCCGCGGCCCGCTCCGCCGATGGCCGCATCATCACCGCGGTGAATGCCTACCACTTCACGGGAGGCCCCTGCGCCGAACTGGTGCTCATTGGCGCAGCGGCTGCCCAGGGCGCCTACGAGCTGGACACCATCGTCGCGGTGGGTGACCGTGACCGGGGGGTTGTTCCACCGTGTGGCCGGTGCCGTCAGGTCCTTCTCGACTACTTCCCTGCCCTCAAAGTCATCGTCGGTGAAGATGACCACATCCGGACCGTCCACATCACCGACCTGCTGCCCGAAAGCTACATCTGGGCGGACCACCAGTTCGAGGCTGAGTAAGCCGCGCCACTCAGCACGGGCCGTCACCGCCGGCCGTCAACGGGGCAAACGTTGCCTAATTCGGGTATGGCGGCGATGGCTGCCTTGATCTTGAGATCCTGCCGGAGAGGGCCCACTGCTCCGTCATGTCGGACTCGGCCGGCAGTCTCGGTCAGGAAGGACTTGGCGCAGGACGCCTGGAAGCCGATCCCGTACTGGTTGTCCACCCCGGAGTCTCCGGCGTAGATGTCGCCGAGACCACCTTCACCTGCTTCGCGCATACCAAGAGCCGACTGACGGTCCGGCTGATCGTCCGCCGGGTTCGCCCCACTCCCGGCTCGCAACTGGCCCTGTTCACCAGCTACGACCACCATGCGTTCGTTACCGACCGCGAAGGCGACGTGTTGGAGATCGAGGCCGACCATCGGCGGCATGCGGTGGTCGAGCAGACCATAGCCGAGCTGAATTCCGCCGGTCCGGCCCACCTGCCCTCGGACCGCTTCACGGCCAATGCCGCCTGGCTCGCGCTCGCCGTCATTGCCCACAACCTCGGACACGCTATCGGCATCCTCGCAGGTCACGACCTGCCCCGAGCCACAGCCGCCACCATAGATCACGCAGGCGCTCGGCTTGGGTTCTCCAGCCGAGCGTTTTGCGTGGTCGGCCACTGAGTTGCTGGGCGACGTGTTCGAGGTCTTCGGCGCTGTGCACGGACAGGTCGGTGCCCTTGGGAAAGTAAGGCGCAGCAGGCCGTTGGTGTTCTCATTCGACCCGCGCTGCCAAGGAGAGTGCGGATCACAGAAGTAGACCGGTACTCCCGTGGCCACGGTGAACTGCTTGTGCGCGGCCCTCTCACAGCCCTGGTCCCAGGTCAGCGAGGCGCGCAGGTGCCCGGGCAGGGTCTGGATCAGCGGCACCAGCACGTGGCGGACCTCCTCGGCCGTGTGCCCACCCGCCAGATGCCCGAGCATCACGTAGCGGGTGGAGCGCTCGACCAGGGTCACGATCGCGCTGTCGCTTCGGGGGCCGACGATCAGATCGCCTTCCCAGGGCCGGGAACCGCCCGGTCCTCCACCTCGGCAGGACGCTCGGAGATCAACCATCTCGTGGACGAACCGGCGGGTGCGCTGCTCCGGGCTGCGGCGAGGCTTGCGGTGGGTGCGACCGCTGCGCAGTGCGACCGCGATCTCGCGGTGCAGGCCGCCTTGGGCCTGGACGTAGATGGCCTGGTAGATCGTCTCCGGACTCACCCGCATGCTCTCGTCGTCGGGGAACTCGAGGACCACAGCGTGACTGATCTGCTCCGGGGACCAGCGGTCGCGCAGCTTGTCCTCAACGTATCGACGCAGCGGACCGTCTGCGGCGAGGTTCGAGGCCTAGGGCCGTGACCGGCTCTCGGCCCAGGCCCGCTGGGCCCGGTGCGGCCGGTAGACGCCGTCGACTGCCCGGGCGTCGATCTCCCGCTTGATCGTGGACGCCGGTCGCCCAGAGTCCGTCCGATCGCCCGCAGCGGATGGCCGGCCCGGTGCATGTCAGCGATCGTCTCCCGCTCGGTCACGTTCAGAAACCGAGGGTGCAGCCGTGCGCCGACCGCCGCGAGGGACGGCTGGGTCGTGGTCACACCGGTCTTATAGACGATCAGACGACCGTCAGCGCGCAGTCGCGAATGGCCGACCTGCCGGATGCCCAGGTCCCAGTCCTGGGCGGTGCGCTCGTGGACGCCGATCTGCACGGCGGCATCTCGGCGTCGGACTCCGGCCGCACGCAGCCGCTCGTACTCCGCCGGGCCCGGGTGTCCGGAGGCGCCGGGCTTGCCGCGACCACGGACACCGGCCTGACGGGCCCATCCGAACGCCGTACTGCGGTTCACACCGGCTGCGTGAGCGGCATTGGTGATACTGCCGTCCTCCCGGTCCAGCGCCTCAAAGAACCTCGCCTTCAGCACCTCAAAATCCACGATCCCTGCAACACCCTGAACTCCAGGGTGTTGCGGGGATCAGTACGGTCCAACCGAAGGGGCAATGCCGCGTAGGCGCCGGTCAGCCCTGCGGGGCGACCTCCCTATCAGCCCACAGGTTCGTCAGTCGACGGCTGGGCTGTGCATGCGGCCGATCCGGCGGATCTCTTCCAGCGGATACGGGGTCTGCCTACTCTGGCGCTGAATGTGCGGTTGAAGTCCGATAGCACGGCGGCGGTCGGCGCATGCCGGGCGAGGATCATTGGGCGGTGCGGCAGCTGTGCCAGGTATGCCCGTGGGGTGGTCGGCCGCGGTCAACAAGGGGAGTGACGCGGAGCCCGTGTGGTGCGCTGTGTCAGTCCGGGAGGGCGTTCTCCGGCCCCTCGGTGGAATGGTCGACTCAGGTGCCGGTGCGGCTGCACGCTCTGCCAGGCGTGGGCGATGAGCTCGGTCGAGTCACTCTCCCGTGTGACCGTACGCCTGGTGTCCTCCTGACCGCGTGGACAGTGCCTTCGGCTCCACGTCAACCGAATGAGGACATCTCGTCAACACGTTATCGACGGGGCGTGGACGTTCACACGGTTGGCTGTCTGTGGCAACGGCACCATTCAGGCTGCCCACTTGGGCGCCGGGTGATGCGCGCTGCCGCACACATGGTGCGGCGCACCTCGTGTGTCGTGCGTACCAGCTGTCTGTATGAATACGACAAGGGAAGTTCAATGACGCGTTCCTACGCATCTCTCGGCCTGGCCGCATCACTCAGCAGCGTCCTCTTGCTTGCTGGGTGCGGCGGCTCCGACAGCGGAGCTGCGTCCTCGGCGCCCAGTGCGCCCGCATCCGTCCCTCCCGCGGCCGCCGGTTCCAGCGGCACTGCGGGCGGTAGCGGTGGATCCGGCGCTGCGGGGGACGCCGGATCCAACGGTACGGGGAACGGGGCGGCCGCCGGTCAAGCGCCTCAGCCTGCGCAGTCGACGAACCCGTCGGGCGGCTACTGGCCGGCCACGGTGCAGCTCGGGCACAACGATCGCCTCGGGAACACCGTGGTGGACGGTGAGGGCTTCACGCTGTACCGGTTCGACCCGGACTCCGCCAACCCCTCGAAGGCCACGTGCGTGGGTGACTGCGCGGTCACCTGGCCGCCGGTCCTCGCCAACGACAAGATCGTCTTCCAGCGGCTGTACCGCGACAAGATCTCGACGGTCACCCGGCCCGACGGAACTCAGCAGGTGACCATCGGGGGATGGCCCGTATACCGGTTCTCCAAGGACACGGCGGCAGGCGAGATCAAGGGTGAGGGGGTGGGCGGGACCTGGTTCGCGGTCGCTCCCGACGGCACCAAGGCCAAGGACAGCAGGGACTGAAGTGTTCGGTCGGGCGTGGGGCCGGTCGTGTGCCGGCCCCACGCCCGGGGCTCGTGAGGCAAGACATTGATGACAATGATGGCAAACAAGATGATCACGGTGACCCTGCACGCCGACGACCCGATCGCGCGGGCCGGCCTCTCCGGTCTCCTCCGAGGACAGCCCGAGATCGAGGTGCTGGAGCGGCCCGTGCAGGGTGTCGGACGCCGCTCGGTGGCCGTGATCCTCGCCGATCGCGTCGACGACGACGCCGCGGTGATGCTGCGCCGGCTGGTCCGCGGCGAATCACGGGAAGCGGTCCTGGTGGCGGGCAAGCTCCATGAGCGGGAACTGCTGAGCGCGGTGGCCTGTGGAGTGCGGACCTTCGTGTGGCGGCACCAGGCCACGGCGGAGAGCCTGGCCAAGGCCGTGCGATCCGCGGCCCGTGGCGACAGCGAAGTCCCGTCCGACCTGCTCAACCGGCTGCTCGTGCAACTGGGCCGACACGGCTCCGGTGCATCGTCGGTGCCCATGGTCACCGGGCTGTCCGATCGTGAGGTGCAGGTGCTCCGTTTCGTGGCGGACGGGCTGGAGAACCGGCAGATCGCGGGAAAGCTCTCCTACTCGGAACGCACGGTCAAGAACATCCTGCACGGTCTCATGACACGCATGCAGCTGCGCAACCGCGCCCACGCCGTTGCGTTCGCACTGCGGGAGGGGTACCTGTGAGCGCACCGGTCGTGTCGGCATCCCTGGTGGACACCGTCCCGGGGACGTGCCGGTGATACACGAGATCGACGAGGCGCTACGACGTCTGCTGCGCGCCCAGGCCCTGCCCGCCGGCGCAGCGGAGGTGGTCTTCGACGCCCCCACCCGTGAATGGGCCGCCCGCCGCAACGCTCCCACCGTGGACGCGTATCTCTACGACATACGGGAGGAGGTGGCCCGGCGCGAACGCGGTGCGATGGCGCTGCGGGATGCCACCGGCACGGTCACCCGGCGCCGCCAGCCGCCCCGCTGGTTCCGGCTCTCGTATCTGCTCACCGCGTGGACCAAGCGCACCGAGGACGAGCATCGACTCCTGTCCGCCGTTCTGACCGGCCTGCTTCCCCACGAAGCACTGCCGGCCGAATACCTCGAAGGCCCCCTGGCAGACCTCCGTCCGGCGATTCCGCTCACCATCGGTGTGCCACCGGCCGAGTCCCGCTCCATCGCGGACATCTGGTCGGCCCTCGGCGGAGAACTCAAGCCGTCGCTGGAGGTCGTGGTGGTCGCGCCGATGCCGGTCTCGCCCGACTACCAGGTGGCACCGCCGGTCCTCGAGCCGACGGTGGCCGTGGTGCATGACCTCGCCGACAGCCGTGAAGGCGGTTCAAGGCCTTCGGCGAGGAAGGACGTGCAGTGAGCGGCGCGTTGATGAAACGCCTGGCGCTGCTCCGGGAGAGGACCCGGACCCTGGTCGACGAGCGCAGCGCCGAAGATCCGTCGGCAGGTGACCCGTTGCGGGGGCTGTATCTGTCGCGGGAGCACATCGGGCGGATGTTGGAGGTCGACGGTGCGCAGCAGTCGGTCCGGCTCGACGACGCCTACGGAAGTCGTGGTGACCCGGAGGGCCGTCTGCTGCGCCTGGCCGAACGATTTGCACTCACGCAGTTGGATGTCCACATCCTGCTCGCCGCCCTGGCCCCGGATGTGGACCGCGACTTCGAGTCGCTCTACGGATATCTCAACAACGATGTCGGACGTCGGCGTGCCACCGTCGCGCTCGCCCTCGATCTCGTGGGACTGGCACCGTGTCAGGCGTCCGCTCGTGCCCGGTTCCATCCTCGTGCTCCTTTGCGCTCGGGTGACCTGATCACTCTGGACGACGAGGACCGGCCTCTGCCGGGCCGGGCACTGCGGGTCCCAGAGCGGGTGATCGCCCATCTGCTCGGCGACGACGCGCTCGACGGCGACCTCCCCGGCTCTGTGTACGTGCAGTCCGCCGACGAGCCGGACGGGAGCACCGGCCGGGCCGATCCCGGGACAGGCCCGTTCGCGGGGCGGCTCGGGGCGCTGCTGGCGGCCGCTCCCGCCGTGGTCCACCTGCGTGAGAGCCGGCACGGCACCGGACTCGCGACCGCCGTCGCGGCCGTGCACGCCGCGGGTCTTCCGGTGTTGCGCTGCGATGTGGCGCACACGGCGCAGCAGGCCGACCGGATTGTTCCCGCGCTGCTCAGAGAGGCACGCCTGCTCGGAGCCGGCGTCGTCCTGGGCCCCTTGCCCAAGGAGCCCGAAGCCTGGGTCAATGCGGTGGAGCAAGGCGCCGTCCTGAACACACCGGACCCCACGGCGTCCGCAGCGGCGGGAGTGGACAACACCGGTGCCCGCCGCGCGCTCCCTGTCGTCATCTTCGGCGCCGACTCCTTCGACCCGCGCTGGTCGCCGTCCGGTGACGTGTTGTGTCTGGACGCGCCGCCCGACGGTGTCAACACCGAAAGGCTGTGGCACAGCCATGTCGGTGACGCTGCCGAGGGTTTCGACCTGCCTGCGACCGTCGCCTCCTACCGTCTGGCTCCCGAGCAGATCTCGCACGCGGCCAAGGCCGCCCGCTCGCTCGCCGCGCTGGAGGGCACGACCCTGGGCGCGCTCCACATACAGCAGGGTGCCCGCCGGCAGTCGGCACCCACGCTGGACCGGCATGCCCGGCGTGTGAGTCCCGCCGTGACATGGGCCGATCTCGTACTGCCCGATGAACCCCGTACCCAGCTCGCAGAGCTGCTGACCCGGGCACGGCACCGGGAGCGGGTGCTTGGGCAGTGGGGGCTGCGTACCGGTGGTGGGCGCGGGCACGGCGTGGTGGCACTGTTCGCGGGGGAGTCGGGGACGGGAAAGACGTTGGCCGCCGAGGTCGTCGCGGGGGAGTTGGGCATCGACCTCTACATCGTCGAGTTGTCGGCCGTGGTCGACAAGTACATCGGTGAGACGGAGAAGAACCTCGAAAAGATCTTCGCCGAGGCCGATCGCACCAATGCGGTCCTGCTGTTCGACGAAGCGGACGCGATCTTTGGCAAGCGTTCGGAGGTCAAGGACTCCCACGACCGCTACGCCAATCTGGAGAGTGCCTACCTACTGCAGAGGCTGGAGTCCTTCGACGGCATTGCTCTGCTCACCACCAATCTCCGGGCCAACATCGACGAGGCCTTCACCCGCCGGCTCGATCTGCTGATCGACTTCCCGTTCCCCGACCCGTCGCAGCGCCTGGCTCTCTGGCGCCACAGCCTGACCGGAGTGCCCTGCGCGGACGACATCGATCTCGACTCCTGCGCACGGGACTTCGAGCTCGCCGGCGGTTCGATCCGCAGCGCCGTGGTCACGGCCGCCTACATCGCCGTGGGCCGTGACACACCGGTCACCACGGAGGACCTGCTGGCGGGAGCGAAGCGTGAGTACCGCAAGGCGGGACGCCTGGTCCCCGGCGAGGTCGTTGTGTAGGAGCAGCGGACACGGCGACGTCCGGGCCGTGTCCGCTGCTGAAGGAGCCGCGCTTCTGTGCCGCTTCGCACCGCAACCGAGAGCTCGGCCACGGTGCTACAGAGCGATCAGACCGGCTGTCGTCTCCCTGAAGCCGCACGCATCGAAGTAGAACGAACGCAGGTGCGCCTCGAAGTCGACGTGGAGCCATTGGCACTTCGCGGCACGGGCTTCGCGAGCCGCGGTCGCGACCAGTGCGGTGCCGATGCCTCTCGCCTGCAAGGGCTGGGCAACCACTGTGTCCAGGAGAAAGGCGTGAACTCCACCGTCCCAGGCAACATTGACGAAGCCGACCAAGGCGCCGTCCTCGTCGGCGCAGACCCAGCCGAGACTGTAGCGCTCAAGTCGTTCTCGCCAGCCGGTCTCGGCGACCGGGGGACCGAAGCCGTCGGCGTGCAGGGCGTCGAGGGCGGCGTTGTCGAAGTCCCCCCGCCACTCGTACTTGATCGTCACTCCCCGATCGTAGTGACCGAGCCACGTTCAGTGTTGCGATGGGGGAGTGGAGGTGACGGTGTCGGGGTCGTCTTCGAGGTGCTGAGCGCAACGGTGGAGACAGGGAGATCGATGGCAGGCGTCGACCGCTTGGATCGAGATCTTCAATGTCCGAGGTTACGGCGACGAGAGGATCGATGGCAGGGCCGACGACACCACCTCATCGTCCTGGCACAGTGCGACCCAATACAGCAGTCACGGCCCTACGTAACCCACACCGTTGAGAGTGTCTGGACGTGTGGTTCCGATGTATGTGGCCGCGGCGGTCAGCCTGCGGAGCGAGCATGCGGTCGGAGGGCCTCCAACGGCATCATGGAACTCCGACCTTGAGGGAGTGCTGCGCGTGCGACTGGTTCCCGATCCCGTCCTCGGCGAAGTGGATCTCACCGCTTCAGCGGAGGAACTGGCCGGCCTGGCAAATGCGGTGACCGAGGGCGAAGGGTTCATCGGATCGGCATCACCACTCGCCGGCGAGGCCTTGGCAGGGATCGAGGTGAGGAATACTTCCGGACCGGGGGTGCGGATCGAGTTCGACACCTCGCGGCAGGTCCTTGTGATCAGTGGAGATTTCGGCGCCAGGGCGATCCTCGCGGAAAACCTCCAGGCCATGACGACCGCGGAGGACGGCGGCCACCTCCACATCGACTACTTCCCCGAGCACCCTTACCTCGTTGAAGGGTCCGTGCCGATCGTGGTCAACAGCCCTCACGGAGGCATGCCGACCCGATGAGTGCCGAGGCGGCCACCATCGGGATCTGTGATCGTGCGCGACCAGTGCGCGGGTGACCGGTGCACCGACCGTGTTGTTGCCAAGACGCCGACCGCCTTTCCAGAACACGCTGGGCAACCAGGACGGCGACGCGCCGGCGCAACGCCAACGCTCGTCACCGAGATGGCCTGGCGGCCGAGCGGCGTGAACGCGTTTGTACGCAGCGAGAAGGGCGTCCACTGAGGCGGACGTGCGCGAATGGCAGCTTGATCACTCGCTGACGTTCAAGGTCGCGCAGTCTGCGACCCCGAGATCCGACAGCACAGCACGCAGCCGCGCAAGCGCCACTGTCGTCGTCAAGCCCTCCACGATTTCAAGGTCCAGATGGCAACGTCCCATGCCACTGCCCGCGCCGGTGACCTCGCCGTCGAGTTCGAACGCCGCTTCCAAAGCCTCCTCGACCTCATCACGGTCGATCGGCAGCCCCACCAAGACGATCTCGACGAACACCTCGATCCTCCCACTCAACCCGGCGAACCATAGCGGTCAGAGCACTGGCGCATCGTAGGACCGGCGCCCCGCGTCGACGGCCGAGGCCCTCGCCCGAACAGGCGAGGGCCGAGGCCGGTGTCGGATGTGCATCATGCCGGGGCGGTGAAGGCGGTCAGGGTTTCTTCGGTGCGGAAGCCCAGGGATGTGTATACGGGCTCGCCCATGGGGCTGGAGTAGAGGTAGGCAGTCGTGGCGCCTGCTTCCCGCCCCGCGCGGATGATCTCCGCCGTGATGGCCTGCCCGTGGCCTTGCCGCCGATGTTGTGGGAGGACGCTGATGTTGAAGACGCCCACGAGGTGGTCGGTGACCGCGGACATCCCCGTACCCACTACGACGCCGTCCGCCTCCGCCAGGTAGAAGACGAAGTGCTCCGTCTTGGCCAGGGCGGGTTCGGCGAACATCGCGAACACCTCATGGGGAGCGCCGAAGCCCTCCGCCATGGTCAGGGCGTACAGTCCCAGCTCTTCACCCTCCACCGGGCGTATGCGCAAGGATCCCGCGGGCGCCGGCGGCATCCCTGCGTCGGCTCGCCTGATCATGAGCGGCGACGTGCTGACCGCGGTCAGCCCAAATCGCGCCGCCACCTCTGTGACGGCCGTCCCGGCACGACCACGAACCTGGATACTCCATGGCAAACCGGTCCCACTCACCTCACCGGCCAAAGCCTCCACGACCTCGGCGCTGGGCTCCAGGTTGGGGCTGAGTACGGCGTTCAGGGTGGCGACCGGGGCCCCCGACACAGCCAGAACGGTGCCGTCCGGGTCTCTGTGGAACCGCCCGTTCGTCGCGGTTGCCAAATGGTCGCAGACGGCCGTGTAGGCGAAGACGATCGGTCTGAGGGGGTCGTGGAGCTGTGTCATGGTGTCGTCTCCGGGTGGTGCTGGGATCGTCGGACGATGTGAAGGAGAGGCCCGCCCAGGTTGCGACGTTGCAGCGTGGGACATGGTCCCGGAGGCAGGCAGAGTACGCAGGGCGGCGCCGCCTCGGCGTGGAATGTAATAGTGCGCGGGCACGGCGTCGCTGCGGCGACCTGCTCCAACCGATCATATCGGGCAGAGGTTCGGATAGAACGCCGGTGCCATGTGGCCTCGAAGGGGGGCGCGATGTGACGGCCGGACCGGTCGCGGGCGGTGGTCGGACGTGCCTGCCCGGTCGATGGCCGCTGATGCAGCGGGCCCGGTCAGTCGCCGGCGACCGCCGGTGGAGCCGTTTCCTGATACCTGGCCGGGCGGGCCCGATGCCGCGGGCTCGGACGCTGTGTGCTCGCGCACGGCACCGCAACGATGAGCGGCCTCCTGCACCGACGGGTGCAGGAGGCCGCGCGGCGGGACACCGGACCAGGGGGGAGCATGCACGGTGCCGGGTCCACGCCGCTCATCGTGGAAACGAAGTTCAGCGGGTGACGGGCTGTACGAGCTGCCATCGCTGGATGGCGGCGAATGCCGCGTCACAGGGCCGGACCTGCACCTGCACGTCCTTGCCCATATTGGTGAGGCAGCCACCCGTCTGGGCGTTGACGATCGTCACGATGTCCTGGGACACGGGCTGCAGACGCCAACGTTGGAGAAGACCCGCCTGACCCGCTCGTACGGCCTCTTCACCGCCGGGGATGGTCCTGAGCCGGACCGGCGCCTGACCGTCGAACTGGTCTAGAACGCTGCCGAGCGTATCGCTGGGCGCGAGCGCTTCCGTGCCGTCCGAGAAGGGGATACGTGCCCAGAACCGGTTCTGCTGCTGCCCTTGCACCTTGTCGTCGTCCGCGAGGATCACGGGAGTTGCGTCGTCCGTGCGGCCGTCGGGAAGGGCAAGGACCTGTCCGTTCTGGGTGCTGCGGATCGTGACGATGGCGTTGTCGGCCGTGTTCGTGTCCGTGCCCGCCTGGTCCTGGGTGCTGTTCTGCGAGGGCGCTTCCTGTGGTGCCGGCTGTGACGGGGAAGGTGAGGGGGCGGCGGGCGGGGGACTGGGGATCGGCGGCGGGGCCTGAGGAGCCGGTGGCAGAGCGTTCACCGGCGCGGCCGGCGGCAGTTGCTGGGCTACCGCGTTCGACACCAGGGCCGGCCGTGGGACGAACCAGAGCGCCGCGAATGCGGCGGCGCCCGCCGCCAGCAGCCCCAGCGTGACCAGCAGCCATTTCGGGAAGAGCGGCAGCCGGATGAATGTGCCGCGCAACTGCGCGGGCGGGAGCACCCCCGTCTGTCCGGGCAGACGATCCCGTGCCGGGGTGAGTGTCAGCGTGAACGGATATCGCTCGGGCTGGCCGAGAAACTTCACCCCACCGGGCCGGATCCTCACCCTGGCGAGACGGGTACGGCCCTGCGCGACCTCCATGGTCTCCGGAGAGGGACGGAAGGCCAGCACGTCCTCGTCGTCCTGCCCCGAGATCCCCACGGGCAGCGGTGCGTTGCCGAGGTTGTCCACGGCCACGCGTGACCGCGTCGACAGCCGCCCGCGCACCGTCACGGGAACCAGTTCCGCGCGCATCTCCGCGAACGGCGAGACGGTGACGACTCCCTCGCCCACGTTCGACAGCTCGGGGCTCTGCTGCGGTTGGACCAGGATGCCGAACGGCAGGCTGCCCGCGGTCGTTTCCGGCGCACGAGGTGGGGAGAAGACCACCGAGGCCGAGCCCTCGTCACCGGGGTAGAGCCGCAATGTGTCGGGAGCGATGCGCGTCCATGCGGCAGGGTCACCGACGACCGAGAGCCGATACTCCTCGACGGTGTCGCTGTCGTTGCGGAGTCGCACGGTGGTGGTTTCGCTCGAACCGGGATCGACCGCGACGGAGCTCGGTTCCAGGGAGGTGAAGGTGGTCACACGACAACCTTTGAGAAGCACCATGAGGTGGGCCAGAGGCATCCGGGCAGGGTCCGATGGCCGTACGGGGGACCGTATGGTCATGACCCGGCCCTGGAACGGCCTGTACAAGTGAGGACACACGGAGGACGGCCGGCACGCATGACCACATGGGCCCGACGCTTTGCCCCAACGGCCTGTCGATCGGCCGTTTCGGGCAAGGCCTGCCCACGTCAGGCTGGTGGCAGCTCGATCATGTGAAGCTGTCGTACAAGGAGAAGCCGCTATGCCCACGTACCTCTCCCCTGGCGTCTACGTCGAGGAGGTGGCCAGTGGATCGCGTCCCATCGAGGGGGTTGGCACCTCGGTGGCCGCCTTCGTGGGCCTTGCGCCGTCGGGGCCGCTGAACGAGGCCGTCCTGGTCACCAACTGGTCGCAGTACACGTCGACCTTCGGGGACTTCACCGAGGACTATGCCCTGGCGCATGCGGTGTACGGATACTTCAACAACGGCGGTACGACCGCGTATGTCGTGCGGGTCGGCGGTGGGGCCTCCGGCGCAGGCGAGCGACCCGCGCTTGCCGCGGCGCAACGACAGGCGCCCCTCGGCACCTTCCGCGTGACGGCTCTCGAGGGGGCGAACCTGGGGGGTGCGCCTCAGGTGGAGGTGTCGGCCCCGGCCGGCGAGGGTCCGGACGACCGGTTCACCCTCACCGTCAAGGACGGCGACAAGGTGCTGGAAACCTTCGACGTCTCCTCGAAGAAGGGCAACCGGAACTACGTCGTCACGCAGATCAAGCAGCGGTCCAAGCTGATCGCTGTGGAGGAGACGGCCCCGGCGACGCAGATCGCCCGTCCCGACAACGGGACGGTCGCCCTGGAGGCCGCGCCGTCCTCGCTGCCGGTGCCCTCGCAGGAGAGCCTCACCAGCGGCCACTTCCTCGGCGACGCCGCCGACCGTACGGGCTTCGGCGGACTGGAGGCGCTGGATGCGGTCACCATGGTCGCGGTCCCCGATCTGATGGTCGCCTACGAGCGCGGCGCCCTTGATATGGACGCGGTGAAGGCAGTGCAGCTCGGCATGATCGCCCACTGCGAACTGATGGGTGACCGCATGGCGATCCTGGACCCGCCGCCGGGCATGAACGCCAAGCAGATCCGGGACTGGCGTCAGGACACCGCGGGCTACGACTCCTCGCACGCCGCCCTGTACTACCCCTGGGTCAAGGTCCTCGACCCCTCAAGCGGCCGGCAGCGCCTGGTTCCGCCCAGCGGTCACATGGCGGGCATCTGGTCCCGCAACGACTTCGAGCGCGGGGTGCACAAGGCGCCCGCCAACGAGATCGTCCGCGGTGCAGTCGACCTGGGCCTGCAGATCACTCGCGGGGAACAGGACCTGCTCAACCCCATCGGCGTCAACTGCATCCGCGCCTTCCCGGGCCGGGGTATCCGGGTGTGGGGAGCGCGTACGGCCGCCTCGGACCCGGCCTGGCGCTACCTGAACGTGCGCCGGTACTTCAACTACCTCGAGGAGTCGATCCTCGCCGGCACGCAGTGGGTGGTGTTCGAGCCCAACGACGAGGCCCTGTGGGCGCGGATCCGGCGCAACGTCTCGGCGTTCCTCGTGAACGAGTGGCGTGCGGGTGCGCTCTTCGGCTCCCGGCCCGAGGAGGCGTTCTACGTCAAGTGCGACGCGGAGACCAACTCGCCGGAGTCGGTGGAGTCCGGCCGCGTGGTGTGCGAGGTCGGCATCGCTCCCGTCAAGCCCGCCGAGTTCGTCGTCTTCCGGCTGGCGCAGTTCTCCGACGGCACCGGCGAACTCGCCGAGTAGCACCTCCGGTGCCGTGTGTGCCGGCCTCGATTGCCGGGCCGGCGCACTCACGGTGCACAGCCACGGACCATTTTCCTTTTGTTCGGTTGATTCCAGAAAGAGAAACGAACGATCATGTCTCTCCAGCCTGGTGATGCGCTCGCCTCACACAATTTCGGCCTGCAGATCGACGGCGTGATGGTCGAGTACCTCCAGGAGGTCAGCGGCCTCTCCGTCGAACAGGACGTCATCGAATACCAGCAGGTCTCGGCGGACGGAAAGCCCGTCATCAAGAAGATGCCCGGTGTGCGCAAGGCCGGTGAGTGCACGGTTACCCGAGGGATGACCGAGTCCAGCGCGTTCACCACGTGGATCAACGATTCCATAGCCGGGAACATGGGCGCCGCACGCAAGAACGCCACCATCATGATGATGGACTACCAGAACAACCCGGTGAAGCGGTACAACATGCGCAACGCCTGGTGCAGCAAGGTGGAGACCAGCGGAGTCAAGGCCGGCGACACGTCGGCGCTGACCGAGCAGGTGACCATCACCTTCGAAGAGCTGGTCATCGAGTGATCAGGCGCACCGCCGCTCGTGCGGGGGTCGAGTCGGCGATGGCAGCGCCGGATCCCGAGCCGGTCAAGCCGTCACCGCCCGCCTCGGCCCCGGCGCCCCTTCGGACGGAGTTCGCGTTCGAACTTCCCCGTGGATACGTCGACGAATCGGGTGCCGTCCACCGATCGGGAACGATGCGTCTTTCCACGGCACGCGATGAACTGGTCCCTCTCCGGGATGTACGCGTCCAGGAGAACCCGGCGTATCTCTCGGTCGTCCTGCTCGGCAGGGTCATCACCCGCCTCGGCACGCTCCCGTCCGTTCACGACGGGATCGTGGAGAACATGTTCGCCTCGGATCTGGCCTTTCTGCAGGATTTCTACCGCCAGATCAATGCGGAGGGCCATACCAGGGCGGCGGTGTCCTGCCCTCATTGCACCGAGTTCTTCGAAGTGGACCTGGCCGGGAGCCGCCTGGGGGAATAGCGACGTACGCGACCGACCGTCTGCACGACGAGGTCGCGTACCTCGCCTTCCATCTGCACTGGGGGCTCGAGGAGTTGTTGGACCTGGAGCACGCGGATCGCCGTCTCTATGTGAAGCGGAGCGCGGCATTGGTGAGCCGCGCGGAGGAGTGAGTTGAGTTGAGCGGTTTCCTGGCAGGGATCTGGGGCCGGGTGTTCGCAACCGTGCCGGGCACCGAGGCTCACGACAGCCGTCTTCCGGAGTCGCCCTTTGTAGGTCCGGCCGACCGGCCGGACCTACAAAGGGCCACCGGCGGTCAGTGGCAGTCGGCTGCGCCGGTCCAACGAGTACTCGACGGTATGGCGCCCGTAGTGGTGTCGCACAACCTCGCGGCGCATCTCGCGACCCACGGGAACCCCGCCTTGACCGGGGGAGAACCTGCCCCGGGGAGGGGGATGCCGGTTCTGGACCATAGCTTGCGCACGCCTGACGACCGCACCCACAGCGCCTGGCGGCGGACGGAGACAACCGCACCATCGGCTGCGCGATCGGGCGTACGGGCAGGCAACGGGGGATCGGGCTTTCCGTCAGCGGGCGCTGTCGGCAGTCCGGCACCGGTGGAGGTCCCGTCGCCGGGGCCCGCGGCGCCGCGGTCGACGACACCGACCGGTGCTCCGGCCTCTCCTTCGTACACCCAGGCGGCTGCGGCTCAGGGCGCGCCCGAGCCGCGCAAGGCGTCGGTGCAGCGCGTGACGCGGGCGACGGCCGTACGTTCCGCACGATCCCCCTACCTCTCGGCCCCGCCGGTCCCCGCCGGCCGACGGCTGACGGCAGTTGTGGCCGGGGCAGAGGACCGCTCCCTGCGCGTCGGTCCGGTGCCCACAGATCCAGCCCATGCAGTCCTTGAACCATCGGCTCCCCGGACCAGGAGCACCGGCGGGTCCACGCCGACAGCCGACCCGTCCGCATCCCCGGAACGTCCCGTCCCGTCCGCGCCCGCGACTGACACACCCGTGTCAGTCACGGCCCACGCGAAGCCGCCTGGGAGCGACGCGGTCCGCGTCCCGCACGCTCCGGCTTCTGCCGTTGTGCAGCGCAGGGCGTCGCAGGGCGACGTCCCGGCAACCCGGACCGGGCACGCCGTGCGGACCGCGCTCTCCCCGCACACCGAGCACACCGATCACGCCGAGCACACCGATCACGCTGTGAAGACGACGCCGACAGTGCACGCAGCGCCGACCTCGGACACAGAATTGCCCGCCCGCAGCCGTGGCAGCCGAGACGCAGGCGACGAGAACGCCCGAGCAGGCGAACTTCCCCCGACCACACAGCCGGTGCACTCACAGGCCACCGGCGGCGACGCCGTTGCACCGATGCCGGCGCAGACGGTCGTACCCGACACCGCGGTGCAGCGCTCGGTGAACAGGGACGTACGCATGCCGAGCAAATCCTCGGTCCCAGGGCAGCGGGCCACCGTCGTGCATCCGACGGCACCAGGCGCGGCCCCAGGTATGTCGACCACCCCCGCTCGTGGGGCCGGTTCCCCATCGTCCGGCCTCGGTCTCGGCGCCCCCCTTCGGCAGCAGCGGGAAGTAGCCCCGGCTCAGGACACCGTCCCTGTGCAGCGAACGCCCGCACCGGGTAGCCAGGTTGTGCAGGCCCCCCGATCCGTGACGCCCGGAGGAGCGCATCAACTCGGTCTCGGTGCGCCGCTGCGGTCGCGGTCCTCCAACTCCGGTGCGTCCGCACGGCCGGATGGCCAGGCCGCGAATCCTGCCTTCCCCTCGACCGCGTCGGCGTCCAGGCCGACGGTCCAGCGCTCCGCCCTGCAGCGCCGGGACGAGGCGGCCACCATCCCCCGTCCGGCCCGGACGACAGGCACGGAGCCCTCCATTGCGGCGCCTGTCCTGCCGGCGCCCACTGACAATCCGGCCGCCCCGTTCCGTGCGTCGACGCCGGCTTCGGCGAACCGGACGGTCAGGAGACCGGCGGCGGACACGCGAGCCACGGCTCCCGAAACAACATCGTCGGAGACCCCACACACCAAGCCTTCTCACCCGGATCCTGCCGGCCCCGGTGCGGCACAGGCCCTACGCCCGGCATCACCGCATGCGGTGGAGCCGGCGCTCACGCCTGCCGAGCGGACCGCGCCCGATCGGGAGCGAGGCGCCGTCATTCAGCGCCGACTGCGTTCAGGTGCAGGGGAGTTCGGAAGGAACCACGTCGCAGTGCCGGAGCGAAGGGACGCCTCGGCTTCCGCTATGCCGGGGGTGGCCCGCTCCCTCGCGTCGAGCAGCGAGTTGGTCGGTACGCGTCTGCAGCGCAGCACCATCGCTGAGGCGATGTCGGCGGGCCCGTCCCCGGCCCCGGGTGTAGCCGTCGTGGGACCGTCTCAGACCGGCCGCACCGAACGCGTCGGCCGGGAGACATCAGCCAGCGGCAGCCACACGCTGCCCGCCGCTTCGGGCGGCTCCCTCGACACGGGCCGCCCGACCACCCCGCATGCGGTCGCTCGCACCACACCTTCCTCCTCTGCGGCACCCACCACGGGTCATGTACAGGGAAGTCCCGCCACGGCCTCCGGTCGGACCTCGCCCGCACAGCCCACCGCATCCCTCGCCGCCGTGCAGAGGCGAGGCCCGCTGCAAGGCGCCGGGCGGTCCACACCGCAGACCCTCCGTCCTGTCGCCGCCGCGGCCATGCCACGAGTGCTGACCGTGCCGGTGCAGCGCTCCCACGCCGGGACACCGAGCCCGCAGGCGATCTCGCGGTCGACTGCCGTGCCGGGTAACGCCGTTGACGCGGGTTTGCCCGGCGCTGCGGGTCGCGGCCTCGGGCAGGGCCTAAGCCGGGGTATGGACCCAACTGTCGGGTGCCCGGTACACCCGGTTCGCCCGCCGCTGGTCCGTCCGCGTCCGGTCACCGTGGCGTCCGAGCGCGTCGCCGCACCCTCTCCACCGCTGGTCGTGCAGCCAATTCGCGGCCAGGCGGCGCGCCCTGTATCTGTCGTGGGTCCCGGTGGCCCTGCGACACCGGAGCGCTCCCGCGTCAACGCACCTGCTCCGGCGCCCGGTCCGCTGCCGCCTGCCCCGACGACGCCCCCCAGCTCGGGCACAACCGCTGCCGCGCCTCCGTTGCTGTCCCGTGGCCAGGCGGCGCCGGTGCGTACTCCCACAACTTCTCGGCAGGATGCCGCGCCGCACCGGCCGTCACCGGCCCCCGCCGCCCTCTCCCGTACGCCCCGTGCAGTAGCGGCCCCCTCCTCTCCTGCCACCGTCCAACGGGCCCGCCAGCCATCGCGGGCAGCACAGCCGATCGCCCCGTCCGCGCGACGAGCCACCTCGAGCGCGCCCCCCGTCGGGCCGGGGACCGCGCAGACGCCCGGACCGCTGCCTTCGGTGCCACCGGAGCGTTCCCCGGCCGTGCAGCGTCAGGGGCAGGGGCAGGCGTCCCCCGCGCAGCGCAGCCCTTCGGCCCCCGGCCCGGGCGCCTCGACGGCTGCGGGCGGCTCGGGGCCCGCACTCCACGCACTGCCCCCCGAGTCGCTGGACGCACTCGCCCGGTCCCTTCTGGAGCCCCTGTCCCGCCTCCTGCGTTCCGAACTGCGCGGTGACCGCGAGCGCATCGGCCGCCTCCGCGACACGCCCTGACGCGCATCCCAGCCTCCGAGAACCACCCCACGACGCAAGGACCCAGCACATGCCCACCCCTCAAGACCCGGCCTCCACCGTCTTCTTCAGGCTGTCCATCGACGGCCTGGATCTCGGTCTCTTCAACAGCTGCGAGGGGCTTGCTTCCGAGGTGCAGGTGGAACAGCGAGAGGAAGGGGGCAACAACGGGTTCGTCTGGCAACTGCCCTCCAGGATCACGTACTCGAACATCCGGCTGACCCGTCCGCTCACCCCCGACACCGGCAAGGCCGCGGCCTGGATCTCCTCCATCGCCACGGGCGTCACCAGGCCGACGGGGCAGATAGCCGCCCTGCGGGCGGACGGTTCCGTGGTCGCGCAGTGGGGGCTCGTCGAGGTGCTGCCCGTACGGTGGCAGGGCCCGAATCTGGACCCGGCGAGCCCCGGAGTGGCGACCGAGACGCTGGAAATCGCCCACCACGGCTTCACCGACGCCCAGGGGGCCTGATGTCGCCGGCCACGGGCAATGCCAACAAGAGTCTTGTGCGGGCCCGGCTCGCCATCCACCATCCGCCGAGTGGGTCCAGCCGCACCATGGGCGGGCGGATCGGCGAGGTCGAGTTCCAGTTCAACCCCCATCAGATGGAGCTGTCGCGCTCGGCGTCCTGGTACGCGCAGCGCGCCGTCGGCTTCGACCGCGGCGCGCAGCAGGAGTTCTCAGGAGCAGAGCCGGCCTCGCTGTCCCTCGAAGTCTTCCTCGACGCCTCCGCAACGCCTGGAAGCCCACGTGTGCGCCAGCAGGTGGAGAAACTGCTCTCGTGTTGCGAAGTGGATCCGCAGACGCTTCCGACCAACCGGCCCTCCCCGCCCTGGGTGCGCTTCTCGTGGGGCGGATTCAGCACGGTCCAGTTCACGGCGTACGTCGAGAGCGTCAACGCCGCCTACTCCCTGTTCAGTCCGACCGGCGAGCCCCTGCGCGCCACCTGCCGCATGTCCCTGAAAGAGATCCCGACACCGACGAAGGGGCAGAACCCGACCTCCGGCACCCTGCGGACCCAGCGGGTCCATCGGGTGGTCGCCGGTGACTCCCTGCCGTCCCTGGCCTGGCGCGAGTACGGCAATGCCACGCAGTGGCGTGCCATTGCCGAAGCCAACGGCATCGACGACCCCATGCGGCTGCGCCCCGGCACGGAGCTGCTGCTGCCGCTGGCCGACGACCTGCGGCGGGGCGGTGCGTCGGCATGACGACCGCGCGGGCAGGCTCAGAAGTGAAGGCTCATCCATGAAGTCCTATACGACCGTCCTGAAGGTGAACCTCGCAGGCGCACCGCTGCCCGATCCGGTGGCCGGGCGGCTGGTCTCGGCCTGGATCGACTCGAGCGTGAATGTGCCGGCCGCCTTTCGGCTCGTCTTCAGCGATCCCGCGCGCGATCTGCTGGGCCTGCTGCCGTCCCTCACGGTCGGCGCGAAGGCGGAACTGGTGCCGTACACGGACGGCACGTCGGGTCGCCCCCTGGTCACCGGCGAGGTCACGGCGCTGGAGGCCGACGCAGACGGCCTGGGCAAGTCGCTGATCGTCCGTGGGTACGACCCGGGCCATCGGCTGCTCCGCAACCGCCGGGTCGCGGGCTACCCGAACATGACGGCCGCCGACATCGTGCGGCGACTGGCCACTCAGAACGGGCTGACGGTGGGGACGGTGGACGCGACCCCGACGGTCTATGAACTGGCGACCCAACCCAACCTCACGGACTGGGAGTTCCTGTCGCGGCTGGCCCGTGAGAACAACGTTCATCTGTACTTCGACGAGGAGGGACACCTCCAGTTCACGGCCCTGCGCACCGCCGCGGGCGCCCCGTCCGACAGTACGCCGGCGGCACAGAGCCCCTACGTCGTGGAGTTTGGCGTCAACGCCACCAACAGCCGGGTCGCCGTCACCGCGGCCGGACAGGTGCCCTCGGTCTCGGTGCGCGGCTGGGATCTGCAGACGAAGCGACCGCTGTCCGCCGACGCCCCCGCGACCACCACCAAGGACATCCTGGCGGACATCACACCGGGCGAGATGAGCCGGCCCTTCGGGCAGGCCTCGCTCACCGGCACCGCGGTCCCGTACACCACCCAGGCCCAGGTACGGCAGGCCGCCCAGGCGCTTGCGGACGACGTCACCGCGTCCTTCGCGGAGCTCGAGGTCGCCGTCGACGGCAACCCGAAACTGCGCCCGGGCATCCCCGTGGCGCTCAACGGCGCGGGAGCGCCGTTCGAGGGGAAGTACACGGTCACCGGTGTCCGGCACGTCTTCGCCTCAGGCGAGCAGTACACGACCTGGGTGCAGGTAAGCGGTCGTCAGTTCCGTTCCCTGTACGGCCTGGCCGCAGGTCAGCAGCAGGCGCCGACGATGCCGGGGGTGGTGATCGCCGTCGTGAGCAATATCAAGGACCCGCTGGGCATGGGCCGCGTCAAACTGCGCTTTCCCTGGCTGTCGGATTCCTACGAGAGCGACTGGTGCAGGGTTGCGCAGTTCGGCGGTGTGCGTGGTGGCGGGCTGATCCTGCCGGAGGTCAACGACGAGGTGCTGGCCGCTTTCGACCGGGGCTCACTGGAGCACCCGTACGTCCTGGCCGGACTCTACAACGGCGTCGACAAGCTTCCCCGTATTCAGGAGGGCAGCCCGCCCGTGGACCCGACCAGCGGCTCCGTGAACTGGAGGAAGCTGGCCTCGCGGAGCGGGCAGGCAGTTGAGCTGCTGGACGACGCCCGCCGGGCACAGGGCGTACGACTGCGGACCGGGGACGGGTCGCTGACCGTCCACCTGGACCAGAACCGCACGAGCGTCACCGTCAGCAGCGACGGCAGTGTCTCCATCCGGGGTGCCCGCGGCGTCGACATCAAGGCGGGCGGAGACCTGAACCTGACGGCCGGGCGAGCGGTGAACATCTCGGCAGGAGCTGCGCTGAACCTGAAGGCCGCGGGCAAGGTCGGCCTGGCGGCCGGTGGAGCCGTCTCGGTCGACGCGGTCGGCGTCGCCAGCATCAAGGCGGCCGGTGCGGTGTCCCTGACCTCGGCGGCGAACGCCTCCGTCACGGCCGCGACGGTGACCTTGACGGGTGTCACACTGCGCAACGGGGTGCCCTTCTGATGGCCGAACAATTCGTCGGCGCCGGCTGGGCGTTTCCACTGCACACGGACGCTTCCGGTGCCATCGCCCTGGTGCGACGTGAACGGGAGATCGAGGAGGCCATTCGCCTGGTGCTCGCCACGGCGCCCGGTGAACGCCCGATGCGCCCCGAGTTCGGCTGCGCCGTGCACGACCTGGTGTTCGCACCGGTCAACGAGGCGACCGCAGGCCGTATCAGTTACGAGGTACGCACCAGCCTGGAGCGTTGGGAGCCCCGCATCGAGGTGGCCGAGGTCGCCGTGACGGCGTCCGACGACGACCCCTCCGTACTGCTGATCGACGTCAGGTACGCGATCCGCGGCACCAGCAACCCGCGCAGCCTTGTCTTTCCCTTTTATGTGATCCCGTCCAGCGAAGGCGACGTGTAAGCCCGATGCCCCTGCCCACCCCGCATCTCGACGACCGGCACTTCCAGCAGTTCGTCGACGACGCCAAGCGCTACATCCAGCAGCGTGCCCCGGAGTGGACCGACCACAACGTCTCCGATCCCGGCATCACGCTCATCGAGGCCGTGGCCTACATGAGCGACCAGCTCATGTACCGGCTGAACCGGGTACCGGACAAGAACCACCTGGCGTTCCTGGACCTGCTGGGGGTGACACTCTTCCCTCCCTCGGCGGCCCGGGCCGATGTCACCTTCTGGCTGTCTGCGGCCCAGCCCGAGCCCGTGCTGCTGCCGGCCGGCACCGAGGTCGCCACCATGCGCACCGAGACGCAGGAGGCGATCGTGTTCACCACCGAGCGCGACCTGCGCGTGCCCTCGTCCTCCCTGGAACGCGTACTGCGCCAGGAGAACAGGCAGAGCCCGCAGGACCGCACCAGCGCCGTGCTGGGTAACACCAACGTGCCCGCGTTCTCGAAGAAGCCGCAGCCGGGCGATGTCCTGCTGTTCGGCCTGTCCGCCGCCGTACCGGACTGCGCGGTGGTGCTTGTCCTGGACAGCCAGGTGGACGGTGTGGGTGTGGACCCTCGCCAGCCACCGCTCGCCTGGGAGGCGCGTACGGCCACCGGGTGGGAGCCCTGCGAGGTGGACGAGGACACGACGGGTGGTCTCAACCGGGCCGGGGAGGTCGTGCTGCACGTGCCGTCCGGGCACACGTTGTCCCAACTCGGCCAGCACGAGGCGGGATGGTTGCGGTGCCGGGTACTGGAGCCGGCTCAGGACCAGCCGTTCTACTCCGCTACCCCCACCATCCGAGCGGCTTCCGCCTACACCATCGGCGGCACCGTCCGGGCCGTGCACGCGGTCGAGGTCCGCGACGAGGTGCTCGGCGAGTCCTCGGGAGCCCCGGGGCAGCGGATGCAGCTCGGGCAGGTGCCGCTGATCGCCGACGACCCGCTGGTCGAGATCGAGGTGACGGACGGCGACGGGTGGCAAGCGTGGGAGGTGGTCTCCGACTTCGCCGCTTCCGGACCGCACGACAGGCACCTGATGGTGGACGCGACCACCGGGGAGGTCGCCTTCGGGCCCTCCGTGAGACAACCGGACGGGAGCATGCGGCTGTTCGGTGCCGTGCCCGCCAAGGGCGCCGTGGTGCGGGCCACGCGGTATCGGACGGGGGGTGGGCGCCGCGGCAACGTCTCCCGGGCTCAGCTGCAGGTTCTGCGCAGCTCGATCCCGTACATCGCCCGCGTGGAGAACCGGGAGGCCGCCGGCGGCGGAGTCGACGGGGAGAGCGTCGAGGAGGCCAAGGTCCGGGCGCCGATCGCACTGCGGGCTCAGGAACGCGCCGTCACCGCACGGGATTACGAGGAGCTTGCCCGGCAGGCGGCGCCCGAGACCGCTCGGATCGTGTGTGTGGCCGCGGAACCCGAATCGGATGGGGTGGGTGCCGTCCGGGTTCTTGTGGTGCCGGACGCCGTGCCGGACGCCGGTGGCAGACTGCGCTTCGAGCAACTCGTACCCAGCGATGCCCTGCTGGAGCGGGTGACCCGGCATCTGGACGAGCGGCGGCCCCTGGGCACCCGCCTGGCGGTCGGACCGCCCTACTACCAAGGCGTCTCCGTCACCGCGACCCTGCACGCCTACCGCAGCAGGCCGGCACAGGAGGTCCGGGCGGCAGCGCTCGACTGCCTTTACACCTACCTGGATCCGCTGACCGGTGGAGCGGAAGGCAGGGGATGGCCGTTCGGCCGTCCCCTGCGGACGGGGGACGTCTTCGCCGCGCTGCAGCGTGTCCCAGGAGTGGAACTGGTCGACGACGTCGAGCTGTGCCCCGCCGACCCGTTGACCGGGCGCCGCGGCGACCCGACCGACCGTATCGACCTGGCGGGATCTGCCCTGCTCTTTCCGTACGACCACCGGATCCGCGTGATAGGAGCATGATGAGCACCCTCTTCCCGGCATCCCCCCACCCGCTGCGGGACCAACTACCGGGTGTCTACGCACAGGACACGTTCGCCGGGGTGTTCGCGGACGGTCTGGACACGATGCAGGGGCCGGTCCTCACGACGCTGGACTGCCTGGACGCCTACTTCCGGCCCGGGCTCGCACCCACCGACTTCCTCGACTGGATCGGCGCCTGGGTGGGAGCCGAACTGCAGGACCTGATGTCCGAATCCGCGCGCCGCGAGGCCGTCGCCATGGCTGTGGTGATGCACCGGCGCCGAGGAACCGCCCAAGGACTGGCCGCCGCCGTCCGGTTGGCCTTCGGGGTCACACCGGACATCACCGAGAGCGGCGGCGCGGCCTGGTCCGCCCGGCCGCGCGGCCGCTTCCCCGGCAACCCCCTGCCCTCGCTGCGCGTGGTCGTGCGGGTGCCCGACCCGGCGGCGTTCGACGCCCGGCGCCTGGAGTCCCTGGTCGCCGCGGCCCGCCCCGCACATATGCCCTTCACCGTTGAGGTATTGAGCGAAAGGTCTGACAACCGATGAGCGAGAAGGCGACGTCCGACGGCCTCTGCCCGGTGTGCGGGACGCCCGGACCCGAGGGCGGGGAGTCGTTCTGCGACGTGTGCGGCACGCTGATCGACTGGGACGTGCCAAGGACTCCGCAACCCGTCTCCGGCTCCGCATCGTCACCGGCGACTCACGAGGCGGGACCCGACCGAGAGCCCGCCGCCTCAGGTGCGGACCCGGTGGCGGCCGGTTCTCCATCAGGTGTGGCACCGTCCCCGTCGCCCTCCGCCGGCGGGAGTACGTCCGGGACGGGTGGGAAGCCGCCGATGGCAGCGGGAGAAGCCACCGAGGGCGAGGAGAGCCGTCCGGGGCGACGGAGCGGCTCCCCGGCCGGTCCCAAGTCGGAGGCGGGCTCCGAGCCGGATCAGAAAGAGGGGGAAAGCGGTGGCGGTGAACCCGTTACCGTGGGAGATCCCGAGCGCGTACGACCTGACGGCGACAACGGCGATGGTGGCCGGCAGCGGGCCCGGGCTCTGCTGGTGCCCGTACCGGATGCGGAGGGGGCGGAAGCAGGGGTGCCCGCCGTGCTGCCGGGACTCCCCGTTCCCGCGCGGCCGACCGTGCGGGCCCTGCAAGCGGACGAGGAGAGCGGCATCACCTGTCCACGGTGCGGGGTGGAGAACCGTTTGGATCGCGCATTCTGCCGGAACGACGGCACACCGCTCGACGGCCGGACGAACCAAAGAGGCCAGGACCCGGGACTGCGGCGGCAGCGCCTCGCGGGCTGGCGCCCCCGGATCCCGTGGAAGCGCGTACTGACCATCGCGGGGATCGTCAGCGCGGTGATCGGCGCGGCATTGCTGACCCCCCTGGTGATCCGCACGGTCAACGACCACTTCAGCGATCCGGCCCCGCTGCCACCGGCCGCGGTGAGCGCCTCGAACGCCGACGCCGCGCACCCCGCGCAAGCTGCCTTCGACGGGGTCAGCAACAGTTGGTGGGGGACCGGGTACTCCGGCGACTCAGCCGGCCAGTACCTCCAGGCGAACTACGGCCGGCCGGTCAAGCTGGAAAAGATGATCATCACTCCTGGCGTCTCGCGCCAGGTCGAGGACGGCTCCCAGGCCCGCCCCGAACGCCTCGACGTGCTCCTCACGGATGCCCGGGGGCGCACCGCACTCATGCACTACGCGCTCGCCGACGGCGGTGTACAGGTCGTGGACGCGCACATGGACGACGTCGTCCAGGTCGACATGATCGTGCGCAGCGCCTACGGCACGGCGGAGAACAAGCAGGTGGCGATCGCGGAGGTGGAGATGTTCGGGCGGTCGTAGCGCCATGCCCCGCGCGAGCCGGGCACGGTCGCACAGGGCGGGGCGTGCGAGGGGCGGCGGTCTGCAACGGTGCCGCGAAGCGCTGCCCACCCCTCACCCCAGCCCTTGCCTCATCTATCGATATTCGATAGATTCCCATCGCAACTCGATGGAGGGATGGGTTATGGGAAAGCTGGCCGTGGGCGCGCTGCGCGCGGTGCTCGTGGTGGTGTTCGCCGGCACCGTGTTCGTACAGGCGGGGATGGTGTGGGTGCTGGTCAGCGGGAGCGACCCGGAGGACGGGTCCATCCCGCTGACGGCGCTGCGCGTGGTCACGATCCTGGGCATGGTGTCGGCCCAGGTCGCCCTGGTCTGCGTATGGCGGCTGGTGACGATGGTGCGACGCGGAACGGTGTTCTCCCATGCGGCCTTCCGGTACGTGGACGGCGTGATCGGCGCGATCGTGGCGGCCGCCCTCGTGTGGTTCACGGTCACGGCCATCAATGCGCCGGGTCAGCGGGACGATCCGGGCGTCTCCATCATCATGGGCGGGATCGGCCTGGCCATCCTGGGGGTGGCACTCATCGTGCTCGTGCTGCGGATGCTGCTCGCCCAGGCCGTCGCGCGCGACGTCGAAGCGGCGCAGATGCAGGCCGAGTTGGACGAGGTGATCTGATGCCGATCGTCGTCGACATCGACGTGATGCTGGCCAGGCGGAAGATGTCCGTGGGCGAGCTCGCGGAGCGCGTGGGGATCACGCCCGCCAACCTGGCGGTGCTCAAGAACGGCCGCGCGAAGGCGGTGCGCTTCGCGACGCTCGCGGCACTCTGCGAGGTGCTCAAGTGCCAGCCGGGCGAGCTGCTGCGCTGGGAGGCCGAGGACACCGCGAGCGGATGACCTGCCCGCGGGCACGGGCTTCCAAGATCATGGAGTTCGCGAGCCCCGTGATCCGCACGGAAGTCCGTGCCTGTTGGCGCATCGATGTCGAGGCCGCCTGCCTTTGACCGGCTCCGCAAGCATCTCGGACCGTGCGCGGCGGCCCCGGGTGGGTTGGAGCGACCGGCAGAGATGCAGACCTCACGATCCGCGCGGCGTACGGCCCGATCTGCTGTCCCTGAAGCGGCGCCTGCCGGCGGAGGCGACGGTGGCCTGCTGGCCCGCATCGACGGTGACGCGCTGGACCGGGCGGCGGGCTCACCGAGAAGAGCGCTGGGCGGCTAGCGGTCCCAGGGAACCGAGAAGTGTGAGGCGCTCCGCCGTCGGTGTGCCCGCCGCAGGCGAGAACAGGGCGAGGATCTGTGTGCGCTCCTCGTCGACGAGCATCTGGCAGTCGAGTTCCAGAAGGCCCACCGCGGGGTGCTGGATGCGTTTGCGTCTGCTGCGCATCACTCCCACCGAATGCAGACGCCACAGGGCCTCGAACTCGGGACTCGCCCGTAGCAGCCGTTCGACCAGGTCCTTCGCCTGGGTGTCGTCTCGGCGGACCGCTGCGGCCCGCAAGTCGGCGACGAGCGCCCGGGACTCCGTCGCGTGGTCCTGAACCGGATACCCGGCCCGGGCCCTGGGATCGGTGAACCACCGGTACACCACCGTGCCGGCGGCACCGCGCGGCCGGGTGAGATCGCCGAAGACGGCCCGTGCCAGGTCGTTCTGGACCAGGGTGGCACCGAGGTCGGTCATCACCTGAGCCGGGACGTCGGAAAGGCGGTCCAGCACACCGAGCAGGCTCGGTGCGACATGGTCGTCGGACCGCGTGCGGTCCGGTGGTGGGTGGCCGGACAGCCGGAAGAGATGGTCGCGCTCGTCCAAGGTCAGGCGCAGCGCCCTGGTGATCGCCCGCAGCACGCCCGGCGAAGGCTGCGGCGCACGATCCTGCTCCAGACGGGTGTAGTAGTCCGTGGAGATGTCGGCCAGGTGCGCGACCTCCTCGCGGCGCAACCCCGGAGTGCGACGGCGCCTTGTGCCTGGGAGGCCTACGTCCCCGGGGTCGAGCGCCTCCCTGCGCACCCGCAGGAAATCCGCCAGCTGCTTCGTGTCCACCCTTCGAGTCTGCGTCACAGCCGGACCGGCATCCAGAGACCGCCTATCCCTGGGTAAGGCGACTCTGCCTGACGGCTCCGATCGGCGAAACGCTGATTGCCGGACCGGGAGCCGCCCGGTTCGGATGACGATGGAGAAGATCCTCATGAGCAGGGCAATGACTTCCCGGACCTGGTTTCTCACCGGAGCGTCCCGCGGGCTGGGCGCACACTGGGCCGAGGCGATCCTCGCCCGCGGTGACCGGCTCGCGGCGACAGCCCGTGACAAGACGTCGCTGGCGCCGCTGTCCGAGCGGTACGGCGAGCGCTTCCTGCCCCTGCAACTGGACGTGCGCGACTCCGCGGCCGTTCGCGACGCCGTGCAGAGCGCTCAGTTGACGTTCGGCGGAATCGACGTGCTGGTCAACAACGCGGGTCACATGCTGACCGGCGCCGTCGAAGAGGTCGAGGAGGAACAGGCCCGGGCCCAGATGGACGTCAACTACTTCGGTGCGCTGTGGGCCACCCGGGCCGTGCTGCCCGGGATGCGAGAGCGCCGTGCGGGCAGGATCCTGCAGGTCTCCTCATTCGGGGGCCTGGTCGCCTATCCGGCGCTCGGCATCTACCAGGCCTCCAAATGGGCCCTGGAGGCGATGAGCGAGTCCCTCGCGGCAGAGGTGGCCGCGTACGGCATCCATGTCACATTGATCGAGCCGATCATGTTCCCGACCGGTCTGGCGGCCGCATCCCCGCAGGCCCGGCAGGACCCGGCCTACGCCCATGCCCGGCAGGCGCTGTACGCGGGGGCGGCAGCCAGCGGTCTCACGCCCGGCGATCCCGCGGCGACGGCCGAGGCCCTCCTCGCGCTCACGGAAACGCCCGAGCCGCCCATGCGGGTCCTGTTCGGGACCGGCGGCCTGGAGGCTCTGCGCACCGAGTACTCCGGCCGGCTCGCCGGGCTGGAGCAGTGGGACCACGTCGCGCGCCTCGCGCAGGGAAAGCCGAGCGGATCATGACCGGCTTCGACCGGCACGCCGAGCGGATCGTGAACCGCTTCGACCGGCACGCCGCGCGTACGACGGACGCCGCGCGAGCCTGACGCGCTGGGATGGCGGGGCGGTTAACCCCGGTGGACCGCCCGATCCACGGCGTCGATGCCCGATCCATGGCGTGGAGTCGACACACAGAGGTCGACTCCACACCGTGGTACGCCACGCCTGCGTGAGGAACCCACTGACGAGGCGGAGCAACCGCACCCTGGCGCACGGGACCGGGCACCTTGCGTGGCCAGGTCGTCGAACGGGGGTGCGTCAACATGGCATCTCCGTTCTATGTGCGAGCGGTGCGCTCGGGGAACAGTGGAGAGCGAACAGCCGTAACCCGGCCGCGGACGCCATCGCGTCAACGGAGCGTCGGAGGGCTGGCAGGCCGGTGCGCGTGGTGAAGCTGGGTGCGCGCCGGCCGCGAGCGACGTTATGGGCAAGGGCGCCCTGAACGACTCGTCGGCGACTCCTCGCGGCGCGCCGCTTCGTAACCCGATGCGGTTCGTGAGAGCTGTGGAAGCCACATACGAGTCGGGCAATCAATCAAGTTACCCAAAGGCGGTACGCGTGGCCATGCCGGCAGGCATCGTTCCTCTCCTCGAACGGGCGGAGGCCGAGGAGACATACGAGTGCATGGCCACCCTGTCCGCGGAACCCACGCACGTGATCGCCGTGGCGCACCCGCTTCCCACCGGTCGTGGGGGCAGGGGGAAGCCACCATTGCTCGCCGAAGGCCACCGGTCGTTCAGCCCGACTTGGCCGGCACATGTCCCGGCGCACGGTATCGCGGTGCCGCACTCGCGCGGAAGAGCGTTCGCACCTGCGGGAACGGGCGGACACGGTTCGGCAGGCGTACGGGGTGGGAAGCGCCGTGTTCTCAGGGAAGCCACGTGATGGAGCAGTTGCGTTTTGCCGTCCTGGGACCGGTGCGGGCATGGCGAGGAGCCCTGGAGGTCGACCTCGGTCCGCCTCAGCAGCGAGCGGTGCTGGCCGCGCTCCTGCTCGCCGAAGGCACCCAGGTGTCCATGGGCGAACTCATCGACGCGGTGTGGGGGACTCGCGCACCGGTTTCGGCGGCCGGCACGCTGCGCACCTATGTGCACCGTCTGCGCAAGGTTCTGGGTCCCGTCGGCGAGAGCGTGTCGTCCGTCCTGCAGTCCCTGGGGCGCGGTTACCGGCTCCACATCGGCCAGGACGACGTCGACTTCGGCGTATTCCACAGGCTGCTCGCCCGAGCCGAGTACGCCCACGACGCCGGCCATCTGAAGGAGGCCGCGGACCACTGGAGGGATGCCCTCGGCCTGTGGCAGGGGTCGGCTCTGTCGGGTGTCCGGGGTGAGTTCGCGGATGCCCAACGGCACAGGCTCGGTGAGCAACGGCTGTCCGCCGAGGCGATGCTGATGCGGGCCGAGATAGAACTGGGTTCGCACGTCCAGGCAGCCGGCGCCCTGGTCGGCCTCGTCCGGGACCATCCCCTGGACGAGCGCTTCCGGGAACTGCTGATGCTGGCCCTGTACCGTTCGGGGCGGCAGGCCGCAGCGCTGGCCACCTACCGGGAGGCGCAGGCACTCCTCGCCGACGAGCTCGGCGTCGACCCCGGACCGGGCCTGCAGGCGATGTACCAAAGGGTGTTGCGGGCGGACGGCGACCTTCTCGCACCGGCGGGGCCCGCCCGCGTGCAGCCGGCGGACAAACCCGCACAGGACCACCTCGCGGCGACCCCCGCCCAACTCCCGGCCGACCTGGCGGCGTTCGTCGGCCGTGAGGTCGAACTGGAGGCCGCCTCCGGCTTGGTGACCGGCGACGGCGCCGCCGTCAGCGTCGTCACCGGCATGGCAGGTGTCGGGAAGACCGCCTTCGCCGTCCACTGGGCCCGGCAGATCGCCGACGCCTTCCCGGACGGCCAGATCTACCTCAACCTGCGAGGCTTCGACCACGGGGGTCCTCCCGTCGCGTCCGAGCAGGCCCTGCGCACCGCGCTCGAGGCACTCGGCGCCAACGCCGGAAAGCTGCCGCAGGAAGTCGACGCGCTGGCGGCCCTGCTGCGGACCTGGCTCGCGGGCAGACGCGTACTTCTGCTGCTGGACAACGCACGCGACGCGGCCCAGGTCAGGCCCCTCCTGCCGGGAGAGCCCGGCTGCCTGGTCATCGTCACCAGCCGCAACCAGATGGCCGGCCTGGTGGCCGTCGACGGCGCCCGTCCGGTCCATCTGGACGTCCTCTCGGAGCCGGAGGCGCGGCGCTTCCTGACCCGGCGGCTCGGGCACGCCAGGACGGCCACCGAGCCCGAGGCGGTCGCGGACATCGTCGCGATGTGCGGCCAACTGCCACTTGCCCTGGCCATCACCGCGGCCCGCGCGGCGACCCGTCCTGCCATGCCGCTGTCCACCATCGCCACGGAGCTGCACGACAGCGCAGGCTGTCTGGACGCCTTTCGCAGCGGCGACTCCGCAGCCGACGTACGGGTCGCCTTCTCCTGCTCGTACCACGCCCTGGGGCCGGACGCCGCACGCCTGTTCCGGCTGCTCTCGCTCCACCCGGGGCCCGACACGGCTTTGGCCGCCACCGCGAGCCTTGGCGGCTTCTCCGTCTCCCACACGCGCCATCTGCTCGACGAACTGATCCAAGCCCACCTCGTGGAGGAGCGCACCCCGGGCAGATTCGCCCTGCACGACCTGCTCGGCGCCTACGCCTCGGAGTTGCTCCAAGCCACCGATCCACAGAACGAACGCGACGCCGCCCACCTCCGACTGCTGAACCACTATCTGCACAGCGCCGACAACGCACGGCAGTTCTTCAAGTCGGGCCGGGACGACATCGACCTGCCCGCCGTGCTGGCGGGCGTGTGTGTGGAAAAGGCAGGAAGCGAAGGCGGTGCCGAAGCAGCCAAACGATGGTTCAACGTCGAACACGCTGCGCTCATCAGCTGCATCGGCATGGCCTCCCGCGACCCGCAGCACGACGCCTACACCTGGCAACTGGCCTGGGTCATCAAGCAATACCTCGACCGACGAGGCCGATGGGGCGACATCGTGACGACCCATCGGGCCGCTCTGGACGCGGCGCTCCGGCTCGCAGACTCCCTCGGAGAGGCATTCATCCGCCGTGGGCTGGCGAGGGCGACGGCGACCCTCGGCCGTGCCGAGGAGGCCAGGGCGCACATGGCGCGTTCGGTGGAACTCTTCGTCGAGACCAAGGACCCCGCTCTCAGTGGTGAGGCCCACCGCCAGGCGGGCTGGCTCGCGGAACGGCTGGGTGACATCCAGAGTGCGCTGGGCCACGCTGAAAGAGCCCTCGAACTCAGCCGTGCAGGCGGCGACGCCGCAACCACCGCACGCTGCCTCAACGCCGTCGGCTGGTACCACGCCCTGCTCGGACACCACGAGCGGACCCTTCACTACTGCCTTCAGGCCCTGCCCTTGCACCAGGCGGCCTCCGACGTGTGCGGCTCGGCGGACACACACGACAGCATCGGCTACGCACATCACCAGATGGGCCAGTACGAAGAGGCCGTCGCCGCGTACCGAGAAGCCGTGGCCCGCTACCGCGGGATCGACGTTCTGTTCGGCAGCGCGGACACCCTCAGCCGACTCGGCGACACCTATATGAGCATGGGGCGTCCATGGGACGCGCACACCGCCTGGAATGAGGCTCTGGACGTCTTCGACGCACTCGGCCATCGACAGGCCGACGACATCCGGGGCAAGATCAAGGAATTGGGCGTGGACGGTTAGTACTTCAGTGCGACTTCAGGATCGACTGTTTGAATGCCTCGGGGGTCGACGTTATTGCCCGGATGTTGAGGTTGATCTCGCGGCTGACCATCTGCTGTCAGCGAATCGGCATGGCCGGGCGGTGATCCCGGTGCTTGTGTGTCGGTATGGAGATCCTGGTTCTGGGCGGAACGGCATGGGTGGCTCGGGAGCTGTCCCGGCAGGCGATCGAACGCGGCCATCGGGTGACCTGCCTCGCGCGTGGCGAGAGCGGAGAAGTCGCGGACGGAGCGAAACTGGTCGCCGCCGACCGGCGCGACCCGTCGGCGTACGAGCCCCTGCTCGACCGCGTATGGGACGCGGTCGTCGAGGTGTCATGGCAGCCGGGCTTCGTTCGTGGAGCGCTCGACGTGCTGGGCAGCAAGGCCGGGCACTGGGTGTATGTCTCGTCCGGCAACGCCTACGCCTCCCACGCCACGCCGGGGGCGGACGAGTCCGCGGCCCTGCTCGCCCCGACCGACCGGAGCGAGGTCGACCGCGAGTTGTACGGCGAGGCGAAGGTCGCCTGCGAGCAGGCGTCGACAGCCGCTGTCGATGACCGCCTCCTCATCGCACGAGCCGGGCTCATCGGCGGGCCGGGCGATCACAGCGGGCGCTCCGGCTACTGGGTCGCCCGCGCCGCACGCGATCCGCTAGGGCCGATGCTGGTCCCCGACACACCCGCCATGCCCACCCAGGTGGTCGACGTGCGGGACCTCACCTCCTGGCTGCTCGACTCCGCGGAGACGGGAACCACCGGCACGTACAACGCCGTCGGCCCGGTCGTGCCGTTCGAGGAGTGGATCGAGCTGTCCCGCGCCGCCGGCGCGCACACCGGTCCGGTGGTCACCGCCGAATCGGCGTGGCTGCTCGCCAACGGCGTGGCCCAGTACATGGGGTCCGAATCGCTGGCGATGTGGCTGGTTGAGCCGGGCTGGGAAGGGTGGTCGGCCCGGGACGGGTCCTCGGCGCGCGCCACGGGGCTGAGACACCGGCCCACGGCGGAGATACTGGCCGACACGTTGCGCTGGGAACGCGAGCAGGGGCTGGACCGGGAAAGACGCGCAGGCCTCAGCGCACAACGCGAGCGCGAGTTGCTCGACGCCCTCGGCTGACGGCACCGGGCCTTCCACCAGGTTATGATCCGAATCGCGAGCCATTTCAGGCGAGTTGGGCACCGGACCGCGGCCCGTTCCCACCAGCTCGCGCTGCTGTCGAACGTCGAACGGAAGAACTGCCGGCGGCTGGCCGAACACGCGGGCCACACGCGGCCCGAGCCGATGCGGCGTTTGCTGCGCCTCGCCCGCCGGGACGCCGGTGCGGTCCGTGACAGGACCTTGGTTCGGAGGACTCCGCATGCCGCCGGTCCCACATATATTCGCGTGGTGGACGAAGCCGAAGCGAGCGGTCAGGTGTGGAGGGACGAGGTTCGCATGCGCCCGACGGCGGAGCAGGATCGGGACGCGTTGGCACGGCTTGTCGAGGAGGACTCGGATCCTTTCGAAGTCGAACTCTACGAACAAGCGGCGGATCCTCAAGTGCTTTCGATCGACCGTGCTCAGAGGTCGTACGCCGGGCAGTACGCCAGGCACTTGCGGTGGCTTCAAGCCCGGCAGCAGCACAAGGGCTGTTGACCTGTAGCTTCCGGAACCGACGAGGCCGCGAACCCCAACGGGATCGGCGGCCGGGATGGGCGGCCTCGGCAGGGCCGGCGCCTCGATGAGACCGTTGCTATCCCGTTTCCGTCTGCCGGGGGAACGCGCTGCACAATACGCTTCGTCGGCTACGCCGGAGGCCGCACCCACGGGGCGAAGCGCTGACCAGGGGCCGTGTCGTCCCGCCAGTACCTCAGAACGGTCTCATGCACGACCTCGAGCCGTTCCGCGGCGATGAGGCATGAGATGGGTTCCTGACCGCCCGCGTCTGCATCGAAGGGGACGAAAACCGATGGTTCCTCACCAAGTCGGCGAGCGAGTCGCATCCGCTCCTCGCTCGTAGGCACGCGGAAGACCGGGTTGTGAAACGTCGTCGGGCAGCTGACGAAAACGGGATCACCGAATCCCAACTCCAAACCGTGAGAGTAGGTGAGGTCATGTCCGGCCGCCAGACGGAACTGCCCGGCGTTCCAGGTGATGACGTCCCAGTCCCACCAGGATCCTTCGGGTAGGTGGATGCCGACGTGCTGGCCTTCCCTGTCCACGATCAGCGCCTGCCGTTCGAGTAGATCGACAGGCTACACAGGGAGTCAGCAGTCGCAGTTTGGCTTTTTGCACGCCTGAGGCGTCTGGAGGGATTCGTGCCAGCGGGGGTGCGCCTCGGCTTCACCAAGACTCGTACGGGTGCATGACCGCGCACGGTTGTGGCCATCCGGCCCACGTGATGTGCCCTCGGGTACCTGGTCCGGGCGCCGGCGACTGGGAAAGGCTTGGCCTGAACCCTGTGGCTGCGGGGTCATGCACTGCGTAACTCCGTGACGGAGTACGTGCTCGATGAACTTGGGGAAGTGTGATGAAGAGCAACGCCCGGAACTCCTTGGCCATGGCCGGCGCCGCATTGCTGGCGCTGACCGCCCTGACGGCCTGCGGTGGCGGGACAGAGAACCAGACGTCTGCGGCCGCACAGCAGCCCGCGGCGAACGCCGCTTCCGGCAGCCCGTCGGCGACCGCGGCGACACTGTCCTCAGGTGAGGTGTCCGTGCGTGCCGACAACTCCCTCGGTGACGTCGTCGTCGACGGGAAGGGCATGAGCGTCTACGTCTTCGCCAAGGACACCAAGCCGGGTTCCTCGAGCTGCGAGGGCGAGTGCGCCGCACAGTGGCCGCCGGTCCCGGCGGGTGAAGCGAAGGCCGCGAAGGGCATCAACCAGGAGCTGCTGGGCTCCATCACACGAACGGACGGCTCCAAGCAGCTCACACTGGCGGGCAAGCCGCTGTACTACTACGCCAAGGACACCAAGCCCGGAGACGTCAACGGTCAGGGCGTCAAGGGCGCCTGGTACGCCTCCGCGCCCGACGGCTGGAAGGCCGGCGTCAAGCGCCCGGCCCTCGGAGTGCTCAACGACCCGAAGCTGGGGATGGTCCTTCAGGACAAGGACGGCCGGACTCTGTATCTGTTCACCAAGGACCAGCCGTGGCCCATGAAGACCGCATGCGACGCGACCTGCCTGCAGAAGTGGACGCCCACCGCTCCGGTCTCGGCCGCAGACGCCAAGGCCGCCGGACTCGATCCGAAGGCACTGTTCACTTTCACCACGCCTGACGGCACCCGGCAGGAGGCCTTCAACTGCTGGCCCGCCTACACATTCAAGGGCGACACCCGGCCGGGCGACATCAACGGCCAGAACGTCGGGGGCGTCTGGTTCGCCATCAAGCAGTCCATCACCATCGACCAGGGCAAGACGGTACCGGCCGCGAAGGGCTGAGGCACCCACCCCGGTTTTCCGCCGCCGAACCCAGCAGGCCGACCGAGACGAGCCGTCCCTCCTTGTCACGGGGGTGGTCTGCTCAGTCGAGGGTCTGGCTGGAACTCGATGTGGAGTCGGACCGTCTGGAACGGGGGCCGTCACAGGAGTCGGCGATGCAGGAACGCGACCAGAAGCGGTCGTGAATGCTCCCCGGGTTTCCATGCGGCCGGTGAACTCTTGTCGCAGGAGTCCGGGGGAGTGGGGACCTCCATTTGAACATGGCGGGGGATCCACCCTGTCACCGCACAAGAAGTTGGGTTTTCATGCACGTTGCGACCGTTCGTCGCGCCATACCCGTCCTCGTTCTGGCTCTCGCCGCGTTGACGGCCTGCGACAAGGATACGGCGGGCGCTTCCGGTGTCCCGTCGACCGATTCGTCGACAGCACTCTCCCCGAGTTCTGCGTCGTCGGCCGACCCTGCCGCATCGGACGGCGGCGCCTCCTCGGCATCCCGGAGCCGAGCCGGTGCTCAGGACGGCAGCTCCGACTCCGATGCGGGGCGCGGAGGCGACCCCCAGCGGTGCACGTCCGCACATCTCCGGGTCTCCGCAGAGAACGTGGATACCGCGGCCGGTACGACCCACTTCCAACTGGCCTTCCAGAACACGGGTGACTCGACATGCACGCTCACCGGCTTCCCCGGTGTGTCCTTCCGCGGCCGCGACGGCGCTCGGATAGGCAACGCCGCCGAACGTGACACGGACACTGCCGTGACCACGGTGACCCTCATCCCCAACGCCCACGCCGCCGCGGACGCTCAGGCTCCCAGCGGGCGCTCCGGCTACTCCGACGCGGAGTGCCGGCTGAAGAGCGTCTCGTTCCTGGGTGTCTTCCCGCCCGGCTCGAGGGACCAGATCGATGCGCCGTGGAAGACGGCCGAGTGCGGCAGCTCGGCCATCCACGGACTCAAGGTCGGCCCGGTCCACCCCATCCGCTGACCTCAGGGGTCCGGACACCTTCACTGGACTGCGGTGAGGGTGTCCACGAGGTCCGCCCGGAAGGGACGTCCGGGCCGATACGCCAGTGCGGTGGAGCAGCGGCCGGTGGTCGTCGGACGCGAAGCCGCCATCGCCGACATGCTCGGAGGACGACGTGCAGGGACGTGAACACTTGGCCGACGCCAAGCGAGGGCAGAGCGCGGTTGCAGCGGCCCGGCGTCAATCTGCCGTCGAGGGCCCGGGCGTGGCAGGGAAGCTAGGTGCTGTCTCGGCGCAGCAATTGTTGGCCTTGCAGCGAAGTGCGGGCAATGCCACGGCTGTTCGGTGGATGACGAGCACGAAGCCCGGCGGGCCGCCGCCGGCGGGGCCCTCGCTGAGTGCGGCCGCCGAGAAGGCGGGGGACGTCACTTCCGCCGGGGACGCGAACAACCAGTTCACGGGCGCGTCGGTCGCCGGTGGTTACAGGAACCCGGATGCGACGACGAATGCCGCGCAGTACGGCAGCGTCGTCGGCTCCGGCGTCGGAACGGTCACCTCGGCCGCGGGGCTCGTGGGTCAGGGCGTCAGGTTCCACCGTGCACGCATGGACAGGAAGAACGCCAAGCCGGGCACGGCCGAGGACCACGCGCTGGGCCGAGACATGAAGGCTGGCGCGGGAGGGACGGCCGAGCAGGGGTTGAGCTTCGTCAACATGTCCACCGGCTTGGCGGCCGCCGTGATGAACCTCAAGCATGTGGTCCAGGCGGCCGTGAGCGGAGTGGCCGCTGCCTCTTCCGGTATCGGAGTGGTCGCGGCGTCCGTTCAGAGCGTCCGGTTCATCAGAAAGGCGGACCGCGCGCGTCGGCGCGTCGCCGCGTTGCAGAGGCTGATGGATGACCAGAACAAGCCGAAGCAGGCACTGAGGGCGGCGAACGATCAGGTGGAAGCCCTGCAGAAGGCCGTGAACGACGGTCGGACCGACGTCGAGACGGCGGAGGCATCCTTCGAGAAGGCACTGTGGGAGCAGGCACAGCAAGAGGTAAGAGGGGCAGAGGTGGACTTCGCCCTTCTCGTCCGTCTCCTGGAACGGGCGGACCAGGCTCAGGCAGCGCTCGAGCGGGACCAGGCGGATCTGGAGGCCGCGAGGATCCGGCAAGAGGAACGCGCGGTCACTTCCGCCAAGATGCAGGACGCCCTAGAGAAGCAGACGGAGAAGGCCAAGCGTTACCGGGGCGGCGCGGTCGAGGACATCTCACTGCGTGACATTCAGGAGTACGCGGCACGGAAGAACAGCCGAGGCACCACCATGAAGGCCATCGGCGCCGTTGCGGGTCTGCTGGGCGTCGGCGGTTCCATCGCCTCGATGGTTGCCGGGGTGGTCCTCGCCGCCGGAGTGGCCGCCGGGGCCGGAGTCCTCGTCGCCACGCCTGTCGGCTGGGGACTCGCCGGCGCCGCCGCCACGGTGGCCCTGGGATCGGCGGGCTGGAAGACCTGGAGGTTCTTCCAGCATCGTTGGGAGCAGAGCGCCGCACCGGAGACTGCGGGTGGCCCCACCCCTTCGCGCCGTGACCGCCTGCGCAGGACGCTGGCCTTCTGGAAGGACGTGGGCCCGAACGAGCGAGACCAACATGCGGCGGCGCTCTACGAGATGGCGCGCGACGAGACGAAGCCCGAACGGGTCAAAGAAGCACGCGACACGCTCGTTGCCCTCGGTCTGAGCTGGGACGAGATGAAGGACGACTCGGTGAACGGGAAGAAGCTCATCGCTGCCAAGTTCGCCTCCGCGTAGGCACGTTTCGGGTGCGGCCGTGTCGTGGATGCGCGGCTCGGTCACTCACCCCTCACACGGCGCGTGCCCGAAGATGAGGCGGGAAGCCTCGAGCTGGTGAGAGCTTCTGTCGACGAGTGGGGCGCCACAGACATCCGATGTAAGGGTCGAGATCCCTCTCCGTCGGAACCCTTGAATACATTAATTATGAGTTTTATGTTGCTCCTGTGTACCTGCAAGCACCCTACGTGCCGCAGAACTCATCAGGAGGACAGCTCACATGACGGTGCCCCACCCCGCCGCCCCGCAACCGCCCAGTCGTCGGAGCTTTCTTTCGGCCGCCGCTGTCGTCGGAGCCGCGAGCTCACTCGCCGCTTTCGGCCTGCCGACCTTCACCGCGGCTGCCGCCGAGCCCCACCGCCCGTCGGACGACCCTCGAACCCCGGACGGCGAGGCGCTGAAGCTGTGGTACACCGCGCCCGCGGCGCAGGACGGCATGATCCAGCAGGCGCTGCCGGTCGGCAACGGCCGGCTCGGCGCCCTCGTCGGAAACGATCCGAGCCGCGAGGCGCTCTACATCACCGACAGCACCCTGTGGACCGGCGGACGCAACGACGTCCTCGACAACGACGGCCAGTTCCCCTACGAACGGGTGGAGTTCGGCTCACTCACGCAGCTCGCCCACCTCACCGTCGAACTGCCCGACCACACCCCGGACACGGTCACCGGCTACCGCCGAACCCTTGATCTGAGCAACGGCCTGGTCACCGCCGAGTACCGGCATCGCGGAGCCGCCCACCATCGCGAGGTCTACGCCAGCCACCCCGACGACGTGGTGGTACTGCGATTGATCCAACCCGACGGCGGCCTCACCGGCGCCATCACCCTGGGCGGCACCCATGGCGAGACCGCGGTCACCGACGCCGCCGACGTCACCTCCTCCTTCGCCGCGGCCTTCGGCAACGACCTTCGCTACGCCGCGGCGGTCACCGCGGTCAGCCGCACCGGCAGGATTGCCACCACTGCCACCGGTCTGACCTTCACCGACTGCGCCGACCTGCTGATCGTCTTCAGCGGTGGCACCGACTACGCACCGGACCCCACCCGCGGCTACCGAGACCCAGCCGCCGACCCCCACGCCCTGGCGTTGCAAAAGGTGCACACAGCCGTCAGGCACGACCCGGCCACGCTGCGCGCGACCCATGTCGCCGACCACCGCCAGTTGTTCGACACCCAGCACGTCTCTCTCGGCACCTCCACCGGCGAGCAGCGCGCCGCCGACACCTGGACACGTCTCCAGGCCCGCGCGCAGAAAGGTGCCGCGCCCGACCCCGAACTGGAGGCCGCATACCTGCAGTTCGGCCGCTACTTGATGATCGCCGGCTCCCGGGACAGCGTTCCGATGGGCCTTCAGGGGCCTTGGCTGGACGGCAACGATCCGGACTGGATGGGCGACTACCACACTGACATCAACGTCCAGATGAACTACTGGATGGCCGATCGTACCGGCCTGTCCGCCTGCTTCGACGCCTTCACGGACTACTGCCTCGCCCAGCTGCCCTCCTGGACCGACACCACACGCCGCCTCTACAACGACCCGCGCAACCGGTTCCGCAACTCCTCAGGGAAAGCGGCGGGCTGGGCCGTCGCCTTCTCCACCAACATCCACGGTGGTTCGGGCTGGTGGTGGCACCCCGCGGCCAACGCCTGGATCGCCAACACCCTGTTCGAACACTGGGAGTACACCCAGGACACCGCGACACTCGCCCGTATCTACCCGCTGCTCAAAGGCGCCTGCCAGTTCTGGGAGACGCGACTGATCACTGCCACCGTCAACGATCCCGTCACCGGGCAGGACCGCGAGGTGCTCGTCGACGACAAGGACTGGTCACCCGAACAGGGCCCCCAGGACTCCGTGGGCAACACCTATTCACAGGAACTGGTGTGGGCGCTCTTCGGCAATTTCCACACCGCCAGCCTGGCCCTCGGCAAGGACGCCGCCTACCGGCGCACCCTCGACGGGCTCCGCGAGCGCCTGTACCTACCGCGGGTCAGTCCCACCAGCGGCTGGCTGGAAGAGTGGATGTCACCGGACAACCTCGGAGAGGAACAGCACCGGCACCTCTCTCCGCTGATCGGCTTCTTCCCAGGCGACCGCATCACCCTCGACGACTCACCCTCCGACCTGCTCTCCGGCGTGCGTGCACTGCTCGTCGCCCGCGGCATGGACAGCTACGGCTGGGCCAACGCCTGGCGCGCCCTGTGCTGGGCCCGGTTGAAGGACGCAGAGCGTGCCTACCAACTGGTGACCACCAACCTGCGGCCCTCCACGGACAACAGCAACGGCTCCGCCATGAATCTCTTCGACATCTACCAGGTCGAGGACGACCGGAGCATCTTCCAGATCGACGCCAACTTCGGCACACCATCGGCCATGGTCGAGATGCTGCTGTACTCCCGCCCCGGGCGGATCGAACTGCTGCCTGCCCTGCCCGCGGCCTGGGCCCGGCAAGGCCGCATCACCGGGGTCGGCGCCCGTGGCGGCTTCACCGTCGACCTGGCCTGGCGCAAGGGCAGGATCACGGAGGCCGTGATCCGCAGCGTCGGCGGCCGCACCACCAAGGTGATCGCCCATGGAGTCACACGGACCCTGCGACTTCACCCGGGCGAGACCGCGACGCTGCACTGGTGAACGACGCGGAGTGGCCCAGCGCTCGGCTGCGCAGGGTCCTCCGTCATGGACGGGTGCGCGGGTACTCACCCGCCGCACCGCTCCCGCGCGGGACCATTGCATCAGGCATCAGGAGGATCTTTTCCATGAGTGAACAGACCGGGCACGGCGGTGCGTTCAGCCGCCGGGGCTTCCTGGCCGCAACCGGTGCCGCAGTCGCGTTACTGACGGCCTGTGTGGCACGGCCCTGACATCGTGCCGCACAGGCACCCCACTCACCCACGTCGACACGGGCCGATGAGAGAGGTTCCATGGCTAACAGAATGAGCCTCGAAGTCCTGGTCACAGTCGCAGGGATTCCTGACGGTGTCGACGAGTTGTCCGCCGATTCGCCGCTCGATCGCGCATCGGTGGCGTGATCACGGCTGCCGCGGCTTCCCCAGTGGTCCCTGTAGGTCGAGGTAGCGCCGCAGGGCCTGGCCCGCTTCACGGACGTGGCGGCGGATGTGGCGTTCCGCGGCACGCGGGTCACCCTTCCCGATCGCCTCCAAAATGGCCTCGTGCTCATCGACAGCGACGGACAGACGGCCGGGGGCTCGCGCGGAAAGACGGTTGCCCAGGCGCACCTGAGCGATGAGGTTCTCCGCTATGGGGATGAGCCGTCGGCTGCCTGAGCCCTCCCAGATGAGGCGGTGAAACTCGAGGTCCAATTCTCCGTAGCGGTTCAGGTTGTTCGCTTCGATGGCCTCTCGCTGTTCGGCCAGTAGTTGGCGCAGCTGTGTGGCGATCTGGTCGTGATCGGGTGCCACGGCCGTCCGGCGCGCTGCGAGGCCGTCGACGGCCTCCCGCAGCTCGTACAGTTCCAATAGGTCGTCCGTGCCGGCTTCGGGGACGAAGTAGCCGCGATGCGGAACGGCGATGAGGAAGCCTTCGCGTTCGAGCGCGGCAAGGGCGGTCTTGATGGGGGTTGGGCTGAGGCCGAGTTTTTCGGTCAGAGGGCGGACGGTGACGCGGGAGCCCGGGGTGAGGGAGCCGTCGAGGATGGCCGCTCGCACGTGGTCGTAGGCGGCATTCAGCAAGGTGTGGCGCGGGACGGTCATGATCGCCGGTTCCCCCCTTTGTCTCCGTGTGTATCGGTACGGAGGACGCTACCTGCCCGAAGTTGCCGGCCGCGGTCGGGCAGGTCAGTGCAGTCTGCGCTCGTACCAGCGCGACAGCATGGTCAGCGGCAGGCAGATGACGAAGAAGACGGCAAGTACGGCGCCGAGGATCGGTACCGCGTGGGTGGAGCCGCCGGAGAGGGTGAGCCGTTCGATGGAGCGCTGTGATGCTTCGAGGATGTCGACGAGTCCGATGACGGCGGCCAGTGAGGTCTGTTGGGTCAGGTTGACGACGAGTCCGATGAGCGGGGGGAGGGCTCGCCGGGCGGCCTGGGGCAGGAGGACGTGTCGCATGCGGCCGGTCCAGGAGAAGCCCAGTGCGGCGGCGGCCTCGGCCTGCCCGCGTGGTACCGACTGGACGGCGCCGCGGACGACTTCGGCCACGTTGGCGCTGCCCCACAGGGACAGTCCGATGGCGGCGGCGATGAAGGTGTTCACCCGTACGCCGATGATGGGCAGGACGAAGAAGATGAGGAACAGGGTGATGATGATCGGTAGACCGCGCCAGATTTCGACATAGGCCCGGACCACGGCCCGGACCGGTTTGCCGGGCAGGGTGAGTAGTGCGCCGAGCAGGATGCCGACCAGGAGGCTCGCGGCAATGCTGACCAGGGCCAGCAGGGCGGTTTCGCGCAGGCCGCCAGCGAGGTAGTCGGCTACGGGGCCGACCCATGCGGGCATCAGTGTCCTCCTGGTATCGCGAAGCGGCCCTCGATGGCTCTGGCGCCCAGTGACATGAGCCAGACCAGTCCGAGGTAGACGACGCCGATGGCGAGGAACATCTCGAAGACCCGGAAGGTGACGGCGACGATGTTGACGGCGGTTTCGGTGAGTTCCGGGTAGCTGATCGCGATCATGAACGATGAGTTCTTGAAGACGGAGATGAGGATGTTGGTGACCGACGGGAGGGCGATACGGGCGCCGATGGGGAGGGTGACGTGTCTGAAGGCGGCCAGGCGGGGGAAACCGAGGGCTCGGCAGGCTTCGACGTAGCCGCCTTCGACGGCTTCGAAGCCGGCGCGGAAGTTCTCCACGTTGTAGGCGCCGCCCCATACAAGCAGTGACAGCCAGCCGACAGTGAAGCCGCCGAGTTGTAGTCCGGTCTCCGGTAGTGCGAAGTAGAGGAAGAAGATCTGCACCAGGAGTGGGGTGTTGCGGAACACTTCGACGTAGACCGTGATCAGTTGTCGGGCGACCGGTATGCGGAGCGTGCTCACCGCGCCGAGCAGTGCGCCGACGATCAGGGCGCCCGCCATGCCGATGGCGCTGATCGCGAGCGTCCGCAGCAGGCCGGTGCCGAGGTCGCCGAGGTGGTCGACGATGATCGCCGGGTCGAATTGGTAGCCGGAGTCGTCGGGCATGTTCAGCACTGGATGGTGGCGCCGGTCGGGTAGGTGAGGTTGTGGCCCGGGCGGGGCAGGTACTTCGCGAATTGCCGCTGAGCGGTGGTGTCGGTGACGGTCTTTTGGAATTCGCTCCAGAAGAAGTCGGTCTTCTGCATGTGGGCCAGGGCGCCGTTGATCCAGGCGAGCATCTGTGCGTCGCCCTTGCGGACGCCCATGCCCCAGGGGCTGTCGGCCTTGGCGTCGCCGACAACCTTGAGGTCGGGGTTCTTGGTCGCCAGGTCGAGCAGAAGGGTGTCGTCCTGGGCGAGGGCGACGCCGCGGTTCTGGTTCAGTGCGGTCAGTGCCTGGCTCGTCTGTGCGAACAGGGTCTGCTCGACGTCCTTCATGCACTGGGTCAGCCAGAGGCTGGCGGTGGCGCCGCTGATGCTGATGACCTGCTTGCCGGCCAACTCGTCGAAGGAGGTTATCGAGGAGTTCTTGGGTACCAGCAGTTTCACGCCGCTCGCGAAGTAGGGGGTGGAGAAGTCGATGGTCTGGGCGCGTTCCGGGGTGTAGTTCATCGTCGCTTCGATCAGGTCGATGCGCTTGGAGGTCAGGAACGACACCCGGTTGGATCCGGTCACGCAGGTGAGGGTCAGGGCGTTGGGGTCACCGAAGGCGTAGGAGGCCAGCTGGTGGGCTATGTCGATTTCGAAACCCGCGTTTTTCGAGGCTTCGTCGATGTATCCGAACGGCGGGTAGTCGCACTTGACGCCGACGGCAAGCTTGCCCTTGTTCTTCACCTCGGCGGGCAGCGGGGCCCCCACGTCGACCGGGTGGGCGGACGCGCCGGAGCCTGCGGCGGACGATGATGACCCGTCCGACGAGGAGGAGCAGCCGGCGGCGAGAGCCAGGACCATCGCCGCGGAGATGACAATGCCGAATCTCGATTTCACGACTCAACTTCCTTCTGCCCGCTCGGGCGGGCTACCTGAGTACCTTGCGCAGGAACTGGCGGGTGCGGTCGTTCTGGGGCCGGTCCAGCACATCGGCCGGACGGCCTTGCTCCGCGATCACGCCACTGTCGACGAACACCAGTCGGTCGCCGAGTTCACGGGCGAAGCCCATCTCGTGGGTGACACACAGCATCGTCATTCCGGAGCGGGCGAGGTCACGCATCACGTCGAGGACCTCGCTGACCAGCTCCGGGTCCAGTGCGGAGGTCACCTCATCGAACAGCATCACGTGCGGGTCCATCATCAGCGCGCGGGCGATGGCGATCCGCTGCTGCTGACCGCCCGACAGTTGCCGCGGGTAGGCATCGGCCTTGCCCGCCAGCCCCACTCGGTCGAGCAACGTGGTCGCCCGCTCGTACGCCTGGTCTCTGGACATCCGCAGCAGCTTGCGCGGCGCCAAAGTGAGGTTGTCGATGGCGGAAAGGTGGGGGAAGAGGTTGAACTGCTGGAACACCATGCCGATACGTCGGCGTACCTTGTCCAAGTCGACGCCGGGTGCGGTCAGATCCTCGTTCTCCAGCAGAACCTGTCCGGAGGTCACCGGCTCCAGCAGGTTGACGCAGCGCAGCAGGGTGCTCTTGCCACCGCCGGACGGACCGATGACGGTGACCACCTCACCGCGGGCCACCCTCAGGTCGATGCCCTTGAGTACCTCGACGGTGCCGTATGATTTGCGTACCCCGCGCAGCTCCACCATAGGTGCCTGTCCATCGGCGGATGACTGGACGAGCGGACCGTCCACGCCAGGCGACCCGGTCATCGAGGTGTCCGACGGCCACGGACCGTGCCGGTCGTTTCGGCCGTGGAGGTCGCCTCCGGCGGCAGGTCTGCATCCCGTCCCAGGGGGGTCGGCCGGTCGACCTGCAGGGTGTCGGCGTATTTCAGCGCACTGCCGGTGTTGAGCACCAGGACTTCCTCGTCCCCGGCAAGCCACCCGTCGGTACGCAGCCGGCGTACCGCGGCCAGTGTCGCCGCCCCCTCCGGGCACATCAGCACGCCGTCATCGGCCGCGCAGGCCACCTGCTCCTCGAGGATGTCCTGGTCGTCGACGGCGATCGCCGTACCCTTGCTGTCCCTCAGTGCGGACAGGATGAGGAAGTCGCCCAGCGCTGCTGCGACGTTGATACCGAACGCGACGGTGCGTGCCTCGTCCGCCGGCCACGGTTCGGCGGTCTCGGCCCCCGACTCGAAGGCCCGCACAATCGGTGCGCAGCCGGTGGACTGCACGGCCACGAACCGGGGCAGCCGCCCGGTGATCCAGCCCAGCGCGGTCAACTCGTCGAGTGCCTTGCGGATACCGATCAACCCCACGCCACCACCGGTCGGGTACACCACGACATCCGGCACCCGCCAGCCGAACTGTTCGGCGATCTCCAGGCCCATCGTCTTCTTGCCCTCGATGCGGTAGGGCTCGCGCAGCGTGGCGGCACTGAACCAGCCGTCCTGTACGGCTTGCCCCGCGATACGGCCCGCGTCGCCGATCAGACCGTCCACGGTGTACACTCGGGCGCCCGCTGCAAGAGACTCCTTCCGGGTCACCTGTGGAGCGTCCTCGGGCATCACGACCAGACACTCCATACCGGCCCGTGAGGCATAGGTGGCCCACGCGGCGCCGGCGTTGCCGTTGGTCGGCAGCGTCAACTGCCGTACCCCGAGTTCGTGTGCACGGGAGACGCCGACCGCCGCGCCCCGCGCCTTGAAACTGCCGGTCGGCAGCATTCCCTCGTCCTTGGCCAGCAGGCCCGGTACCCCGATGCGTCGGCCGTACCGGGTCAGCGGCAGGATCGGCGTCCAGCCCTCACCGAGAGTGATCACGTTCGCGCGGTCCCTCACCGGCAACAACTCCCGGTATCGCCACAGGTCCGCTCCACGTGACGCGATGTCTTCCGGTCGGACCGAGGCCCGGACCTGATCGAGGTCGTAGCGGACGAGCAGCGGCGAACCGCAGTGGCACACGTTCTGGGGCGCATCCGCGTCGTACCGCTCGGCGCACCGTCCACACTCCAGGTGGGTCAGCGCGCTCGTCCAGCCTCCGTCGTCGGGGTACAAGCGGGGTCTTCCTCTCTCTGTCTGGCCGGGAATGGCCGATGGTGGGGGCGGTAGGGCCCGCCCCCACCCTGCGATCTACTTTCCGAGGCGCTGGAACTGGCCGGCGGTGAGCTTCTTGGACGGCCCGTAGTACGCGGCGTTGAAGAGCATCCGCTGTTCGGACCGGTTCCAGGTGCGGAACCCGATCTCATTGCCGAAGGTGACGGCGTAACCGCTGCCGATCGTCCAGGACAGTCCGTTGACCGCCCCGTTGAGGTGCTCGCCGCCGATCAGCCAGCCGCTCTTCAGCTGATCACCGCTGTCGGGGTACTTGGCAACCACGTCCACCGGGTACGTGCTCGTGCTGGTCAGCTTGTACGCGTCGTCCGAGACGAACCACACGGGATTGTTCGCCGGCACCCCCCAGGCCGCCGGGTTGTTCGTGTCGAATTCCTGGCTCAGCAGCGACCCCGGGCAGTAGAAGTCCGAATTGGAGCCGCTGGGCAGAGTGGAGGTGATGGGCAGGCCGAACAGCGACTGGGCCGTCGCGGTCCCGCTGCCGAAGGTGACCAGCGTGCCGCCGCCGGTCACGAAGTCGTGCAACTGGTTCCAGCCGGTTGTGCCGACGCCGAACGCCCAGGCCCACTCGGGCGGGTACTTCGTCGAGCTCAGGCCGTTGACGATGGAGCTCTTGCTGACCCCGTCCGGCACGATGATGGCGTCGTACGTGTCGGCGAGGTTGGCGTAGTCGCCCGCCTCCACGACCGAGTAGTTCACCCCGTACTGGTCGAACGTCCACATCAGCCAGCCGGACGGCATGTTGTCCGGGGGCTTGAGCAGGCCGATCTTCGTGCCCGGCTTGAGCTGGACACCGGCGACTGCCGGCACCGTTTTGATGGCGGACACCGGGATGCCGGTGGCCGTCGACTGGGTGCGCAGGAGCTCCCTGGCCGCCGAGGACGGCGGGACGAGGAAGGTGCCGGCGGGGAAGGTGCGACCGCCGTCGGTGAACTGGGCTGCGGCGCGGAAGGTGGGGATGTTCTCCTTCTGCAGCGCGGCGACGATCCGGAACACCCCATAGGACTCCGGTCCGATCGCGTACGCCCCGCTGCTCGGCGCTACGGACGGCTTGGTGACCACCGCAGGCTTGATGGAACTCAGCAGTTCGGTGTCGGCCGAGAAGGATGTGGTGATGAGGTCGGCTTCGAAGCCGAGCAGCATCGGCAGGGTCTGCGCGGTGGTGTCGTAAGGCCGCTGCGGCGGGCCACCGGGGTATTGCAGCAGCTGCGGGTAGCTCTGTACCTCCAGCAGCGTCTTGGCGAACGCCGCGTACGGCTGCTGCAGGTGGATGATGTACGAACCGGCCGGGTACTGCTTGCCGTCAGCGGTGAAGGCGACCCGTGCCTGGCGGATCTCCACCGCGCCGCGGTGGAAGATCTCGAGAGCGTCGCGGACGGCCTGCGGGTCACGCTGCCCGGCCGGGATGACGTAGGCGTACGGGCTGGTCCGGGTGACCGCCTTGGTGCCGACGCGATAGGAGTTGTAGAGCCAGTTGTAGGTGTCGTAGGCGACCGCTTCCAGACCCGAGTAGAAGGCCTGGGAGACCCAGTCGATGATGTTGCGGAGCGTCCAGGTGTTGGAGTCGTACGGCTCGATGAAGTTGATGTCGGTGGTCTGCTGTCCGAGCGGTTTCGTGCCCACGTTGGGGTAGGCGAGGTTGGAGGCTGCCGCCGCCTCGGTCAGGATGCGCGCCGAGCCGTGGTAGACGCAGTATTGCCGGGACGGGGACCAGTAGTCGTATGTCGAGCCCCAGCCGTTCCCCTTCATGCCGGCGACGGTCATGCCTCGCTGCATCGCCAGGCCCACAGTGTCTGTCTGCTGCACCAGGATGGTGTCGATGTTGGGGTCGTACGGCGAGAGGTACGGGGGGGTGAACAGCCGGGGGGCGTTGGCGCCGGCGCCGTGGGAGTCCTGGAAGACCTGCGGCCGGTACTTGTTGAGGATCGAGACGTTGTATCTGCTCTCGATCTGGGTGAGCATGATCCAGTCGCGGTTGTCGTCGTGGCCGGTGTACTTGTTGTACAGGTCGGGGTAGGTGCGCGAGTAGTTGGTGCCGGCCGTGGCGGCGAAGTAGTCGTTGACGAGGACGATGCCGTCCGGGTTCTGGCACGGCTGGAGCAGGATGACCAGGTTGTCGAGGATCTTCTCTATGTAGTCGGATTTCTCGGTCGCCAGCCGGTAGGCCCATTCGATGGCGGCCTGGGAGTTGCCGACCTCGGTCGAGTGGATGCCGGCCTGCACGTAGTAGAAGGGCTTGCCCTCGGTGGCGAGCCTCTTCGCGTTGGCCTCGGACAACCCTCGGGGGTCGGCGAGCCTGGCATTGGTGGCGACCAGCTTGTCGAGATTGGCGAGGTTCTTCGGCGAGCTGATGGTCAGTAGGACGTACGGATGTCCCTGAGTGGTCTTGCCGATCTCCTCGTACTTCACCCGGTCGCTGTGAGCGCCGATCAGCTGGAAATACGGGACCATCTTGTCCCATTGGGCCAGGAAGCCTTCGGTTCCGATCGGAGTTCCGAAGTACTTCGCAGGGGCCGGGATGGACCCCTGCTTCTGCGTTCCGGCAGCCGGCTGATCGTGATCGGTCCGGGTCGGGGACATCGCGGGCGCCGCTGAGGCGGTGCCCGGACCGATCACCGTCGTCGCCGCTGCCGCGGCGCCGGCCACCGCGGTGGTTCGAAGAAGAGTTCGGCGGGACAGCCTTGAGCTTTCGCTGCTGGTCATCTATCGACATCGCCTTTCACGGTCCGACTGGGCCGGACCGTTGTCCGAGTGAAGTCGGGGGTGGGGCGACTTCACTGCCCTGCGGGTGTCGTACAACGCCATGTGTGGCGCGGCGCTGCGCCACGATGGTTGCCGCGATGCCTGGGTGCCGCGCGCTGCTGTCGGGCAGAGCTGCGTTGATCCGCGAGCAATCCCGACCCCGGGCCGTGAAACGTTGAGTGCCAACACAATCTGTCAGCTGACGGCCAATGAGAGCAACGATTCGATATTGGATTTAATATCAAGTACACACTGTGCAACATTGAGTGAGGCGCCGAAGCGTGATGTGTGCAGGTCGGAAGGATGCGCTGGCTGTACTGTCCGTTCGCCGCCGCTTTGACCGCCCTCACAGGACAAGCACGGTCGCCCCGGGAACATGCGACCAGGCCTGCCGCATCTCTCCACACGTGATAACGACGTCGGACTGGAGCATCAAACCCCCTGGCAGAGGGTCGCTTCCGTATGGCCGTGCCCGGCAGGAGCGCACGGCGCGGCGGCGCGCGCCGCCGCGCCGCTCAGCGCTGTAACCCGAAAAAGCAGTGGCTGCGCACGCTCGGACCGCATACGTTCGCCTCCATGGTTGACGCAGCTTTCGGACATCCGCGCCTCGCCGCCGTCTACGACCAACTCGATCCGGACCGCAGCGATCTCGACGCGTACGTCGCGATGGCGGAGGAGTTCGGGGCGCGGTCCGTGCTGGACATCGGGTGCGGTACGGGCGTGTTCGCGCTGCTGCTCGCCGAGGTCGGGATCACCGTCACCGGGATCGACCCCGCACGGGCCTCCGTCGACGTCGCGCGTGGCAAGCCTGGCTCGGAGCGGGTGCGCTGGCTCGACGGTGACGCGGGAGACCTGCCGCCCATGCAGGTCGACCTGGTGACGATGACGGGGAACGTCGCCCAGGCGATCGCCGACCCGCAGGCGTGGCATACGACGCTGCGCGGCGCGCACGAGGCGCTACGACCCGGCGGGCGGCTGGTCTTCGAGACGCGCGATCCGGCGCAGCGAGTGTGGGAGGAGTGGGCGGAGTGGACGCGTGAGACCACGTACCGCGTGACGGACATCCCGGGTGTCGGCCATGTTGCGACCTGGGCCGAGCTGACGGACCTGAGCCTGCCGCTGGTGAGCTTTCGGGGTACGCACGTGTTCGCTGCGGACGGGGACGTCCTGATCTCGGAATCGACACTTCGCTTCCGTGAACGCACGGAGATCGAGCGGGACTTGCACGATCACGGCTTCGTCATCGATGACGTACGCGACGCACCCGACCGGCCGGGCAGAGAACTCGTGTTCGTGGCGCGGCGCGGTATCGCGGAGCCCGTACCTCCCGAATTGCCCTAGTCTAGAGGGCTCGTGAAGATCTTGGGGAGGGGCTGTTCGGCCGTAGGCCGGGCAGCCCATTTTCGCTATGTGGTAGCCGGGGCGAGTTGCCAGGTGCCGCCGGTTTGGGTGAGTCGGAGGTTGACCAGTCGGCGGAGGTTGAGGGCGGCTGCTCGGGTGTGGAGCCAGACGTTGTTGGCGATGGTTCCGCGATAGCGCAGGCGGCGATTGCCGTGCTGGACGAGCCAGGCGACGGCGCGTTCGACCGGTGGTCGCCAGCGCCGGTAGTTGGCGTGCCATGTGAGATCGTTCGCGGCTTGGTGACGGGCGGCGGCCTGGAGGTCGTGGTGCGGGCGGATGGTCACAACGCGTCCGGCCTTGGCTTTGGTGCACCGCTTGCGCAGCAGGCAGCCGGTGCACAGGTCCTTGAGGAGGCGGTGCGCTGGTCGTGCCGTGAGCAGGACGTTGTGCCTGCCAGGGCAGGTCACGAGGGCCGCGGTGGTGTCGATGGCGAAGTTGTCGAAGGTGAAGCCGCCCAGGACGGCAGGCCGTAGCGGGGCGGGTTTGAGGAACAGCCGGTGACCTGAGTCGTCGAGGCTGCGGCGGGCGTGAAGCTTGGTCTGCACCCCCCAGTGCCCGGGCCCAAGGGCCCGGGGCTCCGCCATTCGGCGGGGCGTCTTCCGGCATTGCAGCATCCGTCCCTTCTCGATACCGCTGCCGCCCTTCCCCATGCGGCCGGCTTTCCCGGCCTCGGAGTACTACGGCGGCTCCGCCCCGTCCCCAACCGACCGGCGGTCGACGCGCCCAGCGCCGGCGGGCCTGCTGGCAGCAGACGGCGGGGCGAGGTTCGGGACGGTTCCCGTGTTCACTGTGGTTCCGCTCGACGAAGGAGGAGCCTGACTGTGTCCCTGCGGCATCGCCACGACATGAGATGCGGGGGCAACCCCCGGCCAGCCGTACGGCCGTTCCTCTGCAGGAAGCTGCGCGGCGTTGCGGCGCATCGAACGAGAGCCGCTGATCGGACGACATGACCAACTCGGCGAAGCGGGGCGGTGCCAGGGCGCCCCGACGAGCGGCATCACTCCGCCCCTCAACGAGCCAGCAACACACCAGATCAGCCACTACCCCGACCATCACCCCCGGGCTTGGGCCCTGAGGAAGCGGGGCGGGCCGGCACCGTGTCTGACGAGGTCATGCTCATCTTTTGGGAGCAAGTGAGAGCCGCGCCGGCCGTGCCCCACGGTCCAACGACCTGGCAGGGTGGCTGATGGACATCGCCCGACAGCTCCCCGCCGTCGAACGCTCTCGACGCCGAACGGGCCGACTGGAAACGCGACGGCGGGAAAGTCGACCGTGCCCACAGGCACGGCGCCCTGACGCACATCCGGCAGACCGGCGCCGGTGTCCCCATTTGCCGGGGCGGAGGCCGTCTGACTTGTGCTCGGAGGTCTATGGAGCCCGCCGCTTTTCCGCCCGCCGGGAGCAGGCAGAGTGTGGCCCACAGCCGGAGCATAGAAACGACCTCTGCCGAGGCGCATGCGTCATGACGCCCGCCAGCCGACCACCAGCCAGTTGCAAAGCTTCAGAAAAAGGACGGCTCGTGGACTACAACACCTTCCGCGACACCATCACCCGGCGCGTCCCTGTAACCCTGGCCGAGCGCCTCACCAGGGGCGAGGCGCAGGGCCTCGCGTCCAAACCGCCCAAGCCACTCAAGGAACCGCTGGTCTCTCCCACTCCAGAGGCCGAGCCCTCGGGACTCGACGAGTCCACGAATCGGGTGAGCAGACGGGTAGGGGTGAGCCCGAACGAGGAGCGCCGAGGTCGGCGCCCTCATCGGGGGAGAGGGAGCCGGCCGTACTCACAGCGGCCACCGTCACACTGGTCGAGGGGCGGACGTTCTGTGTCTCAGGCACCTCAGGCACCTCGGCCGACATGGAGGCCGAGGCCGCACCACCTCACCGCGCTTTCCGAACGTCGGCACTGCGTCGGCGCATGAAATCGCCGGAGGATCGCATGACACAATCGACAGTTCCTTCAGCCGGCGCACCCCTGGACGTCGAAGGCGGGGCGCAGCGGCCGTTCTCCGAGCACGCGGCCATGGCCAGAGCGTATCCCGGCGGCAGGATGACCGTGGGCGCCATCACGCCCCTGGAGGGCTTCGACGGGCCCGTGCCGTCCTTGGCCGGGCACATCGAGCGGATCCAGCAGGCCGAGCGGGCCGGCTTCGCCTCGCTGTGGGTCCGTGACGTGCCGCTGCTGGACCCGAGTTTCGGGGACGCCGGGCAGGTCTTCGACCCGTGGGTGTACTTGGGGCAGCTCAGTGCCCGCACCACCTCGATCACACTGGGGACCGCCAGCATCGTCATGCCGCTGCGGCATCCGTTGCACACCGCCAAGGCGGCCGCCTCGGTGGACCGGCTGTCAGGCGGACGGCTCCTGCTCGGGGTGGCCACCGGTGACCGGCCCGTGGAGTTCCCGGCCTTCAGCCAGGACCTGGGCGGCCGGGCCGAGAGGTTCCGGCAGTCGCTGGAGTACTTCCGTATCGTCCTCGAGCACCGTTTCCCGCACGTGGAGTCGCCGCTCGGCCGGATGCGCGGCACCGATCTGCTGCCCAAGCCGGTGTACCGGCGGATCCCCGTACTGATGACGGGACGTGGCAGGCAGGATGTCCGGTGGATCGCCGACAACACGGACGGCTGGCTGTACTACACCCCGCCGCTGCAGCAGCAGGCCGAGAACATCGAGCGGTGGCGGGAGCTGACCCGGGGCGACGGCGGTGGGTTCAAGCCGTACGCGCAGGCCACCTATCTGGATCTGACAGCGGACCCGCTGGCCCTGCCCCGGCGCATCCACCAGGGCTTCTCGGTGGGCCGGGTGTCGTTCCTGGCGATGATGCGGGCCTGGCAGGACATCGGCATCGACCAGTTGATGATCAACTTCAAGCACAGCCGCCGTCCGGTCGCCGAAGTGATTGACGAACTGGCCGAACACGTGCTGCCGCACTTCCCGCCCGGGCGCCCCGGGGCGCGCGGGGAGCACCGGCGGCCCGTGGAGCGGACCGGGCGCTGAGGGAGTACGACCCCGGCGCCCCCCTGCGTGACAGGGCCGCGCTCAGTCCCGGACGTCCCCGGACGGCAGCTCCTGCGCGTAGTCGCACGTGCCCTCCGCCCGGAACTGCAGGGCCGCCCTGGTCACCTCCGCGCCGAGGCCGCGCAACTGGTCCGCGACCGCCTGGTCGGTGAGGCGTCCGTCGCCGTCGAAAACCCGGGAGGACCGCGGGACCGCGAACACCAGCGGCACGGCCCAGCCGCGCAGCGACCGCACGATGAACTCCATCGCGTTGATCGCCTGCAGGCCCTGCACTCCACCGGCGGTCGTCAGCATCCCGACGGGTTTGTTGCTGAGGTAGGGCGGGTCGTGGTCGGCCAGGAGGGCGAGCCAGTCCACCGCGTTCTTAAACGCGCCGCTGACTGACCCGTGGTATGTCGGGCTGCTCCACAGCAGGGCGTCGGCGGCCTGAACGGTGTCCGCGAGCCGGCGGGCGGACGCGGGGATCCCGTGCTCGGACGTGTAGAACGGAAGGGCCAGCCGCTTGAGGTCCATCACCAGGGTGCCGGCGCCCGCATCGGCCGCCCCCTCGACCGCCACACACAGTGCGGTGAGACTTGTCGACGGCGTGCGCAGCGAACCTCCCATTCCGACGACGAGCGGGCGCGCCATCCTGCCAACTCCTTCAGAGCATCTCCAGGGGCGTGGGTCCGCTGGGCGGCGGGAACGCCTCGTCGAGAGCGTCGAGCGCCTCGGTGGGAAGGCGGAGGTCCACCGCGCCGCGGTTCTCCCGAACATGGTCGGGTGATCCGGAACGCGGGATCGCGGCCACCCCCTGTTCCAGCACCCAGGCGAGTGCCACCTGGGCCGGCGTGGCTCCGAGGGCCCGGGCCACGGCATCCAAAGCGTCGCCCTTCAATAGCCGCCCCTGCTCGATCGGGGAGTAGGCCATGACCGTCACCCCGGCCTCACGGCACCAGGGGAGAAGATCCCACTCGATGCCGCGCCGGGAGAGGTTGTACAACACTTGGTCGGCGCCTACGGCTTCGCCGCCAGGGAGGGTAGTCAGCTCGGCCATGTCGGCGACGTCCAGGTTGCTCACGCCCCAGTAACGGATCTTCTCCGCCTCCATCAGGTCGGTGAATCCAGCAAGCGTCTCCTCCAGTGGCCACCGTCCCCGCCAGTGCAGCAGGTACAGGTCCAGCCGTTCCGTGCGGAGCCGCCGCAAACTGCCCTCGCAGGCGGCGACGGTGCCCTTCCGGTCGGCGTGGCCGGGCAGCACCTTGCTGACGAGGAAGACCTCTTCCCGGCGCCCCCGGATGGCATCTCCGACGAGCTCCTCGGCCGCGCCGGCGCCGTACATCTCCGCCGTGTCGACGACCGGCATGCCCAAGTCCACGCCCAACCGCAGCGCGGCGATCTCCTGTTTACGCCGGCCAGGGTCCTCGCCCAGGTACCAGGTGCCCTGCCCGAGCGCCGCGATCTCCTCACCGGAGGGGAGCGCAATCGTTCTGGCCGATTCCGCAGACATTTCGGGCCTCCCGTCCGCCGCGGATCCGTGTCACGTGCACCCGCACCGAGTGCCCAGGTCCGCGCCTCCCAGACAGCCGGTGCCGGATACGCCGCAGGCAGGTCAGGAGGGGCGAGCGGACTGCGCCGAGAGCTCGCCGGGACCGGGTGCGCGATCCCGCAACGTGACGGCCACCGACACAACGGCGCCGCAGGAGAGGACCGTCGCGAAGCCGATCATCGCGGTCTGCACGGCGAAGTGCCGCAGGGCGATGCTGAACAGGACGGAAGGCAGGCCCATTCCCAGATACGCGACGACGAAGAACACGGCGAGGACCCCGGCGCGGGAGGCGGGCTCGGCCACTGAACCGGCACGTTCGACTCCTCCCTTGAACAGCAGCCCGGAGCCGGCTCCCGACAGGGACACGGCGACCAGGTAGAGCCAAAGCGCCGGGTGGTAGAGGGCGACGGCGCACAGGACTAGCCCGACCGGAAAGACCACTGCCCCCACGGTCAGGACCCGGGGCAGCGGGAGGCGTCCCAGCACCAGCTGGGCGGCCGCCGCGGAACCGAACATGAGGAAGGCCGCCAGGCCGACCACGAGGTGCGAGTCGGTGTGCAGGGTGCTGTGGAGCACGCTCGCCCCGAGGGAGGAGATCAGGCCGAGGATCGCGAAGGCGAAGGCGCCCAGCGCGCTGGCCGCGCCGAACGCCCGCCGGCCGCCGGGGCGCAGGACGAACCTGCTGGGCGGTTGGGCCGCGGGCAGTTCCAGGTCCACGGTCTCCGGGGTGCACACCACCAGCGCCAGGCACAGTGCCATGCCGAGCGTGAAGATCGCCTGGGCCGTGATCAGGGGCATGGGAAGCCATTCGGCGGCGGCTCCGGCGACCAGAGGCCCTGAGGCCAGGCCGCCGAGGTTGGCGGCGGTGGCCACGATGCCGGGCAGCACCGAACCCGTCCGTTCTGGACGGACCTCGTGGTGGAGGTCGTGCAGGTACGTCGTCGCGGTCGAGGCCATCAGCCCCAGTCCGACACCGTTCAGGCCCCTGCCCGCGATCAGCCCTGGCAGGTCCCGCCACACGATCAGTACGACCGACGCTACGATGCCGACCAGCAGCGCCGGGACGATGATGCGCCGCCGGCCGAGCCGGTCCGACAGGTGCCCCAGCCCTAGGAAGGCGACCGCTGCGCCCACGACCATGGAGGCGTACGCCACCGTGACCGTGGTCGCGCCGAAGTGGTCCCGGGCCTCGTACAGCGGCCACAGCGGAGTCGGCGCGGTGCCGAAGGCCATCAGCACGGTGAAGGCCACCGCCACGAACCAGAAGCCGGTCGTGTGCGAGGCACGGCGCCGGGCGGGGGCGCGGCGCGGCAGGTCGGCGGGAGCGGGTGCTGGGATCCGGTGGGGCGGGTCGTCGGGAACGTCGGCTGTGGGACGGCTCAGCTGCGTCGGAACGGCAGGCAGGGGTACCCCTCCTCGGGCGGAAGTGGATGGCTCTTTCCATCCTCCCCACCAGCCAGAATTAGTGCCAGCGAATGTTTTTGCTGAGCTCCAGCAATGCGAGTGATACTTCACCCTGTGGAGCTACGTCAGATGGAGCACTTCATCGCGGTCGCCGAGGAGCTGAGTGTCAGGCGTGCCGCCCGTCGGCTGCACGTGGTGGAGTCAGGGGTGTCCGCCGCGATGCGCTCACTGGAGCGCGAGCTCGGCTGCGGGCTGTTCGAGCGCACGTCGCAGCAGGTCCGGCTCACCGGGGCGGGCGCCGCGCTGCTTGCCGGAGGCTCGGGCCACCCTGAACGCCGCCCAGGCCGCCCAGGCCGCCATGCACGCCGCACAGGACACGCTGCGCGGCACGGTGAACGTGGGCGCCATGGCCTCGCTCGAGGTGGTGGACCTGCCTGCGCTGCTCGGGAAGCTGCACGCGCGGAATCCGGCGATCGACGTCCGGCTGCGGCTGGCGACGGCCGGGTCAGCGGGCCTGGCGCATGCGCTGCTCAGCGGGGACCTTGACGTGGCCTTCCTGTCGCTACCCGAACGCAAGCCCGCCGGGATCGAGGCACGGGAAGTGACCACTGTGCCGCTCGTCCCGGTGTTGAGCGCCGCCCATCCGCTCGCGCAGCGGGGGGAGGTGGCACTTGCGGACCTCGCGGGGAATCCCTTCGTGGACTTCCCGCCGGGCTACGGTAACCGTGAGTTGGTCGACCGGGCGTTCGCGGCGGCGGGCGTCGTACGCAGGGTGGCACTGGAAGTGCCCGACATCAACATAGGCGCGGCACTGGTCCTGCACGGTCTGGGCACCGCCTTCCTGCCCGCGTTCGCCGTTGCCGGCACCCCAGGCCTGCACGTCCTGGACGTTCAGGGCACCATGCTCCGCTGGAACAATGCATCTCGGCACGTCGTCGACCCGGCGGCCCAGCTCGGCCCTGGGGGCGCTGCGCGACATGGTCGACCTCCACGTCATCGCCCTGTGACGCTCGGGCCGCGGCCTGGGAGTCCGTCACCCGTCGGTGGTGTCCGGGCCCCTGCGTCCTCCTCGCTCCGGCCGCGACATCTGCCGCAGCATCCGCTGACGCTCACGCTGCCGTCGTCCCTAGGTGGCGTCGGACACCTTCTCGTCCCCTTCGAGGCTGGTGCCGAAGGCCCTGCCGATCATCGCGATGGCGGTGATGAACCAAGCCAGGAAGAGGTAGTCGCCGACGCCGACCTGCCGTCCGATGAACTTGCGCAGGACGGACGCGTCCAGCAGCAGGAAGGAGACGGCCTTCGACCTGGTCGACGGAGGCGACGACCTGACCGGCTGGCCGTACGCGTGGCGACGGGCGGCGCTGGAAGCGTCGTTCGCGGACCGCAGCCTGGTGGCGGCGTTCACGTTGGCGCGGGATTGGCTGGCGTGGACGGCAGCCGGGGTGGAGGGGCTGTGCTTCAAGCTGCTCAGGAGTGGACTCGCCAGACGCAGGCGTGGAGTCACCCAGTTGGTGCGGCCCCTGTCGCATGGTCAGCCCCGCGCCCTCGGACAGGTCGCCCGCGACCTCGCCTGCAGGTTACGGCTGCTGCGCGTCGGCGTCGACGCAACTGATGAGGTCGGCGCAGGACAGTTGTCCTGGTACCGCCAATGCCATGAAGACGCGTCAGTACCTGATCGAGTGCTTCTTGTTGCTCGTGTTAGGCATGACAGAAGCAAAAACGTCCGCAGGGTCGGCCGTGGAGTTCATCGAGCTGGGGCCAGAGGCTGCCCACGACCCCTGCGATCGCCAGGGCGGCTTTCACCGGCAGTGGTGATGTTGACCTCAACGCTCTGACCTGCTCCAAAAGTGGGAGGCGACTTTCGAACCGCTGCTCTTCTCTGCGATCCGCGCGGTGCACATCCGTTCTTGGTACATGCTTTACACGACGCATGCAACTACTCTCGCTCCGCCGTTGTCTGACAAGGAGTCGGGCCCGTCAGGGCTGTAGAGCGAGAGCGCGGGGCAGATCATGGGACGGCGCAAGGGCGGCATAGGGATCGCACTCGTCACGGGGGTGATACTCCTGGGCGCGAGTGCATGCGGCACGGGCGGCAGCGATAAGGCCGGCGGGGGCGATGCAAAGGCCTCAGGCAGAGCGACCGCGAGCGCGTCTCCGTCACCTACGCATTCGAAGCCCGCGGGTCCGCCGATGCTGCTGGAGACGATCACCCCGCAGACCGGAACCACGGTAGGCGTGGCCATGCCGATCTCCGTGGTCTTCACGAACCCGGTGGCGGCGAAGGCGCGGGCCACAGTGGAGAAGCACCTCAAGGTGAGTGCCTCGCAGCCCGTGGCCGGCGCCTGGCACTGGTTCGGCGACAAGCGAGTCGACTGGCGCCCGAAGACGTACTGGCCCTCGGGCACGAAGGTGAAGATCGATGCTGACATGAAGGGCGTCAGTAACGGCAACGGACGGTACGGCGTGCACGGCTACACGCACACCTTCACGATCGGCGACGACGTGCGCGCCGATGTCTCGGTGGTCAACCACACCATGAAGGTGACCCGGAACGGCCAGGCGGTGCGCACCCTGTCGATCAACGCGGGCAGCGCCGAGTTCCCGACGTGGAACGGCACGATGGCCGTCATCGACAAGCAGAAGAAGGTCCACATGACCTCCTGCAGCGTCGGCATCAGCTGTGACAAGGGCAGTCCCAACTACTACGACCTGACGCTGCCCTGGGACGTCCACCTGACCCAGTCCGGCACGTACGTACATTATTCGACCGGCGACCCCGCCCCGGGCAGCGGCAGCGCCCGCGGCTCGCACGGTTGCGTCCACCTCTCCCTGTCGGACGCCAAGTGGTTCTACGGCCAGGTGAAGCAGGGTGACCCCGTCACCATCACTGGCTCGCCCCGCGCCAAGGCACCGGCCGACAATGGCTATGCCGACTTCAACCTGGGATGGGACCAGTGGCTCACGGGCAGCGCGTCCGGGACGGGGACGACCGCGACGCTGTGAAGGGAGGCGGTCACAGCGCCCGTCAGCCGGCACACGCCTGCCGTGCGAGTCCGGACGGGCACAGATCAGGAGCCGCCCGCGGCGGGGGCGGGCTCAGGGGAGGGGCCTTCCGGGGGTGGCATGGGCTGGAACTGGTCCTGAACGGCTACAGCGGTACGGCTGCCCGCAGGTGTGATGACCAGGTACCGCTGGTCCGGCGCTGACGTCGCGGACTTCGGCGGTGTGAGCACTTCGCGCAGGAGTCCGACGGCCTGACCGATCCGTGCGCCTGCGGCGTTGGCGGTGAACATGGTGAGCGCCTCCTTGCGTCCGAAGGGGGCGGTGCGCTTTTCGGTGAGCCAAAGGTAGTTCCTGCCGGGTTTCAGTCCGGTGGCCGCGATCTGGAGGAGGTCCAGGGCGCCGAGCGCGTTCACCGAGACGGTGGCGTGAGTGCGCTCGCCACTGCCCTTGGGCGGAGACAGAGTGAGATGGCCTGCTTTACCGGCGACGCCGAGCGGCTGGAGGTTGACGTTCCCAGGACCTCTGGGAACGGCGCGCGGCACGTAGAGCAGTTGCTGCGGCTGCTGGCCCACCGGGATGGTTGCGATCACCTTGTTCTGGAGGGTGTCGACGGCGACGACGGCATCCTGGTTCTCCAGTCCGACGTAGACGCGCGTACCGTCACCGGAGCCCCAGATCCCGTGCGGCAGAATCACCGGTGGGGACGGTGGCCACCAGACTGGGGCTGCTGCCGCGTCGGTAGACCTTGATGACGTTCTCCCCGCCCACCGTCACATAGGCGACTTGCCGGCGCTGTTGTCGACCAGGGTGACGTGGTTGGTGATCAGCCCGCTGTCGATCGTGGAGAGGATCCGGAAGGGCGGCCGGGTGCTCATGATCTGGGTCTTGCCGCTGTCCTTGAGGGTGAACCACACCTCGGTGCCGTCACGGCTCACCGCCAGGTTCGGGGAGAAGGGGCTGGCTTGCGGCCATCACAGCGATCTCTTGCTGCTGGGTGACGATGATCTCCTGTGCCAGCCGTCTGAGGGGCCCCGAAGTTCCCGGACAGGCACCCAATAGGGTTGTCCTGAACGAGGAAACGAGGAAGAAGTGGCGCCACCCAGTAAGTACTCGTCGGAGTTCCGCGAGGAAGCCGTCCAGATCGCGTTGAGGTCAAGTAAGACGATCTCCGAAGTCGCCCGGGAGCTTGAGCTGAACTGGGAGACCCTACGCGGCTGGGTGAAGAAGTACCAGAAGCAGCAGGAACCGGCCCCCGATGCGGAACTGACGGTGAACGAGCGGGCGCGCCTGAAGGAACTCGAACGACGTAACCGCGAGCTGGAGATGGAAAATTCTTTCCTGAAAAAAGCCGCAGCGTACTTCGCGAAGGATCCCCGGTAGCAAGCAAGTACGAGTTCATCGATGAGATGCGGCTCGACACCGAGGAGTACGCATACAGCGTCGAGTTCATGTGCGGTCGGCTTGGTGTATCCCGATCCGGCTACTACGACTGGCGCTCCCGCCCGGAATCCGCGACAGCCCAGCGGCGCGAAGAACTGAAATTGCTCATCGAGAAAGCCTTCGACATGTCCGACAGCACCTACGGGCACCGGCGCATCCAGGCCCAGCTGGACCGCTGGGGCGTGTCCGCAGGCGTGGAGCTTGTCCGCCGCCTCATGCGCGAACAGGGCCTGGTGCCCTGCCAGCCACGCCCGAAGAGGTTCAACCTCACTCAGGCTGCGGCTGGCCAGGTGCCAGACCTCGTCGGCCGCGACTTCACCGCGGATGCGCCCGGCGAAAAGCTCGTCGGCGACATTACTTACATTGCGACCGGGGAAGGCTGGCTGTACCTCGCGACGGTCATCGACTGTTGCACGAAAGAGGTGATCGGCTACGCGATGGACGACCACTACCAGACTCCGCTGATATCCAGGGCGATCCGCAACGCGGCACGGAACAGGAACCTCTCGGCCGGCGCGATATTTCACTCCGACCGCGGAAGTAACTACATGTCAGCCGAGTTCGGGAAGACGCTCGACCGGTTCGGGCTCCGCAGATCTTCCGGTCGCACTGGGATCTGTTTCGACAACGCTATGGCCGAATCATTCTTCGGCGCCCTGAAGAACGAGCGCGTGTCAAGGGTGACTTACCTGACCCGCGAGGCAGCCCGGCAGGACATCACTCGCTACATCGAATTCTGGTACAGCGCAAACGCCTCCACTCGGCGGTGGGTTACCGCCCTCCGTGCGAAGTCCGCGCCGAGTACGAGAAGTTGCGAATCGTCGCGTGAAATGAACGGTCAGAAGTCTGTCCGGAAACGCGAGGCCCCTCAGGTGCCGACGGGTTTGGTCGGTTTGGCGATGGGTGGGCCGCCGCCCGGTCGCGATGCGGGGGTGGCGGTGCAGCGGTCTTCCGCGTGCCCAAGAGTTCCAGCCGGTCATTCGTCGCGCAGCCCCTCCAGCGATGTGGCCGGACGACGCGGCGTTGACGCATGCCGATATAGGCATATGATGGCGCCATGGCACGAGCGGCAACGACCTCGGACGCGTTCAACGCGATAGCCGAACCACAGCGGCGGGAGATCCTGGTGCTGCTGCGGGACGGCGAGCGGCCGGTGACCGACCTGGCGCGGGACCTGGGGATGACCCAGCCGCAGGCGTCCAAGCACCTGCGCGTCCTGCGGGAGGTCGGGCTGGTGCAGGTCCGCGGGGCGGGCAAGCAGCGGCTGTACGGCCTGGACGCCCGCGGGCTGCGGCCGATCCATGAGTGGGTGGGCGGCTTCGAGCGATTCTGGAACGAGAGCTTCGACCGGCTGGACGAGTACGTGCAGGAATTGAAGCAGGCAAAGCAGGAGGGACCACAAGATGGCGACGACCAGTAGCGGCGGCGAGGCTGCGCGCGAGACCACGGACCGCGAAGTCGTGATCTCCCGGGTGATCGGCGCCCCGCGGGAGCTGGTGTTCGAGGCGTTCACGGGAGTCCGGCACCTGTCGCGGTGGTGGGGACCGGAGGGCTTCACCACCACGACACGGACCTTCGAGTTCCGCGTCGGCGGAGAGTGGGACTTCGTGATGCACGGGCCGGACGGGATCGACTACCAGGAGTGGATCACCTGGCGGGAGATCGTGCCGCCGGAGCGGATCGCGCTGCTCCACGGCGAGTCCCGCGACGACCCGAACGCCTTCGAGTCGGTCCTGACCTTCGAGCCGGCCGGCGAGCGGACCCGGATCGTGATGCACACGATGTTCCCCACCAAGGAACTTCGCGACGAGGCCGTGGAGAAATACCACGCGATCGAGGGCGGGGAGCAGACGCTGCGCAACCTGGCGGCCTACGTCACGGAGGTCGTCCGGGAGCGGTCCACGGCCCACGGGCCGGCGACCGCCGGCGAGACCACGACCGAGCCGGAGACCGGGCAGGAAGGGACGGTGCGCTGATGGCCGGCAAGGTGTTCTTCAGCGTGACGATGTCACTGGACGGCTTCATGGCCCCCGAGGACGTGCCCGTCGCGGACGTCTTCTCACCCGAAGGTCGGAACGACCCGAGGGTCCAGCGCTGGATGACGAAGTGGTCGGAGTTGCAGGCGTGGGCGTTCCCGCTGCGGTGGTTCCGGGAGAACCTCAAGCTCGGCGAGGGCGGTGAGGAAGGACTCGACAACGACATCGCACGGGCGACGTACGAGCGCACCGGTGCGAGCGTCATGGGCAAGCGCATGTTCGACGGTGGCGAGCTGGCCTGGCCGGAGGAGGCGCCGTTCCACACCCCCGTGTTCGTCGTCACCCACACCAAGCGTGACCCGTGGGAGCGGCCGGGCGGCACCACCTTCCACTTCGTCAACGACGGCATCGAGAGCGCGCTGCTCCAGGCCCGCGAGGCCGCCGGGGACCGCGACGTGCGCATCGCCGGCGGTGCCGAGACCATCCAGGAGTACCTCGATGGCGGTCTGATCGACGAGTTCTCGATCACGCTCGCGCCGGTGCTGTTCGGCACCGGTATCCGCCTGTTCGACCGCGTGGACCCCGCCCACCTCGCGCTGGAGCAGACGCGCACGGACGTATCGTCTCGGGTTACCCACCTGACCTACACAGCCGGGAAACGCTAACCCGCGTTCCCGCATTGCGCGGTGCCGGCGGGGCCGATGTACCAAGGCGTCCCTCGATCCGGGGCGGTCCCAGATGCTTCTCGGGGCGAAGGTGGACGGTCCTGCGCACCATCGGGTGTGGTGTAAGCGACGGACTCCGGTGCGACCGCGGGCCGCCGGGTTTTCGGGGCTCGCCCTCGCCAGACTGCGGCGGAGCTCCGGTGCCGTCGACTGTCATCCTGGCATCGGAGCTCCGCGCGTGATGGCTGCGGATGCCGGATCAGATGCTGAAACCGCCGTCGACGGTCAGCAGCGCGCCCGTGATGTACGAGGCCTTGTCGCTCGCGAGGAAGGTGACCGCCTTGGCGATCTCCTCGGTGGTGCCGAAGCGGCCGAGAGGCGTCCCGGCGATCTGCGTGGCCGCGAAGGGACCGTCCGAGGGGTTCATGTCGGTGTCGACGGCCCCGGGGCGGACGACGTTGACGGTGATGCCGCGCGGGCCGAGGTCACGCGCCCAGCCTCGGGCGAGTTGGTCGACGGCGGCCTTGCTCGCCGCGTACTCGGCGACACCAGGAGCGGCGATGCGCTCCGCGACGATGCTCCCCACCAGGACGACGCGCCCACCGTCCGGCAGGAACCGCGTCGCGGAATGCGTGGTGACGATGGTCCCCAGCACATTGGTGGCCATTATCTTCCGGACACCTTCGAGGAGTTCGACCTCCAGCTGGTCCACCGTCCCCATGACGGCGATGCCGGCGGAGTTCACCAGCACGTCGATTTGCCCGCCCAGGAACTCCGCAGCCTGCTCGACGGCGGTCGACGCCTCATGGGGATCCGTCTGGTCGGCCTGCACGGCGAGCGCCTTCGCGCCGAGAGCGGTCAGTTCGGCGACGACTTCGTCAGCCTGCTTACCCGCCTTCTGATATGTGATGACGACGTTCGCGCCCTCGCGGGCCAGTTCACGGGCAATCTCGGCACCGATGCCCCGAGACCCTCCGGTCACGAGAGCGGTCTTGCCTTCAAGAGCCTTGGACATGGTGATCTCCCTGTACGTTCAGCCGATCTGCGCTACCCAGCCGAACCTAAAGATTGACACTAGTGTGAAGGTCAACCGCTGCAGACGTGACGCCCTTCACGTCGACGGGCGGCGCCCGGGTCTGCCGCTTCGGCGCAGTGGCGTCGCCCTCCGCAGAGGGATTCCGGGCCAGGCTTCCTTCGTCCGGTCGGCCGCCAGCGACCGTGGCGAATGGGACGAGGTCCAGCGGTTCAGGGAATGAGAGGCCGAGCGCGCAGGGGGAAGGAGAAACGACCTACCCGCCAGCTTTTATGCGGAGCGGTGCTCCTCGAACGCACTCGGGTGCCGCACAACGGCCTCGGTCGCCCTCGCCGTCGTATGGACCACGGAATGGCAGGAGGCATCAGGCCTGGCGGGCGTAGGAAGCGAGGCGATCCGCGAACGCTTCGATGAGGTCGCGCAGTTCATCGGGGCGCTCGACGACGAAGGGCCGGTCGAGTGAGGCGAGTACCGGAGGCAACCAGTCAAGCCGCTCCGCCCGTAGCTCGACGCGTAGCCAACGCTCGGCAGCCCGGTCCTGGCCCGACTGGGACTCGTGCTCCTCCAGGCTCGCGATGCTGGCGGGAAGGTGGGCGCGGATCTGCTGTGCTGTCCCGTGGATCCGCAAGGTCACCTCATGCTGGTACTCGGCCGTGGCAAATCCCGACAACACGCGCTGCGCCGGACCGGGGCCTACGGGGGCTTCGAATGAGCCGGGCAGCGTCCTTGCGTCCATGATGCGATCGAGCCGGAAGGTTCGGTCCTCGCCGATCTGAGGGTCCGTGCCGGTGACATACCACCGGCCGGCATGGGTGACGATCCCGTACGAATGGAGCGTGCGTTCGGTGCGCCGTCCGTTGCGGTCGGTGTAGCGGATCGAGACCGGTCGGCGGTGGCGCACCGCATCGGCGAAGGTGAGCAGGACCCCAGTGTCCGGGGCTTCGAACTCGCCGGGCTGATCCGTGAAAGCGAGATCCTCCAGGAGTGTGTCCAGTCGGCGGGCGATGTGCTTGGGCAGTACCCGCCGGATCTTCGCCGATGCCGTCTCGTTTGCCGTGTGCTCCGTCGTCGTCAACCCTGCCCGCCGGCCGGCGACCAGGCCGAGCAGTACGGCCAGCGCTTCGTCTTCGGTGAGCATGAGCGGAGGCAGGCGGTACCCGGGAGCGAGGCGGTACCCGCCATAGCGGCCCCGCACCGATTCCACGGGGACGCCCAGGTCGGTCAGATGCTCCACATACCGCCGCACGGTGCGCCCTTCGACGCCGAGCCGGTCGGCGAGCTCGGCCACAGTCCGAGTGCCGCCCGATTGCAGTAGCTCCAGGAGTGTCAGCACGCGGCCGGTGGGTCGGGGCATGTGCACACCTTAACGCGAATACAGGACCGATTCTGTCCGCTATCTCTCCTAGCCTGCGAAGTGCATGCCTTCAGCACAACCGAGGAGATCCCATGGACTTCGTCTCGATCCGCATCATCACCAGCGACGTGGCGCGCCTTGTCGAGTTCTACGAGCGAGCCACAGGGGTGCAGGCGACGTGGGCCACCGAAGACTTCGCCGAACTGAAGACTGCGGGCGCAACCCTCGCGATCGCCGGCACCCGCACCGTCCCGCTGTTCGCCCCGGGCTCTGCCCGGCCGGCGGACAACCAGAGCGTGATCACCGAGTTCCTCGTCGACGACGTGGACCGCGTTCACCAGAACCTGACGGGCTTCGTCACCGACTTCGTCAACGAGCCCACTACGATGCCCTGGGGTAACCGGTCGCTGCTGTTCCGCGACCCCGACGGCAACCTCGTCAATTTCTTCACCCCCGTCACTGAAGCAGCTATCGAGAAGTTCGCACGTTGACGCCACGCGCAGCGGCGTTCGGGAGTCAAAGGGCTGTCCCGTTGTCGACCTCCGCGGCGTAGGGTCGGCGGGACGGCGCGGCCAGTGGCGCCGTCCCGCCGACCTGAGAGGGCATCGTTGAACCCGAACCCCATCTGCTGCTTCTGCTACCGGTCCATCGATCTCGACCAGGACGGGGCAGCGACCGAGCTCAGGCTTGGAGCACTGGACTCGGGACGCGGAGGCCAGGTGCGGCAGAAGGCCTACGCCCACTCAACCTGTCTGCGCGAGCGAGTCCATCCGAGCATCGACCTCTGGTGGGAGTTGTGAGGCGGTTCGACTTCCAGAGCTGCCGGTGGCGGATGCGATGATCTTGGGGTCTCTTGTGTGATCTCGGCGTCGGAGCCTTCCTGGATAGCCCATTCACCGGGCTGAGTCCGCGAGCGTTCGGAAAGCTGCTCGCCCTGCTGTGAGGGGAGGGGGCCGACGCGGCTCGACCGGGCCGGTCCTGCGGCCTGCCGCCGGACGACTGGGTGCTGCTCGTCGCCGCGTGTTGGCGCACCAATCTGACTCTGCGGCAACTCGCCCCGCTGTTTGGGGTGTCCAAGTCGGCGGCGGATCGGATCGTGGACCGCACGGGGCCACTGCTGGCACTGCACCAGCGCAAGCGATTCCGTCACGGCACTGTGCTCATCGTGGACGGGACGCTGGTGCCGACGCGTGATCATTAAGGTAGCGGAGCAGCCGAAGAATTGCGGCTACTCAACCAACCGCCAGGTGGCCATCGACGCCGATCCCTGCGTGGTCGTTGCCTCGGCCGCCCGGTTCCGGGCAACCGCAACGAGTGCAAGGAGTGGTCCGAGTCGGGTGCCGCGGGGGCGGTGGGCAGGACGACCACCGTCGCCGACGGTGGCTACCGGGGGACCGGACTGATCGTCCCGTACCGTCGCCCCGCCGACGGCGAGATGTGCGACTGGAAGAACCTCCGATGATCACGCGATGCCCGTCCCTCTTGCGCGCTGGGCATCGGCGTGGTTTCGAAGTCGATCTCTGGTGTCAGGCCGTGAAGCCGCCGTCGACGTGGATCGAGGCTCCGGTGATGTAGGAGCCGTCCGCGCTTGCCAGGTGGGCGACGGTGGCCGCGATCTCGGCCGCTTCCGCATAGCGGCCTACAGCCGTGAAGCCGGCGATCACCTCGGAGTTCGGCCCGTCGGCGGGGTTGGTATCCGTGTCGGTGGGGCCGGGATGCACCAGGTTGACGGTCACTCCACGCGGACCGAGTTCTCGGGCCAGTCCCTTCGTCATCCCGGCCAGAGCCGTCTTGCTCATCGAGTACAGCGCCAGTCCGGGGAAGACCGCACGCTCGGCGACATTGCTGCCGATGCTGATGATGCGGCCACCCTGGCCCATGTGACGCGCTGCCGCCCGGGACGCTGTGAACGGTGCCCGGACGTTCACCGCCAGGGTGCGATCGATCTCTGCCGGCCCCAGGTCTTCGAGGGGACCAACGAGGAAGACGCCGGCGTTGTTGACCAGGATGTCGAGTCTGCCGAATACCGCGGCGGCCTCGTCCACCGCGGTGGTGAGTACCTCAGGGATGGCGCTGTCGGCCTGGATGGCCAATGCCCGGCACCCTCTGGCTTTGATCTGCTCCACCACCTGGGCGGCGCGTTCCGCGCTGTTCTCATAAGTCAGGGCAATATCGGCGCCCTCTTCGGCCAGCCGTAACGCCACAGCGGCACCGATGCCCCGGCTGCCACCCGTGATCAAAGCCAAGTTTCCTTCAAGTCGCCTCATGACGTTGAGCATTGTCGGCACCAGCGCCGGAAGCTGGCGGGAATCCGACCTGGCGTTCGGCCTCCTGGAGACCGATACCACTCTGATCACGAAGCCGCGTTGGAGTAGTACTCCAGCTGTAGATCGCGGTCCTGCTGTCCAGTGCCACGATGCCTTGAGCAGATGCTGCCGAAGTCCGACTGCAGGGTGGCCCGTGTCGTCGGAGTCGGGTTTCCGCAGCCGCAGCCGCAGCCGCAGCCGCAGCCGCAGCCGCAGCTGAGCGCCCGTTTGAGAGTCGACGGATGGCCAAACTTCGGTGGCAAAGGACAGTTGCTGGTCGGCCCGACGGAGCGCGAGCGTGGGCCCGAGGTGGAGCAGGCGTCAGGGTCCCATCTTCACAGAGAGTAGAAGAAGATCGTCAGTCCCAGGCAGAATGGACTGCTGCCTCCACCCTGCGCCTCCCGGGACCTGCCACAAAGGCGGACGACGTCTGACCTCCTGTCGCGCGGAGTTGCGGGTCAGGTCTTAGAGATCACGGGGCTCCCGATGAACGCCGGCGCGAGTCCGTGAGCGCCACGAGCAAACTCCATTCGCTACCTGGCCGAGTGGCACTCCCGCTGGGGCACACCGCGAGAACGGACTGCTCAGCGACTCCTCCCACCTGGCAAGGCACCGCGCGATCCTGAGCCGTCACTCCTTGACCGCCCCTGCATTGGCCCCCTGCACGAAGTAGCGCTGGAAGCAGAAGAAGAGCGCCGCCACCGGCAGTGTGGAGAGCAGGGCCGCTGCCAGTTTCAGCGGGTACTGGGTGCCGCCGCCGAGTCCGCCCGACACGAACCGTGCGAGTCCGGTCGTGAGCGTCTCGTACTGGCTGGACTGAGTTGCCACCAGGAAGTGGGTGAACTCGTTCCATGAGCTCTGGAACGACAGGATCGTCAGGGTGATGAGTGCGGGTCGCGCCATGGGCAGTACCACCGACCAGAAGATCCGGAAGACGCCCGCACCGTCCACCCGGGCGGCTTCCTCCACTTCACGGGGGATCGACTCGAAGAACTGCTTCATGATGAAGATGCCCGCCGCGTCGACGAGCAACGGAAGAATCATGCCGGTGTAGGTGTCGAACAGCCCGAAGGTGTTCAGGACGAGGAACTTCGGGATCAGCAGCGCCACGCCGGGTACGGCCATCACTGCCAGGACGAAGCCGAACAGCAGTGACCGGCCGGGAAATCGCAGCCGTGCGAGCGCGTATCCCGCCATCGAGTCGAACAGCACGCGACCGGCGGTGACCAGGACAGCGACGAACGCGGAGTTGCCCAGCCATCGGAAGAACGGTACCCCGTCCCCGGCCCGACTCAGCCCGAACAGCCGCTGGTAGGCGGCGGTCGTCGGGGTCGACGGCACCAGCGCCAGAGGATGAGAAGCCGCGTCCGGGTCGGTTTTGAACCCGGTCACCAACTGGATGACGAACGGGAGCACGTACAGCAGGCCGAGCGCCACGACCAGTGCGTAGCCCAGAATCCGCAAGGGCAGCCGGAACCTGCCGAGAACGGGACGGCTCGGCTGCCGGACGGCTTCGGTCGTGGTCGTCATCGGGTCCTCCCGGGGCCGGCGTTGCGCTCTCGCAGGGCCCAGCGTTGCAGGGCGGTCATGCAGAGGATCAGAGCGAGCAGCACGAAGGCGATGGCCGCGCCCTGTCCGAAGTCGGCGTCGTCGAATGCGGACGAATACGACAGGAAGGCAGGTGTCAGCGTCGTGTTGCCGGGGGCGCCCTGACCCATCACGTACACCTGGTCGAAGACCTGCCAGGTGGAGATCAGCCCCAGGGTGAGGACGAGGAAGAGGACAGGTCGCAGCGCGGGCAGGGTCACGTACCGCAGCATCTGGAAGCGGTTGACGCCCTCGATGGCCGCTGATTCCTCCAGCTCCCGTGGGATGTCCTGGAGGGCGGCGAGGAAGATCAGCATGAAAGTGCCGGAGGTCGTCCAGACGGCGAGCAGGATGAGCGTGCACATCGCGACGGACGGGCCGGACAGCCACTGGTACCAGGACAGGCCCATGAACGAGTGGGCGGCGAGCACGCCGGTGGGATGGTCGGGGTCGACCAGGCCCAGCGCGCCGAGCAGCAGAGACAGCACCCCGCGCGAGTCTGCGAACCAGTTCGGGCCCTTGATCCCGATCCAGGACAGCATCGTGTTGACGGCGCCGCTGCCTTGGAACAGGAAGAGGAAGACCGTGGACACCGCGATCGAGCTCGTGACGGAGGGGAAGAAGAACACGGTGCGCAGAGCGCTGCGGCCGCGCAGCATGCGCTGGTTGACGACGAGCGCCAGCACCAGGGCGAGGGCGGTCTGGAGCGGCACTGTGAGTAGTACGTAGTAGGCGGTGTTGCGCAGTGAGGTCGCGAACAGGGTGCGGTCGAGGCCGTCCTGGGTGAGCAGCGAGCGGTAGTTGTCGAGCCCCGCGAACTCGGCCTGCCCACTGAACGGGTTGGACTGTCCGTCCCAGTGCAGCAGGCTCACCCACAGCGCCATCAGGATGGGCAGGACGAGGAAGAGGCCGAGGACGAGCACCATGGGGCTGACGAACAGCCAGCCCCATCGGCCGTCGCCGCGCCGGTGCCCCGCACGCGGAGCACGGCCCGCGTGGGGCGCTGTGGTGGGACCGGACCCGCCGGACGCGTCAGGTGCGTCCGGCGAGCCGGTCGTTCCAGGGACTCCGCCCTTGTGTGGGCGGGAGACGGGCGAGGTGTCACCGGGGGGATTGTGCGTTGCGCGGGTGGTACGGGGGGACATGACGGCTCAGTTGCCCTTCGTCAGGGCCTGCTCGCCGTTGCGCTGGAGGGCTGCGAGGATCGTCTTGGGGTCGGTGGTGCTCAGCGTCTGCAGGTCGGTGTTGAACTGGCTGAGCACCTTGTCGAATCCGGCTATGGTCACGGGGCCCTGGGCGTATGCGGCGGAGTCGACCCATGCCTTGGCATCCGGCTCCTGCCGGGCGTAGGTGTCGAGGGTGCTGGTACGTGAGGGCATGACACCGAAGGCGTCCGCGAACGTCAGCTGCTGCTTTGCGGAACTGAGGTATTTCACGAGGTCCACGGCGGCCGTCCGGTGGGCGCTCTCGGCGGCCACGCCCCAGCAGGTACTGAAGGCCAGCGTGCCCTTTCCGGACGGGCCGGCCGGCAGTTCGACCATCTTGTACTTGACGTTCGGATAGTCGAGCTTCATGGCTCCGCTGAGCCAGTTGCCTTCGATGGTCATGGCGGCCTTGCCCTTGCCGAGGGCCTCGCCGCCCCAACTGGTGTCGACCTGCTGCGCGTACTTCAGCGCACCCGACTTCAGCAGGGACTGTACGAAGCCGAGTCCTTCGGCGTTCTGTGGGCTGTCGGAGGTCATCTTCGACTGGTCGGGGTTGGTGACCCATCCGCCCGCCTGCTTCATGAAGACGCCGAGCCGCTGGTATTCGTTGGTGGTGACCAGCCCGGTGACGCCACCCTTGGTGAGCTTGCCCGCGACCGCCTTCAAGTCGGCCCAGGTGGTCGGGTAGTCGTTCTCGGTCAGTCCTGCCTTCTTCCACAAGTCGGTGTTGACGGCGAGCGCGAGGGTGGAGGTGTCCTTCGGCAGGCACACCAGCTTGCCGTCGTACGAGAAGGAGGAGCGCAACTGCGCGGAGAAGTCATCCGCGTCCTTGATCCGGTCGCCGTAGGCGTACAACGAGCCGGCCTTCGCGTAGTTCGCGAACTGGTCGGAGTTGACGTAGAAGACGTCTGGCGGCTTGTGCCCGGCGAAGGACTGGGCCAGTTGCTGGTTCATGTCCTTGGCGACCTCGACGGTCACCGAGTTGCCGGACTGCTTCGCGTAGGCGGCCGCCGCCTCCTTGACGGAATTCGTCTCGGCGTCGCCCGATGTGGCGATCAGCACCGTCAGCTTCTGTCGACTGCCGGTGTCCTGCTTCGTCTTGCTGCCGCTGCCGAAGTTCGACGAGCAGCCCGTTGCGGCGAGCAGTGCTGCACAGGTGAGGATGGCGGCGGCCGTGCGGGTGGTCATGTGTGCCTCCGGGGATTCGAGGTGGGGACGTGCGGCTCCACCCGGGCGGCACGGCGGTCAGTGGGCCCGGGGTGGGTTGGCAAAGGGAAGAAGCGGGGGCGGGCCGGGGGATCGGTGGCGGCTGTCTACCGGTCCGCCGTCGAGGTTGTCGGCCCGCTCGGACCGGGATGCACCGCGGGGGTGCTGTCCCGGACGACGAGGAAGGGTTCCAGCAGGACCCGTTCAGGTGGCGCGGAGGCGTCGGCCATCCGTGCCAGCAGCAGCCGTACGCACTCCCGGCCGACCGCCTCCATCGGCTGGGCGATCGTGGACAGGGTCGGGGAGAGGATCGCGGCAGTGGGCGAGTCGTCGAAGCCGATCACGGACACGTCCCGGCCCGGGGCCGACTCTCGCTCACGCAGCGCGTGGTAGCAGCCGAGAGCCAGCATGTCGCTGGCCGCCACGACGGCTGTGACGCCCGCGTCGAGCATCGGCTTTATCGCACTGCGTGCGGAGTCGATGTCGTCCACGCTCTGCGCACGTCGCCCACGTGTCGGCAGTCCGTGCCTTCGCATGGCTCGCTGCCAGCCCTCGGCGCGATCGTCACCGACACCGGAGCCGCGTGGCCAGCCGAGAAAGGCGATTCTGCGGTGCCCGAGGGCGACCAGGTGCTCGACCGCGGCGTCCGTGCCCGAGGCGCCGTCCACGTCGACCCAGTCGCCGATCTGGCGGCCCGACCACATGCGGCCGAAGCCGACGAACGGCACGCCCCGCTGGGCCAGCCACGCCTGGCGCGGGTCCTGGCGTGCCGTGCCGCTCAGCACGAATCCATCCACCTCGTGCTGCCCGAGCAACTCCTCGTAACCGTCCAGGGTCGGGCCGCCGGGCGGGCACGCGAACAGCAGTATGCGATACCCGGCCTCGTCGGCTGCCTGGGACAGGGCATGCAGGAAACGATCCATGACGGGGGTCGCGAGGCCCGCCGGGGTGGGCTGGACGCCGTAGCCGATCAGCTTGCTGGAGCGGGTGCGCAGCGTCTGCGCGGCGCGGCTCGGGCGGTACCCCATCACGTCGATCGCGTGGCGGACCCGTTCCAGGGTCTCCGGACGCAACAGGTCCGGCGAGTTGAGGGCGTTGGAGACGGTCTGCGGGGAGACCCCGGCCCGGCGGGCGACCATGGCGAGCGTCACCGGGCCGCCCTTGGACGAGGAACTGCTGGTGGAGCGGGGCATGCGGGTCTCCGACATGAGAGGACGAACAGAGTCTTACCGGCCGCATTAGAGCGTTCCAATGGCATTGCCAGCGCCTTGACTTGGCCATTAGTGTCATTGGAACGATCTAACGCTGAGAGGTTCTTCTCTTTTGGACAGCACTGTCAAGACCCAAGACACCAACGGTCCGGTCGCGGGGGCTGCGCACACCACCGAGGGCCTGCAGCCGTTCCTGCACGACGCGGTCGTCTCGCTGTACGCGCCGAGCTTCGTGATCTCACGTGGGGACGGACAGCTCGACGGGGGAGCGGACGGCTTCTTCCACGGTGACGGCAGGGCCCTCTCGCGACTGACCACCACAGTCGACGGCATCGCCCTCACGCCGGTCGCGGGCGGATTCAGGGAAGCTGATCGGGCGGAGTTCCAAGCGATTCTGCGCGGGCTGGGCGAGGTGACGCCAGACCCGGCGGTCGCTCTGCACCGCCGCCGCACGGTCACGTCCGGTCAGCTGGAGGAGGAACTCGAGGTCGTCAACTCGGGTACCCGGCATGTGAGTTTCCGGCTGAGGGTCACGGCCGGCACCGACCTTGCCACGATGGAGCAGGTGAAGTCGGGACGCCGCCCGGCGCTCGTACCGGCGCGGTCGCAGGACGGCGCCGAACTGGCATGGTCCCGGGACACCTTCAGCGTGCGACTGGTCAGCGAACCGGCCCCCGACGCACTCGACGCCGCAACGGGCCGGCTGTCCTACGACGTCGAACTGGCCCCCGGTACCTCATGGACGACCAGGCTCCGATGCACAGCGGCGTATGCGGAGGGCGACCAGTTCCCGGCACCCCCCGCGGACACCCTGCCATGGCGGCACCCCGTCCTGCGCAGCGCGGACCGCCGCTTCGACCACTGGCTGCAGCAGTCGGTCGCCGACCTCGATCGACTGCGTCTGACGGATCCGCAGTCGGGCGAGGGGCAGACGGGCACCGGCGGCCGTCTGGACCAGTTCCTGGCCGCCGGCGCCCCGTGGTTCCTGACTCTGTTCGGGCGGGACTCGCTGTGGGCCGCCCGTATGCTGCTCCCGCTCGGCACCGATCTGGCGCTCGGTACGCTGCGCACACTCGCCCGCCGCCAGGGCACCGTCCTCGATGTGGTCACGGAGGAACAGCCGGGCAAGATCCTGCACGAAGTACGCCGTGCGACACAGGACTTCACGGATTCGTTCTCCCTGCCGCCGGTGTACTACGGCACGGTGGACGCGACACCTCTGTGGATCACGCTGCTGCACGACGCCTGGCGCTGGGGCCTGGTCCCGGAGGAGGTCGAACAACTGCTGCCGCACGCCGAGTCGGCGCTCGCCTGGATGCGCGAGCACAGCGCCGCGGGCGACGACGGCTTCCTGAAGTACGTGGATGGGACCGGCCGAGGCCTGTCCAACCAGGGCTGGAAGGACTCCGGCGACGCCATCCGGCACCAGGACGGCCGCCTTGCCGAACCGCCCATCGCCCTGTGCGAGGTACAGGCCTATGCCTACGAGGCCGCCCGCGCCGGAGCAGCCTTGCTGAGGGCGTTCGGACGGCCCGGAGCCGACGCATGGGAAGAGTGGGCCGAGCAACTCGCCACCCGTTTCCGCAAGCGATTCTGGGTCGAGGACGCGAACGGCCCGTACCCGGCGGTCGCATTGGACCGGGAGGGCACACCCGTGGACGCGGTCACCTCCGGCTTCGGACATCTCCTCGGCACAGGCCTGCTGAACCAGGAGGAGACCGCGCTGCTGGCGGCACGGCTGACGGCCCCCGACCTCGATGCGGGTCACGGCCTGCGCACACTCAGCAGTGCAGCGGTGGGCTTCAACCCCTATGGCTACCACATCGGTTCGATCTGGCCGCACGACACGGCCATCGCCGTGCACGGCCTGGTGAGGGCGGGCTTCGCCGACGCGGCCGCACCCCTTGCGGCGGGCCTGCTGACGGCATCGGCCACCTTCGACGCACGCCTGCCCGAGCTCTACGCCGGCCACGGCAGCGAAGCCGTCGCCCGCCCAGCCCCCTATCCGGCGTCCTGCCGCCCCCAGGCCTGGGCGGCGGCGTCATCGGTACAGGTGCTGCGCGCCGCGCTGGGCCTGGAGGCGAACGTCCCGGGCGGCACGGTCACGGTGGCCCCCGGATTCGCCCGCTCCTACGGCCCTCTGACGGTGACGGGACTCCAGGTCGGCGGGGGACCGTTGGACATCACGCTGGCGGCGGACGGGACGGTGAGTGTGACAGGTCCGAAGGGACTGACCGTGGCCACGACTGACCGGTAGGGGCGATTGCACGTGATCCGCCCTCTATGAAGGTCATTCCTGGGGGCGGAATAGGGCCAGGCCCGGGCCGAAGTGACGGTCGTGCCGGCGGTAGGGGAGGGATGGTGTGACCGTCTTTTGCCGCCGGGCGACTCACGGCTACTGACCCGGGTGGACAGCCTGGACGCCGGTGCCTGAGCACGCCTTCGGCGTCACGGTGAGCAGGAAGCGGCCGTGGGGTGGGCCGCGGAGGGTCGGGCGGCGTGGATGGCGTGGACGGCAGCCCAGGAGTGCGCGAAGCGCAGCAGCTCGGCGGCTGTGACCGCGGCGTCGGGGTCGAACGTCTCGATCCCGATGAACCGCAGCCTCTCGATGTAGCCGAGCAAGCCGGGCCGCTCGACGTCGCCGGCCGTCAGTGACAGCACCGGCGAATTGCAGAGATCACCGAGTCCGTCGGAGGCCTGGACCAGAACGCGGCGACCGCCTTGTTGAACGGATCCTTCCGGTCCTGCAACGCCGCGGCGGATGTGCGGTCCGGGCCGACCGCGATCGCCGCCACTGCGCGGCCGACCGCGGACCGTGCGAGGCGGCGCCCAGGCGCTCCAGCAGAGTCCAAGCCGCCGCCTCCGGACTCGGCGCGTCACCGAGCGCGGAGGCAAGCTCCGAGCGGGGCGGCTCGGCACGCTCGGCGTATTCGGCCTGCGTCGGCGTGCGTTGCGCCAGGTCCTCGACCAGGCCGTGGATGGTCGTATCGCGCTCGGCCGCCGTCCGGGCCGTCGGGTCCTGCGCGGCGGTCCCGGCGCGGCAGGCGCGGATACGGTGCGCGTGTCCAGGGGCGGGCCATCTGGACCAGTAGGCGAAGAAGTGAAGGTTCGGGTCTTTGAGCTGCGGCCGTGATCTCGATCAACACAGCGACTACGACGAAGCCGAAGTCCGCCGATGAGTTCCGCCGGCCGGGCCGGTCTACCACGACGCACGCCATCCAGGCACTGAAGGAGACCCACCATGTCCAATCCCGCGCACCCCGGCCGCATGCTGTTTGTGAACATGCCTGTAGCGGACCTCGAGCGCAGCAAAGCGTTCTTCTCCAAGCTCGGGTTCAGCTTCGACCCGATGTTCACCGACGAGACCGCCGCCTGCATGCCTGTCGGCGAGCAGGCCTTCGTCATGCTCCTCGGCCGCGAGAAGTTCGCGGAGTTCGCGAAACTGCCGATGGCCGATCCCACCACGCACACACTGGCGCTGTACTGCTTCAGCGTGTCATCCCGCGACGAGGTCGATGCGGTCAGCGCCGCTGCGCTCGCGGCGGGCGGCGGCGAAGCCGATGGCGCCGAAGACCACGGCTTCATGTACTCACGCAGCTTCTTCGACCTCGACGGCCACGGCTGGCAGGTCATGTGGATGGACCCGGCGGCAACGGCATAGGGTCGGAGGCGTTCACGGCCTCCATGCAGGACACCGACGTGCCGGCCTGATCGACCTCCGTGCTCCGCACGTGTGCCGTCGTCGCGTGGTGCGGGCGGCAGCGAGCCGCGTGGGCAAAATCGGCGGGCCGGTAGTCGTGGTCGTGGGTACTGTCTGCGACCACGACGTAGGTGACAGTCAGAGGTCAAATGGCGGCAATCTCGAATCCGGAGGATTCGTCCCACGGAACCGCTCTCCACAGGCTCACCACGGCAGCCCAGATGCGGTGCACCAGAGCCCAGTCGGGGTTGTCCCCACTGAGGGTGACGGTGGCAAGCAGGTCGCATCCCCAGATGCCCCGCTCGTCATCGGGTGATGCGGCGATCACGGACGCTGCGATCTCGGCTACGCCCACGTGTACTTCCAGGGTCAGCAAGTCCGCGACCGGCCTGTCGATGCCGGTACCCAGTCTGAACGCGGCCACCGAATCTTCGAACGGCCCCAGCCATTCGCCTACCAAACGAGCGCCGCTCTCCAGCAAGTAGTCAAGCAGGCGATCAAGCGCTTCGTCGCCTCTCTCTTCTCCAGAACGGCAGAAGAAGCTGAGTCGGTAGGCCACGGGTCCCCTGTCGCGCGTACTTGATCGGAAGTTGTTTCCAGTGCGCCATCATGCACCCGTGCCCGCGGTCGCGGGGCGGTGCGGCGGCTTTGCGCTGTCGAGTCCCGCCACCAGCGCTTGGGCGGCCGTTTCGGAGGGGTGCTCCGTGGCCCGGCACCCTCAACGTGAGCCGGGCAAGCGCCTGTCAGGGGGCATGAGCGCGTCTGCCGGCGCTGCTCCTCGTGTCAGTCGGAGGGAATCAGGTAGCCGTGGACGTCGGGCTCGTATTGTTTGTGATCCGAAGTTGGTGGAGTCCTCCTGGCGGGCAATGCTCCCAGTATGGAAAGGGTAACCGGGCCGTCCGGGTTGACGGTGATGTTCTCCGGCGCGTTACCGGTGGAGAAGTCGAACGTCGCCACGGTGCGGACATCGGTGACGGAGGGCCGGGCGTGTGCGTGCTCGGTAGGGCTCAAGCGTAGGGGCTGTCATTAGGACAGCACTGGTAGCCACGCCAAGTGGGTGCGCCCCTCTGACGGCAAGGGCCGGGCGCCGACGCTGCGGCCTGCTTGACTGATGAACTCAAGTTCGAGGCCGCGGACTTCTTTCCCGAGAGGACGCCAGAATGACGAACGCGTGGCTCCCACCCGAGCAGTACATCGAGACCATCGCCCGGGCCACGTCCTACGCCTGCCTCTACTTCACTGACGTCGCCGGCCGTCCCTTCCAACTTCGCTCCCACAACGAGTGGGAGGTCTGGCAGTGGGCCGGCGGCAACCTGGAACGCGGCGAAACGCCCTGGGATGCCGCTCGGCGCGAGTGCCTGGAAGAGACAGGCATCAACTTCCAGGGGACGCAACGGCTCCTGGGCGTCCACTTCATCCCCGAGCGGGAGAATTGGCCTGCGAACCACATCGGTTTCATCTTTGACGGAGGGGAGCTCACCGATACCCAGCTCTCCCAAGTGCGCCTTACCCACGAGCACACCGAATGGCGCGTGGCGACGGTCGACGAGTGGCGTAGGGAGATGTCGCCGGTCAAGTTCAATCGGCTCAAAGCGATTCACGCCGCTCGGGAAACGCGAACCATCGCCTACCTGGAAAGCCTGTAGGAGGCCCCGGACGCGTGTTGAGTCGGGATCAGCGGGTGTCGTGGGTGAGGTTGTTGAGCCACGTCGTCCAGGCGAGCAGGCGGAGCCGACGAGATTGTTGTTCTGAGACCAGTCGTATCGGGTGGCGATTCCTTGCCAGGCCACAGTAGTGCCGCGGTGAAGCCGCCGCCCGGAGAGATGACACGTTGAACAGTTGGTCAGTTGAGGAGGTGGGCTTCGCGGCAGGCGCAGGTCCGGTGGGCTGATGTCCCTGCATTGCCGTGTGCAGGGGAACCATCGCCTCGAACGCAGTAGGCGGGACCGGCACGGTCTGCGCGGCCTGACTGACCGGGGCGCTGGTTGGGCTCTGGTTTGCGGGGTGTCTGTCGGGAGTTGTCCCGGGGGCCGGCGCCTACGTGGGGGTGAACTCGCCTTGCATGCGCGCACGGGTTGCTCGCGATTCCGCTTGGTCGGTGTGCGAGCTGGATCGCGCTGAGGAGGTCCTGGTGGGGTGGGTGGCTGACGTGCTGCCGGCGTGCCCAGCGGCAGGGTAGCTGTGTCCGAGGCGGGTGCAACTGCCGTGTAGCTATGGGTATTTGATGCCTCGTCGGTCGAGGCGGGTGGGTTTGTCGAGGGAACGTTGGCGGGTTGGGCTGGTGGGTGCGGTGTGAACGGTTGTACGTTTTTGAACGCTTGTCGGGTATGGGGGGTTTGCGTTTCTGTGTGAGGTTCGGCTACCGTCCAGGGCCTCCGGACAAATTGTTCGGAGTGTTTGGACGGCGGGGTTTGGTCATGACCTGTTGGCCCTTGTGCCAATGGGTCCGCCGTTTCCGCTGCTCCGCAGCCGGGTTCCCGCATGACCCGGCTGTGGGGCGGTGGGTCCCCCTCGTTCGGACGCTGTTGTGGTGCGGGAGGTTGGGTCGGTGTGTGGTTCACCGCCGGCCGGGCTCTCGCGCCGCAGGTGCAGGACGCGGCCCAGGGCGGCGGTTCGGAGGATTCACTCTTCGGCCGCCTGGGCTCGGTGCCCGTTCTGTTCGACCGTTCCTTTGACAGGATGAAAGGTGTTTCTTCCATGAACATGGACCAGCTTGAGGCCGAGACCGCGGAGCTGCTGCCCGGGCGGGAGGCGCTGGGGAAGTTCTCGTTCAACTTCACCAAGATGACCAACATCACGAAGAAGGTCGCTCACGTGGACGCGCACAACGAGTCCGAGGCGGTCAACTCGTGCTCGCCGTACGCGGTCGCGCAGTCTGAGGCTTCGCAGGCCATCAGCGTGCAGCAGTAAGACCCGGTGGTGCAGGGTCGCTCATGCAGCGGAACGCGGCCCTGCACCCGCCCCACCCGCGGAACCCGGCACGTCGGGAAGCCGGCCCCGGCACCGCCCTTCGGCGGAATGGAAGCCCTGCTGCCGTGTGCCTGGTCTGGGATGCGGTCCTGGACTCCGCTGATCGCGGTTCGCGGTCCTGTGTTCCGGCTGGTGTGGTGCATGGGCTTGTGTCCGGTGGTCCGCCCGGTGCCGGGTTCCAAGTTCGAGGTTCTGGGCTGTGGGTTTGCGGTCTGTGTCGTGCCTGTGATGTTCGCGGGCTGCACACCTTGTGGTTCACCGGCCGCGCGTGTTGTTGGGATCGTCGGCTGCGCGTCTGGCATGTGAGGTGTGTGTGATGCAGGCCGTGTGCGGTGGTGCGTGCCGGTTGCGGTGATGCCGTGCGGCCGGTACGCCCGCCGTGCCGGGCTTCAGCAGCTCCCGCTGCTCGGACCGGGAGCCGGTTGTGGCAGGGACTCCGCACCCCGCACCGACCGCTTCACAGCCGATCCTTCACCGGGACCCTCGCCCCGGGCCCGCCGCCGGGCCGTCCCACCCTCCGGCCGACCGGCGGCCGTGCCGTCGTCCGCTGCCTCCAGCCCCGCCCCGGCCTCCTCGAGTCCGGGCAGCGTCTCCCGGACGCCGAGTGCGTCCCCTACGCGCACCCACCCCACGCCGGATCCGTCGGGGAGCAGCCCGACCCCGTCCGTGACCGGCACGCCCCCCACCGGCTCACCCTCACCTTCACCGTCCACCTCCACCTCGCCCACACGTTCACCCTCACCCTCGGGCACGTCACCGTCGCTGCCGGGGCCGCCGGGTCGCCGGGCCGCGGTGGTACCTGAGGCCGGCTCGGTCGCCTTGACGGCAGGGAGCACTTGAGCTCCGCTGCCTGCCGTGAGCAGCACCTTTAACTGTTGTCTTCGCCTTCATACAGGTCATTTTCGGTGTGGGCGTCGTGGGGCCGTTGGCCTTGTCCGGCGTCTGCTCTACCGCCTTTATGGCAGGAGGAAATTTTCATGAACCATCGCAAGCCTTCGACGCGTCGTCGTTCGCGGTCGGCTGTCGGTCTTGGTTTGGGGGTTGCGGCGAGTGCGACGTTGTCTCTCGTGGCGGCCACGGGTACGGCGGCGGCGGGTCCGGTGGCGGGCCGGTCGGGTGGTGCGGCGATCGCTGTGGATCTGGCGCAGGCGCGTGCGGATCGGACGCGGGTGAATCAGTTCGATGAGTCGTTTCGGATTCACGAGTACGGGCCGTCGGTCGCGGTGAGCGCCTACAACCGGGCGGTTGCCCAGTCGGTGGGCTGTTCGGTCCATGCGCCGTGCCGGTCGGTTGCTCTGTCGTTCCAGATCGTGACCACGGCGGGCAGCAATGCGCGGCTGATCAATGCGACCAATCTCAGTCAGGCGGTCAATGAGCACTGTCCGGGGTGTCAGACGTTCTCCGGGGCCTATCAGTTCGTGGTGGCCACGCCGAGGGCGTTCACGCTGGGCAGTGCCGCGCGTCGTGAACTGGCCGTCATCGAGGACCAGGTGGAGGCGTTGAAGACCTCGCGGGTGTCGGTGGCGGAGGTGACCCGGCAGGCGGACGTGCTCGCGCGGCGGGTCAAGGCCGTGCTGGACGGTGAGATGGCGCGGGCGCCGAGGGCGACCGGTTCGGATCCGCTGGCCGATTTCGCTCCGCATGTGACGATGTACCGCCACGTGCGCTGAGGCCCCCTTTCAAGCGCTCAGGGCTGCGGACTCCCACCGCAGCCCTGAGCCCCGGGAGGGGAGCACCCCCTCTGTCCTTCGTTCCGGCACCCCGACCGGCCCCATCCCCGCTTCGCCCTCGGCCCCCTTCGTCGCCCTGTTTCGTGCCGTCGTGTTCGGTGGCACGGCCTGGCGTGGGCGGGTGAGTGGGTGCGGGGCGCGGTCGGGTGTGGTTTGTTTCTTTTCCCGTGTGAGGTCCGGTGAGCAGTTCTCATCCGTCCAATGTGCGCGATCAGGCTCTGCAGCTTCTTTTCCAGGGGCGTTCCGTCAGGGATGTGGCGGTGCAGCTGGGGCTGCCTCAGCAGACCGTCTATCGCTGGCACCGCACGTGTATCTCGCAGTCGGAGTTGATGCAGGCCCGCGCCCGTATCGAGGTGCTGGAGGGTGAGGTCGCGGCCTGCCGGCATCTGATCGACCTGATGAAGGAAGTGGTGCCCCCAAAAGACGGTACGAGATGATCGCGGTGATGGCCCGGGAGGGTTTCACCGCCCGGATGACCATCGGCCTGCTGGGGGTGTCCGAGTCCGGCTACTACGCCTGGCGGGAACGCACTCCGTCGGCGCGCTCGCTGCGCCAGGCGTGGCTGAGCCGGATCATCCGTGACATCCACCGCTCCTCGGGGGCCGTCTTCGGATACCGCCGTATCCGGCAGGAACTCGGTCACCGCTACGGCATCAACGTCAGCCATCAGACCGTGGAACGCCTGATGGGCCAGGCGGGCCTGCGCGGCCGTTCCGGACGCGTCGGCTACCACGGCCCCGGGCCGGCCGGCGGGCCGGCCACCGGTCCGGGCAGCGGGCCGGCCGGTGGGGTGGGGGGCCGGCGCTGGATCATCGACGTCGACAGCCCCGATCATCCTCACGCCGTCTGGTGGGCTGCGATCGTCCTGGACACCACCACCCACCGCCTCATCGCCTTCTCCACCGGCAGGCGCCCCACCGGCCACCTCATCGAGCAGGCACTGGACCAGGCGATCACCCAGGAAGCCGCCACACCCCCCGCCCCGGACACGGCCGGTGAACTGGCCGGCTGCTCCTTCACCGCCCGCGCCCACGCCCTGCGCCGCGCGCCCGGCTCCGGGACGGTCGGCGACTGGTACGAACACTCCCTGACCGAGGCGTTCTGGCACACACTGCGCCGCGAACTCGCCCACCACGCCCGGCCAGAAGCAGACCACCACGGCCAGACACTCCTCGACACCCTCGAACGCCTCACCCGCCAACCCTGACCACCCACCCCCCGGCCAAAACCCGCACCCGCACCCACCTTCGGGCCGCACGACCCGCGCCCAACCCGTCGCCGGCCTCGGCATCCGGTGCCCGCCGCCCCCTCCACGCCCCGCCGGCCCGGTCCCCGCACCGGCCTCGACCCACGCGCGCCAGTCATGACCTGCCCGCTACGACCACAACCCGCCCACCCGGACGACCCGTTCGGCCACGATCTTCCCGCCCCGGCCACGACCTACCCGCACCGGACTGCCCGCTTATTTTTGCCTCTGCGCGCTTCTTCTTCGATCCGTCCCATTCGATCCCGCTCATGACGAAGGAACATGGACATCACTCCACCTCTGCCCATCGCCCAGGTGTTTCGGACCGAGATGAATCACGACGGGCCCCTGTCGGCGACCCAGGCGCACCAGGTCCTGCTGTACTGCGCGCTGGACGCGGCGTGTGTGCCGATGGACCCGCTCGCCGTGCAAGCGGTCGTCCGGCTGGCGCAGTTGGACTATCCCACCGTGCAGGCCGTCATCGACTGGATCACCACGGCCGGGACCCCGCGGCCTTGACCCGGTCCCGCCCCGGCCCGCTCCGCCCCGTTCAGGAACAGGCACCCGCCCCCCGATCCCACCTCCGGATCACGCCCTGGGGTCTGCTCGTCCCGGCCCCGTCAGGCTTTCCGCAGACGCGCAAGACCAGCGGCGTGTCGGACGGTTCGACAGACGCCCGCAGGCGTTGGGAGCAGGAGCGGAAAAGAAGGCGGAAAAAGAGAAGAAGAGGAAGGAGGTCAGGATTCGCCGGCGCGGAGCAGGGATTCGACGAGGACGGCGACGTGCCGGCGGTCGGTGGGGCTGAGTTTGTGGACGCTGGCGATGAGGATCTCCACCTCGGGGTCGGCGATCTTGGGTCCGTTCTCGAAGTAGACGTGGACGCCCGCGGCTTCGGCCGCGGCCCGGTGGATCGGTGCCACCGGTACTCCCAGTCCCCGGGCCAGGCCTTCCAGGGTGGCCTGCTGGGGCATCTGCGCCAGCCGCACGGACGTCGCGAGATGGTGGACCGTGGAGCGGGAGATCCCGCCACGGCGCGCTACATCGCTGTAGGACCACCCTTTTTGATCCAGCTTGCTTTTGATCAGTTCCTGCAGTGTGTTGGGCACCGCTGGTTCTTCCCGCCCTCGACCGGCCGCTTGTCAATGAGTCTAACGGCCCCGCCCCCGGGCAGTTCTGCACGAGCCCGCACCCCCCCGGGGGCGCACTGCCCGAACGGTATGAGTCCGGCGTCCCATCGGCGTAGGCCGCGGCTCAGCCGCCGCCGTCCCGCGCACCCGCGTGCGCTCCCGGGCGCTCGCATGCCCACCGGAAGCCGGTGTCCTGTGGGGGTCGGGTCGATTGCGGGGTGCCGGGGTGTGCGCTTCGGCCTTGCCGTGGGGGAGGGCCTGTTGGCCGGTTCGGCGCCCGGGGCGCGAGCCGGGCGGCGCGGCAAGGGAGTGGGGACGGTTGTCTGCAAGCACTCCCTGGGCTCCAGCGTACGGAGTTGTATCGGCCCATGGGCAGGTCGGGCTGAAAGCGCCGTGGTTCAGCAGGGCGATGCGGCCCCGCTTCGATGGGGTGGGCGGGATTCCGTGGTCGTTGCAGGATGTGTCGGTATGCACACGAAAATTTGGACGGCCGCTCGGCCGCGGGGAGAAGGCGACCGGCGGAGCAGGCCTGCGTATCCTCGCGTCGACTCCCGACGTCGGGAGGGGGCTGGGAGGGGTGTGTACGTGCTGAGACTGCTTGGCTTCTTCGACGACTTCGGTTACGCGGGCGAGTGGCGGTCGGACCGCTCAGGGGCCAAATGCAACCAGCCGGTGAACCGGATGAAGCGGAAATTGTGCAGTATTTGGATGTGGGTCATCGCGTTACATACTTCATGGAGGCGGGGGTCGATGTCCTCACAGGTGAGGTTCACCGGCACACGTCGGGCTGCTCGTCGCTGGTCACCGATGGCGTGTGGATATGGCGCGCGGACTTTGCGCACTATCTGGAGGCGTATCACGTGCCACTGCCCGCGGCCTTCACTGCGCGCGTGCGGCGGCTGCACCACCAGATGCCGGACCTGGTCGGTGCGGACTTTGCGCCGGTCTTCGACGAGCTCGTCGCGGGATTCGGATGGACGGAGGTGGACCCGTGGGACGGCGGGTCGGTTCTGCGTCCACGACCACGAGCTGTCCTGACGAGGAGGGAATTTGTAGCCAGGCTCCGACAGCAAAGACCTTCCGGACCCTGGGGGAGGGCGCCACGCAAGCCGCGCAGGGGCAGGGAGTAGCTCTTCACTCGGCGATCGACACAGGTCGGGTCACCAGTTCATGGGTTGCGTTGGTGCCGTTGCACTCCCGCTTGCCTGTACCGACTGGTGCTGACCATTCGGCACGCGTCCAGGCTGCTCACCGTCTGTCCACGAGCCGGAAGTGTTCCTCCCGCTCACGGGTCAGCTTTTTGCGTCCCCGCGATACCCGGATCTTGCGGATCTCGAAGGGCAGGAGGCCCCGCCTTCATGCCCGGATCGCCGGAAGACCATCCGACCGAGTCACCACATGCAGCCGACGCCCCGTAACCCCCTGCGTCTCGCACCGGGTCCGTCACGGAGTGGCACCCCGCTGTGAGGGCTGAGGGGCGGTGTCCTTGGTGTGGCAGGCCTGCTGCTCGTGGCGGTCGATCCGCTTGCCGATCTTCTCGGCGGCGGTGCGCAGGAGGGTGAGTTCGGCGGGGTCGAGAGCGTCGAAGACGAGGTCGCGCACCCGGGCCACGTGCCCGGGGGCGGCTTCGACGAGGTGGGCGTGGCCGGCGTCGGTCAGGATCGCTTGGGTGTACCGGCCGTTGAGGGGGTCGGCTTCGCGGCGGACGAAACCCCGGCGTTCCAGCCTGCTGATCATGTGCGAGAGGCGTGACTGCTCGGAATTGGCCAGGACGGCCAGCTCGCTCATGCGCATGCGGTGTCCCGGCTGGTCGGACAGTCCGGCAAGGACGTAGTACTCGATGAAACTGAGGTCCGCGTCCTGCTGCAGCTGCGCTCCCAGGGCGGTGGGCAGTCGGTGCAGCATCAGGGAGAACTGCTGCCACGTCTCCAGTTCTGCCGGGGTCAGCCAGCGGGGCTGACCGTGCGACGGCTGGGGCTGTTCGGGCATGTCCGGAGTCTATCCGGCATGAACGTTCACACGTCAGAGCGACGCTTGAATCTTCATGAGTCGCGCCCTAGGGTGTGACATGAATGTTCAAGTGAAGGGGTCGGCCTCCGTCGGCGGCCCGTCAAGGAGAAGACCACATGAGTGACCTGAAGATCGCCGTCATCCTCGGCAGCACCCGTCCCGGCCGCAACGGCAAGGCTGTCGCGGACTGGGTGGTGGACCGCTCCGGCGCTCGCGCCGGCGTCGAGTACGAGCTGGTCGACCTCGCCGACTACCCGCTGCCCCACCTGGACGAGGCCATGCCGCCGGCCATGGGCCAGTACCAGGGTGAGCACACCCAGGCATGGGCGGCAAAGATTGCAGAGTTCGACGGGTACATCTTCGTGACCCCCGAGTACAACCACTCCACCTCCGGCGTACTGAAGAACGCGATCGATTACCTGTACGGCGAGTGGAACAACAAGGCCGCCGCTTTCGTCTCCTACGGTTCTCTCGGCGGCGCCCGGGCCATCGAGCACCTGCGGGGTGTGGCCAGCGAACTGCAGATCGCCCACGTGCGTCAGCAGCTGTCCTTCTCGCTGTTCACCGACTTCGAGAACTTCTCCGTCTTCAAGCCGGCCGAGCAGCACGACGCTGCCGCGACCACCCTGTTCGAGCAGCTGGAATCCTGGGCCCGCGCCCTGAAGACGGTCCGCGGCTGACGCTCCGGTCCGCCGGAAAGCGGGCGTGAGGACTTCCTCCCCCGCCGTAGCCCGCAGGAGAGGCGCCGAACGCCGGATGCCGCGTTGGTTGCGGGTTCGGCCGGCTTTGCGGCCGACGTCCGCAACGGGGCCCCGGCATCCCGGGGCCCCGTTTGCGGACGTCGGCCCGTTCCGCTTTCCCGGGGGCAGGCGGGCACCCGGGCGCCCCTTGCGGTTGAGGCGTGTCGTGGTCAGGTCGCCAGCACAGTGAGGACGTCTCGCACGGTAATCACCACGGCATCGCGGGCCGGGCCGAGGTATTTGCGCGGGTCTGTCAGCGCCGGCTCCCTGAGCAGCACATCGCGGACGGTATGGGTCAACGAGATGTTGAGGGCCGTCCCGATGTTGATCTTTACCATGCCCGCCAGAACCGCGGCGCGGAGTTCTGCATCGGGAACCCCGGATGATCCGTGCAGCACCAATGGGACTGGAACAGTCTCTCGAAGGCGTGCGATGAGGGTGTGGTCCAAGGCCGCCGACCGCTCGGTCATGGCGTGGCTGCTGCCGACCGCGACAGCCAGGGCGTCCACACCCGTACGCGCCACGTAGTCGGCGGCTTCCGCCGGGTCGGTGCGCACTCCTTCGGCGTGCGCACTGGCGGGGGAGTCGGGCTTGCCGCCCACGTACCCCAGTTCGGCCTCGATCCAGAGGCCCGCTTCGTGCGCCCACCGTGCCGCCGAGGCGGTGGCGGCGAGGTTGTCGGCGTAGGACAGTGCCCCGGCATCGAACATCACCGATGAGAAGCCGGCGTCGGCCGCTTGGTGCAGCAGGCCGATATCGGTGACGTGGTCGAGGTGAAGAGCGACGTCGACCGTTGCCGTCTGAGCTATGGACGACGCCGCCAGTGCGAGGGGAGTGAGCCGTCCCCCGTGGTACCGCACGGCGTTCTCGCTGATCTGCAGGATCACGGGCCGGCCGGCGGCCTCGGCGCCCGTCACGATGCCCTCGGCGTGCTCCAGGGTGATGACGTTGAAGGCGGTGACGCAACTGTGCTCGGCGGCAGCCCGGGCGACGAGGTCTCCGGTGGGGACCAAGGACATGTGCGTACTCCTCGTACGTGGGGGCTCGGCTTGTCGTGGGGGAGAGACCTGGCCCGCCCGCTGGGCGGGCCGGGTCCAAACTGCAGGATGCAGCGGCCTACGATCCGACAGCCGGTGTCGACGGCTCCAGGACCTGCGGAATCTCCTCGCGCTTCTCGTCGGCGTAGACCATCAACGTCGATCCACCGAGGGCGAGCACGATGCCGACCGTCGCCCAGATCGTCGGCAGCGTCTGATAGACCACCAGCGACAGCACGATCGTGAGGACGGGCGCCAGGGCGTTGGTGATCGGTGCGACGACGCTGGCCTTCCCGCGGCTGAGCGCCATGACGAGGAACAGTGCGCCCACGGCGTTCAGGATCTGGGTGCCGGCGGTGAGCGCCGGGGCCTGCCAGGGCGCGTCGGGCAGCCCACCCATCATGAGAACGGCGACAGGGACGAGGAGCAGTCCGCTGATGGTCATCCAACCGAACGTCGTCGCGTCGTTGACACCGGCGAGGGCGGCCTTGCGCATGAAGAACGCTTGCGCTCCCCAGGCCACACAGATGAGGACAGCCAACAGCAGCCAGGATCCGGTGCTGACCGAGCCGCCCGCGCCCGCGGGGATGCTGATCAGCACGATGGCGATCAGTGCGGCGATCACTCCGATGACGGCGAGCTTCCCTATCCGCTCCCGGAGCAGTGCCACAGCCATCAGGACGGTGATCACGGGGGAGAGGGAGACCACGGGGAAGATCAGGTACGCGGGACCATCGGACAGCGCCTGGAACAACAGGAGTTGACCGCCCGCTCCGGTGAGTCCGGCCGCGAGCCCGTACACCGCTGCGATCGGGCGGCGGTCGAACCGTTCCCGGCGCAGTGCGACCGCGGCCGGGACAAGCATCGTGAAGGCCCAGATGACGTAGATCATCTCGTCCGGATAGCCATAGCGCTCAGTCGGCTGACTGGAGAACGCTCCCCAGACGCCCCAGAACAGAACCAACAGGCCCGCGTAGAGGATCCAGGTTCGTTTGTCACGCGTCGTCATGGCTGTCCTCCGTGGTGGTGATGTCCGAGCTGGAGCGCAGGGTGGCCAGTGCCTCGGTGCCGAGAGGGGTGCCGGCGAGCTTGGCCGCGTAGATCGCGGCGCCCACCACCGGTTCGAACAGGGGTTGCCGCAGCTCGTATTCGGCCGCACTGCTCTTGAGCGCGCCGGTGAATGCGTCGAGCACGCGGGGCGAGCGGAAGACGCCGCCGGAGTAGGAGACGAGGACGGTCTCGTCGGGGGAGAAGCCGAGGCGGCGTCGGGCACTGTCCACCAGCAGGGCCAGTTCCCTGCCGGCATCGATGAGGATGGCGGTTGCCTCCGTGTCACCCGCCGCGGCCGCCTCGACCACCAGCGGGGTCAGTGAGGCGATCTCGCTGCGGTGTCCCTCCCAGCGGTTGAGTACGACGTCGATCACCTCGAGATCCGAGGTCAACTCGAGATGCCGGCGCAGTAGTTCGACCAATGGACCCTCGGGCAACCGGCCGTCGCTCATCCGGGAGAACACGTTCAGTGCGCGGGCGGCGATCCAGTACGCCGATCCCTCGTCGCTGAACAGTTCGCTCCAGCCGCCGGTGCGGACGCCATGGCCCTGCCGCTCGCCGTAGGTCATCGAGCCGGTGCCGCTGATCACGTTGATGCCGTCCACCGCGCCGAGCGAACCGGCCCAGCCGCAGATCATGTCGTTGTCGCTCGCGTAGCGCCGGTGCCCCAGTACCCGGCCGGGGGCGGCGTCCAGCGCGGCGACGTCGCCGGGGACCTCTCCGTAGCCGGGCAGGCCCAAAAACGCGTGGTCGATGTCCGCGGGTGTGATGCCCGCGGCCTTGGTCACGGCCCCGATGCCCTGTTCGAGGACCCGTACGACGTGGTCGACGCCACCGGTGGCGTTGTCTGCGAAATAGTAGGCACCCTCTCCGAGAGCGCGGGCCCGGATGGTGCCCGCACTGTCGATCAGACAGAAAGCTGTCTTCGTGCCTCCGCCGTCCACACCTAGAAACATCGTTGTTCCTCCGCTCGGCTTTCTCGGGACGCTGTTACGCGACGTCGTTCCGTCGCTCGGGGAGCGCGTGCACGGTCACGCCCTGCACCACGCGGTTCACCTCTCCCGAGGGGAACGGGTTGTCGGGCCGGATGCCGCGGGCCATGGAGGAACGCAGTGCGATGAGCTGCGCGGTGACCACGGCGGGCAGGGCGATCGCGGCGTCGTCGGCGCCGACGAGTCCGGGCAGTAGCCAGGTGTCGTCCCCGGGCAATCCGTCGGGGGACGCGGTGACGGCCACGACGCTGCCGGGCGCGAGGCCCGCGCGCAGCTCGGTGATGATGTCGAGGTCGTAGCGGCGCGTGTAGGGGTCGTTGGATACGTACACGACGACGGCCGTGCGGTTGTTCAGCACCGACTTGGGGCCATGGCGGAAGCCGAGTGAGGACTCCGAGGACGCGACGAGTGCGCCCCCTGTCAGCTCAAGCAGCTTCAGAGCGGACTCCTGGGCCAGGCCCTTCAGCGCGCTGCTGCTGCCGAGGTAGACCAGCCGTTCGGGCCGGCGGGCCAGCAGGGCGTCGATGGCCGGGTCCAGGCCTCCTGCCGTGATGTGCTCGGCCGCCGCGGCCGGTGCATCGATATCGCCGGTGTCCAGCGCACCGAAAGCGAGCAGAGACGCCAGCAGCATGCTGGTGAAGCTCGACGTCATGGCGAAGCCCTGGTCGTTGGCCGCGGCGGGCATGAGCAGGACATGGGACGCGGAGGTCTCGCCGTGCGTCCGGGCCAGGTGTCCGGCGCTGTTGCAGGTGATGACGAGGTGGTTCACACGCGTCAGTACCTGCTCGGCGAGCCGGGTGGCCGCGACGCTCTCGGGGCTGTCCCCGGACCGCGCGAAGGACACCAGCAGCGTGGGGACGTCGTAGGGGAAGGCGGCATAGGGGTCGGCGACGATGTCGGTGGTGGACACCGCGTCCACGTGCCGACCGGTGGCCTGCGCTATCGCCGACCGGACGACCTCCCCGGCGAAGGCCGAGGTGCCGGCTCCGGTCAGGACGATCCGCAGGTCCTTCTCGGCGAGCAGCGGTTTGAGGAACGTGTCCAGGCGGTCCCGCCCGTCGGCGACGATCGCGCCGACCTCACGCCATACCGAGGGCTGCTGAGTGATCTCCGCGACCGTGTGGTCGGCCCCGCCGCCCTGGGGCATCGCGGTATGGGTGGAGGTGGTCACACGTACTCCTTGTCTTGAACACGGCATGCGCGGTCGTAGTCGCGCAGGACGTCTCGGATCCGGTCGACGACCAGGTCCCGGGGCGTCGCGGTCAGAGCACCGGTTCGAACCCGCCGGTACTGGTCGGGCAGGTGGGCACTCAAAAGGGGAAGGGGGATGTCGAGGGCCGAGAGATTGGCGAACAAGCGGTCCTGCGCGGCGGCTATCTCGGGGTCCGGCCAGTAGTAGCGCATACGGTCGCTGTAGCTGTATCGCCTGGCCAGCCGCTGCTCGGCAGCGTCTCCCTCGTAGTACCCCGACCACCAGGAGGGCTCGTCGCGCATCCGGCGGTCCACCACCTCGGTGATTCCGGAGCGCACCTGGGGGGCAACGAGCTCGTCCTCGATGGCAGCCAGTGCGAACAGGGCCTCGCGGAGCGCGAACGTCAGCCCGGGGCCCACTTTGAGTACGGCCCAGTGGTCCTCCACCAGGGCGGACAGACCGTCGACGGTCTGGTAGTCCGTCGAGTGGGCCTCAAACACCATGTTCGGCTCGCCCGCGAGGACCTCACGCAGCTCGGTCGTCCGCTCGCGCCGGTAGTCGAACACCTGAAGGTGGTCGAATTCGACACCCGGCTGCACGACCAGGGCCATCACACGGGGCCAGGCCTCGGCGACATGGTGCGCCATGAACGCGTCCCGATTGCGCTCCAGGGTCAGGCGTGCGGACGGAGGGCTGGTGGCCGCCATGTCCTCCAGGGTCTCGTGGGCCCCTCCCGGCACCGGCACCTCGGTGCCGATGACGTAGCGCAGGGCGCCGGCAAAGCCGCCCGCGGTCTCCTCGGCCACACGCACCAGGCGGGCAGTGCGCTCGGCGACCACGTCGTCAGTCAACGGTACGGGGTCGCCGGCGCAGGAGAAGCTGCAGTCGAGGTGGATCTTCGTGAAGCCGGCCCGGACGTACGCCGCGACGAGGATGTCCGCCTCGGCCATCGCCTCCTGCGGCGGCAGCGAGCGCCACCGGTTGGGTCCCAGGTGGTCTCCGCCGAGGACGACCCGGTCCAACGGCAGGCCGTGCTCGGTGGCGATGCCGTGAACCAGCTCGCGGAAGTCCTCCGGCCGCATGCCGGTGTACCCGCCGTACTGGTCTACCTGGTTGGAGGTCGCCTCCACCAGGAGTGTGCCTCCCGAGGCGAGAGCCTGGCGTACGGATGCCTCGATGACCAGCGGGTGGGCCGAGCACACAGAGGTGATGCCGTGCGACTCACCCGCCTTCTGGCGTCGCACCACTTCGTCCAAGGGGTTCCACATGATCCGCTCCAAGGTTCGCCGAAGGGCGCGGCCCGAAACGGTACGCATGCCTCCGGAAACGTCTCCGGAATGCTATTGGTATGCCTCTCGGTCGTCAATGGTCTCAATCTGGTATTGCACTGGTCTTAGTCGAACTGGTATATATCTGGTATGCCATCGGACAATGCTCTCCCCCAGGGCCTGCTGGGCGCCGACTCCCTGCCCCTGTACTCCCAGATCGCCGGCCGCCTTTTGGACGACATCGCCGCCAACGGCGCCCGACCCGGAGACCGCCTGCCGTCCGAACGGTCACTGGCCGGCCGGTACGGGGTCTCACGCGTCACGCTGCGCAGCGCGCTGAACGAACTGGCGGAGCGCGACGTCATCGAGTCCGCGCCCGCCCGTGGATGGTTCCTCGCTCAGGGCTACGAACGCGCGGTACCGGCCTCCCGGCCGTCATCCGCTCCCGAAGGCGGTCAGTCGGTGCAGGGCTTCGCCGACTACGCCGACCAGCACGGTTTCCAACTCCGGGACGAGGTCCTGGAATCCAGGGTCCGAGCAGCCACGGTCCAGGAGTCCGAGCTGCTGCGCATCGGCCCGGGTGCGGCGCTCTTCGAGATGCGCCGACTGCGTTTCCTGGATGACATCGTCGTCGTGCTGGAGCACAACCGGCTGCCCCTCGGGCTGTGTCCGCAACTGGCAGAAACCGACTTCACCAAGGACACCCTCTTCGCCACCCTCCGCCGCGCCGACCCACCCCAACTGCCCAAGGTCGCCGACTACTCCGTAGAGGCCCGGCATCCCACCGAGGAGGAGCGCAACCTGCTGGAGATCACCGATGCGACCCCCGTCCTGGTCGCCACCCAGCTCGCCTTCAACCAGAACGCCCAGCCACTGGAACTCACCGCAGCGGTGTTCCGAGGTGACCGCTACCACTTCCGGGCCTCGATCACCGGGTGAACTCGTCGCCTCCGGACCGGCACCGAATGCGACCGCTACCAGACACCCAGGACGAATGCCTGAACCGCCGGCCGTGGCCGCGCGCCTGCTGTCTGTGCGCGATCTCTTACCGCAGCGCGACGGCCGCGAGTACGCCCCGCGCAGCCGTTCCGTCTGGCCAGGTCCACCGGGCGACGAGGTGTGCGGACGAGCTCTGCGCGGTCCCAGTCGGCTGCAGGACGCGGTTGATGTGAACGTCGGGCCCGGCCTCGGAGCCGGTTCTGTGCACGGTGACGGTGGGGTCAGGGGTGTCGCTCTTGCTCTGGTGCTGCGGCACTGACTCGCCTCGCAAGAGCGCTCGCAACTGGGCCATGACCACCGGGTCGTGGACGCCGTCGTAGATCCACCGGGTGCCGAGCACCCCGTGCTCGGACGTGCCGATCAACGCCTCGCCGGGGGCATCCTCCAGTGCCGCACCGCGGTAGCCCATCGGCACCAGATACGCCACCGGCTCCTGGGCGGTGGTGTCCGCTACGATCATGAACTCGATCCCGACCGCGCCTTTCGGGTCATCCAGACGGAACCCGCCGGCCTTGACCAGTTCCGGCGCTTGTGCGTCGCCCACGTACCAGCTCTGCTTCGGCAGCCAGCCGGTGAGCAACTCCAGCTTGGTAGGCGTCATCGTGGTGCGATGGATCGCGGCCATGCGAGCTCCCTCACGGTAGGTCCGGCCCGTTCTCCGACGGGATGCGATCGAACCTATAGGGCGCGGCCGGGCTTCTTCTTCGTCAGCTCTCCTCCGTCAGCGACGGCGTCGACCAACTGCTCCGACTGGAAAGCCAGTAACCGATCACCGGCCACCACGTGCACGTGCGCCGGCGGATGTGTGTCAGCACGTGTTGCGGCGCCGGTGCACGGAGTCGTTGCGGCCTGTGAAATCTTCTGACGGCAAATACAGGATTCCTGGTCCGCCCCTACTCGGACCCTGAATCTACTTACCCGCGCTGGATGGTGACGGCTGTGTGAGTCCGTTCGGTATGCGGCCGCGGTGCGCAGCCATGTGGATGTGCCGCCGGCGGTCGTGAGCTGTGGGGTCGCTCGCGGGGCGGCGGGCTCGCGCAGCGTGGTGCTGTGCGAGCCCGAAGCAGGGCCTGCCGGTTCCGGTGGCCTCAGGCCGCCGGGGCGAGGTCCACGGCGTTGCGGCGGGCAAGGTCGTGGGCTTCGGCCAGGGAGGTTTCGTGGAGCGGGAGTAGGTGCTTGAGAGGCTCCATGACCGGCGCGTACGTCAGCTCCGGAGTGATGGTGCGGACATCGAGGCCCAGTGTGTCGCCGAGGATGGTCTGAAGGGTGGGAACGACGAAGTCCTTACCGTGCTGGGGGCTGCCGGGGCCGTAGCCGCCGCCGCGAGCGGAGACGAGGACGGCCGGTCGGCCGGCGGCAGGGTCGGCATCGCCCATACCGAAGGTCTTTCCGGGGATCATGATGTGGTCGAGCCAGGCCTTGAACACCGAGGGCATCGAGTAGTTGTACATGGGGACCGCGAAGAGGTAGGCGCTCGCGCCCAGGAACTCCTCGACGAGCTCGTCCTGCAGCGCGGCCGCCGCGCGTTGCTGTGGCGTCTGCTGGTGGGCGGGGACCGTCCGGGCGGTGATGCCGGCAGCGTCCAGGTGGCCGAGCGGGTTGCGGGCGAGGTCGCGGCTCACGACGTCTTCGCGCCAGAACTTGACGAAGGTGTCGGCGACCTGCCGGGAGTAGGAGGTCTCGCCGGACGCGGAGGAGTCGATACGCAGAAGGTAGGACATGGTCGTGCTCTCTGTATGTCGGGTGGTGTGGTGCGGGTGTGTTCAGGAGGCGTGTGTGCCGGAGACGGCACAGCCGTCAACGCCGCAGACTCCGTCGGCCTCGGCGACAGTGGGCAGCGACTGCGCGACGGGGTGGTCGGCGTCCCAGGCCTCGGTCATCGCGGAGAGGAGCTGGTCGGTCCCGACGGCGCCGTTGATGGTGCGGCGGCCGTCGATGACGAGGAAAGGCACACCCCGGGCGCCCAATCGTTGGGCCTCACGCTGGTCGGCTGCCACCCGTGTGCGGTAGCGACGGTCCTTTAGGACCTCGGCGGCAATCTCGCGGTCCAGACCCAGCCGGGCCGCGAAGTCGAGCACCTCGCTCGCGGTCCACAGCTTGCTGCCCTGCCCGAAATGGGCGCGGAACATCGCCGTCCACGCTTCGTTGCCACGCCCCTGGTCGGTGGCGTGGGCGAGCAGTTCGTGGGCCAGGTCGGTGGGGCCGAGCGTGCGGTCCAGCACGCGATAGGGTGCCAGACCCTCGGCCGCTGCCTGCCTCTCGACCGGCCGGAGGACCTGGTCGGCGACGGAGGGCATGCCGGCCTTTTCCAGCAGTTCCAGCTGCGTGATGCCTTCGCGTGGCAGGTCGGGGTGGAGCTGGAAAGAGCGGTGAACGAGCTGCACCTCGGCGGCGTGGTCGAAACGCTTCCATGCCTGCTGGAGCCGGTGGTCCATCAGGCCGCAGTAGGGGCAGACGATGTCCGACCAGAACTCGATCTTCACGGTGACCCTCTCTCACTTTTTGTTCGTAGCCACACTGTGCATTAGTCTGGCAAGCCTTACAAAAGGCACACTCATGTGCGCGCTGAGGAGAGGTGTCGGCCATGAGCTCGGGCAAGATCGGAGCGGTGCGTGCCGACGTGCTGCGGAATGTGCAGCGCCTGCCGGGCCCGTGCGCGCAGTGGGACAGTGCGCAGACGAACTTCATCCGCGAGATCCTCGACCTGGTCGGCGACAAGTGGAGCGTGCTGATCGTCGGCACGCTTGCCGAAGGCCCGGTGCGCTACTCCGACCTCGCGGACGCGATCCCCGGCATCTCGCAGCGCATGCTCACCCTCACCCTCAAGCACCTCCAGCGCAGCGGGCTCGTGAACCGCACCGCATACCCGGAGGTTCCGCCCCGTGTCGAGTACTCCCTGACCAACCTGGGCACCTCGCTGCTGTCCACGGTCCTGGACCTGGCTGCCTGGTCCGCCGGTCACTACCGTGAGATCCGCGATCACCAGAGTGCGTTCGACGCCGAAGCAACACGAACGAAGCGGTGAGGGTCGACCGCGGCCGCGCGGGAAGGACCGCGACTGCTTCCGGCTCTCCTGCGTGAGCATGAAGCGGGCCGTCGAGCGGCACGACGCCGCCCCAGTCCCGTCGGCTGAATCTCGCGGGGTCTCCTCCTCTCCCATCTCGTCGGCCTGCTCAGGCGCGTCCGGGACACGCAGGGCGCCTGCCGCCCGGACGGACGCGGCGAAGCTGTAGCGGCCGGGCAGGTTCGGATTGCGGTGCTTGAGCGGGGCAGCCGGGCGATGTCCTCCTCCCGGATCTCCTGGCCCTTGGCGCGGAGCTGTTCGACGGCGGCGTCGATGTGCTTCATTGTCCAGAGCACGACAATTGCCACCAAATCGCCCGGCAGCGATGGGTCTGCCCGGCGGGCGCGACGTGCAGCCGCTTCTCCGTCAACCTCCGTGCCTCCAACACCTGCCAGCCCCGCCGCCTTGAGGGCGACGATTGACCCGGCCGTTGCCCTGGACGGCGCCGAGTACCTGGTGCTCTCCACTCCCGCCCAGACCCTCCGCGGCAACCTCGCCGCGTGGGTGCCGCACATCGGCCCGGACACGGTGATCGTGTCGCTGATGTCATGGCGGGGAGGCTGCCATACGGCCGTCGGCGCCTGCCGAGTCGGCAACGCGGGGGCTGCCGCCGCAGCGCGTTCCGTGTCCCGGGGCGGTGCGGCCTCGCCGTCACAAAGTCCTGGTGCGGCCTGAAGTCCTCGTTCGGTGGGCTGAACACGCTGGTTGTCGCGGTCGTATCTGGGAGAGTGAAACTTCGTCACCCGCGGCGTCAACTGCCGCTTGGATGGCGTGAATCCGTATGTCCCCCCACCAGTGCGAGGACGCGAAACGCGTTCTCGCCCGCGCAGCACGGAGCATGTTGTGACTGACGATCTCTACCGCCGGCTCGGCGCCTACCTTCGCACCGTCCGCCAATCCCGCGGCATCGCCCAGGAGGATCTCGCCCGGGCGGTTAAACTCACCCGCGGTTCCATCGCCAATCTGGAAGCCGGCCGTCAGCGTATCCAGGTGCACACCCTCATCGCCGCCTGTCATGCGCTCGGCCTCGACCCGGCCGAGGCCCTGGCGCGAGCGCTGGAGGGCGGCAATGCGCCGGCGCCGTTACCGGCCGATGACCGGGCCCGGCTCGCTCCGCTTCTTCGTCAGCTCTCCTCAGTCCGCGACGGCATCGACCAACTGCTCCGACTGGAAAGCCAGTAACCCGCCATCTGCGACCGGCACCGCGCGCACGTGCCCTGGCGTATGTGTGTCAGTACGTGTTGCGGCGCCGGCGCACGGAGTTGCTCCGGCTCCACTGCCGGGCTCGAAGGGGCGTGTATCGGTGTGATGCACGCCCCTGCGGCAAGGTGATTCGGCCCCACTTTGATCGGCTGGTTCCGTCGGCCCGGCAGGGGTGAGCGGGGGCACGTAGCGGGCCTGCCGCTGGTCCACCGGTGAACGGCGCCGCCAGCGGGGAGCAGTTTCGGACTTTGATGGCGCCTCAGTGCTGGATCAGGGCCGCCGACCCGGACGGCGGCGACGTGGCCGGTTGCCGGCAGCGTCTGAGCCAGGACGAGGCCGATATCAACCAGCGACGACCGGCGCAGGCCCGCGACATCGGAAATCGGAGTCCAGACCGACTCGGCGATTTCACCGGTCGGCTCCGGCCGAAGCCGACCGTCGGTGATACGAACCTGTTGAAGTTCTCCCCTCTCTTCGCAAGCTCAGGGAGGGGATTCCCGTCTACCTTTCGGCGACAGGCTTGACGGATTTACCCGCCTTACGACCGCGCCTTCCGGCGGCCGGGATCTCCATGATGATGTGGCCGATCCGATACAGGTGCAGGATGTTCCGGGCCGCGTTCCAGTCGGCGTTTCCGGTCCATCCACACTCGGTGTTCTTGCACGCGAACAGCTCTTGGGTCTCTCGGCTGCCTGGCGTGATGAAGCCGCACGCTGAGCATCGCTGGGAGGTGTACGGGGCCGGTACCTTGACCAGCTCGCTGCCGCGCCGGGCGAGCTTGTACGTCAGCATCATGACCGTCCGCCCCCACGCCTCTTGTGTGATGGAGCGGTTCGTACCGGCCTTGGCCTTGGCCCCGTTGCGCAGGTAATTGCCTTCGTTGCTGGGGTCGGGCTTCGGCTTGGGCGCTTTGGTCATGCCGAGGATGTTGAGCTGTTCGACCACGACCGTGCCGTAGGTGCGGGCGAGGTAGGTGGTCGTCTGGTGCTGCCAGTCCAAGGCTCGTCGCGTGGCTTTTGCTCGGAGCCGCTTGATCTGGTCGTAGGTGTGCTGCAAGCGGCGGGAGGTCTTCTCCCCCTTCTTGCGGAAAGACTTCTGGTGTGCGGCCTGCCGCTCCAGCGTGAGGAGCTTGGCCTTCTCCTTCTGGGTGAGCCACTTGTCCCGGTCAGCGGTTCCGTCCGGGAGACGGGACGGACGTCCGTGGTCCTGGTGGTCCTCGTTGGAGAGGGCAAGGGGGACGTTCACTCCGGCGTCGATGCCGACCTCCGGCCCCTGGCGGGGCTCGGGCCTGGCCTCCACGGTCTGCACGCGGAATGCGATGTGCCAGCCCAAAGCGTCCCTGACCAGCCGGGCGCCGGTGATCCGGTTCCCCTTGGTCGCTTTCTTGCCCACGGGCAGGTCCATGGTCCAGCGGAAGCGAACCCGGCCCACCTTGGGGATGTTGACCATGCCCCAGCGGCGGTGCACGCGGACGATGTTCAGGTCCCGACCCTGCGGGATGTCCACGGACATCGCGGAGCGGAAGCGGCCCTTGTAGTTCGGCTCGCCAGCGCGGCCTTCCCAGCAGTTCTTCCAGCTCTGGAAGTACGTCTTCAAGACGGCCTGCGCGGCCTGCGCGGGCAGCTTGCCGAGGTAATCGAGATCCTTACGCCCCTGCCGTATCGCTTCGTCGGCGGCGGCAAGGGTGCGCTTGCCCTTGGGGAGCATCGTCCACCAGGAGTGCAGGCAGTTCCACATCGTGCGGGCCGCGTGCGCCTGGTCGTCCAGGAGCCGGATTTCGGCAGTGCTGAGCGCCAGCCGGGCACGGTGCCCGAACTGCCGTTTCACCAGGCAGAGTTCGCTCACAGCGATCACCATACACAGTTGGTCTATGTCACCGCGCTGGAACCCTCATCCCGATGTCAGGACCGGACGCCACGTCGTCACCAACCTTCACGTCCACTTGGTGTGCGTCACCAAGTACCGGCGTAAGGCCTTCACCGACGAGATACTGACGCGCTGCGAGGAGATCATGCGAGAGGTGTGCACCGCCTTCGCAGCCGACCTGAAGCAGTTCAACGGCGAACAGGACCATATCCACCTACTCGTGCACTATCCTCCCAACGTCCAGCTTTCCAAGCTGGTCAATTCCCTCAAGGGCGTCTCTGCCCGCCTGCTACGCAGGGAGTACGACACGCACGTGCGCCGGTACCTGTGGGGCGGACACTTCTGGTCCGGCTCGTACTTCGCCGGAAGCTGCGGCGGGGCGCCGCTGACCGTCGTACAGCATTACATCGAGCGGCAGCAGCGCCCCGTGGACTGAGGTATACAGTGCCAACCCATACTCACGCGCGGGGCAGAGCGGGCTTGAGACGGCCTTCACCACCGCCCTGAAAGGCGGCCCACTGGCCAAGATCAAAGGTAGAAGACGCCGACATTGTGATGCTCCGGTCCGCCGGGGACGGCACGTTCGGCCGCGGGGATGACCCGGGAGTCCACCCCCCAGCAGGCGATCCATCACCGCGTCGCAGCCGGTCTCCTCGGCCACCTCCCGGATCACCGCGTCGAACGGATCCTCGGCGTGCTCGACCCTGCCACCCGGAAGGGTCCAGTTGCTCTCGCCTTTCGGCGGCACGTGACGGGCGAGCAGTACCCGTCCACCCTCGAGGCACACGGCATACGCCGCCAGCCGAAAACTCATCCCGGAACCATAGCCCGATGTCCAAGATTCAGCAGTGACGAGGCCACTGCGGAACAGCCCCCGTGAGACGAGCCGTTGGCAGGCGGCATCAGGAATCGGTGGGCAGGATCTGGACCAGACCGACCCAGTTGCAGTCGTCCGCCTGGGTGTGGGTGGCTCGGATCGTGTAGTGGCCGGCGGGCAGCGGGACCGGGGCCTGGGCAGGATAGCCGCCGCCGGGGTAAGCGATGTTCAGTTCGGAGCCCGCGTCGGCGGAGTCCATGAGGACGGCCGGCCCGTTGAGGACCCATGTGCCGCACTCCTGCCACCGGGTGGCGGGGTCTGCGAGGACGGTCTCTGCCGCGGCCTTGAGTCCGCTCTCGGAGTCGGCGGCGAGCCACTGCAGGAAAGCCCGGTGCCCGGGCAGGTAGCAGCTGGTGGCCGGCTCGTCCGCGAGGACCAGTGCCTGCGCACCGCTCGCGCCGACGGTGGTCACACCGGCCGGACCGTCCACCGCGCAAGCACGGTCGTAGTCGTCCGGTGCGGTGGCGTCTCCTGCCATGATCCCGGCCGGTGTGCACCCACGCCATGCGGCCAACGCTGAGACGGGGACGACGATCAACGGTCCGCCCATCGACTGTACCCAGACGGAGGAGGCGGCCGACGCACCGGTCGCGGTGGGCGAAGAGGCGTTCATGCCGTCAGTGTGCCCCCGCCCACCGACAACGCCCGTGGGCGGGTGCGTCGGCGCCCAATTCCGGGAGCGGCTTGGCGCGTTGCGGCGGCCCGCATCCGTCGCCGGCAGGTGTGCCCGGCCGTCGCCGCTTTCGTACTTCTGCGCTGACGGGCGGGGCGGGACGGTGTCGGTCGGCGTGGTGGGTGAGGTGTCCGGGGTGAACTCTTGTCGTCCGCTTTCCCCGGCCGGTGTGCCCGGGCAGTTCACCCTGGTGGTGCCTCGCGTCTGCGCGAGGTATGGGTGTGGGTGGCCGATAGGATGGCCCGCCCTTGCCGGCAGCGATGAGGGGTGTTGCGGTGAACTTGTATCGTCCGTGCTGCGTGGTGCGTGCGGCAGTGCTGTCGGCCGGGTCCTGGGGGACCGCCGCCGCGAAGGTCCTGGCCGATGCCGGCAGCGATGTGGTCGTTCATGCCCGCCGTGGCGAGGTCGCCGACGCCATCAACACCCGGCATCGTAATCCGGCGTACTGGCCAGAGAGCGAGCTGCCCGCCGCCTTGAGGGCGACGACCGACCCGGCCCTTGCCCTGGACGGCGCCGAGTACCTGGTGCTCTCCATTCCCGCCCAGACCCTCCGCGGGAACCTCGCTGCGTGGGCGCCGTACATCGGCCCGGACACGGTGATCGTGTCGTTGATGAAGGGCATCGAGGCGGGGACCGGGCTGCGGGCGAGCCAGGTGATCACGGAGGTGACGGGGCTGCCGGCGGAACGCATCGCGGTGCTCTCCGGCCCGAACCTGGCGGCCGAGATCATGGCGGGGCGGCCCGCGGCCGCCACCGTTGCATGCTCCGACGAGAGCGTCGCGCAACGCGTGCAGAAGGCGTGCCACACCACCTACTTCCGCCCTTACACGAGCACCGACGTGATCGGCTGTGAACTCGGCGGCGCCCTGAAGAACGTGATCGCTCTCGGGGCGGGCATCGCCACGGGCATGGGGGTCGGGGCCAACGCGACGGCGGTGCTGATCACCCGGGGCCTGGCGGAGACCACCCGCCTCGCGGTCGCGATGGGCGCGGATGCGGCCACCCTCGCCGGCCTTGCAGGTCTGGGCGACCTCGTGGCAACGTGCTCGTCTCCGCTCTCCCGCAACTACGCCTTCGGCGCACACCTCGGCCGCGGCTTGAGCGTGGAGCAGGCGGCGGCCGTCACCTGCCGGACCACCGAGGGCGTCCGCAGCGCCGAGGCCGTCCTTGACCTCGCCCACGCCCACGGAGTGGAGATGCCGATCACACGCGTCGTCGTCGCGCTGCTGAACGAGAAGATCAGCCTCGAGGAGGCCACCGCCGCACTCATGCAGCGGCCCCCCAAACCCGAACGGTGACCTGCCCCTTCGCGTGCGCCCGCCGGGCCGCCCGTGAGAGTGGTGGCGGTGGGGTCGTTCATGGTTGGTCGGGGTGGGGCGGGCTGGTGTCGGTGGAGGCGTCGGCGGTGGCTGGTTTGGTGTGGAGGACTTCGCGGGCTTGTTCGGCGGCGCGGGTGATGCTTTCGCTGATGAAGTCGAGGAAGCGGGCGATGTTTTCCAGGCGGGTGGCGGCGGGGGTGTGCGGGCCGAGGACGGTGACGCCCTGGCGTGCGGTTTCGACGAGTTGGTCGTTGGAGCGGGCGCTGGCGATGGTCGCCTGGTAGAAGAGTTCGTCGTCGACGATGTATCGGTCTCGGCGGCGTTCGTCGCGTTCGCGGCGCACCAGGCTCTGGCTCTCCAGGAAAGCGATGGCCTTGGAGATGGACGCCGGGCTGACCTTCAGGCGCTCGGCGAGTTGGGACGCGGTGAGGCTGCCCGCGTCGGTGGTGAACAGGCAGGTCAGCACCCGGGCCGTCATCTTGGTCAGGCCGGAGGCCATGAGGACGGTGGTGAGGGTCTCCTCGTACTCGGCCACGGCGGTGGCGTCGCGTCCGTCGACCTGGGGGGCCGTGTGGGGGGTGCGGGAGGAGGCGGGCAGGCGGCGGTGGGCGCGGCGTTCGGTGGCGCGGTGGGCCAGGTCGGCGCGGTAGGCGGCGGGGCCGCCGTTGCGCATCACCTCACGGGTGATGGTCGAGGTCGGACGCTCAAGGCGCCGGGCGATCTCGGCGTAGGGGAGGCTGTCGGCCAGCCCCAGCGCGATCTGCTGGCGTTCCTGCTGGGTGAGCCTGCCTCCCGGCATCGTGATCTCCCTGATGGTGCTCGTGTGAGGGTCCTTGCCCGGTGGTTCCCGGCCCCGGTCACTATAGCGTTCACTCTCCATCCATTGCAATGATCGACAACAGGGTCGTTGCGTTACCGACAAGCTCGTTGCAACAGTTTCTAGTGAGCTACCTGCCCAGATACCCATTCCGTGCAACGAGAGCGTTGCCAAGCAATGGAAAGCAACGTAGCGTTTCTGGAGTCGGAAACAGTGAGTGTGTATGGGAGAGCATCATGCAGACGTTCGCCAGCCCCACCCCGATCTCCGCCGTCCTCGAGGTTGCGGCCGGACGTATCCAGTTCATCGCCGCCGACCGTGCCGACACCGTCGTCGAGGTCCGGCCCGCCGACCCGGCCAAGGGACGAGACGTGCGCTGCGCCGAGCAGACCCGCGTCGAGTACGCCGACGGCGTCCTGCGGATCCACACCCCTGAGGGGGCGAACCGGCTTGTGGGCCCGTCCGGCTCGCTGGAGGTCACCGTCCAACTGCCCGCCGGCTCCCGCGTCGAGGCCAAGGCCGCAAGCGCCGAGCTGCGCGGTGTCGGTCGTCTCGGCGATGTCGTCTTCGACGGCGCCTACCGCCACATCAAGATCGACGAGGCGGCGAGCGTCCGCCTCACCGCGGTCGACGGCGACGTCGAGATCGGCCGGCTGGGCGGCCCCGCCACGATCAGTACCGCCCGCGGCGACATCCGGATCACCGAGGCCGTGCGCGGCACGGTCGAACTGCGCACCCAGTCGGGCGACATCACCCTCGGCGCCGCCGCCGGCGTCTCGGCCGCCCTGGACGCCCACACCGGCCTCGGCCGTATCAGCAACGCCCTCAAGAACGACGGCACCACCGGGCTCGACATCCACGCCACCACCTCCCACGGCGACATCACCGCCCGCAGCCTGTGAACACCGGCGGATCCCGCCCTTCAGGCGGGATCCGCCGGGCCGTCACCGACCACTTGGTTCCCGTCTGGAGGCGGTGTGCAGTCCTGGTCGCGGGGGCCTGTACCTGCCGCACACGACGCCTGATCCGCCACATGGGGGGGGACCACATGACGAAGATGCGCACTGCCGCGGCCGTGGACGGGCGTGGGCGTTCTGTCGGCCTCGAGACTCCTCGTCCGGAGCCGTTTTTTCGCGAGCGACAGGCACTGCTCGCCTGCAGAGGGTCTGTATGGGCAGGGGTTTGGAAGACGGAAAGCCTTCCCGGGCCGGGCCAGGGGGAACTTCTCGGCATGCACCTGTTGTGCAGCCACACAGGCCTACTGCCCGTTCCGGCCGGGATTCGCCTGAGGTGTCGGCCGGTGACGTAGACGGAACTCTTCACTCGTCGCGGGCTCCCTGGTCGGATGACGGCTGAGGGAACGGGGCGTGAGCGACGTCAGCGGTGCCGGACTGATGGCGGATAGTACGCTGAACCCAGCGGGATCGGCCCCGCAGCAGAGCGTCCAGGAGGTGCTTCATGACAGCCGACATGGTGGCCCCGGCGTGGATGCATGAGCAGATCACGGCTGAGGAGTATGAGTCCTGGTCCGAGGAGCAGTGCGCCGGTGTCGAGATCGTGGACGGGATGGTCGTCGTGAGTCCGAGTGCGTCCAAGCGGCACAACCGGCTGGCCCGGATTCTGGCGAACGCCCTTGATGCCGCCGCGGGCCCGGAGTGGAACGCCGACACGGGCTTCGACGTCCGGCTTCAGGACCTACCGCTGACCAATCGCCGCCCGGACGTCGTCGTATACCGCGCCGACACGATCGACATCACCCCCACCCGCCCTGAGCACGTGCTGCTGGTCGCGGAGGTGGTGTCGCCAGGCTCGGAGACCACCGACCGGATCGTGAAGGTCGACCAGTACGCCAAGGCAGGCATCGGCTTCTACTGGCGGATCGAGCAGGCCGCGACAGGCGTTCCGCTCGTATACACATACGTTCTCGACCCCGCGACGAAAACCTACCGGGACGGAGACGTGTTCACCGGCGTCCTCAAGGCAGTGGCCCCCTTCCCAGTGGAGATCGACCTCGGGCAGGTGTGACCCATGCGCGGCTCAGCAGTCGACACCGCGTGAGCGGACAGCCCGCAACCCGCAGCACTGCCTGGGCAGCGTCCTGGTCGACGGCACGTCCTCCTATGACTGACTGGACGAGGCCATGGAACAGCGGAACACCACCCTGTTTCGGCGGATGGGCTGGTTCCTGCCACTGCTGCGGCCGACCGGCCTGGCCCCGCGGATGAGCGCCGCGCAGCAGGCACACAGCAACATCGAGCTCGGCAGGCTCTCCCGCACCCACGAACTGGGCCCGGTCCTTGACGACATCACCTTCCCCGCGCGCTACGTGGTCGCCTCGGGCACATCCTTCGGCAGCCGCGGGGACGAGCAGGAGCTCATCCGCACCAGCCGCGATACGGTGACCGCCCGCAACCCGAACATCCGCATCGGCGCGAAGGTCACCAGCAACCACGGCGCGATCCTGAAGAAGGACTACGGGGCCGTCGCCGGCGCCGTCCGCGAGGTCGCCGCCCCCGACCACCACGGGAAGCGCTGACGACACCAGGGGCGGGCCCGCGGTCCGCCCGCACACCGCACGCCCCTGGTGCGGCCACGTTCCGCGGCCCACGCGCGGTGCCGGGGCGGGGAGTTGGAGCACCGGTCGTGCGGAGGCCGCACCGGCCCCGGTCTCCTCGCTCCACCCCGCGGTCATCTCGGCCGCACGGTCATCTCCTGCCCGGGGAACAAGAGGTTGCGCAGGCAGGCGATCCGGATGAAGCGGGCGGTCTCCACCGGGCCGTCGCACAGCGTCCGGCGCTGAGGGGGCGCATCGCCCAGGAAGTCGGTGAGCGGAGCACGAGAAGAAGCAGCCGTGAAATCCGTTGGGCACGCGTTCGACCCGGACCTACCATCGCGCACATGACGACTCATCACGAGATACTCGACGCCGCGCTGGCCCGGATCACCACCGGCTATGTCTTCCCCGAACAGACGGCTGCCATCGACGCCGCGATCCGGCATCGGCTGGCCGAAGGCGCATATCAGAACCTGGACGTGCGAGAGCTGTGCGAGCGCGTCACGGACGACCTCCAGAGTGTCTGTCCGGACAAGCATTTGCGGTTGTTGTGGACCGAGGAGCCGCAGTCGATGGACGAGGAGCCGGAGGACGTTGCCCGCGCCCGCTTCGCGCAGTACGCCCGGGAGAGTAATTACGGCGTCCGGCGCGTGGAGCAACTCGACGACAACATCGGCTACCTCGACCTGCGCATGATCGCTCCCGCCGATCTGGGTGGCCCCGCCATCGCCGCCGCCATGCAACTGCTCGCTTCCACCGAGGCATTGGTCATCGACCTGCGGCAGTGCCGGGGTGGCTCACCGGAGGGCGTGCAGTTGTGGTGCAGCTACTTCTTCGCCGACGACGGGGTGCACCTGAACGACATCTACGAGCGGGCCACGGGCTCGACCCGCCAGTACTGGACCCTCGGGCACCTGGCCGCACCGCGCTACCTGGACCGCCCGGTCACCGTGCTGACCAGCGACCTCACCTTCTCCGGCGGAGAGGAGCTGGCGTACAACCTGAAGGTGCTGGGGCGCGCCACCCTGATCGGCCAGACCACCCGCGGTGGCGCCCATCCCACGGACCGTATTCCGGTCGCCCCGCACGTTACCGTGACCGTTCCCGCCGCCCGCTCGATCAACCCGGTCACCGGCACCAACTGGGAAGGCGTCGGAGTCGAGCCTAATGTGGCCATCGCGGCCGGGGACGCGCTGAAGGCGGCGCTGGAGGATCTGCGCACGCGGATCGGCTGAGCAGCGCTCGACGCTTCGCGCAACGCGTGGACCACCTACCGCTGGGATGCACGTCCCCCACAACACCGGCCATGAGGGGCCGCATGTCTGCGCGGCATTTTAAGGATTGGACTCGGTGATGCCGGGGCTTGTAGCTTGCAGTTGACCGGACACCGCCCGAGGAGGTGAGACCCATGAACGCTGTATCGATGTGGGTGCTCCCCCTTTCCGTCACGGTCGGGCGATTGACGTAGGTGTCGCCGGGAGCGCCTGGACAACAGGGCACTCCCGAAAGGCAACACCCATGGACTCTGTGCAGTTCACCCCCGAGCCGTCGTCGAACGACACGGCCGAACACGCCATCCCCGTCGGCGACACCCCGGCGGGCGCCATCCCGGTGGGCGACGTCCCCGGCGCTGTCCCGGCGCCGGCGTCCGGCGCCGATCGTGCGCCGCTCATCTTCGATGTGATCATCGCCGGGTGCGGGCCGACCGGCGCGATGCTGGCCGCCGAACTGCGGCTGCACGAAGTGCGGGTACTCGTCGTGGAGAAGGAAACCGAGCCCGCACCGTTCGTCCGCATCGTCGGGCTGCACATACGCAGTCTCGAGCTGATGGCGATGCGCGGACTGCTGGACCGTCTGCGCGCACACGGACGACAGCGTCCGGCCGGCGGATTCTTCGCCGCCATCAACAAACCCGCGCCCAAGAACCTGGATTCCGCGCACGCCTATCTGCTGGGCATCCCGCAGCCGGTCCTCGTCCGCCTGCTCGAGGAACACGCCATCCACCAGGGTGCGCAGGTCCGGCGCGGTTGCGCGGTGGCCGGTGTCCGGCAGGACGACGAGGGGGTGAGTGTCGAGCTGGCCAACGGCGAACAACTGCGTTCGCGCTACCTCGTCGGCTGTGACGGGGCGCGCAGTACGGTGCGCAAACTCCTCGGCGTCGGCTTCCCAGGCGAGCCCTCACGGAGCCATACGCTGATGGGCGAGATGGAAGTGGGTGTGCCGCCCGAGGAGATCGCCGCCAAAATGAGCGAAATCGGCAAGAGGAACAGGCGATTGTGGCTCAGGCCCGTCGGCACTGGCGTATACAGCGTCGTCGTCCCCGCCGCGAACGTCGGCGACCGCGCACAACCACCCACCCTGGAAGATTTCAGGCAACAGTTGCGCGCCGTCGCCGGAACCGATTTCGGCGTGCACTCCCCGCGCTGGCTGTCCCGCTTCGGGGACGCCACCCGGCTGGCCGAACGGTACCGGGTCGGGCGGGTGCTGCTGGCAGGCGATGCGGCACACATCCATCCACCCACCGGCGGACAGGGCGTCAACCTGGGCGTCCAGGACGCCTTCAACCTCGGCTGGAAACTGGCCGCGCAGATCCGCGGCTGGGCGCCGGACACCCTGCTGGACACCTACCACGCCGAACGCCGTCCGGTCGCCCAGGACGTGCTGGACAACACCCGCGCCCAGGAGGAACTCCACTCCACCGAACCGGGCCCCCAGGCCGTGCGCAGGCTGCTCACCGAACTGATGGACTTCGACGAGGTGAACCGCCATCTGATCGAGAAGATCACCGCGATCGGCGTCCGCTACGACTTCGGTGAAGGCCCCGACCTGCTCGGCCGGCGCCTGCGCGACATCGACGTGAAACAGGGCCGCCTCTACGATCTGCTGCACCGCGGTCGCGGCCTGCTCCTGGACCGCACCGGCCACCTGAGTCCCGGCGGCTTCTCGGACCGGGTCGATCACCTCGCGGACCCCACCGCGGCACTGGATGCTCCGGGCGTCCTGCTCCGGCCCGACGGCCACGTCGCCTGGATCGGCGACGATCAGCAGGACCTCGACAACCACCTGTGCCGCTGGTTCGGCAAACCCGCCGACTGATATCGCCCGAGGCCGTCCGAGCAGCCGAAAGTGCCCGACAGGAGATGAAAACGGCCAGTGGCGGCTGACCATCTCGAGGCAGGAGGCAGCATCAGCCGTGGTGCTCTGGAGCCAGGGGGTCGGCCCGCAAGAAGGGGTGTCCTGCGCGGGAGGACCACACGACGGCCACAGAGCACCGCGGAGCGGATACCGGCCAGGCGGCCGTGCGCTCGGACTGCCCCATCCGGTCTGACGACCGGCCCGGGCAACGGGGGAGAGGGCACAAGACGCGGGGCGGGCCGTCGTCCGCGGCCTGCCACTCGCCCACGAAACCCCGCCGCGACGCTGCCGGGCCGGCCGCGGACAGAGCCCGGCCCGGCGGCTTGCCGGTGAAGTCCGCTGCGGAGCGCCCCCCGATTGGTAACAGCTGTTACCATCGGGGGGTGGCGAAGACACAGAAGACACAACTCGGTGCACGCGTTGATGACGAGATCAAGCAACTGGCCGAAGCACGAGCCAGGGACCGTGGTCTGAGCCTCGGCGACTACATCGCGGTCCTCGTACGCGAGGACACCGAAGGCCTGCGGCGGCGCGGGCTGGATGCAGCGGAGCGCTTCCTCGCCGAGCACCAGGGCGTCTTCGACGAAGCCGAAACCGCCGATCGTCCCGCCCCGGGAGCGCACGCCGCGTAATGGACCTGTACATCGACGTCCCCTGGATCCTGCAGGTTGCCGAATTGGCCGGGGCAGGCGATCCCTCGCCCGACGACTACGGAGTACCCATCGCCGCGGTCGCCTGCCACCGGGCCGAACTGCTCGAGCAGCCCGTCTACGACGGCCCCTACGCCCGCGCCGCCGCCCTGGTGCACGTCCTGGGCCGCTGCCGCTGGCTGGAGCGCTCCAACCTGGCCGTTGCCGCGGCCACCGGGGTGATGTACCTGGAGGCCTCCGGTATCCCGGTCAAGCCCACCCGCGAGGATGCCGTCGCCCTGCGCGAGATGATGCGTGACCCCGGCTGCACCGCCGCACGGATCGCCGCCCTGCTGCGCTCCTGGCCGCAGCCCACCTGAACCGGCCGCCGACCCCGCCGCTCCTCCGAGGGGGCCCCGGGGCCATGCGGTGTCCGGGGGGGCCCGGCCGGTGGTGATGCCGCGTCAGAACGCCACGGCTTGATCGTGGGTCGCGGAGGGGGTTAACAACTGTTGTGTGGCACATCAGTGAACGTCAGTCTTTCTCAACTGGGCCGTATGCCGGTCCCGGTTCGTCAGACGCCGTCCGGGACGTAGCTGGTCGACGAAGGCGCTGCGGCACTGAGGCGAAGGGCGGCACGTCCTGCCGGTCGGCCAGGAGCCGGGCCCAGGCAGGGGCCGCGGCGGCCCCAGAACCGGCGCCGGCCAGGAATGCGTCGCTGACCTGCAACGCGGTCTGCACCAAGGGAAGGGACGAGGGGTCGGCTTCGGTCAGGTAGTCGGCCAGCGCCTCCAAGACCGGACGCAGGGCACCGTCGGCCTCGGGCACGTCGATACCGGCGAACTGCGGCTGGGTAGCGCCCCCGTCCCGTGACGGCCGGGCGGCCCGGCTCAGTGCGGTCCGTCGTGCGGCTGCGCCGGGGCCGGGGGCGGCGGGTCGGCGGCAGAGATCCGCTCGAGTTCCACCGTCTCCTCCAGATCCGCCCGCGCACCCCGGCCTTCCCGGTCCTCACGCTCTCCTCGCGAGTCCCGGTTCTCCCGCTCTTCCACGCCCTCCTTCCGTTCCTGTTCGTCCTTCCCTTCCTGCTCACCCTGTTCGCCCGGGCCCTCCTTCCCTTCTCGCTCACCCGGCTCGCCCCGCTCGTCCCGGTCCGGCCGGTCCTCCAGGCCCGCCCATTGCTCCAAGCTTGCCCAGCCGTCCGGGTCCTGCCGGTTCTCCCGGTCCTCGAGGTCCTGGCGGTCCTGCTCTGCTGTGGGCGGGTCGGGTGCGGGCATCCAGGCGCAGGCCAGGGAGCCGCCGACCAGGCCGCATGTCAGTCCCAGGAACAGGCCGCCGAAGTTGGCGAGGGGGAAGGAGGTCAGGGAGAGCAGCAGCGCTGCGATCCCGGCGAAGACGCGGTGCTGCTGCTGGAACCACAACGTCAGGCCCAGGACGACGAGGAGGACCCCGATGATGAGGGATCCCGCGCCGGACGTGGTCGACAGGGCCAGCACGATGCCTTGCAGATCCAGGTCCGTGTAGGGGAAGTAGATGATGGGCAGTCCCGCTGTCATGGTGAAGGCCCCGGCCCAGAAGGGCCGTTCGCTCCGCCAGGTCCGGAATTTGCGCCACAGGCCGGCCACGGCGGTGGTGGTGCGCCGTGCCGGGCGCGGGTCGGACATCGGATCCAGGAACACGTCTCTCCCTGGGGTGGGGACGGAAGCAAGAAGAGGAGGGCGGGCGGGTGTGGGTCAGAGGGTGCGCTCGCGTCTGGTGCGCTCGCGCCGCGGGCCCGCCGGGGGGCCGCGAAAGTGGAGACGGGGGTGTGGGGGAGGGGTGTTCGTGGGGGGTCAGAAGCAGGGGTTGTTGCCTTGTTCGACGCGCATGCGGAAGTTGGGGACGTTGAGGGTTCCGGCGGAGGTTGCGACTGAGATCACGCGTACGTTTTTGAGGACGACCGACTGCGCCTGTTGGGCGAAGACGTTGGGGTCGAACCAGCGCGAGTTTCTGTCTTTGGGGTTGATCGGTCCTTTGGTGACGGCGCCGGCGGCGACGCCGATGTCGATGTTGTTGGTGTTGGCCTGGGCGGCTGCGACGGAGGTGGCGTCGATGAACAGGTTTGCCGCCTCCACGGGGCGTCCGGTGCCGCCGGTCACCACCAGGGTGTAGGGGCCCAGGACGGGGATGGGGATGACGACCGACAGGCACAATCTGTTGATTTGCGCGTGGCGGAATCCGAGGACCACGACCGGTACGAGGGCGCCTTTGCGGGTCACGTCGACCATGGGGTAGATGCTCACGCCCCGGCCGCTGAGGATGTCGGCGGAGAGTTGGAAGCGTTGGCCGGAGATGAGGAACGATGCGGCGAGTGCTCCTTGGGCCATGCCGATGCCCAGGGCCGCTGCGGCGGCGAGGGACGGGACGAGGATGGCGCCGAAGCGTCTCCAGGACGTCCTGCCGGAGCGGTGCAGCATGGCGCCTCCTCCGTCGCGCATGGGGCCCCCTACCCGTGCCGGATGGAAAGGGGCGGGCGAAGTGCGGGTGGCTGCTGACGGAGTCTAGACTTCCGGGCCCGGAAGCCGACGGCACGTCAGGTCGGCCGGTCGGGTGGTATGCCCGCCGAAGGATCCCTGTCCGGGCCGGCCGCGGCGAGCGGCTGTCCAGCATTCCCGGAGAATAGAGATTCAGCGGGACGTGTCGTGGCTAGGCTGCCCGGATGAAGATCACGGGGGCGGTCGTAGTCGGCTTGGTGTTCGGATCGCTGACCTCGCTCGCCAACGCCTTGTCCTCGCCCTATGGGCCGATCGGGCCCGTGTCGCGGGAAGCGCCGCTGCCAGGGCGGGCACGGTGGTCAGTCTTCTCCTCGATGCCGGGTGGTCGTGGGCGGCGCTGGCGGTCGTAGTCGGATGGGCGGTGGCGACACCGGCCCGAGCTGCGGTGGGCGCGATGGCGGCGCTGGCGGCCGCGACCGTGTCGTACTACGTCGTGGACGCCTACGTGTGGGATGCGGGCACCGACATGGTCGTGTGGCTGGTCGTGGGGGTGCCCTTGGGACTGGTCCTCGGTGCGGTCGGAGCGCTCGTCAGGCGGCCGGGCCTGACCGGGCTGTTCGCCGCCCTGGTCGTCCCGGTCGGGGCTGCGGTGCAGATGGTGGTGATGCCGCCCGGCGTGGGCCTGATCGACACTCGGCCCGCGAACGTGGCGGCGGTCATCGTCTGGGCCGGAGCCGCGCTGAGTACGGCGTGGGCGCTGGGCCGTTTCTGGCGCCGGCGCCGCGCTGCGGCCACCACGTAGGGAGGCCGCCGGCCTCGAGCGGCCGCCCGGGTGCGGCCATGCGTCAGGCGCCGGCCACGTGAGGGGGCGCCGGGCGTCATGGCCTGCGGCCCTGTTCCTCAGGGCTGTTGTTGAGGCTGTTGTGGCGTGATGACCCGGAGCCAGACCTCTCGCAGTGTCCGGGTGGCGCTGTCGAGGGTGTCGCCGTCGTCGCCGTGGGCGCGGTAGTAGACGCGTTCCGTCATCCAGCACAGCGCACGGGCGAGGGCGCCGGCGTCGGTGGGGCCGTCGCCGTCGGGCAGCCCGGCGCGCACGAGGACGTGCCGCATGGCCTCGGCGAAGGCCTCCACCGTCTCCTCCCAGGATCGTTTGACGGCCTCGTTGAGGGCCGCGTTCTCCACGGCCGCGCGCATCACCGTGCCGTGCTCGCGCCACATCCGCTCGGTGTGCTGCAGGGCGCGTTCGACGGCCCGGTCCGGGGGCGTGTCGGTGTCCTTTGCCGCGCGGGCGGCGTCCTCGCGGATGGCGACCATCGTGCGGGCCACAAGGGCGGCGAGGACGTCCTGCTTGGAGCCGAAGTAGAAGTAGAGCGAGCCGCGCGAGATGCCGGCACCCTTCGCGATGTCCTCGACGGTCATCCGCTCCAGTCCCGTGCGCGCCAGCAGCTCTTCCGCGGTGTCCAGGAGCGCCTGCTCGCGCAGATCGCCCTTGCGTGGCGTCTCGCTCCGCCTGCCCATGCGATTTCGCTCTCCTCACCCCGCGGGGCCGTGCCGGCGCGGACCACCCGAGCCTACCCGCTCCCCTAGAAAATCAACGTCACGTTGAAAAAAAACTGCACTGTGTAGACTCGGAGATGTCCCTGCTTTCCCGACCCAGGAGCAGCCCCGCCATGACGGACCCCATTCACAGGACCTTCCTCATCACCGGTGTCAGCAGCGGCCTCGGCCGTGCCTTCGCCCTGGGCGCTCTGGAGGCCGGCCACACGGTGGCCGGGACCGTCCGGCGCCCCGAGGACGGCGCCGCCTTCGAGGCGCTCGCGCCGGGACGCGCCCACGCCCGCCTCCTCGACGTCACCGACGGCCGCGCGGTCGTTGAGGCCGTGCGCGACGTCGAGGAGAGCGTGGGCGCGATCGACGTGCTCATCGCCAACGCCGGCTACGGGCTCGAAGGCGTATTCGAGGAGACCCCGCTCGCCGACCTCCGGGCCCAGTTCGAGGTCAACGTCTTCGGCACGGCCGCCACCGTGCAGGCGGTCCTGCCCTACATGCGGGCCCGGCGCCGCGGACACGTCCTGGCTGTCAGTTCGATGGGCGGCCTCGCCTCCTTCCCGGGCGTTTCCGCCTACTGCGCCAGCAAGTACGCGGTGGAGGGGTTGCTGGAGGCCGTCGGCAAGGAAGTCGCCGGCTTCGGGATCCATGTGACCGCGATCGAGCCCGGCTCCTTCCGCACCGATTGGTCCGGCCGCTCCATGGTCCGCGCGCCCCGGTCTCTTCCCGACTACGACGAGCTGTTCGAACCGATCCGCGCCGCCCGGCGGTCGGCGAGCGGCCGGCAGCTCGGCGACCCCGCCAAGGCCGCCGCGGCGGTGCTCAGCGTCCTCGAGCTGCCCGACCCGCCCGCCCACCTGGTGCTGGGCTCGGACGCGCTACGGCTGGTGCGGGCCGGGCGCGCGGCCGTCGAGGAGGACCTGACAGCCTGGGAGGAACTCTCACGTTCGACGGACTTTCCCGACGGCGCACAGATCGCCGCAGGGGTGCCGTCGCACCGCGCCGGCTGATTGCGATTGCGCGGGCGCGGGGGTTCGCCTACCAGAGCGGGCCGGTGCACATGTGCTGGATGGTGGACGCCAGCGCCTGCTTCAGTAGGTCGGCATCCGCCCCGGCGATCGCGTCGAACTCCAGCAGGTAGCGCCCCACGTGCAGGCCCAGCAAGTGGCTGGCCACCAAAGAGGCCCGAAGCTCGGCCCGCTCGGGGGTGATGGCCCTGACGATCGGAGCCACCACGCACGTGGTGAACAGCTCCCGCATGAGCGTGGCCGCTTCCGGACGCTCGCATGCCGCGTGCAGCAGGGTGAGAGCCGTGTTGGGCCGACCGTCCTGCTCCCAGGTCTCAAGGAACACGTCGGCCAGACGCTCGCCGATGTGGTCGGGGCCCATGGCGAGGACCTCGCGCACCACCGTGTCGGGGTCGAAGGGCCATTCGACTGTCGCGGCCAGCAGGCCCGCCTTCGAGCCGTAGAAGTGCACGACCAGTGAGGGCTTGACCCCTGCGTTCCTGGCGATCTCGCGTAGCGACGTCTGGGCGTAGCCCTTGTCGTCGAAGGCGGCACGGGCAGCGCTCAGGATCGTGGCGCGTGACGCCTCGCCGTCCCGCGCACGCGTCGCATCGGGAGACCGCGCTCCGGGGACGTCGGCGTCGAGGGGCGATGTCTTCGGCGCTGCCATACCGACAGTCTGGCACTCCTCGACTGTACATGTACAGTTGCTGTAGCCCGCAACTGTACATGTACAGCAGGCGCGGACCCGGTGACGTCCTTCGCGGATCGTCCGCTCCGGTCACGCGCACCGACCACCGGGCGACACGATCGAAGGAGTCACTATGGAGGCCATGCGCACGGCGCTGGTGGTGCAACCCGGTGAGGCGGCCGGGGCGTCGCTCAAGGACGGCGCGTTCGAGCTGCTCGCCGACGGGGGTGCGGTCAGCGCCAGCAGGCTCACCCTCGCAACCGGCGCCGACGGGGCGCCCCCGCACCACCACAAGCTCTCCCACGAGCTCTTCTACGTGCTGGACGGGACGATGTTGTTCCGTCTCGGCGACACTCTGACCACGGTGGGAAAGGGCGGCCTCGTCGTCGTACCGCCCGGCCTGCCGCACGTCTTCGGGGCGGCAGAGGGCGAAGTGGCCGACGTGGTCGTCGTGCTCAGCCCTGGCATCGAACGGTTCGGCTACTTCGAACAGCTGGCCGCCATCAGCCGTGGCGAGGCGGAATTCGCCTCACTCCTGCCTGAGCAGCGCCGCTACGACGTGCACTTCGAGGACCTCCCCGACTGGCGGTCGGCCCCCTCACGGTAGGTCGTTCCCCGTGGGGGGGCGATGAGAGCGGCCTGGGACGCAAGCGCGGCCGACGCGTTCCTCGCCGGGCATGCATGGCGGCGGCCGCACCGCGGAGGGCAAGCCGGCCCCGGACGACGCCGGATCGCGCGTCAGTGTCCACGTGCGTGACATCGTCGACAAACAGCGGCGAACGAGAGGCATGCCGGCGCGAGGCCAAGCGTTCCTTCCGCACCGACTGGGCAGGCCGCTCCATGGTCCGCGCGCCCCGGTCCCTGCCAGACTACGACGAGCTGTTCGAACCGATCCGCGCCGCCCGGCAGTCGGCGAGTGGCCGGCAGCTCGGCGCCCCCTCCCGGCACCCATGCCCGTTGCGCAGTCACGCGGCGTCGGTCTGCGGGGCAGGCGCCCCGCGGTAGAGCTGCTCGACGCGGTCACGCCGGGTGTACATGTCCCAGTAGCACCCGGCGAGGTCGTCCGGATCTACCATCGGGAATGCGGCGCGGGCGTCGGCCCGGGCCGCTCGGGCCGGCTCGCTGCGGGCGATACCGGCCCCGATGGCGAGAGTGCCGGGATAAACACCGGTGTCCGCCAGTTCAGTGTTGAGGAAGTACAGGTAATTGCGGGCGGCGGACACCACCGGGCCCACGCCGCTGAAGTGAGGCATCGGCTGCACCGCCGAGGAGCCGTAGGTGAGCAGGACGGCGCCGTCACCGCGCTCGATCATCTCCGGCAGCACGGCCCGGACCACCTCGACCGGCGCGAACAGCAGCAGTCCGGACAGCTTCCCCAAGGTGGCCGCGTCGGCGTATCTGCCGCGCCGCGGTCGGTCGCGCTCGAACGATTCCCTCTGGACCCTTCAAGCCCCCTTATTAGGACGCATTGCCGCAAGCAGTACACCGCGTTCGGCGTTCGCGTGACGGTCTACGCCGCTCCATACCTCGCCCCCCACCCCGGGCCCCGGACCGACCCCGCTCAGCTTCGCGGCGACACGGGAACGACAAGGTGTCGAACGCAACCTCGCACGAGCCCGAAGCCGCCGCTTGCGTCTGAGGCGGCGGGCCCGGACGAGAGGGTGCGGACGGCGTCCACGAGAAACCGGCTCCTCCTCATGCGGAGGGGGAGATCTGTTCGCGCACCCATGCAGGTTCGGGATTGGTGTAGGGATGGCCGTCCACGATGACGGTGGGCACGGTCTCATCGCCGTTGTTGGCCTTCCGCACCGCGGCCGCTCCAGCCGGGTCACGCCAGATATTGACCCAGTACAACCGGCGGGCGTCGCGACCCAACCGGATACGCAGGCGCAGACAGTACGTGCAGCCCGGCCGCCAGAAGACGACCGGCCGGCCGTCGACCGTGCTGCGCTGCTGCGCCTCCAGCGCACCGATCGATTTCGGGAAGACCAGAGGCGAGTTCACACCTGCGAGCAGCACGAACACCAGCAGCAGTACTGCGGCGGGTGCGGGGTCCCCACCGGAGACCAGCCCCGTCGCGGCGACCAAGCCGCAGAGCACCAGCAGAATCGGCAGGATCCACGCGCGCATCATGGTGCCGCAGGCTACCGGTGAGCCTCCATGGGCCTCGAACCAGGCCGCTCGCCTGGGCCGTCGCCCGACGAGGCGGTGGCCCTCGTGTGGTCATGCGCTCTCATGAAGGCGTACCGGTCGAGACGAAAGCCGTCTGCTGCCTGACAACCGGTCCCGCGGCATTCCGGAACGTCGGCCGGTGGACTGCTCCCGCAGGGCGGCCTCATCCGGGGCGAGCGGCGGCACCCAAACCAGCCTGCCACCGATCAGCCCTGGCAGGTAGCCGGTGGCCAGCTGGGGATATGGGCTCCGGCGGGGGCGTTTCCCTTGTACTCGACTTCTTTCGTCCCGTCGGCTTGCCAAGGAGGGCCCATGAATTCGGCTGTCACTGGCGACTGCGTCGTCGTCACTGACCGGGCTGCGCCTTGCTCGCCTCGCGGTGCAGTCGTCCCGCCTCTTCCACCAGGCTCATGGCGTGTGCGTTGTCCGTGGCCTCGGCTGCCTCGTCTTCCAGGCGGTGCACCCGGGCCTTCAGTTGAGGATCCCGGGCGAGTGCGAATTCGGCCCACCACCGGGTCATGAAGGCAGGCAGCGGGACAGCTCGTAGGTTTCGGCGATCTTCTGGTTCCGGTTGCGGTCGAAGTCGGGCAGGAGCTTAGGGGTGTGCTGTTCGATGGCGGCGCGGAGCGTCTTGGGGGTGCGTTCGGGCATGGGCGGGAGGGGCCCCCGCAGTCCGGCGGCGGCGGTTGTCATTGCGGCACGCCCTTTCGTCATGACCGTGTGGTTGGGACGTCCCCACCGGCCTGCTGCGCCCTGTCGGTGGGCCCGCTCCGGCACGGGCCGACGGAGACGGCCATTGCGGGGCAGCGGGTGAGGAAAGCCGTTGGCGATCGGCCGTCAACGCCGGCCCGCGTGGCCTGGTACGTCAGCGGGGCATCACCGGTGCGTCACCGTGCGGCTCACCGGCCGTTGGCGCGGCAGGCCACCGGGTCTGCAAAGATCCTTCCATGGTTACCGAAATCGTCATCATCGACGTCCAGGCGGGTCAGGATGCAGCGTTCGCCGCGGCCTTCAGGGAGACCGGTTACGAACTCCTCGCGACGACGCCCGGATGTCTCAGCGTGAAGCTGCATCAAAGCACCGAGAACCCTTTGCGGTTCGTCAATGTGAACGAGTGGGAATCCGAGCAGGCCCACCTCGAGAACTTCCGTGACAGCGACCGCTTCGTGAAGTTCGGGCAAGCTCTTGGGCCCTACCTGGCCGGAACCCCGGTAGTCGAGCACTTCACCGACGTGACGACCGGCTGAGTCCCGCCTGCTGCATCGCGCTCGGGCGGCGATGTCCACGCGGTGGCGGGGCCGAAGCCGCCCGGATGAATGCGCGGCCACCGAGGATTTCCGCGCCGAGCTGCAGGGGCCCTTGGCCGTTCTGTTGTGGGCATCGTGCCCGCTTACGCCCCGGACCTGAACGCAGCCGAAGCGTCTGGTCGCTGGTCAAGCGCGACATCGGCAACCTCGCCGCCGCCGACCTCGCCCAAGTAGCGCGTGCGGTGAGACGACGGCTCAAACAGCTCAATGTGCAGGCGGCAGGACCGTGTACTCCTCGGGGAGTGCGACTCCCGTGCCGGCATGCAAGCGCGCCATGTCACGGCGGTCCTTTTCGGTGGCCTCGTAATCGACGTGGCACTGCACCTGGGTAACGGCGTCAACGCACCAGATCTCGTGTCCGCCGATGGTCCCGGTTGTCGGCGCCGGATAGTGGAACCGCTCACCGTCGGGGAGAAGTTGATATCCCCCCTCACAGCGCGTCCCAGTGATGGGATGCAGGTCGATCTCCCTGCCGGCTCCGTCCGCGACGGCCGGCGCGGTGGGAAGCCGGTCTCGCAGGATTTCCTTGAACCCGGCCTTGGCCAGCGTCGCGCGTACCACGGGGAGTTCGTTCAGCAGGACGACCAGGTCGAGATCAGAGTGGACTCGGGTCGTCTCACCGACCAGAGCGTCCACACCCCAGCCGCCATCCACCCATGCCGTCACGCCCGCGGTGTCCAGCAGGCGCAGGAGTCCGACCACATCAGTTTCAATCAGCACGCAGGGAACTCTGACAATGCCGACGCCCGGTGGCCACCGGATACGCGACACAACAGCGGCACCCACCCGACCACTGTCCCAATCGAAGGCGAAGCGCGAGCTGCACCAAACCGACATCACCCATTCAAGCTCAGCAGCACAGGTCACACACAGGTCGTAGGCAGCGCTCCACTTTGCTGCGCCTGGGCGAGGTCATCCGGAAGCGGCACATGACGAAATCCCATCCTGCGTTCGAATCGATGACGTACTTTCACATCGCTCCGTTAACGGAGGATCATCCCAGGATGCTGGTGGCAAATGAACTCAATAACACAATTAATCTCATACTCTACTTAAGTGAACTATTCCTTTCGATTCCGGCGTGCGGGCAGCCTCCGGGAGGACTTGGTGCTCATCGCACCGCTAGCGCTGACCGCCATCATCACCGTGCTGGCCTATGTCACTCCGAGTAACCTCTACTTCAGTCGCTTTCTCGCACTCGCGCCCGCTTTCGCCGCCTCGGTGTGGCCGGTGGCCAGAACGGTGGCCATCGGCGTTCTCGCCGCGGCCATCGACGTGGTGATCGCCGTGACCATCGGCCAGATGACCGAGGAGCACACATACCTGTTCACCCTCGCAGTGATCGCTTGCGTCACCGCCACGGCCGCCTACGCCAGCCATGTACGTCAGCAACGGGAGCAGACACTCGCCGACGTCCGAGCCGTCGCGGATACGACCCAGAAGGTTCTGCTCCGACCCGTACCGGAACATCTCGGCCGGCTGGACCTCGAGACCCTGTACCTGGCCGCCGCGGCCCAGGCCCGCGTCGGCGGCGACTTCTACGAAGCACTGGAGACAGCCCACGGCGTCCGCCTGATCCTCGGAGACGTGCGCGGCAAGGGCCTTCCTGCGGTTGGCATGGCTTCAGCGATCGTCGGCTGCTTCCGGGAAGCCGCCTACGACGAGCCGGACCTGGCACGGCTGGCGCGCCGGCTCGACGTGAGCACGAGCCGGTACACCACGCTGCTGCCCGGTGACAAGATGGAATACTTCGCCACCGCCCTGCTCGCCGAGATCCCCGACGAGGGATCGGTCGTGAAAATCGTCAACTTGGGACACCCCCCTCCGCTGCTGTTCCACGCGGGAGCGGTCCGCGAGGTCACCCCGACGGCGCCCTCACCGCCCATCAACATGGGTGCACTGCTGTCCGGGGAGGACTACAGCATCGACACCGTCCTCTTCACCACCGAGGATCAACTACTGCTCTACACAGACGGAGTCACCGAGACCCGCGGCCACACCGGCGCAGTCTTTCCGCTGGTGCAGTATGCGGGTCTGTGGGACGTGGACTCCCCGGCCCGGCTGCTCGAGCAGTTGCACAGGGACCTGGTCGACTACAGCCGTGGCCGTCTGGACGACGACATCGCGGCCATCGCCATCCGTGCATCGGCCACCACGGCGTGAAACGGGCCGCGCGGTCGTCCACGCCGCCCGCTTTCACTGCATCCCAGCCGTCGACCAGCTCACCGGTCAGGCCCTACCCCTGGGTCGAGGAAGCGAGCAACCCAGCTGTCCGCGGCGGTCCAGTCGGGCCGCAGGAGCACTGCACGGCATTGAAAGGAGGCGTGCCGCAAGCCTCTCGCCCCGGCGCGCGTCGCTCTGCGCCGGCCGCCATCCCGCACGACCTGCGGCATGCCTCCGTGTCCTTCCGTCCTTCTGTTCGGCTCTGCCGGCCAGAGCGTCGCCGTTCTCCAGCGCTACAAGGGGATTTGAACCCACGCTGACTTTCGCCACGACGGTTTTCAGGACCGGCCGGCGTGTACCGGAGCGCGGCGGGGGAGTGGCGTCCGGCCGTCGGTGTCGGTTATCCGACGTGCACGGCGATGGCCCGGGCGCACTCCATCGACTCGGTGTGCGTGGTGTCCACCTCCAGGTCGTAGACCACGCCGTGGTGGACGAGATCCGCCTGGGAGAGGGCCATCCCGGTGACCCGGTCGCCGCGCGCGATCTCGCGGCCCGCGGCCACCGCGCCGTCGCAGCGGACGCCGACCCACAGCACCTGCAGGTCGCCCAGTGCCTTCTGCCAGCGCTGCTGCGAGCCCGCCTGGCCGAGGAAGACCTCGTCGACGATGATCCGGGCACCGGCACGGGCCATCGCGGCGACGCCCTCGATCCACGCCGCCTCCAGCGCCCGGAACCGGGGCCCGACGCTCACCTCGCCGTCCGCGGCGAACTCGATCCCCGTATCCGACGTGCGCAGCGATGCGGGCATCGCGTCCACCAGGGTGTCGGTTCCCAGCGCGAGCCACGGATCGGGCAGCAGCACCTGCAGACACCGCGCGATCCCGGACTTCCCCGAGCTGGAACCTCCGTTGAGCACGATCACGTTCATGGCCACGGCGCCACCCTAGAGGGCACCGCACCTCCGCCCGAAACGGATTTCCGGGGACTGTGCGCCAGTCCTCACACCGTGTCAGGCAGCCCAGAGGGCCGAGGGGCCGAGGCCGCGGGGGCCGCAGGACACCATCCGTGTGCCGCACGAGCGACCGGCGGCGGTCCCCGCGGCGCCTTGCGAGTCAGGTGGAGCGAATGCAGAAGGGGTGTCCGGCGGGACTGGCATACACCCGGGAGCCTGTGTGGCGGGCAGAAGCGCTGGCGTCGTCCGCGGGCCGCAGCCGTCGCCCGCCTGCGCCGAGCACGCGCTCGTCCGCGGCGGCCGTATCGTCCGTGGTGAGGTCGACATGCATCTGCTGCGAGACGCCGTTGGGCCACTGCGGTGGCACGTGGCCGGCGGCGTGCTGGATCACGATGACGGGGAAGGCATCGACGTGCAGGAAGTGGTGTGTGACCGTTTTCGTCATCGAGCCGCCGAGCAGCCGGTGCCAGAACGAGCTTTCGCTGTCCAGGTCGGCGGCGTCCACGACGAGTGCGCTGAGGCGGGTGTGCACGGTGCGTGCCTTTCGTTGCGGAGGGTCTTTTGCGTGGGTGCGGCTCACACCACGGGGATGATGCCGCCGTCGACCCGGAACTCGGCCCCGGTCAGCCACTTGGCGCGCTCGGAGGCGAGGAACGCGATCATTTCTGCGACGTCCTCGGGCTCACCGGGACGACCCATCGGCACCTTCAGGTGGTCCACGATCTGCTGCTTCACTTCGTCGAGGGCGACTCCCTTGCGGTCGGCCATGTGCTGAAGGTGGGTGAGCGCCCCCTGCGTGGCGACGAAGCCGGGCAGTACGCACACCACGCGGACGCCGTGCCCCGCAACCTCCGTCGCCAACTCGCGGCTGTAGGTGTTGAGTGCCGCCTTCGCCGCGGCGTACGAGGCTTCGGCAGGCTGTGGGAGCCTGCTGGCGATCGAGGAGACGTGCACCACGACGCCGAAGCCGCGCTCGATCATCCCGGGCACCAGTGCCCGGTCGATGCGGACGGCGCTGAGCAGGTTCATCTCCAGGTCCGCGTGCCAGGACGCATCGGACCGCTGCAGGGTCGGTACCGGAGCACTTGAGGCTCCCGCGTTGTTGACCAGGACGTCGATGCCCCCGACGCTCTCCTGCACCCGCCGGCCGAGGTCCGCTGCCCCCTTCTCCGACCGCAGGTCCACAGGGATGAATGTGGCCGGCAGATCGCCCGGGGGCGCGGTGCGTGAGGCCACCAGTACGGTCGCGCCGGCCGCGGCGAAGCGGCGGGCCGTCGCCTCTCCCAGTCCACGGCTACCCCCGGTCACCAGCACCCGCAGCCCGGTGAGCCCCTCGTCCACGACTGTCACGCGCGTGCTCCTCTCAGTAAAGTGAACCCGACTCCGGAAACTGTACACATAAACGGAACCCGACTCACCTTATGGAGGACTGTTGCCGTCGTCACGCCCCCTGCGCGCCGATGCCCGCCGAAACCGCGAAGCGCTGCTGGCCGCTGCGCGCGAGGCGTTCCTGACCGGCGACGCCGACGCACACGTGGAGGAGATCGCCCGGCGGGCCAAAGTGGCGGTCGGTACGCTCTATCGCCACTTCGCCACCCGCGAGGCGCTGGTCGCGGAGGTGTACCGGCAGGAGGTCACCGAACTTTGCGCCGCCCCCGCGCAACTGCTCGCTCAGCACACCCCGGACGAGGCGCTGCGCCGCTTCCTGCTGCTGCTCGTGGAGCACTCGGCGGTCGGCAAGGGCATGGGGGAAGCACTGGAGAGCATCATGGCGACGGACTCCGCGGTCTTCGACGACGCCCGTACCGAGATGGCTCAGGCCCTCGACGAACTGCTCGCCGCGGGAGTGGAGGCCGGTGTCGTCCGCGACGGCGTCAGCGGACGGATCCTGCTCCGCGCACTCGGCGGCATCTGCCACATGCGCACCCAGGGGTGGCAGGACGACGCGGTACGCATCACCGCGATCTTCTACGACGGATTGCGCTACGGCGCGGCAAGCCACGACTGAACCGCCCCGGCACCGCCGGGAACCTCCTGGCGCCTGTCTTCGGCACAGCGGCCGTATCGGCACTCTGCGGCTGGGGAGTTCGGCCGGTGCCGCGGCCGTGCCCCAGTGCCCTGCTCCGCCGGGATGGGTGCCGCCGGGCCGGGACCGGACGACCTGAGTTGCAAGAGAAAACTCAAGGGGTAGACTCGAGGACTCGAGGTGTCACTCGTGCGGTCGTCGCGGCGCGTGAGGGACGCGGACATCAGGTGGCGGACGTGCGTGGAGGTGGGCGGTGTCGACCGGACGGCAGTGGTCGGGTCCAGGGGACGAGGAGCCGGCCTGCTCCATCGAGCGCAGCCTGCAGATCCTCGGTGAGCGCTGGGCGTTTCTGGTGCTGCGGGAGATCTTCGCCGGCCGCCACAAATTCGCCGAGATCCGCGCGTCCCTGGGTATCGCCTCCAACCTGCTCAGTGCCCGGCTCAAGCTGCTGGTCGAGACCGGCGTGCTGGACACGCAGACCTACCAGGAGCCGGGCAGCAGGCCGCGCCAGAGCTACCACCTGACCGAGGCCGGGCGCGAGTTGCGTGTGGTGCTGGCCGCGCTCCAGCAGTGGGGCGACCGGCACCGCCCGCGCCCGTCGGGCCCCTCCGCGCTGCGCCGGGTGCGCTCCACCAGCCGCCCCGTCCATGTGGGATTCCTCGACGACGACGGCCGCGAAGTGCCCGCCGCCGACGTGGTCATGCTCACCGCACCGGGCGCGCCCCGACCGGCCGCCGCCGACAGCCCGGCCACCCGATAGCCCCCGCCTCTCCTTCAGGGTGTCCGGGCTGGCCGTGTGCCTTCAGTCGGCGGAGCGGGTGACCGCGGCACCCTGACGCAGAGCGCGGGGGATCTCGGCGACCTCGTCGACGGTTGCGATCAGTGCCGCGATGAGTGTCTGCGGGGCGTCGCAGTCGACCTCGACGGCGTAGGAGATACCCGTCGACTCCCAACGGGAGGTATCGAAGCCGCCCTCAGCCCGCACCCGGACACCATGCAGTTCCACCCCGCTGGTCGCAGCCTCGCGGTAGAGGTCGTTGAGCACGCACGCCGCCACCGCCAGGTTCAGCACGTGGCCACCGGTGAACGCCGACCGCACCCCGACCCCGCCGGGGGTCCACCGATGCGGCAGCCGGACGGTCTCACCGTCCTCCTCCTGCAGATACGACCCCGCGCTCGCCACGACCGCGAACCGCTCCTCCATGGCCTGCCCCCTCCTGGCCGTTCGTGCAAGTGCCGTCCACCCGGACCCGTCCCCGCATCATGGCGCAAACTCGCCAGCCCAGGTGGCGACTTCGCATCCCTGGTGTCAGCCCGGCCGCGATGATGTCCGGCCGAGGAATTCACACAGGGGAGACCCACTGGCTCACTCAGCGTCTGTCCATCGACATTCCGAAGTCGTCGCGGTCGCGGCTCGTTGGGTTCGCCTACCTCTTTAGCCAGGTCATGAAGCGCGTGTGTTCTTCGCCGCACTGACCGTTGCCGGAGGCTTTGGCGCTGCTCGGGCTGAAGGTGGAGCCATACGGTCCGGAGGTAAGCTCGCAAGCTTCCCGTACGGGCTGAAGAGCGTAGGAGCCGAACGCGATTAGTGCCCCGGCCAGCAGGGTCGTCAGCACGTAGTGGCGGGCTGTGGGGGAAGACATGCCGTCATGCTATCGGCGCTTCACATGCACTGGGGCTCTGCCAACTTACCGCGGCAGGTCGCTGGTTGGTTCGACACAAGAGTGAAGCCCCTGGTACACGGGGGCACGACCAAGATGACCCGGTATCCAGCAGAGGCTTCACGTGCTTGTCTACCCGTGCGGACTGGACGTGTCCAGTCGGGCCCTGTCTTTCCTCGCTGCTCGTCTGCGTGAATACCGTCGTCGGATCGGGAGCCGCTGGCGCCGGCTCTCGACCGGACGTCAAGCGTTGCTGGTGCTGGCTCATCTCCGTAACGGGACCACGTACGCCCAGCTCTCAGCAGGTTCGGGAAAAGTACGGTCTACCGCTACATCAGCGAGGCCGTCGACCTGCTGGCCGCACTCGCCCCGACCCTCGACGAGGCTGTCCGAGTTGCCTCGGCGAAAGCGTAGGTCCTCCTCGACGGGACACTTCTGCCGATCGACCGGATCGCGGCCGATCTGCCCTACTACTCCGGCAAGCACAAGAAGCACGGCATGAACGTGCAGGTCATCGCCGATCCGTTCGGTCGGCTCCATTGGGCCTCGCCCGCACTGCAAGGGGCCGTCCACGACATCCGTGCAGCCCGCGAACACGGCATCATCGAGGCCCCCGACCGGGCCCACGTCCCCTGCTGGGCGGACAAGGGCTACCAGGGCGCCAGCGGCACAGTCCGGATGCCGATCCGCGGCCGATGGGAGGCGCTATCAACCGGTCAGCAGGCCGTGAACCGATCCCAGGCCAAGATCCGCGCTCTCGTCGAACCAGCCATCGCCACCCTTAAGACCTGGCGGCTCGTCCGCAAACTTCGCTGCTCGACCACCCGCATCACGGGCATCGTCCAGGCAATACTCACCCTCCATCACGCCAGCTCAACTGGAGGTTGAAAACGCCTCACTGGCACCTTCTGATCCGTAGCGCTATGTGGATTGGTCGGTAACGGCCAAACCGGTCGGGCGACGGCTCTGTGAGGGCATGACTGGGGGGCCCGGTTGTTGTGGTTGCTGTAACGAATCCCGGGCGGCTACGACCCGAACTTCGTCCATTGCCCTTCGGAGACCACCTCGACGGAGTCGTTGACGACCTTGATGGCCGTCTGTTCGTCGATGGCGTAGGCCGGGACGCCGATGTCTGCGGCCCACCGCTTTGCGTCAGCCAGGGTGTTCTGCGGGAAAGCGTCCAGGTGCGGGAAGATCGAGAAGTCGACGAGTCCCAGAGTGCGGTCGTCCGGCGCGGACGGCCACTCGACGAAGTACGCTCCGATCCGGGGCGTCATCACCATGCTTCCGGCACTCACTCCCACCCACACCGTGTCGGGCAGCGAAGGCAGCAGATCGGCCAGCCCGGACTCCCGCATCCAGTGGCACAGGTACGTCGCGTCGCCGCCGTCGACCAAGAGCACGTCGGCCTCCCGGATCCAGGGCACCCATCGTTCCGCGCCGATGGTGGGCAGTGCGGTGAGCTCGAGCACACCGAGCGACGCCCAACCCAGGCCGGTCAGGTGCTGCCACGTGGGCTCGGCGGCTACGAGGCCCCGCACCGATGTCGGGCTGCACATCGGGTGACCCCACTGTGCTGTCGGGACGCAGAGGGCGTGGCACTCGGCGATCGGTTTGCCGAGAAGCTGCACGAGCGCCGAGTGGATGCTTGGGTTCGTGACGCCGCCTGACGTAAGCAAGAGCTTCAAGGTGCCTCCAGATTCGCGCGCGGAAGGTGGATGTACCTGAAGACCCGGGACCGTGCTGAAACTCATCGCATCCCGGTCCGTTTTCCAGGGCAGTCAGGAGTTCAACCAAGATTGATGAGTGCCGCATCATCCCGCCGACCCCGTCTCGGACTTCGTCCATGGCCGGATGGAGGAGATCGCCTGATGGCCCAGCAGCTCAAGCGGCACCCCAACGCGGCGGGCACCACTATCAAGCGCAAGGAGGGTCGCTTCCAGTGCGGGGTCCACGTGCTCCAGCCGGACGGCACCCGCGCCCGCGGCGATGCGGCCGCGTCGCCGGCCACCGGAGCATGCCGAGGATGACTGAACCCGGCGGACGACGCTCTGACTGTGCTCACCAGGACCGGCGTGCCGGTTCCTGGACGGGTTGATCAACTCCAGCCACCAGGTCGTCATGAACGGTCCTCAGCTACCGACCCACCAAGCGGCCGAAGGGCACCACCGAGCCCCCGGCCACGTAGGGGAACCCACCCCAGCTGGGGATCTAGCCGACAGTAACTCCTGGGGGAGACGCCGTGGACACGCTCTGGCTCACAGCCACCGCTTGGCTGCTGTCGCCGCCACTCGTGTTGAACGCGATCGCCACCTTCGGCGCGTGACGGCGGACCAGATTCACGACTTGCTCGAAAAACAGCAGAAGCGGTTCCGGCTTGCGGATCCCGCCCCCGACGACACGACGTCCCAGCTGTGCTCGGACAGTTCTGCAACGATCGCCGGCTGGGCCGACTCATCCAGCTCGATCAGCGTCATGGACGCATCGATGGCGTGTTCGCGGAATCGGGACAGTTCGTGATCGAAGGCCGCCCGAAGGGAATCTCCGTCTATACCGGGCACTGCGCGCGGGTCGATTCCAAAAAGGAGGACACGGGGCATGTCCAGGAAGACGATCAGCCGTCAAGCGGAGTTCCCGAGGCACGAGGTCGGCGTCCGCCAGGAGGAGCGATGCCCTGGGGGATCCACGGCTGGGACCACGGCCGTGCCGCAGACCCGTCCTACTACCCCGACTGTGCAGGCGCCGGGGCCGCCCCGGTCGGGTGCGGTGCGACGTAGTCCCCGTCTCGATCGGCACAAAGGGGAGTTGGCGCTCAAAAGCCCTCTTCCTCTAACCCTGTAGAGTGAATGGGGCCGGTAGGGATCGTGGATCGTCAGCGAACAATTCATCTCGATCGAATAACAAGCGATGCGGCTTCGGATGTGATGCGCGTAGACAAGGCTATGCCTGTCTTCCCGCGTATCACATCCGGAGATCCGATGCTGAAGTCCCACAAAGCGGTAGCAGTTGGTGCTGCCTGCATCCTCGCCAGTGCGGCGCTGTACGGTGCCGGCGCGGCCGGCGCCGGTCAGTCGACGGCGAACTCGACCCGGGAGCCCTACAACATCGGGCTCCTGGTGAAGGACATCGACACGTACTACGGCACCACCACCGACGCTGCCGGCGTGTACCAGGCATCCCCGGACAGCCCGTACGCCAAGGACCTGGCGAAGATCGACGCCGCCGCCAAGAGCTACATCGACAAGGCGGCGCGCGAAGACCACCGTCGCGGCAAGAAGCCGGCTGTCGTCTTCGACATCGACGACACGCTCCTTCTCAGCCTCGACTACGAGAAGCGCTACAACTACACCTACAACGCGACCACGTGGAACGACTACGTGGACCGCGCCGACCGCCCGCCCGTGTTCGGAAGCCCCGAGCTTGTCCGTTATGCCGCCTCCAAGGGCGTCGAGGTGTTCTACAACTCCGGTCTCAGCGAAACCCAGCGCGCGGGCGCGGTGGAGAACCTGAAGAAGGTCGGCGCCGACGTCAACCTCGACACCGCCCACATGTTCCTCAAGGACAAGGCCAACCCACCCGCCTACCTGAGTGACTGCGCCACGCCGACCACCTGGACCTGCACGACTGTGCAGTACAAGTCCGGCACCCGCGGGCACATCGAGCACGACCTCGGGTACGACATCATCGCCAACTTCGGCGACCAGTACTCGGACCTGGACGGCGGCAACGCCGATCGCACGTACAAGCTGCCCAACCCGACGTACTTCGTCTCCTGACGTCCCCGTTCCGGCGGGTGACTCTCCCGGATCGGCCGTTCGTCTCCCGGCCTCGGTCCTGGTGATGTCCCCGCCGCCGACGTGGTCATGCTCACCAACGCGCCGGCCGTGCCTGGGCCGGCCGCCGACGGCAGCCCGGCCACCCGATAGCCCGCGCCTCTCCTTGACGGAGTCCGAGCGCGTCGTGTGCCTCAGTTTCCGTCCGTACGCGGCCAGTTCCGCGCGGGGCGGTCAGCGGCGCCGACGGCGACGTCGGAGAGGCTCCGGCTCGGTTGCGGCCTCGCGAGGCGCGAGTCTCTCCAGGAGCCGTCGGTAGGCGTCAGGGTCCCGCTCGAAGTCGGTCCCGGCTGCGAGGGCGGCCCGGTCGGTGTCCTGCCCCCGGAGCAGGTCGACCGATGCCTGCGCGAACCGCTCCCGCAGGCCGTGCCGTTCGGCGTCGGCCAGCAGTCGGCGCAACTCGGTGACCGCCGCCTCGGCGTCGGCGCGGGCGGTCGGCCCGGCCTGGAGCCTGTTCCGCAGCCCGGCGGCGGGGGCCGCCTCCTCAAGTAGTGGGCGCATCCGGTTCACGAGGTCCTGGGCGTCCGCCGCCGCCCTGCGTGTCTGCGGCCCGGCCTCCCGCAGAACCCAAAGGGAGCGGACCAGTTCGGGGTCGGGTGCCGCGTCGAGCGACCCGTGGCGTCCGGCGTCCCGCACCGCGTCCACCGCCCGCGCGTAGTCCTCGGCTGCCCACCCTGCGGCCTCGGCCAGCCGGGTCGCGCGGCGCACGAGCCGTGCCTCCACGCCGAGGACCCGGGGGAGGGCGCGGAGGTTGCCGCCGACCAGCCCGATCAGGATGAGCAGTACCCCCAGCAGCAGGAGGGTGTCCGAGGTGGTGAAGTCCTGCTCTTCCGAGGAGGCCTCGAAGTCGTACAGGTCCCCCCGGTCCGTCCCTTCCGTGAACATGAACCCGGACTCCCAGCCGTAGCCCCGGCTGTCCGAGTAGTTCGGCGCCTTGAGGATGTCGTCCCGGCCGGCGTCGCAGTGGTATTGCGCCTCCCGCGTCTTCTTCTCGTACGGGTCGCTCCACCGGACCCGGCAGGTGCCGTCAGCCTTCTCATCGACCACCGCCAAGTCGATCTGACGCGTCGCGGGCACTTCCGGATCCGACTGGATCGCGTACAGCCCCGCCGAACACGCGAAGAGCATGAAACCGACCGTCAGAACCCAGCGGAAGAAAGGTATATGCCTCATGTCGTCATCCCCCCACCGTCAGCCTCGCACAGCGCAGGCAGGTGAGCGAGAGGCCGACTCCGGCAGCGTGTCACCGCCGTCCCTGCCCGGGTCCGGCAGGGCACTGTATCCGGTCCGCTTCGCCGAGGCCCCGCCCGCAACACGGCGATGGATGAGACGTGCAGAAGGATGCCCACCTCGAACCATGCAACCCCTTCGACACCGTGTGCGCTGAACCGCTGACGGAGGCGACGATCTTCGAACTCGCAAGATCGCGTTGCCCTTCACACGCTTTCCGACTGCCCGCGTGGCCGTACGAGGGGCGTTCGCCAGGGTTCAACCTGGCCTACCTGTCGGCACACGGTGTACTTCCCCGGGCCCTTGAACGCTCTACCGCTCAAGGCTTCCGGGTCGTCAACGTGCACGTCGAGCGCACGCCCTGGCAGAACGGGACTGCGGAGACCCATGGGACCGCCGCGAGTACCGAGGTAGGCCTGTCCATCGAGGGCACCGGCGACGTGCACCGCCTCCTGACCGAACTCCACGCAATTCAGAGCCTCTCGGGTCCCACGCGATCGCGATCAGGCTTTGCGTTGAGGATGCTTACGGCCGGGGATCACGTGACACCTGCAATCCTGACGCTGTAACTGCGTAGCCGCTGGAGTCGAGCATCGCGCGGCAATTCGGGCACAGGCTACCTAAGGGTTGTCCCGTAATTGATCTGCAAGTGGTTCGAGGCATGGTCGGCCGACCCGCAGCACGCGGGCTCATGCAGCCTGGACGAGGTTGTGTAGGCGGGCAACGCCGAGCATGGCGTGGTGGACGCCCTCGCCCTTGAGGCGGCAGTCGCGGAGGATCTTCCAGGTCTTCATCCTGGCAAAGACGTGCTCGACGCGGGCGCGGACCTGTTTGTGTTCGCGGTTGTGGTCGGCCTGCCAGTCGGTGAGCTCTCCACCCTTCGGGCGTCGGTGCGGAATGACCAGGCCGGTGCCCGGGTAGCCGCCGTCGGCGATCGTGGTCGTGCGGCCGACGGCAGCCTTGGCGCCGGATTCCTCCCATGCTTTGCAGTCGTTCCGGTTGCCTGGCAGAGGTTTGCCGACCGCCACGACCAGCCGGGAGTGGGCGTCTATGACCACCTGGTGGTTGGTGGAGTACCTGTAGTTCTTGGATCGCTCGGCGATGGTGTGGTCACGGGTCGGGACCAGGGTGCCGTCGACGATCAGCACAGTGTCCTTTCGGAACCGACGCCGGGGTTTGAGAGCCAGGAGCGGGCCGGTGTGCTCGATGATTCTGCCGACCGCGGACTTGGACACCCCGAACAGCGGCGCGAGCTGTCGCAACGTGAGGTTGGTGCGCCAGTAGGCCGCGACCAGCAGAACCCGGTCCTCCAGCGAGAGGCTCCACGGGCGGCCTCGGCGAACCGTGTCGGCACCCTCGCGGTGGAGCATGGTGATCAGTTTCTTGAACTCGCGCATGCCCAGACCGGTGAATGGGGCTATCCAGACACCTCACGGCGCCAGGCCGTCAAGTCGGGACAGTGGGCATGAGCTCACTGTTCGATTCCGAGGGGCCGGTGGTCATCAGAGAGCGTCCTTGATGTGGCCTCGGGCGAAGTCCCATGGGGCGGGTGCGTTGGCGGCCGCGTACTCGTCTGCGATGCCGAAGACGCTCCCGCATCCTGGGCATTCCGCTTGGCCGAACAGGTGCGTCAGGCCCCAGGCGAGTCGTTGCTGGCCATCCCGTACGGCCGACTCGTGCAACATCCTTCCGGTGCTGGTCAGCTCGTCCGGGACGGCCGGCCGGAGCGGGACCTGGTGGACATCCCCCAGATTCCAGTCCCGGATCGAGGAGTAACAACCGTAGTCGCCGACCGCGATCGTCACGGGTGCGTCGCAGTGCGGACAAGCGACAGTGACGAAGGAATCGGTGAAGTCGTCCAGGGCCTCGAACCACAAGGGCTGGCCGTCGAACGCGAGCATGGTGCGCAGCCGGCTCAGGTAGATCTTCCCGTCCAGGCCAGACCGCAGCCGGGCGGCGGCCATGGCGCGAAGCTCGGCCAAAGTCGCCGCACAGCGGGCGACTTCTTCGTCGGCGCCGTGAGGTTGAAGGAGGCCACCCGCTATGGCTCCGGCCAGATCGAGCGCCCAGTCCCCGGCGTCCTCGGTCTTGGCTACGTCCGCCAGCTGCGGCAGTGCGGCGATGCTCGCCGGGGTGATCGTCCCCTGGTGGCACAAGCGCCCCCAAAGCGAGTCGATGGCCTCCTGGTCACGACCGATGGCTCGGTCCAGGAGCCCGGGGATCGCGTGTGCCGGGCCGTAGGCGTCGTGGAGTGTGGACCAGTCGATCATCCGGTGATTCAAGCACGCTGCGGAGCGGCCTCCGGGGGCAGTGATTCGTGGGTGGGACCACGTATGCCACCGCCAGTGCTGGGGCCTGCGGCGCCGGGAACGCGGTGTGCTCATCGAACAGGCGGCGGTTCTTGAGGCAGTGGTGGAGCTGACCTAGCATCCGGTTGAACAGATTGCGCTGGCCAGCGGCGTGCCAGTCTCCGTGGTCGTCACGTCGCCGCCGGTAGTGGGCTTTGGCACCGGGCGTACTTCTTGCCGGAGGCCCGGGTGACGGTGAGGCGCCCGCGTAGGCCTTCAGGCCGCGGGCGTCGGCGAAGCGGGTGCGGTCGTCTCCGATTTCGGCCAGCACCCGGGCGGCAAGCTGGATACCGAGGCCGGGAAAGCTGAGGATAATTTCGGAGTCCGGGTGCTGCGGGAACGCCTCCTCGACGGCCTGGGCAAGGTCGTCGGCGGCGGTGAAGGCGGCCGTGAGCTGTCCGAGTAGGGCGAGCGTCTGCTTGCCGAGCGCGTCGTCGACAAGCTCGGGCTGACGGGCCCAGTCGGTGCGGACTGCCTCGCGCAGCCGCTCGACGTCCGACTCGATGCCGCGCTTGCGGCCCGCACGTTTGAGAGCCGCCGTGATCTGGGTGCGAGTCAGGCTCGCGGCCTTGGCCGGTGTCGGCGCGAGCTTCATCAGCTCGCGGGCCTCCGGTCGGCAGAAGCCGTTGTCCCACTTGGCGAAGGCTTCCAGAGCGGCGGGGTAGTACTCGCGCAGCAGCGAGCGGAGCTGGTTGGCGACCTGCTGCCGGTTCCAGACCGCGTCCTGCTGAGCACGGGCCAGTACGGCAATGGCGCGGGCCAGGTCGCTGTCGTTCGGCAGCGGTCGGTGGGCATGCATATCCGTGCGCAGGATGTTTGCCAGGACCAGGGCGTCGCCGGGGTCGGACTTCTTGCGGGAGACCGCGTGCCGGTCGCGGTAGCGGGCGGCAGCCATCGGGTTGATCGCGAACACCTTCCGCTTGCCTGCCCGCAGCACCGCGACCAGCAGACCGCGGGAGGTCTCGATCGCCACCGGGATCGGGGTCTCCTCCGTGTCGCCGTACTCGGCGAGCAGGACCATCAGGTTCCTGTAGCCGGCCGCGTCGTCGGTGATGTGTCGCTTCGCAAGTAGCTGGCCGGTGTCGTCGACCAAGGCAACGTCGTGTGTCCTCTCGGCCCAGTCGATGCCGCAGTAGATCAACATTTCCTCCCCAGAGGAGCGGCGTTTGCGCTGGTTGCGAGCGCATGCGGGCCACGCAGCGACCTAATTCCAGGACTCGACCATCCGGTCGGTCCGCCACCTCACTAGCCGATCGTGGCACCAGCGCACCCCACGGGCCCCGGTCTCCTGGGGAGCTCCGACGGCTCTGGAGTATCAGGAGGTCACCGTGCGGCAGGCTCGCACCACCAACACCAACGAGTGATCAAGTGGACGGTGTTGACGGTGGTGGCGACCTCGAAGACACCGAGCGCCGCCGCTCTGGATAAAGGGATCGAGTGCCCAGACGGCTCCAGGCGTACAGTCGGTGCCCGCGAGGCTGCCACCACCTGCACTGTGGAAGGCCGGGATGAGAGAAGGGCATCGGCCCCGGCGCTCGAACGGGCGGGTGGCAACCCCTGGCTCCCACGGCCCGTTACCAAGGAATTAGGACGGGTCCGACGCCGTGATCACTCCAGCCACGGCAAGATCATGGCAGCAAGCCGGGTCCTGCGGCCACGTCTGCGGGAGTTGCCGCCTGGCTGGCAACCTGTAGCCGGAGCATGGTTAGGGCACCGGCGGAGCCGGCGGGCAGATCTGATGAGGAGCATGGGTGGGAAGTCTGTTGAGAAGCGTCTCCGGGGTCCGCTGGGCGGACCTTCGTGACGCGACGGGGGCTCCCGCCGGCGGCATTCCCCCTCTACTCTCCCGTATCGCATACGGGGACGAGGACACGGCCCGCACCGCGATCCAGGAACTGGGCGATGCCGTCTGTGCGCTCGGGTTCGTCGTCGGCGAGGCGACAGCCCCCGCAGTTCCGTTCCTCGTGGAGCTGGCAGGAGCTCCCCAGGTGGCTTGCAAGGCCGAGCTGCTAGACCTGTTGGGAAGCATCTACCAGACCGACCAGTGGCACTCCGCCGCTGTGGCGGCCAGAAGCGTTGAGTCCGACACGAGCTACCGGCAGCAACCCGGCTGGGAAGCGGCCGCGAGGACAGCCGTCTACGCGGGCCTGTCAGTCATCGAATGCGTAGCGACCTCCGTACGGCCGGAGGAGGCCACAGCTGCAAAGAGGTTGCTACAGATATTGGACCACATCCCGCCGTTTCCGGAGCTGTGACCGGTCATTGCGGGACAGCCCTTAGGCGCAATGCCGTTGCCTTTGCTGTGGGCGTAGTCTGCTTGGCAGTGGGTCTCGGGGGTGGTTCGGGTGGCTGCGAGTGTGTCTGACTTATCGGGTCTTGGCTTGTTGACCTGGGTGTATCCGCCAGGTTTGGTGGATCGGGTGGTGGCCGCGTGTGGGCGTTCTGAGCAGCGTCAGCGGCTGCTTCCCGCCCGGTTGGTGGTGTACTTCGTGCTGGGGCTGGCCCTGTTCTCGCCTGCTCCGTATCTGGAAGTGATGCGGCACCTCGTCGAGGGACTGCGGGGTGTGGGCCTGCTGGGTACCTGGCGTGTTCCGGCGAAGTCCTCGCTGTTCAGGGCTCGGGAGCGGCTGGGATCCGAGCCTTTGCGGGTGCTGTTCGCCGCGACCGCGAAGCCGATGGCCACTGAGGCGACTCCCGGTGCGTTCTGGCGGGACTTACGGCTGCTGGCCGTCGACGGAACCTGCTGGGACGTCGCGGACAGCGAGGCGAACGAAGCCGCTTTCGGACGTCCCGGCAGTGGCCGTGGGTCGGGCAGGAGTGCGTTCCCGCAGGTGCGGATGGCGGCGTTGGTGGAGGTGGGCAGTCATGCGGTGCTGGATGCGGAACTCGCCGGCTGCCGCACCGGGGAAGTCACCCTGGTCGCCCGCCTGCCCCGGTCGGTCGGCCCGGGTCAGCTCGTCCTGGCCGATCGTGAGTTCCTCGGAGTCCCGTTGTGGCAGGCGTTCACCGCGACCGGCGCCGACCTGCTGTGGCGAGTGCCCGCCAACCGCGTCCTGCCGGTGATCAGGCAGTTCCGTGACGGGTCGTGGCTCTCTCATATCCGGGCGAGCAGTGGCCCCGCCCGGGATCAGCCGGTCGTGGTGCGTGTCCTGGCCTACCGGGTCAAAGAACAGGCTGGCGCGGACGGGGGTGACGGATACCGCCTGGTCACCACTTTGCTGGACGCCCGACGGTATCCGGCCCGGCAACTGGCCGCGCTCTACCGCGAGCGCTGGGAGATCGAGTCCGTCTTCGCCGAGATCAAGACACACCAGCGCGGCGCACGCGTCGTCCTCAGCAGCAAGACACCCGAAGGTGTCCGTCAGCAGATCTGGGCACACCTCCTGGTCCACCACGCACTGCGCGAGCTCATGCTGAGAACGGCTGCCACCCGTGGCCTGGACCCTGATCGGGTTTCCTTCACCGAGACCCTGCGCTCTGCCCGGCGCAGCGTGACCGTCACGCCGGGCAGTTTTTCCCCCTGACCTCCTGGTCAGAGCACTGGTGATGCTCGAGCAGGACCTCCTGGAACGACTCCTGCCTGTCAGACGGCTCCGCAGCCAGCCCCGCGTCGTGAAACGCAAGATGTCCAACTACCACCTCAGACGAGCCGAGCATCGTGCCTGGCCGCAGCCGACCCGCACCGGCACGCAAGCCGTTCTCGTCATAAGACCCCAACCGGCGAACCCGTAAAAGCAACGGCATTGCCCTTAGGCGGTGCGTCTCGCCACGTAATGCTGTGTACGAAGGCGACGTCCTCGCTGCCGGTGCAAGCACATTCCCGGCGGCTTGACGGCAGCCGACGGCGGCCGGGGTCGTCATGAACGGGCTGACGCCTTCACGCTCTCGGTTGTCGGGGCGAGCGGGCTTGATCGGGGTGCGATTCCAGGCGGGGAGCCGGTGCCCAACCGCGTGCGCCCCTTGGCCTGATGGTTCCGTGGACGATCTGGAGCGCAACGCGGCAGCGATCATGGAGTACTACCGGGCAATCGACAAGGGCGCCACTCTGCGGCACTACTTCCGCCACGCTGACGAAGAAGGCGGCCTCTGGTACCTCGAGGCCGTACCCGTCCGCGGCGAGTTGATCGTCGTCAAGCAGGCCGAGCTGACTGCGGCCGGCCGGCTCTACCGGTACAGCTGGGAGCACCTGGAGGACGAGCACGGCGGCCTGACGGACCAAGCGATCGACCCGGAGCAGGATCCGCTGGAGACCATCCCGGCCGAAGAGTTCCAGCGCGTGTGGACCCGGTGAACGGGCTAAGCGACTACTTGCACAGCGGTACATCTGCCAGCGATTGCTTGCGTGACTGCCGTTGAGGACTGGGCAGTTGTCATGGCTGAGAATCCTTCCACAGCCCGGAGACGCCCGGACGGAACGGGCTGAAGGATCAGAGACGACATGGAGACGCCTCGACTGTCGTCCGGCTACAGACTGGTTCATTTCCCTCGCCCTCGCCATCCCGTTCGTGGGGCTGGGGACAGCCATTGTCCGGGACTATCGCGGGCTTCGGAGCAGCTTCTGCCAGCCTCGGATGGGGCCACCGTCTGAGGCAGCGGAGCGACGCTACGGCGGGGTCATACGACTGGTCGGGCGGGTCTTCATCGTGCTGTTGCTGTACCCGCTCGTCGCCGAGACGATCCGACTGTTCGTGTAGGTCTGTGCACGGTCTTGGAAATAGTCGTGGCGCGAGTCACCCGGTTTGAAATCCCGCACCCACCGCCCTTTCCGTTCACGTGCACGCCGGAGGCCGTGCCCCGCAACTGGGACACGGCCTTTCCAGTGAGTGTGCCGATGCTCGTCAAACAATCCGTTCATGCATGGGTGGGCGCCCTCTCCTCCTCTGCCGCGAGAATCAGCGTTGCGGCCCGTGCGGCGCTCGCTTTCCCGGCCCGGCCGGTGGTCCACAGGGCGACGGCGAGCACGACGACTCCGCAGCCCACGACGATCCACCAGCCGGGGCGGGTCGCTGTGGCGAACCCGGTGGTCATGGGGCCGTGCAGGTTGTCGGCGAGCACGGAGCCCATGACGGCCACGCCGAGGGAACTACCGATCTGCTGGGTGGTGGAGGTGATGGCGGAGGCGACGCCCGCCTGAGAGCGGGGCATGCCGGACATAGCGCTGTTGATGATAGGGGGGCCGACCCAGCCCATCGCGATGCCGAAGACCAGCCCGGACATGATGACGTACCAGATGGGCGAGGAGTCGGTCATCCGCGTCAGCATCAACCCGCCCGCGATCAGTCCGGTGCCCGCGATGACCAGCGGGATCCGGGGCCCGCCGCGGGCGGCGATAGTCCGGCCGGCCAGCGGCGCGGACGCCGCGAGCATCAGCGCCATCGGCAGCAGGCACAACCCCGTGATCAACGGAGAGTACGCGCGCACATCCTGCAGGTAAAGGACCATGAGGAACAGGAAACCGCCCATGGTCAGCAGCGCTGAGATGGCTGTGACGGCCGCGCCGGAGAACGGCAGACTGCGGAAGAACCGGAGATCGATGAGGGGCTCGGCACGGCGGGGCTCGTAGGCGAGGAGAATCACCAGCGCGACGAAGGCTACCGCGAAGCAGGCCAGGATTCGGGCCGAGCCCCAGTCGTAGGTCGGGCCCTCGATGAGCCCGTAGGAAAGGGTGCCGAGCAGGAGGATGACCAAAATCTGGCCGACCGGGTCCAGTGCCCGGGTCCGGGCCGCCTTGCTCTCCGGGACGTACAGGGCGGTGAGGATGATGGCGGCGATGCCGACCGGGACGTTGACCCAGAACACGCCCCGCCAGCCGACCGAGTCGATGAGTGCGCCGCCGATCACCGGGCCGAGCGCCATCGACATGCCGAAGACGCTGACCGTGACGCCGATCGCCTGGGCCCGTTCCTTGGGATCGGTGAATACGTTCGTGATGATGGACATCGTGACGGGGTTCAGCATCGATCCGCCGACGGCCTGCAGGCCGCGGAATGCGATTAGCCATCCGAGGCTCGGCGCCAGGCTGCAGGCCAGCGAGCCGACGGTGAACACCGGCAGGCCGATCTGGAACACCCGACGGCGGCCGATCTTGTCGGCCACGGATCCGGACAACATCAGCAGGCTGGCCAGGACCAGCAAGTAGGCATCGATCGTCCACTGCAGCCCAGAGACGGGCGCGCGCAGCTCCCGTCCGATGGAGGGCAGCGCCACGTTGGCGATCGTGGAGTCGATGCCCACGAGGAACAGGCTCAAGCAGCAGGTGGCCAGCACGAGATAACGACGCTGGCGTGTCAGCTCCGGCAGCGCGATCCCTCCTCCGGGACCGTGGGGGTGACGACGCTCGGCTCGAACATGCCTGCCGACGCCCCGTCGTATCCGGCTGCGACGCCTTCGGAGAAGTTCCTGTCCTCGTCAACCATGCCGGGCACCGTACCGTTGCGCGTCGCGTAGGCGCCTGTCGTTTTCTCACCGGCCGCGCGGACGCCCGCTGAGCTGGAACGGCGTTGACCGACGGCAGAGTGGCTGTCCCACTCCGAATCCCCGTGGCTCCCCGCCCGGCACCGACTGGTCGGGCACGCATGGGGCACGAGTACTCAACGTGAGCGAGCGGAACGCTTGGTCGCCGGAGCTCGGCAACGCTCACGATCAGTCGTCCTCAATGTACTCGGGAGCCGGCGACCACGACGGAGGCAGTTCATCGTCGGGCTGGCCGATGACGCGACGAGGGTAGCGATCGTGCCACCATCTGCCGTTCCGCCGGCCTTCGGCCTCCTTGCCCTGCAATGGGGCTGTCGCAGCGGTGAATCGATTATCCATTTCGTTGAGAAAGGGCTGGCGTAGTGTGCGTACCCGAGCGGTCAGGAGCGGCCATGCTTCACACAGCCAGTCACGGCAGGCCAATTCGTGGTGGTACTCCCAGACCCACTGCGTGTCGAAACCCTCCTCAATGTCCCTCACCACCAGTCGCCACCAGGCCAGGGCCTCGTTGAGCGTCAAACCGCTTCCGTATCGGCCGGTCAAGGTGTGCATGGCTGTGAGAATGGACGCGTAGTCCTCTTCCGTCAGCGAGGTGTCTGCCTGTTCATCCACGCAGCGCACCGTAGCCTGTAGGTCGGTGGTGCACCTTTGGCCTGGAGATTCAATTACCCGGGTAGATGGCGCAAGGGGCACTCGATCAGTTGTTCTGGAAGTGATGACCCATGTCTGTTACGTGCAGCGGCTTACCGTAGCTGAGCCTGTTCCGTGGGGGCGCGTCGGCGCGGACCGCAATCCGACCGCGCCGGGGGTCCACCGGTGCGGCAGCCGGGGGGCCTTACCGTCGTCCTTCTGCAGATACGACTCCTCGCTCGCCACCACCGCGAACCGCTGCTCCATCTTCTTGCCCTCTCATGGCCGTTTGTGCAGGTGCCGTCCAACTGGTCCCGTCTCGGCATCATGGCGCAACCCGTAGCAGGTGGCGACTTCGCACCCCTGGTGTCTGCCCGGGCGCGTGATGTCCGGCCGAGGAATCCGCGGATCGTCATGAGTTCGAAGGCGCGTGCTGATGCAGCCGAGTCGTGTCGGCGACTCGCAACAGGGCTGCCACAAGGTTCCAAGACCGCTTGACCTTGTTCCGGAGGGAAGGACAACAGTGTCTTGCTAGACACACGAGCGCGCTTGTGCGCTCGCCGGTCGGCATAGCGAAGGGGGGTCGGAGTGGCGGCGGCCTGCGTCATTCTCGATATCGGTGGCGTACTGGAGATGACACCGGAAACGGGGTGGGTGCAGCGGTGGGAAGAGCGGCTGGCGTTGCCGCCGGGCACCGTGCATGAGCGGATGGACGACGTGTGGCAAGCCGGGAACGTCGGGAGCATCAGTGAACGAACGGTTCACGAGCAAGTGGCATCACGCCTGGGGCTCGACGCGCCCCAGGTGGAAGCCTTCATGGCCGATCTCTGGACGGAATACCTGGGAGCGCCCAACGAGGAACTCATCGCCTATGTGCGGGGGCTGAGAGGAAGCTGCAGGCTTGGCATCCTGAGCAACAGCTTTGTCGGCGCCCGGGAGCGGGAGACGGCACTGTACCGGTTCGACGAACTGGTCGAGCAGATCGTGTACTCGCACGAGATCGGCATCGAGAAGCCGGACCTGCGTGCCTTCGAGGCCGCATGTGCCGCCCTGGCGGTGCGGCCGGAGAGCTGTCTCTTCATCGACGATTACGCAGTCAATGTGGAGGCTGCCCGGGCGGCGGGTATGCGGGCGCATCTGTTCGAGGACAACGCCGGGACGATCACACGGATTGCCGCTCATCTGGACGCTGGCCCTCGGGTGGCCGGGCATGTACCGCTCGGTTGACGTCGCCTGGCGGGCGTTCAGCGGTTGCCGGACAGGCGGTGGGCCCGTTGGTCAGCCCGCTTCCGCGTGTTCGGCAACCAGCTCGGGTGCTGGCCAGACGGTAGGAGTCGGTGCCGGTCTCGATGATGGTGCCGCCAAAGGTGAGCCGGTCCACTCGTGAACAAAGCTGGTGGATCGGTTGGGCGGCTGCCCCGTGCCCGCTTCGGTGTGCGCGACGACGTGTACCGTTCCCGTCAGCCGAGTTTGCGCAGCACCTCGTCCAGGTGGCCCCGGTAGGTCCGCAGGGCGGTGAGGCCGGCGGTGTAGCGGTCGCCGTGGCGGGCGATGTCCGCGGCCTGCTTCTGCGCCAGTACGGTGTGCCAGACCTCGGCCGTGTGGTGGCGTTGCTTGCAGGTGACGTCCGCGACGGCGGTGGCCCGCTCCCGTTGTGTGTGCCGGGTGTTGCCGTCGCTGCCCCGCTGCCAGGCGGTGTCCGTGTAGGCGGCGACGGGGTCGGGGTAGCGGGTGAATCCTTGTGCGACCACACAGCGGGACCACACATCCCAGGCCGCGCGCAGACGAGGGTCGCCCTCGACCGCCTTGTCGACCTCGATCGCCCGCCGGCCCGCGTAGAGCCAGTCCCGTGTGAGGTTGATGCCGCGCATCAGATCCCGGGAGGCGTCGGCGCTGCAGGCGGGCCAGTCCGCGTACTCGGCGCTGGTCATGCGGCGGCCCTTCGGCAGGGGGGAGGGGTGCAGCGCCGGGTCCCAGCCGTAGCCCCAGCGGCGGGCGGTGTCCGGGTCGAGGACGCCGAAGTCGGTTGCGACGGCGGTGCCGGCGATGGGGTCGCTGGGGAGGCGGGGGTCGAGCGGGAAGTCGCGGTGGCCGCGGTCGGCCATGCACTGCCGGACCAGCAGCGCGGACGCCTGCTGGGAGCGCTGGTAGTCCTGCGTCGTCAAGGTGTAGCGGTCGGCCGGCAGGGGGCCGAGGTCGGAGGCCGCTCGTACAACCTCCGGCTGTTCCGGACCGGAGGCGCAGATCGCCGCCAGTATTGCCACCCCCGCCACGGCACCCGTCCGCCACCCCCGCCACACCATGGCCAGGATGCTAGCGGGCGGCATGTCCACGACTGACCGCGGGCCCCCGCCTACGCTACCGGGTCGCTGACTCAGCCCAGTTGGGCTCCCTTGGCCGCTGCTTCCTCCTCGAAGCGTGCGGTGTCGGTGGCGAGTGTGCCGGATGCGTTTTCCAGGTGGGCCCGCACGAACCACTGGAACTGCTCGAGGTCGCGCAGCTGCTCGATGAGGAGGTCCTCGGTGGCGGGGTCGATCTGGCCCGCCTCCTTGATCGAGGTGCGCACATCCTCGATCAGGCCGGTGTAGACGAGGTCGAGCGCTGCGAGATGCGCGATGGCGTCGGCACGACCGATGGCGTAGTCGTCCCAGGTGCGTTCGCTCACCAGTGCGCCAGGGGTGCCCTGCGCCACGCCGCCCAGTGCGGCGAGACGTTCGGCCACGTCGTCGGCCATGTCGCGGACCCGGTCGACCTGGGGGTCGATCATCTGGTGGACGGCGATGAAGTGGGAGCCGACGACGTTCCAGTGGACGTGCTTGAGCGTCAGGTGGAGATCGTTGAGGGCGTGCAGCCGCATCCGCAGCAGGCCGATCAGCCGGCCGGCGGCCTCACGCTCGATACCGGGGACGGTGTACTTGGGGGTCAGGTCCCCGAGCTCCTTGGTCATGGTTCACCTCGTATCACTCGGTGTGGCATCCGATGTCGCATGAGCTCTGGTGCCCCGCCCCGGCGCTGTCAGACATGTCCGATCCGCCGGCCGTGCTGCCAGGCGGGGACGGGCACGTGCAGGGGGCGGTGGTCGGTGAGCCTGCCGCACAACCTTGTGGGCTCTCCCGCACGTGGTCGTGAGGCGTGTTGGCCCGGCTCCTGTGACAAGGGCCCCGTCACGCGGAGCCGCGCTAGTAGTAGCCCTTTGTGCCGTCGAGGAGTTCCCGGACGATGTCCGCGTGCCCCGCGTGCCGCCCCGTCTCCTCGACGAGGTGGATCAGCATCCAGCGGAGGTTGGCGCTACCGGAGCGGAAGCCGGGGTGGCGGCCGACGTCGTCCAGGGCTGCCGTGGCGACGATCTCGTTGCTGCGGGCGCACTGGGTCTTGTACTCCGCGAGGAGCTCGGTCAGGGCGCGGCCGTCGGTGTGCCAGTCGGCGTCGTCGGTCGATTCGTCGAACGACGGGTTCTGCTTCTCGTCGCCGCCGAGGAACAGCACCTCCAGCCACATGTGCTCGGTCCAGCGCATGTGGGTGATGAGACCGGCCATCGTCATGAGCGGTGAGGTCGGGATGACCGGCCGGTACGCGTCCTCATCGCTCAGTCCCTCGCATTTCCAGCGCAGGATCTGCCGTTGCAGGTCCAGCCAGCCGATCAGCGCGGTGCGTTCGTCTGCTTGGAGCGGGGGGCGTTCCAATTCCGATGTCATGCCGGCGCACGCTACCGGGGCAGTGGGGTGGGGACACCTGGATTTGGGCAGAACCTCCGGTCCAACGCGCATCTGACCAATAGCGGGAGAGCCCGCTGGGCGTGTGGTGTTCCTCCGGCGCCGATGGGGGCGGGGGAGCTGGCACGGGCGTTGACGCCGATGCGGAGGCTTTCAAGGGACAGGACAGCGCAGGCCGGCGAGTCTGCCCTTGTTGCTGCCCGTGCGTCCCTTCCGCGGACCGGATGCAGCCCGTCAGGCTGGCCATTTGCGGACATGCGAGGGGCCCGTCGGCCGTGGTGGCGGGGCCTGTACGACGGGAGTGGTGGGGAAGCGGTGCGTGCACGAGAAGAAGAACCGGGCCGGGTATCAGCCGGTGCCGCCGTCCGCAGTGCCCTGCGGGCAGGAACCGGCAGGCCCCTGTCCGGTCCCGGTGCCGCGCTCGGCGAACTCCAGGCGACGGTGGGCAACTCGGTCGTGGCCGAGCTGGTGGCCCGCGCGCAAGGGCCGACGCCTGACGTGGTGCCACCGGTGGCCGTCCAGCGCGCCGGGGACCGCGTGAAGGAACACTGGGTGTCGACCAAGAAGGCCGGATCCGGCTTCCTCCGAAAGGAAGGGGGCATATTCAGCTACACCCCTTTGGCCGGTGAACGTCTGGCGGGCTTGTCCCAGGATGAGGTGACCGAGACGCTTGGCAAGTTCACCCCCATGGCCCCGTTCGACTCTCGTCCGCCGGAGGAGTTGACCAACGCCACCGGTATCCCTGGCATGGTCATGGAGTTCGACGACTCGCCGTACTCTTTCGCCCACCGGTCCTACAACGGCACCTCGGCGGGACGGAACGGCCGTGTGCAGCCGAACGACCATCTCACCGTCGAGAACTCCCTGGCAGCGATGCTGGTCCACGCCGGCCGCGACCCGAAATATATGCACGACTTCCTTACCGACCGCATGGGCAAGATGAAGCCCGACTTCAACGAACAGTTGGACTGGCACAAGTTCGGGCAGATCGACAATCTCCACTTCCGTCCCGGAGCCGACGAGCAGCGCCGCGCCAATGGAACCGCGGTAGACGTGTCGGATGTGGACACGGCGGTCTCACTGCGGCAGTTCCTCGACTTCGTCGACGACACGGCGGAAAGACTGGGGCTCCATGCGACGATCCGCGATGGGCTCAGAGCGTCGGCCGAGCAGGTCCAAGGCCGGATGGGGATAGCTGTCGACCGCATGTACTTCGGTGTCTCCGGTAGGCGCGACCTGGCGAAGTTCGTCGTTCTGGCACGGCAGCTGACGGGTCAGTCCGTGCCTGAGGAGTTGCAGGGGCTGTCCAAGCAGAGGGCGGAGCTGCCCTACGACGGCGTGATGCGCACGGAAGGCAGTCCGGGTTTCACCGATGCGGTCAAGGAACTCATCGGCGGTGAGAGCCCGGGAAGGTACTGGCCGCAGATCGTGGCATGGGCGACGAACCTCCAGCCGGCACAGCCCGCCGCCACCGGGAGCACCCGCTGAGCTGCCCGCATCCGTACGTTCCTGGTCTTGCGACGGCGCAGAAGCCTCGCGTATCCCCTTCCCGGCGCATCCCCTCTTTCCAGCGGCACGCCGTGGTGAATGCGCGAGACCGCAGGGTCCTCACGAATTGCCCGCGCAGCCATGTGACCCTGCCCATCCGTACCTGGCCTCCGCAGCCGCCCACCGCGTAGGTAAGAGGGGAGTCGGTTTCCCTTCATTTCAAAGAGGCTGTTGTGCGGGACCACGAACACGCCGAATCGGTCCGGACGGAGAACCGCCGCACTCCGGCGGCTGGAGCCGGAGTCGGCACACCGCCCTGGGGGCTGCTTGCCCTGCAGAGCACCGCCGGGAACGCGGGTGTTGTCCAGATGCTCCGCCGGGCAGGGCACTCCTGGGAGCGGGGCCAGCATGAGCATGACGCCGACTGCGGCCGACAGGCCGAGCCGCCCGTCGTGCAGCGTTCCGCCGTCCATGATGCCCTGCGTGGTGGCGGGCGGCCCCTGGACGAGGCGACCCGGTCCGATATGGAGGCCCGCTTCGGTACCGACTTCTCCGACGTTCGTATCCACAATGACGCCGCGGCAAGGGTGTCCGCCGCCGAAGTCGGCGCCCGCGCCTACACGTCGGGCAGCCACATCGTCATCGGCCAGGGGGGAACTGACGAGCACACCCTGGCCCACGAGCTGACGCATGTCGTCCAGCAGCGTCGGGGCCCGGTCGCGGGCACCGACAACGGCGCGGGCCTTATGGTCTCCGATCCGTCCGACCGGTTCGAACGCGAAGCGGAAGTCAACGCGACCCGGGTGATGGCCCGGCCGGCCCCCGAGTACAACCCGGCCGTAGACGCAGGCCGGATGCCTGGGACTGGAACGGTGCAAAGGACCATCAACACCGGTCTTCGCGTGATCGACGGGAAGCAGGTGACGATCGCTGAGCTCGCCCGCTGGGGGGCGCACGAGCCCACCTTCTTCACCTTCGGTAAGCCGGCAAGGACCAAGTGGAAAATCCGTACCCCGGCTGACATGCAGCGCGTCCAGCGCGAGTTGTTCGCCACGCTGAACCGCTTGATCGAGTCCGACGAGACACACGAGGCCACGACCGCGGACGCGCTGAGCGAACTCGTCAAAAGAATGCACGGAAAGACCCCCGCTGCTTCCGCTGCGAAGCCCGGGCCGTCCGCCGCCGTCGGTGCGAATGATGACGCGGCCGTGCAGGCGGGCGCGAGTACGGTCCTGGCCGAGCTGATGGCGATGGGGAGTCGCGCCTTTCCGCGGGATGAGATCCAGTCCCTCGCGCGGAAGGCAGCGCCGGGCAGCGGATGGTTGTACGAGCTCCAGATGGGTCTGATGGAACTGAACGAGGACCCGGAATGCGTGGTCCAGTTCGGTGCATGCAGCCTGGCAGACATCAACCACTACCTCGGCATGGCGTCGGGCGCCGAGGGCGACGGCAACCACATCGCTGCCTATGAAGCGGAGAAGCGGTCGGGCAACGTCGGCGCCGACTGGGTGATCTGGCGGCCCGTCGCCTCGGGCGGGGGCATTAGCGCCGGAGCGCAGGCGGCCGGTATGTACACGGGCGAGTTTGTCCAGGCGAAGCAGACGGTCGAACGGAACTTTGCCGGAAATCTCAAGGCGGCCGCGTTCCAACTCGAAGGAAAGAACGCCAGCGGGCAGGGCAACGCCACGACCGAGCCGGAGCTCACCCTGCGTTCGGGAACGGGCAGCGCGAACCGCCACAGGGGAACCATTGCCGTGCAAGTCACCGACGACATCCGGGACTTGCGCAAAGTCGAGATCGCCATTGACAAGGTACTCAAGGTCCCTGGTAGCAGAAACCCGAGGTCCTATGTCGACCGCGTCATCCTGGAAGAGGCAGCGGCGGGTGGCAGGCGCACGATGTACGAGATCAACAGCGGAAGGATGGTGAAGACGACCGCGCCCGCGGGCCAGACGGAGTCGGCCGTGACGGACCAGCGATGACGGCACGGTCATCTTCGCTTCAGGCTCAGGCCCCGGGTGACCACCCGTCAACGATTCCCCTCCCGGCGGACGGCCCTTGGTGCCGACGGCTGCGGGACCGGCCGGGGCCGGTGCGGTCACAGGAAGCGGCGGATCGGGGTGATGGCCGCTTCCTTGGCGCGTTGCAGGGCCGCACGCCGTTTCCAGCGGGTCAGGTCGATGGCGATGCTGTGTTCCAGATCCTGTTCGTAATCGGCGTCGAGGGCGGCGGTGAACGTCTCGTCCAGGACGGCGAGCATGACCTCTTCGTCGTGGTCCATGGAGCGGCGGTTGAAGTTGGTGGAGCCGATGAGGGCGGCGACCGAGTCCACGGTGATGATTTTGGCGTGCATCATCGTCGGTTGGTACTGGCGGATGTGGACGCCTGCCTGAAGCAGACGTGTGTAGTGGTGCTGGCCGGCGAGTTGGCAGGCGCGCTGGTCGGTGTGCGGGCCGGGCAGGAGGATCTCCACGCGCACGCCGCGGCGCGCGGTTGCGCACAGCAGGTCGACGAAGTAGGTGTCGGGGGCGAAGTAGGCGGTGGCCAGGCGGAAGCGCTGCTCGGCAGAGGTGAGCATGATGCGGATGAGGGTCTGCATGTCCTGCCAGCCGATGCTGGCGGAGCCCCGTACGACCTGGACGATGGATGAGCCGGCCTGCGGGTGGTCGGTGAAGCGGTCGTGGTCGTCGAAGAGTTCGTCGTGGCATTCGGCCCAGTTCTGCGCGAACGCGGCGGCGATGCCGTCCACGGCGGGGCCGCGCACTTTGACGTGGGTGTCGCGCCACTCGCCGGGGTTGCGGGCGTTGCCGCACCATTCCTGCGCGATGCCGACGCCTCCGGTGAACGCGGTGTGCTCGTCGACAATGAGGGCCTTGCGGTGGCAGCGGTGGTTCTGTTTGAACGGTGACAGCCAGACCGGTTTGCGGAACCAGGCCACCTGCACGCCTGCGGTGTCCATGAGGTCGAGCAGGCGCGGTTCGATCTTCTGGGCCCCGAAGCCGTCGAGCAGCAGTCGGACCCGCACCCCTGCACGGGCACGTTCGGCCAGGGCGGCGGCGAAGTCATGGGCGATCTGGCCGCGCCAGTAGACGAACGTCATCATGTCGATGGTGTGCTGGGCGGAGCGGATCGCGCCGAGCATCGCGGGGAAGATCTCGTCGCCGTTGCGCAAGGGGATCAGTTCGTTGCCTTCAGTGGCGGCCACGCCGATCAGCCGCTCCAGGCGGCGGCGCAGGCGCTGTTTGCGGGCCTGCACATCGGCTTGGGCGCCGGGCTCAGCGGGTGCGGGTATGCCGTCGAGGATCACGCCAGAACTCCCGTAGGGGCAGAAAGAACTATGAGGACGGTGCGGGCCGCCTGACGCGCCCGGAAGAGCAGATGCCCGGCAACCCCCGCCTCACTCCCGGCACCGGTTCGACGCTACCCGCGGCACCTGAAACCCGCCCGCTGCGGGATGGCACCACCGGGCGGGTGTCTCCGAGGGTGTGGCGCCGTCGGCGCAGGACGCAAGGCTGCCGATGACGGCCCTGTCGTCACCGGCAGCCTTGCGCCAGCCGGCCCGCGGTTACGACGCCCGGCGGGGCCGAGGGAGGGAGTCGGTGGCGGGACGCGGCGGGAGGTGGCGTGGCTTCCTTCACGTGTGCCGGTCCCGCCTCCGACGTCGACCCGCCTACCCATATATCCCTTCGGGAACCTTTGCCCACCCGGCCGTCATTGGGTGAGGGGAGCGAGACTGCGATGACCGGGCCCGGCCGGGTCGGACTGGGTGTTGGTGAGAAGCCCGTCCGGGTGGAGGGATGATGGCCGGATGTTCTACGAGGATCTCAGCCGCTACACCTACGCGGACGCAGCCGAGGTGTTCAGTGACCACGTCGACGGTATGCGGTTCGTCAGCTTTCGGCCTGCCTACGAACGCCTCAACGTGGGCTGGCTGGAATCCGGTCACCGGTGGACGGCCGGCCCGGCTCCCCAGGCTTTCACTGACGGGCTCCTGGCCATACTTGAGGCTCAGGAGGTCAACGCGAAGCTGGGGTTGCACGAGTGCGACCTGTGCCCCGCGTCCCTGCCGGACTCGCATCCCTGGTACATGCCCCGGCCGGGACATCTGCGCGCGAGCGAAGGAAGCGGTGAGATTCGCGTTCCGGGAGTCCCCGGCACGGTTTTCGCAACTCCACAGCTGATCGGCCACTACGTTGCCGATCATGGTTACCTGCCGCCGGACGCTTTCGTCGACGCGGTCCTTGCTTTCGATCCGTACGGCCCCTGGCCGGCGAGGTTTCCCGGGATCAGGTTCCCCTGGGTCCCCGATGACGCGATCCTTCGCCATGTGGACGACGGGGAGTTCCTCGACATCTGATGAGGTAGGGCGCCACTACGTGAGACCACGCCGTCAGGGCCCGGCCGTCATGGACGGCCGGGCCCTGACAAGGGTGAGGGTATGCGCTCGTCAGTTCACCATCGGTACCAGCGGCCGCGGCTGCCGCCTGCGGAGGTGGAGCGCATGAGGAAGCCGAGCAGCCACACCACGAGCACGGCCAGGGCGACCCACCACAGGATTTTGACGGCGAAGCCGGCGCCGAAAAGGATGATTGCGAGCAGCAGGACAAGAAGCAAAGGAACCATTGTTATCTACCTCCTGGCCCGCCGTGTGCCCTTCCAATGCTTGTTCATTCACCGAGCGCCCCTTGTTTGTGAAGGGGATGCCGGGGCACATGCGTGTCACCGCGACAGCGGCACCCCAACTGTGAGGAGGCTTGTTCCATGAGTGCAGGCGAGAAGGCGAAGGCGAAGACCGAGCAGGCCGAGGGCAAGGCCAAGCAGACCCTGGGAAGGGCCCTCGGCAACGAGCGCATGGCTGCCGAGGGGCAGGCGGAGAAGAGCACGGGGGATGCCCGTGAGGCCAAGGAGAAGACCAAGGACGCCTTCAAGCACTGACGTCGTCGGTGCCCGTGGACGGTGGTGAGCCCTCCGGCATCACGGAGGGCTCACCACCGTTCGGCGTGCTGGCGAGTTCTGATGCGGGCCGGCGCGGATCTGGTGCGTTCCGGCCAGATCCGGTGCGCCGAGGCGGCCGTTTTGTAACCCGTCTGATTGTCCGCCAAGGCCTCTCGCATCCTGCGGGATCCTCAGATGGCTGGCGCCCACCGCAACGGATTGGTGCCGGCTTCGATGACCCAGACCGCGTGTTGGCCGCAATGACCCAGACCGCGTGTGGTTATATCGTCACGGCGAGGGCGAGGGCAACTAGGCGGCACACCTACCGCTTTCTGCGGTAGCAGGATCATCGAGCTACGGTCCTTGGCAGCGGCTCACTCGCGTAGTCCTCGCCGTGTATCTCAAAATGCCAGGAAGATCAGTTCCGGTCATTCGGGCGGGCCAGACCTCTCGATGTCGGGTGAGATGGCGGTCGTCCAGTCCACGATGGCAGGTCACATTTCATGACGGACAGCGAAAGTGCGCGAGCGGGACGATCACGCGGGAATTTGAGTAGGCGACGCCTTCTCCAAGGGACGGCCGGCACCCTCGGTACTGCTCTGGGTTCCGCCGGAATCTATGAGTTGATCGACAGCATTGCAAAGCCACCGGATCGAGCGGCTGTCGCGGACAGTCCGCCCATCCAGGAACAATATGTCCTGCAGAACGAGCAGGTCGTCATGGTCGATGGCTCAGGCGTGAAGAGCAGCAACGGAACGATTGCGGTCCGGGTGCCAGCCTTGCACGACCATGTCATTACCGCACGGCTGAATGTGCCGGCGAAAGCAAAAGCGTTGCAGGAGGCGCAGCACCATCTCGAGTCTGTTCTCCTGGATCTGGAACGTCAATTTCCGCCCACCCCTACAGGGGTGGCCACCACGGTAGCCTGGGGGCTTCCCTACTTCCACCACTACGTCCCAACCCTGGGCAAGGCGTCGGGCTTCTTCAAGGCGGGAACACCTTACCCGGTGTATCTGCCGGTTGATTTGATGACCTCCAAGACGGAGGGCCGTACCGTATATGCGCTGCAGGAGGCCAGGACGTTCCCCAGCGACCAGGCCCCGCCCGGCTTCGGGCCGGTTCGCTTGGAACAGAATGACGTGGTCGTACTGCTCCGCAGTGACTCGCTCGCCAATATCAAGGCAGCCCAAAACGCCCTCTTCGGGACAGGAAGCGACCAGGCGGGCAGCCTGTTCAAGGTGACGAGTATCCGTCAGGGATTTTCCGGGGGCGGTTTTTACGGGCAGCAGGGCCTGCCGAGCAAGCTGGCGCTGGCAGCCGGTATCCCCGGTGCACAGTCGATTCCTCGACAGGCGCAGGGCTTCCTTGGCTTTGCCACCACCCTGGACTCGAATATGGGACCCGATAACGTCCCCAGCCTGGAGACTCTGCCCGGCTTCAGCGATCAGTGGCCCAATGGTTACTTCAAACAGGGGACCACTATGCATCTCTCGCACCTGTTTCAAGATCTGGTGACTTGGTACGAGCAGAACTTCCCTCAGTACACGGATCGCGTCCAGGCGATGCTCCAGCCCGGCCTCTCGCCCGCACCCGCGCCGGGTACGCTCGCCCTCCAACCGCCAGGTCAAAGTGAGGCCGAAGTGGCGCAAGGGGTCCAGCGGTATCACGCCTACGGCCACACCGGGAGCATGTCGCAGGTGGACAGCACCACATCACCGATGACCAGCAACTACGGGAAGGCCTACCCCTCGGGGACGACCATCCCCGTGCGCGGCGATTTCGACACGCTGGACAATCCATTCCACTACACATCCGATCCGACGGCAGACCACTACAGCACGAAGCCGGCGGCCGGATTGCACTTCATTTCGTTCCAGCCGACGATTGGAATCTTCAACCTCGTTCGGCTCTCGATGGACGGCTACTATCCCGATATGACGCTCCCGCTGGCACCCCGCAGCCCCCACGCCGGCATCAATTCGGTTCTGCACACGACCCACCGGCAGAACTATCTGGTTCCACCGCGTCGCCATCGTTCCTTCCCGCTTGCGGAGTTCCTTATCTGACACACGCCGTGCGCCGCACCCCTACAGCAGCCAACAGAATGGCGCCCGCGGGCTGACCTTGGACGTCACCGCCGGATCGCGCACGTAGCCGTTGTCGAGTTCCGTCCAGGTGACGTCGCCGACGCTGTCGTAGAAGGTGACCAGGTCGGCCGTGACGTGGCTCGCTTGGGCAAGCGCGCGAGCCACGGTTTGATCGTCGAGGTTGGCCGTCCGGAGCTCCTTGGTGCCAAGAGGAAGCCGTGCCGACGCTCAAACTGGCCTGTCATTGCCGTGAGGGTCCCCAGACTCTGTCTGTCACGAGGCCGGCCAGGCGCTCTTGGCCGTGGATTGCGTCGGCGGGCCGGTCGGTTCCCGGAAGTATCCGGCCCTCACCACCTGCACTGCGATCTTCGGTTGCCCGCCCGCTCCGAGACGATCGGGAACACGGCGGTGCGAGGTGAAGTATGGGGCGGGTGCAGCGCCGAGTCGACCGTTCCCGCCCCGCTGCCCATGGGCTCGATCATGCAGCGGAGCCGTCGAGGATCTCGCCGCCCGTCTCGGCTTTCCCTGCAGCGTGCCGGTGTCGAGGGCGCGCGCGAACCGCCCGAGCAGGGTAGGGGCGCATTGCGCGGCATGGACACATACGCCGTGGCTGTGGGCCGCGCGGGAGGTGGACTCGATGTCCAGGGGCCTTAGGGCGCGTATCAAGTTGTGATCAATGAGTGGTCCGGGTGAGGTCTATGATCCAGATCATCGAGGCGCGCAGGTTTATGGCGAGGCAGCCGTCTGGGGTCCTATCGGATGGTGATGCCTCGCCAGGCCTTGAGCTTGTTGATCAGGCCCTCGACGGTGTTTATCTCCTGGTAGAGGTCAGCATCGCGGTTCGGCGCTCGCCGCGCACATGCAACCGGTCGGTCGACGCGTAGAGCGGATCAGTTGCGCATGCCGGCCGGTGGGCCGACGACGGTGGTGAGCCGGAGTTTGGTCTCGTCCTCACTGCCCGGCGCGGCGGTCATGATGACAATCTTGAGCTCGGTGTCGCCATCGGTCAGGACATCGCAGTCCACCGTGACCGGGCCCACCGACGGATGGTCGACCGTCTTGTGGACCTCGCGGTTCGCGGTCACCTCTCCCGTCGCCCACAGCTCGGCGAACCTCTCGTTGCCTGCGTTCAAGTCGCGGACCAGCGCGGCCAGGCGGCTGTCCTGGGGGAAGCGGCCGGTGGCGCGGCGCAGGTCGGAGACGAGGGCGGCGTCGGCGGTGTCGGGGTCCGTCTCGGTGACCGGCCACAGCGCGAGGGGGGTGTGATCGACGTCCACCGGGAACCTGTCGCGTGCGAAGTTACGCATCCGCGGTGGCGAGGCCAAGGGGTCTCCCAGCAGGGCGGCCCACCCGTGGTTCCACCACACCAGTTGCCAGTCCGCCGCGAACACGGCCACCGGTACGTCCCCGAGGCGGACGAGCACCCGCTGCATGCCGGGCGGGAGATGGTCGCAGATCGTGCCGTCCGTCGGCGGCACGATCTGGGCCAGCCGGTAGAGGTGGTCCCGCTCGGCGGTGGACAGTTGGAGAGCGCGCGCCAGGGACGCCACCACCGACGCCGAGGGTGTCGTGGCCCGCCCCTGCTCCAGGCGCACGACGTAGTCGACCGACACTCCGGCCAAGTCGGCCAGTTCCTCGCGCCGCAGCCCGACAGCCCGGCGCTTGCGGACGACCGGCAGCCCAGCGGCTGACGGAGGCAGCCGGTTCCGCCACGTGCGGATCATCGCGCCCAGTCCAGCCCCGGGGGGTGTCGTCGTCATGCTCTCCATCCTCCCGCGTCCCCGATCACATGCGGGGGCGCGAGGGTGGTACTGGTCTTCCCACCGTCGAAGCGTCCCTGGTCCGGCTCCCTCGTCAAGGCAACCATCGAAGGCATGACGATCACTTTCATCACCGGAGCCAACAAGGGCATCGGCCGCGAGACCGCCCGCCGCCTCATCGCGTGCGGTCACACCGTTCTCCTGGGAGCCCGCGACCGTGAGCGGGGTGAGGAGGCAGCCGCCGCGCTGGGCGCACGCTTCGTCCCCATCGACGTGACCGACGACGCGTCCGTGGCCGCCGCCACCGCGGACGTCGCCGAGCACGAGGGCAGGATCGATGTCCTGATCAACAACGCGGGGGTCCAGGGTCCCTTCGGTGATCCCGGCGACCTCACCGCCGCCGACGCCCGCGCCGTCCTCGACGTCAACGTCATCGGCGTCGTCCGCACCACCACCGCGTTCCTGCCGCTGCTGCGCCGTTCGGACGACCCCGTGATCATCAACGTCAGCAGCGGCATGGGCTCCCTCGCCTTCACCCACGACCCCGGCCGGTCCGAGTCGCACGTCGTCGTGCCGCTGTACGCCTCCTCGAAGGCGGCGCTGACGATGTTGACCACGCAGTACGCCAAAGGGCTCAAGGGCATTCGCGTCAACGCCGCCGACCCCGGCTACACCGCGACCGACATAAACGGGCACAGCGGCTCCCAGACCGTCACCGAGGGCACGGACGCGATCGTCGCCCTCGCCACCGAGGGGCCCGGTGCCGGCACCGGACGCTTCATCGACCGCCATGGCGAGATCGCCTGGTCCTGAGACCGGCGGCGCCGGATCACCACTCCGGGCGACAAGGACATCACGTAGTCGTCGCAGTATTCGGGGCAGTTCGAGGGCGCAGATCGGATCGTGATCAATCTGCGGGATTCGCCCTCGCGGCGGGCCCGGACCGGTAGATCTTCTTGCGTGACGCGAGTGCGGCTGAAGGACGTCGAATGGGAGCTCATCGAGCCGTACCCGCCGATCGGCGGGTACGGCCCCTAGCCCGAGCGGCTGGGGCAGCAGTTCGAAGGCGTGATTCGGCGGTTCATGGCCGGCGGCCAGTGGCGGGAGATGCCGCAGGAGTTCGGTGCCGGCCGACCGTTCACAACCGCTTCCGGCACTGGCGTGACGCAGGCGTCTTCGAGGCCCTGCTGGAGGACCTGATCGCGGAAGCCGCGAAGCGGGATGCGGTGGACCTGTCCCTGGTCAGCATCGACTCCACCACTGCGCGCGCCCACCACGACGCCGTCGGCATGCACCTGGGCGAGGACGTCCTCCCCGCCCAGGAGAAAGCCGCGGCTGAGGAGGAGAAGGCCAGGCCAAAGGGGGCAGCGACGAAGGAACAAAACGGACAGGACGCCGAAGCGGATCCCGAGTGGGAGGAGCGACGACGTATCCGACGTCTGCGCAAGTTCCGGCTGAAGGCCGCCCTCCTGGGGCGTTCCAGGGGGGCAGACCAGCAAGGTCAACCTCGCCGCCGACCGGAAGTGCCGCCCGCTGGCGTTCGTCCTGACCGCGAGCCAGGCCGCGGACAGCCCGCAGATCATCCCCGTGCTGGGGACGATACGGGTCCCCGGACCCGTCGGCCGGCCCCGCACTCGGCCGGACGCGGTCGCCGGGGACAAGGCCTACTCGTCCCGCGGTAACAGAGTCCACCTGCGCAAACGCGGTATCAAGGCCGTCATCCCCGAGAAGAAGGACCAGGCCGCCAACCGGAAGAAGAAGGGCAGCGGCGGCGGCCGGCCTGTCAGGCACGACGCCGACCCTGTACAAGGAGAGGAACACCGTCGAGCGCCTGATCAACAAGCTCAAGGCCTGGCGAGGCATCGCCACCCGATACACAAGAACCCGAACAGCTACCTCGCGGGCCTCCACCTACGCGCCTCGATGATCTGGATCAAGGACCTCACACGAACCACCCCTTGATCACAACCCAATACGCGCCCGAGGTGTCACAGTCCGCCGACGTGTCCGCCCCACCGGGAGCAATTCAATGTGGGGGTGTGGCGGTGGGTTCACGCTGCTACGGGCTTTGAAGGTCTTTTCCATAAGCCGGTGCATGGGGGCCGGTCGGCGGGCAATCCGCGAGGGGTGACGCGTGTAGGAGTTGTCGTTGTTGCCTTGCTCGCCGGGCTCGGGGCCGTTGTGGCTGCGGTCTGGGTCTCGCCCTGGTGGTGGCCGGCTGCCGTGCTGCTGGTGTGGGCGGGGGCCTTGGGCGCGTGGGATGTGGTGCAGCGCCGGCATTCGGTGCTGCGCAACTATCCGGTGCTGGGTCATGCCCGTTTCCTGCTGGAGCGGATACGTCCGGAGCTTCAGCAGTACTTCATCGAGCGGAACTTTGACGGGCGTCCCTTCGACCGGGATGTGCGCAGCATCGTCTACGAGCGGGCGAAGGGGACCGACGCCGAGCAGCCGTATGGCACCGAACGGGATGTGTATCGGGCCGGCTACGAGTTCCTGGTGCCGTCGATGGCGCCCTGCGCGGTGCCCGAGGAACTGCCGCGGGTGCGGGTCGGCGGGCCGGACTGCTCCCGCCCCTACGACATGGCGTTGTTGAACGTGTCGGCGATGAGTTTCGGTTCGCTGTCCTCCCAGGCGGTCCTCGCGCTCAACGGGGCGGCCGCGGCCGGTGGTTTCGCCCATGACACGGGTGAGGGCGGGCTGTCCGAGTACCATCTGCAGCCGGGCGGTGACTTGATCTGGGAGATCGGCACCGGCTATTTCGGCTGCCGGACGGACGGCGGTGATTTCGATGCGGCCGAGTTCGCCGACAAGGCGGCGCACGATCACGTCAAGTGCGTGTCGCTGAAGCTGTCGCAGGGAGCCAAGCCCGGGATCGGCGGCGTGCTGCCCGGAGCCAAGGTCGATGCGCAGATCGCCCGGGTCCGGGACGTACCCGTGGGGCGCACCGTCATCTCTCCGCCCTACCACCGGGTATTTGCCACGCCGCGCGAACTCGTGCGCTTCGTCGCCCGGATGCGCGAGTTGTCCGGGGGCAAGCCCGCCGGTTTCAAGCTGTGCGTGGGCTCGCGCCGGCAGTTCCTCGCCGTGTGCAAGGCCATGCTGGAGGAGGGCACGGCGCCTGACTTCATCGTGGTGGACGGAGCCGAGGGCGGGACCGGTGCTGCGCCGCTGGAGTTCGCCGATCATGTGGGTGCCCCGCTCACCGAGGGCCTGCTCACCGTGCACAACGCCCTGGTGGGAACGGGCCTGCGGGATCGTGTGCGGATCGGGGCGAGCGGCAAGATAGCCACCGGCACCGACCTGGTCAAACGCATGGTGCAGGGCGCCGACTACGGCAACGCGGCGCGGGCGATGATGTTCGCCCTGGGTTGCATCCAGGCCCAGCGGTGCCACACCAATACCTGCCCCACCGGAGTCACGACCCAGGACCCGCGCCGGGCCCGCGCTTTGGACGTACGGGACAAGACACCGCGCGTGCAGCGGTTCCAGGAAGCGACCGTGGCCAGCGCGGTGCAGATCATGGCGGCCATGGGGGTCACCGATCCCGCACAGCTGCGTCCGCACCTGCTGCGCCGGCGTATCGACCCCTGCACCGAACGCTCCTACGAGGAGCTGTACGAGTGGCTGGCGCCCGGGCAGTTGCTCGATGAGGCGCCCGCCTCGTGGGCGGCCGACTGGAAGGCCGCCAACCCTGACCATTTCACCGTGTGAGCTGGAGGATTCACGTGGCCCGAACCGTTGCCCGTGTCATCGTGGACGTGCTTGGCGACCTGGGCGTGCGCCAGGTCTTCGGCGTCGTGGGGGATGCACTCAATCCCCTGACCGACGCCCTGCGTACCACCGAGGGGCTGGAATGGGTGGGCTGCCGGCACGAGGAGGCGGCGGCGTTCGCCGCGTCCGCGCAGGCCCAACTCGGCGACACCCTCGGGGTGTGCATGGGCACGGTGGGACCTGGTTCGGTCCACTTGCTCAACGGACTGTACGACGCGGCCAAGAGCCACGCCCCGGTTCTGGCGATCGCCGGGCAGGTACCGCTCGCCGAACTCGGCAGCGACTACTTCCAGGAAGTCGACAACGACGCCCTCTTTCGTGATGTGGCCGTCTTCCACGCCACCCTCACCTCGCCCGAGCAGCTTCCGCAGATGCTGGAGACGGCCGTGCGCACCGCTTTGGGACGCAAGGGCGTTGCCGTCCTGACCGTGCCGGGCGACCTGGGTGAGCGCGAGGTGCCGGACGGGCGGCCGGCCCGGTTCGGCCTGAGCCGCGCGGTGAGCCGGCCGGAGGAGCCGGCCGTCCAGCGCGCCGCCGAGCTCCTTGACCGCTCCGAACGCCTCACCCTGCTCGTCGGGGCGGGCGCCCGCGCGGCCCGCACCGACGTCCTCGCCCTCGCCGACCGCCTGGCCGCACCGATGGTGCTCACCCTGAAGGCGAAGGAGGGCTTCGAGGACGACACCAATGGCTTCCAGGTCGGCCAGACGGGCCTGATCGGCAACCCGGCGGCGGCAGCGGCTCTGAAGGACGCCGACACCCTCCTGCTCCTCGGTACCGACTTCCCCTACCGGGACTGGTATCCCACCGACCGTACCGTCATCCAGGTGGACACCGACGCCACCCACATAGGACGCCGGGTACCGGCCGACGTCGCGCTCGTGGGCGATACCGGCGCCACCGTACGCGACCTCCTTGACCACCTCGCCTGCCCGCCCGCCGGCGCAGACGGGGCACGCGACCGCTCGCACCTGGCCCAGGCCCGTGAACGGTTCGAGCAGTGGCGCACCGGTCAGGCGCGGCTGGCCGATCCCGCGCACGACACGGGTCTGGTCGGCCGCGTCCGCTCCGCCCTGGACAACCGCAGCCACGATGTCCGCCCCGAGGCGCTGGCCGCGCTCGTCGACCGGGTCGCCGCCGAGGACGCCGTCTTCACCTCCGACACCGGCATGGCCACCGTATGGCTGTCGCGGTTCGTGCAGATGCGCGGTCGGCGAGCACTGATCGGCTCCTACAACCTCGGTTCGATGGCCAACGCGATGCCCCAGGCCCTTGGCGCACAGTGCCTGGACCGCGACCGGCAGGTGGTGGCGTTCTGCGGGGACGGCGGGCTGAGCATGCTCCTGGGCGACCTGATGACCCTGAAGACGTACCGGCTGCCCGTCAAACTCGTGGTCTTCGACAACCGGCGGCTGGGCATGGTGAAACTCGAACAGGAACAGGCCGGTCTGCCCGAGTTCGGCACCGTCCTGGACAACCCCGACTTCGCCGCCGTCGCCGACGCCATGGGCATCACCGGCATCCGCGTGACCCACGCGGCCGAGCTGGAAGACGCCGTACGTCGAGCTTTCGACACTCCCGGCCCGGTCCTCCTCGACGTCCTGACCAACCCCGACGAGATCGCTGTGCCCGCCAAGCCGACCGTCGAGCAGGGCTGGGGCTTCGCGGTGGCCAAGGTGAAGGAAGTCCTGCGCAGCCACACCGACCCCCAGGAGGGGGGCCACTGAAGAAAACCCGAAAAAAATTTCAGGAATAACCGGTCGGACGTCGGGTACGTGCCTGCTTGCCGGAGGACAAGGCCGGCGGGATGGGAACCGAACGACCGGGAGGGGCGCGTCGTGGCGACGACGACCGTGCAGACAGTCGAGACGACCGTGCAGGCAGTCGAGCAGATGGTGGAGGTGCCGCAGATCGCGGACCCGTCCAAGGTCGCACCCAGGGACGCCCGGGAGTTGTCGAGGCTGTTCTTCGAGCAGTTGGCGGTACTGGAGGAGGGGACACCTCAGTACAGCTATGCCCGCAACACCCTGATCGAGATGAACGTCTCCCTGGTCCGCTTCGCGGCCGGGCGGTTCCGCAGTCGGGGGCCGGAGGAGATGGAGGACATCGTCCAGGTCGGCACGATCGGGCTGATCAAGGCGATCGATCGGTTCGAGCTGTCCCGTGAGGTCGAGTTCACCTCGTTCGCGGTCCCGTACATCGTGGGGGAGATCAAGCGGTTCTTCCGCGACACGTCCTGGGCCGTGCATGTGCCCCGCCGGCTGCAGGAAGCCCGCGTGCAACTGGCGCGTGCGAAGGAGGAACTGCACAGCCGGCTGGGCCGAACCCCCACCACGAGGGAACTGTCCGAGCTGATGAGCCTGCCGGAGGAGGAGGTCGTCGAGGCCCAGCTGGCCTCCAACGGCTACGCCTCCGCCTCCCTGGACGCGGCGATCGGCAACAGCGAGGACGGGGAGTCCGCGTTGGCCGACTTCATCGGTGACGAGGACGCGGCCCTGGAACTGGTCGAGGACTTCCACACCCTGGCCCCCATGATCGCCGCACTCGACGAACGCGACCGCCGGATCATCCACTGGCGGTTCGTCGAAGAGCTCACCCAGGCCGAGATCGGCGAACGCCTGGGCGTCTCCCAGATGCACGTCTCCCGCCTGATCACCCGCCTGCTGGCCCGACTCCGCGAAGGCATGCTCACCACCCAGTGACCGGGCGGGGCAAGCCGCCGGCGTGTCAGCGGTGCCCCGGCCAGTGGCCGTCCCGCCGGGTATGGAAGGCGCCCGGTGGGATGCTCCGCTGTGCACTTCTGTGCCCGGCCGGGCAGGAGACCGCACAGAGGGGGCGGTGGACGCCGTCGGGCTGCGCCCTACCGTTCCCGCAAGCCGTGCCACTGCTGCCCTGGCCCGGTGCCCGGCATGCGCGGCCGGGGCGGCACGGAGCACCCGGCCGCTGACGTGGCCTTGCAATCAAAAACAGGCTGTCAGGTACGCCGGCCGTGGATCATGTCGGCGGCGCCGAACACATCGGCCTTGTCGGCCATGAGGTCCTTGCAAAGCTCCACCAGGTCCCGTAAGGGGAGTCGAATCCCTCGCCGCTGGCTTGCATGTAGGCAATCGTCACGGCGCATGCGTAACGGACGTTGAGCGAAGGGAGCGGCCGCAGTGACGGCAGCGTGTGCAGCAACGCGGCCGCCCGCCACCACGCATCCGGCTCAACACCACGGCGAGGCGGCTCTCCACGATGCCGCGCCACAGCCGCCACGAGCGCCGAGAAGTCGCTGATGCGGCTGCTCGGGAAGAGCGGCCTGGTCGACGCCGTCGCTGCCGCAGGCATCGATGACGGCCAGGTGCCCGGCGTAGGGCGGCCGCGTGCCAGGCTCCGTGGCTGTCGCGCCGGCGCCGGTAGTGGGTCTTGGCTCCGGATGAGCCGTTGGGGGCAACATAGGCGCCCCAAGATAGCCGCCGTGGTTGAGCCGATAGTTCTTCACCCTCTCCCGGGTGATGCTCGACTTCTTGCCCCGGGCTCTGGTGATCGGCGAGGAGTCAGGACCGGCCTTCAGACCGCGCGCTTCGGCGAAGCGGCTTGGTCGTCGCCGATCTCGGCCAGCACCCGGGCGCGGAGCTGGATGCCGAGGCCGGGGATGCTGAGGATGACTTCAGCGTCCGGGGGAAAAGCCTCCTCCACCGCCTCCGCGAGGTCGTCGGCGGTTGGGCAGGCGGCTTCCAGCTGGCGTAGGAGGGCGAGCATTTACCTAGCACGTCCCCGACCAGCGGCGGCTGGTGGGCTCACTCGGAGGGGAGGTCGTGGGGGCGAGTCGGAGTAGTTCGCTTGCCTCGGGACGGCGGCGGCCGTTCTGCCAGTTGGTGAAGGCGTCCAGGGCTTACGGGTAGTACTCACGTAGCAGAGACCGGAGCTGGTGGGAGTGCTGCTGCCGGTTCCAGGTGGCGTCCTGCTGGGTGCGGGCCAAAAAGGCGATGGCGCGGACGGGTCGTTGTCCTGCGGTAAAGGCCGGTGGGCGTGCATGTCGGTGCGGAGGATGTTCGCCAGAACCAGGGAGTTGCCGCGGTCGGACTTCTTGCGGGAGACGGGGTGGCGGTCGGGGTCGCGGGCGGCGACCATCGGGTTGATCGCGAAGACCCTGGCGCGCTTGCCGGTCGGCAAGACGGCGGCCAGCAGACCGCGGGAAGTCTCGAGTGCCACCGGGATTGGGTTCTTCTTCCGTGCCACCGTACTTGGCGAGCGTGCCCAGCAATCAGCCGGTAGCCAGGCACCGCAGCGCCCCCCGTGCCCTCTCTTTACAGGAGAATGGGCACGGGCGGGCTCGGCTCTGTCAGGTGCGCGGCAGGTGGGTGATGGTCTCCAGGTAGAAGGCGTCGATGTTCTGCACGGCGCGCTCGAAGTCCTCGAGGTTGACGGGCTTGGTGACGTAGGCGTTGGCGTGATGCCTGTAGGCGCCGGTGACGTCGTCCGGCGCGGAGGAGGTGGTGAGGACGACTACCGGGATCGTGCGCAGGTCCGGGTCCTGCTTGATGACGGCAAGCAGTTCGCGGCCGTTCATGCGGGGCATGTTGAGGTCCAGGACGATCAGATCCGGCCGGGGCTTGGCCGTATCGCGAAGGTAGTCCAGGCCGGCCACGCCGTCTTGGACCTGGGTGAGGTTTCGGGCACCGCGGGCCAAGAGCGCGTCCTCGATGAGCAGGGCGTCGGCCTCATCGTCCTCGACCAGCAGCACATCGTACGGGCGGGCTGGGGCGGTCATCATCGGGTGCTCCCGGTTGGTGGGTCAGTTGCTGTGGGGGGCTGGTTGAGCAGGCCCGGCCAGCGGCGGCGGGCACCTTGCCTGGTCATATTGGACGCCCGGCCGATTTGTGGATAACCGGCTCCAGCGTCTGCGGCCTGGTGCGCGGCCTGAGCTTCCAGGCGATCCACGGCCTGCTGGAGATGGGTGAGCAGATGGAGGTGCGCCAAAGCCTCTGCCTGCTCGGGGGAGTGATCCACTGGGCCGCGCACAAGCTCAAAGACTTCAGGTACGAGCCGACCGACAAGCTCGTCGACCTCGCGGGCGACGAGTTCAACGATCTCGGCTTCGGTCTTCCGCAAAGAGAAATGGACGCCAGGCATGCCCCTAACCGTAGGGGACGCACCTTGAAGATGACAACATTGGTTGTCGTAGGCGGTAGAGTGTCCTCGCCGCGCGCACGTCAGAGCGGCGTCTGGACACCCGAGGAGTAGCAGCGATGACCGCAGGGCAGGAACCGGCCGCCCGGCAGCGCCTCCTTTCGAGGTGGACGACGCGGCGGTGGCTGCGCGTGGGAGTGAGCGTCGCGCTCAGCTTGCTGGCTGTCCTGAGCGGGCTGGGGATGTGGGCGATGGACCGTGCCGCTTCGGTCACCACGGATCTCGTCAACACACGCTCGCCCGCACTGACGAACTCCATACGCCTGGAGGCCGCGCTGGTCAACCAGGAGACCGGCATCCGCGGTTACGGCCTGACCGGTCAGAAACAGTTCCTCGAGCCCTACAAGCAGGGCCTGGCCGACGAGAAGGCAGCTGTCGATCGACTCAACCAGCTCCTCGTCGGCAATCCCCGTGCCCAGGCCGACCTGCGCACCGTGCTCAGCCGCGCAGGAGCCTGGCAGCAGCGCATCGCCACCCCCATCTCCAGCGCTCCCGCAGGCGCTCCCGCGCCACTCGCCGGCGATCGGGCCGCGGAGGGCAGGGTCAACTTCGACCGCCTGCGCCAAGCAATGACGACCCAGCAGGACCACCTCGTTGACGCGCGCGGCAACGCCGTGGACGACCTGGCGCGCGCCGAGAGACTACGCAACTGGGTCTTCACCGCCATCGCACTGGTGATTGTGCTGCTTGCCATAGCGGTGTTCGAGGGTCTGCGCCGCGGTATCACCGATCCTCTCAGTCGGCTCGGCACGGCCGCACGTGACGTCGCGCAGGGCCGCTTCGACCATCCCATCGACGTCGTCGGTCCCGCCGACCTGCGCCGGCTCGCCTCCGACGTGGATTCGATGCGTCTGCGCCTGGTGGAGGAGCTGCGGTTCAGCGAGGCGGCCCGCGCACTGCTGAACGAACAGACGGAGGACCTGAAGCGCTCGAACACGGAGCTTGAGCAGTTCGCCTACGTGGCCTCGCACGATCTGCAGGAACCCCTGCGCAAGGTGTCCAGCTTCACCCAGCTTCTTCAGCGGCGCTACGGCGGCCAACTGGACGACAAGGCCGACCAGTACATCGCCTACGCCGTCGACGGCGCCAACCGTATGCAGACCCTCATCAACGACCTCCTGACCTTCTCCCGGGTCGGCCGCGTCCACAGCGACCACCAGACCGTCGACCTGGAAGCAGTCCTGAACAGGACCCTCGACAGCCTCAGTGTGACCATCGAGGAGACAAATGCCGAGATCACCCACGACGCGCTGCCCACCGTCGTCGGGGACTCGAGCCAACTGGGCATGCTCTGGCAGAACCTGTTGTCGAACGCCATCAAGTTCCGCAGCGCCGGCAGCACGCCGCAGATTCATGTGAACGCCACGAACGACGGCGGCACCTGGGAGTTCGCGGTGACCGACAACGGCATCGGCATCGCACCGGAGTTCCGGGAGAAGGTCTTCATCCTCTTCCAGCGACTGCACACCAAGGACGCCTATCCGGGCACCGGCATCGGCCTTGCGATGTGCAAGAAAGTCGTCGAGTTCCACGGCGGCACGATCAGGATCGACCCCGGTCACACGCCGGGCACCCGCATCGTCTTCACCCTCCCCGCTACCCAGGCCGCCCCGGCTGCCGAGGCTGAGCTCGCGGCCCCGGACAGAGAGACACAGTCGTGACCGCTCCAGCCGCAGGCCGCGACGAGCAATATGACGTGCTGCTGGTGGAGGACGACGACGGAGACGCCCTCCTGGTCGAGGAGTTCCTCCACGACACCGATCTGCCGCATGCGCTGACACGGTGCCGCACGGCCGTCGACGCGCGTGCGGTCCTCGCCTCGGGGCCCGTCGACTGCGTCCTGCTCGATCTGCATCTGCCGGACGCGTCCGGAGTGGAGACCGTCCAGGCGATCCAGGCGGCCACCGACGCCGCCGTCATCGTCCTGACCGGCCTGGACGAGCCCCGCGCGGGAGTCGACGCCCTTGCCGCCGGTGCCCAGGACTACCTCGTCAAGGGCAAGGTCGATCCCGACCTGATGCAACGCGCCGTCCGCTACGCCGTCCAGCGAAAGCAGGCCGAACGCGCCAACGCCGCCCTCCAGATCGGACGTCTGCGTGCCGAGGAGAACGCACGCCTGGAACGCGGGCTGCTCCCGGAACCCCTGTTGTCCTCCAGCACGGTCAGCGCCTCCAGCCGCTACTACCCCGGACGTGCGCAGGCGTTGTTGGGCGGCGACTTCCTCGACGTCGTGCAGACGGGGGACGGACAGGTCCACGCCGTCATCGGAGACGTCAGCGGCCATGGCCCCGACGCGGCGGCGCTCGGCGTCTGCCTGCGCATAGCGTGGCGTGCCCTGACCCTCGGCGGCCACCGGGATCAGCAGCTGCTCCATCTCCTCGAACAGATCCACATAGCCGAACGCGCCGGCAGCGACCTGTTCACCACGTGCACCTTGATCACCCTGGATCCGCAGGCGGCCTCCCTCACCCTGCACCTCGCCGGCCACCACGAACCGCTGCTCGTCACCCCCGACGGCACCCATGAGGTGGCGGCCGCCCATGGAGTCGCGCTGGGCATCGCACCCGGACTGGGCCAGTGGCCCGCCACCACGCTGGCACTCCCCGCGAGCGGCGCGCTGGTCGCCTACACCGACGGTCTCATCGAGGGCTTCGCGGACGGCACGGGCGCCCGCCTCGGGGTGGACGGTCTGCTGCGCATCATCGACACGCTCCATGCACCCGATCCCGGCACCCATCTCGACGAGCTCATCACCCGCACCCGCACGCTGAACGCGGACCGGCACACAGACGACCTCGCCGTGCTGCGCCTGGACTGGAACACGGGCACCGCCGGCCCCACGGCGAAGACCTCGCGCACCGCACCGTAGGCCCGCACCGCACCGCACCGCACCGCAGCGCGGCGCGGCGACGGCTCCACGGCGGGCACGCTCCCAGGCCGAGAGCGACACTGAGCCGTCGAACGTGTGCCGACCGGGTCGGCCCGAGGCGCACAAAGACGGCGGCGGAGTAGCCGGACACAGCACGCACATCCTGCTGCGCCCCCGTGTCGGACGCCGCCCGTGCCGTCGACCGGGCTGTCGACGGGCTGTGATCCTCGGTTCCGGGCCGCCGCCCCGCTATCCCTGAACTGCCGCATGCGTCGAGGCCGACGTGTCCGCAGGCGAAGAAGATGCCGCTGCGCCCCCGCCGTCGACGGCGAGGGCCTCTGAAGCCGTGGGGTACACACCAACGAGCTGGTCCAGGCCCGTCAGTCTGAAGATCCGCGCCACTGTTGGGGGCACCGCCGCGAGGCGCAGCGTGCTCCCGCGTGCGGACAGCCACTGGTGGATCGCGATCAGGCTGCTGATGCCGGAGGAGTCGCAGAAGCCGAGGCCAGCGCAGTCGATCACCATCAGCCTGGGCTGCAAGAGCCCGGCCACCACCCTCTCTGCCGCCTCCCGCAGCTGCACGGCGCTGGTGAAATCCAGCTCGCCGCGCAGCGACACCAACCACGCCTGTCCAAGCTGTCTGACCTCGACCGCGAACATCCTCAGCCGCCTCCCCACCCGCCGTGACGGGACCGATGATAGTGACAGCGGAGTCAAGAGGTACCCATATAGCCCTGACTACAAGGATTCGGATGCTCTGGCATGCCCGTCACGTGGTTGCCCGTGTACGTCAGGTCAGCCGGGCGAAGGCGTCTTCCTGCACGGTGCGCACGGTACGGTCGCCGAGGGCGCGCAGCACTGGCCACATGTCAAGGAGCAGGTCCTGGTTGAGGTAACGGGGCAGGTCGTCGCTCAGGCCCTCGTGCAGGACGATGCGCTACAAGGCCCATGAGCTGCCGAGGCTTGTGCATGTCGTGGGAGGTCATCCCCGACCAGGCGATGTGCTGCGCCAGATCCACGACCCCCGGGGTCGGGCCGCGCAACTCGTCAAGCGACTGTGGCAGTCGGCGCCGGAACTTCTCCCGGTACAGCTCGAGGTCGTCGGCGTCCGCGCCCGAGAGGTACGTAATCGCCGGCGCAGGGCGGGCTGGAGGGCATGGCTTCATGATGGCGGGCGGAGAAGTTGTGCAGGCCTTGGTGTGAGTGCCGGCATCCGAAGGGAGCGAGGGCGAGGGTGCGTTGAGCGCATGCCGCAGGCCGCGGTCGCAGGGCTGATCTTGTTGCAGGGCGCGTGGACCGGCACATCGCAGATGGCACATGGGTTGCGGTCGTGCGTAAGAGGTGGATCGGCTGGGCTGTGAGTGGACCGCTTTTGGCGGCATGGGCCGCGGCCACGCTTGTGGTCTGGCTCACCAGCAGGCGTACCGACGAGGGCCCTTTGGAATCAGTTCGGGCTGGTCGTCCTGGTCGGAGGCGATCTCGCGGACCGGCCCCGAAAGCGCCGACGGTCCCGCGGAGCCAGATCAATCGCCGACGTGAAGGCCAGGAGTCGCGATACACGCGCCCGAGTGCATGGGGTCACCGTGTGGCATTCGGTACGGGCAGTGCAGCTCGGCGGTGCGGTCTCGTCAGGGTCGTAGGCGCAGCCGTCTTGCGTCTTTCGTGTTCAGACGTCCGTCCGCCGTGTATCCGGGGTGGACGGCGTGACGGGTGCGGGCCGGGCGCCGCTTGGGCGCCCGGCCGGCTGCGGGCGGCCTGTTGTCAGCCCTGCGGCTGCGCGATGTTGACCATCCAGGTGATGCCGAAGCGGTCCGTACACATACCGAAGACGTCGCCCCACATCTGCTTGTCGAGGGGGGCGGCGACGGTGGCGCCGTCGGACAGCTTCTCCCAGTAGCTGCGCAGCTCCGCGTCGTCGTCGCCGCTCAGGCTCACCGAGTAGGCGTTACCCGGCTTGTGTTCGCCGGCCGGGGTGTCGGCGGCCATGAGGGTGTAGTCACTGGGGGTCTCGAGCATGCCGTGCATGATCTTGTCGGTCATGGAGGTGTCGGGCTGGCCGGCTTCACCGTAGGTGTTGAGCACCAGGGTGCCGCCGAAGACCTCCTTGTAGAACTCAAGGGCCTGCCGGGCGTCGCCGGCGAACATCAGGTACGGGTTGAGGCGTGAGGCCATGATTCCTCCCGGATGAGGGGGATGCGGTCGGTTGCGGCGCACAATAGCCGCGGCCACTGACAACGGCCCCGGGCCGCGCAACACGCTCGGATACGCCCGGCACCCGGGGAGCCGGCCCGGACCCAGAGTCCGATCATCGCGCCGTCCCGGCGCATGCCCGGGTCGGCGCCTGCATCCGCTCGTATCCGGGCGGCTTGCAGCCCGGAGAACAGCCGTATCGCCCCCGAGCCTGCTTGAAGGGATGCCGCCCAGCCCGGGGCTCGGAGAACCGGGCTGGACGGTAGGAGATCAGTTCTCGCTGCTCAGCCGGCGGGCCAGTTCCGCGCGGATGTCTGCCGTGAGGTTGCCGGTGACACCCAACGTGAGGACCAGTTCGGCCACATGGCGCAGTTTGGTGTTGGTGCACATGGACGTCTCGCGGAGCAGGTCCCAGGCCTCTGCGGGGGTCAGACGTTCCGCGGCGACCACGACACCGATCGCCTGATCGATCACGGCGTGGGAATGCACGGCACGCTCAAGCTGGGCGACCTTGGTCTGCAGCTGCTCAATCTCACCGGCAGAGTTCTCCGGCTCCTGAACTGCAACGGGGAGCTTGTGCGAGTGGCTGTGCACGTTGCCTCCGAAGGGAAAAGGGCGTCGTCCGCATCCTGGTACGTCTGTCCCGCCTTGTGTAGTTACGCCCGCTTACTCCCTACCTTCACATCCAGGGACGCCAGGGGGCAACAGCGACATCACCCATGCCCCAGGGCGGCCGGTGGGGAGTGCTCAGGCGGGCCTTTCCGTGATCAGCTCATCCACGCGCTCGCCTGTCACCAGGTAGACCACGCGCCGAGCCACGGAGACGGCGTGGTCGGCGAACCGTTCGTAGTAGCGGCCGACGAGGGTGACGTCGACGGCGGTTTCCACGCCGTGCTGCCACCGGTCGTCCATCAGGTGCTGGAAGATCATGCGGTGCAGTTCGTCCATGCGGTCGTCGTCCTTCTCCACCTGTAGTGCCGCATCGATGTCCTGGGTGAGGACCACCTCGGCCGCCTGGGCCATCAGGCGTTGCGCGAGCTGGCCCATTTCCAGGATCGTGCGGCGCAGATCGCGCGGGATCGCCTGCTCGGGGTAGCGCATCCGGGCCAGTTTGGCCACATGTTCGGCCAGGTCACCGCAGCGCTCCAGGTCTGCGCTCATGCGCAGTGACGTGACCACGATGCGCAGGTCGGTGGCGACCGGCTGTTGCCGTGCCAGTACCGCGATCGCCTGGTTCTCCAGGTCACGCTGGAGGTCGTCGACCTTTGCGTCGGCCGCTATCACGCTCTCGGCTAGCTCCAGATCGGTATCCAAAAGAGCGGTCGTGGCCCGGCCGATGGCCGAGCCGACCAGGTTCGCCATCTCCACCAGGCGATCACCGATCGAGGCCAGTTCCTCCTGATAGGCCTTCCGCATCATGTCCTCACCCCTCCAGTCGTGTGGGCCGCCCGCCGGTCCACGGTCAGATTCGAACACATCATCCAGGGATTGCTCGGCTTCGGCTCGGTCCTGGACAGGTGTCGTCCCACCCGGAGCCGGGATGGCCTCTGCGTCGCTCGTGGAGCAGGATGCGCAGGCCCACGTGGCCGACGTCGTCGACCGCTCCTCTCGGCGATCAGGGAAGTCGGCCGGCTTGACCAGGAGCGTCGCCCGATGCGGCACTAGCTTTGGGCTTTCGGTGGTGCTGAAACGCCCGTTCCCACGGCCAGAGACATCCTGACGGCCTTGGCGCGGCGCTCGGGACGCCAGGTCGCCACCAGTGCGCCGGCCAGGAGGAGTTCGGCGATGTCCCCGCCGTAGTACATGATCTGCGCGGCCTGCTGCACCTGGTCGATGGGGGCGCGGATGTCGACGAAGAACCCGCCGTACAGGGCCTGGGCGATCAGGGCGTGCGCGGCGATCGCCACGCCCAGATATACGAGGCGGGCCCGCACGCCGGGCCGGGCGGGCGCCGGGTCCGGGCCGGCGATGGCGTGGGCGAACAGGCAGCCGGAGGCTAGCAAGTGCGCGTGCATCAGCCAGTGGCCCGCCGGGTGGCTGGAGGCGGTGTTGTACAGCGGTGTGAAGTACAGCGCGCCCAGAGAGCCGGTGCTCAGTGCCAGCGCCGTCGCGGGATGCGTCGCCACCTGCACCGGTCTGCTGTGCAGGGCCGCGGTCACCTGGCGGGCTGTGGAGGCCGGCAGTGTGCGCAGCAGGAGCGTGACCGGTGCGGCAAGAACCAGGGCGAGCGGGGCATACATGCCGATGAGCATGTGCTGGGCCATGTGTCCGCGGAAGTCGGTGTGCGCGGCGGATCCCAGCGGCGGCAGCAGCCCGATGGCGAGCAGACCAAGGCCAGCGAGGAACGATGTCGTCCGCCAGGCGCTCCAGCCCCGTGTCCGGTTGCGGCGCCGAGCCTGTCGTGCAGCAAGTAGATAGGAGCCGCCCGCCCCGGCGAGCAGCAACAGCACGGTCAGCGACGTCCCCGGCAGGCTCGTTCCGCCGTCGTGGTGCTGCATGGCGCCCATCAGGCGCGGCCTTGGTGCGCCGCGGCGCCGGGGCCGGTCTCGGGGTCGAAGGGCCGGCCGCTGCGCTGCAGCAGGTAGCCGCCGATCAGGAACAGGCCGCCCAGGACGAGGAAGCCGGCGTCCCACCAGGCCTGATAGGAGCCGCCGTGAACGTGGTGGATGCCCAGGATCTGATGGTCCAGGATGCCCTCGACCAGGTTGAACAGGCCCCAGCCGACCAGCATCCAGCCCCACAGGACCCGCGACGCCCACACCGCCCGCCGGTTGTGCGTGACCCGTCCATACAGGATCGCCATTCCCAGAAGGACGGCGATCCAGCACACGGCGTGGAAGATGCCGTCCCACACGGTGTTCATCTCCAGCCCCGAGACGGTGTGGGGGTTGTAGTATTTCACGCCGATGCGGTCGTGGTTGGTGCTGGAGAGCATGTGATGCCACTGCAATAGCTGGTGCAGCAGGATGCCGTCGAAGAACCCGCCCAGGCCCACTCCAAGGACGATCCCGGGCAAGCGCAGACTGCTCGGCGCTGCCGGAAGCGCCCAGGCCCGGCCCGCTGCGGTGGCCATCACTGGGCTCCATCCCGTCGACAGAGGGCAAAAGAAACTTCCGGTTAGGGCTTCCCGCCCGTACCCCCTGGCTCACTGTGCGTGCGGGGGCTTCAGCCATCTCGCCCATCGGCAGATCACCACGCTCGCTCCCGTCCCCCCTTTCGTCCGCCATCGCCGTTCACACCGGGGAGCGGCTTTCCCAGCGGCGGGCGGAGCACGCCACGGCACGAACGGGAGGTAAGGAATGCCCCAGTCCGACCGGTCGCACCTTTGTTCCCCCGGTCGATAACCGGTGTCGGTACCGGATGGCGTGCTGCGACGCTTCCGGCCATGACCGCACCCGAGCTCGGCGAAAGGATTACCTCCGGGAAATCGAGCGTCTGGCTCACCGCGTCGGTGTGGAGGCTTCCTGGGAGGGTCGGGTGTGCCTTCCGGCCGATCCCGAGGATGCGACACCGCTCCAGGCGAGTGTGAACGCGCTGGCCCGGGCCTTGCGCACCTATCACTTCCCGGGTGATGGATGTGTGGAGGAGGACCGGACCTTGACCCGGTTGGTTGGGGCGGCCGTGTTCGGGCCGCTGGTCATGCCGGCCGGGGTGGAGGAGGGCCACGGGGAGGCGTGTGCGTGCCTGGGCGTCGCGCTCAGGTCCGAGGGCTGGGCTTTGTGGAACACCTGGGGTGAGGGGGGTCTGGAGGTGACGTTGGTGGTGTCCGCGGTCGAGACGACGGTCGGGTTGCTGGAGAACTGGTCACGGGGCAGGGCCGTGGACCCGGCGTGCCGTTGCCGTCGCGGATCGCCGTGGTCCGCCGGGGCTGGATCGGACCGATGACGTTGGCGCCCCGTGCCGCCCGCTGGGCCGGCCTGGGCGGCCGACCGCTGTCCTAGGCAGACCATCGGCCCCGCTGCCCGGCCTCCCCAGGCCAGGCAGCGCGAAGGCGCCGGATGCCCAAGGCCCTGACGCCGGATGCTCAAGGTCCCGCACCAGGGTACCGGCCTCGTATCCGGGCCGGTGCTGCCTGTTCCGGCCCGCCCGGACCGGTGGCGGCCCGGGCGGGCCGATGGGGGGTTCGGTCTGATGGGCCTGTGTACCAGGGGTGCGGTACGGGGTTCCGGTGGCCCGGTGGCCGTGTGGGGGGTGATGGCGGAGACTGGATGGTGTTCTTGGTGTCCGGGTGGAGTCGAGCTGCTAGCTCCCCGCCTGGGCCGGAATGCCCGCTGGGGGTGGTCGTGTGGGGTTGTGTCGGCGACCGTGTATCTCGAGGGGTTTGTCATATGGTGCGTCCTGCGGGAATTTCGTCATCTGCCATCAGCACGTCTGAAACCGGTACGTCTGAAATCGATGTATCGGGAAACGGCGACAACGGGTGTGTCGCTTCACCAGACGCTCTCCAGGGTCGGTTCGCCGATGTGCTTGCCGGGGTCCTGCAGACGGACCAGGTGAGTCTCGACGGGAACTTCTTCGAGGAGTTGGGCGCGAATTCGCTGGTCATGGCGCAGTTTTGTGCGCGGGTGAGGAAGCGCGCGGATCTGCCGTCGGTGTCGATCAGGGACATCTATCAGCATCCGACGATCCGGAGTCTGGCTGCTGCGGTGGGTGGGGCGGCCGAGTCGCCGGTGCCGGCGACCGACCCAGAGTCGGCGCCGGAGTCGGCGCCGGTGCGGGTGAGTTCGTGCCGTTACATGGTGTGTGGGGCGGTGCAGTTGCTGCTGTTCGTCGGTTACGTCTTCGTCGTCGGGCTGGTGGCCGCGCGCGGCTACCACTGGGTGGCGGCGGGTGAAGGGCTGCTGCACATCTACCTGCGGTCGGTGGTGTTCGGCAGTGCCGGGTTCGTGGCGTTGTGCGTGTTCCCGATCGCGGCGAAGTGGATTTTGGTGGGCCGGTGGAAGGTCGGTGAGTTCGAGTTGTGGGGGCTTGCCTATGTGCGGTTTTGGATCGTGCGGGTGCTGGTGCGCGCGAATCCGATGTTCTTCTTCGTCGGCAATCCGCTGTATGTGCTGTATCTGCGTCTGCTGGGGGCGCGGATCGGCCGAGGTGTCACGATCCTCTCCCGCCGCATACCGGTGTGCACCGACCTGCTGACGATCGGGGACGACACGGTGCTGCGCAAGGAGTCGTTCTTCCTGTGTTACCGGGCGCACGGGGGCCGTATCCAGACCGGCCCGGTCACCTTCGGCAGCAACGTGGTGATCGGTGAGAAGACCGTGTTCGACATCGATACCTCGGTGGGTGACGGTGCCCGGCTGGGCCACGCCTCCTCGCTCCACCGCGGGCAGCGTATTCCCAAGGGCGAGTACTGGCACGGCTCCCCGGCGCAGCCGGCCCGCACCGGTATGGGGGTTGTCCCGCCGGTGCGTTGCGGGACCGCGCGTCGTACCGGGTATGCCGTGATGACGTTGGCGCAGGTGTTGTTGGTGGTGGTGCCACTGGTGGTGGGCGGCTCCTACATGCTGCTGGACACTTCGCCGGCGATCGCCCGTACGGTGGGCACGACCGCGACGGCCGCGCCCGGCGTCACGACGGCCGGTTTCTACACCGATGCGTTGCGGGTGTCGGCGGTGGTGTTCTTCGGGTTCGTCGTTTTGGGGACCGCGGCGCTGTGTACGGTGCCACGTGTGCTGAACCGGCTGGTCAGGCCTGGGCGGGTGTATCCGCTGTACGGGGTGCATTATTCGGCGCACCGGACGATCGCCCGTACCACCAACGTCAAGTTCTTCAAGCGGCTGTTCGGCGACAGTTCCTACATCGTCCACTACCTCAAGGGGCTCGGCTACAAGCTTGCTCCGGTGCAGCAGACGGGTTCCAACTTCGGCACCGAGGTGGAGCACGAGTCGCCGTTCCACAGTGCGGTGGGGACCGGCACGATGGTGGCCGACGGCCTGTCCATGGTGAACGCCGACTTCTCCAGCACCTCCTTCCGCGTCGGCGAGGCGCGGATCGGCCGGGACAACTTCATCGGCAACAACATCGCTTTCCCCGTCGGCGCCCGGACCGGCGACAACTGCCTACTGGCGACGAAGGTGATGGTGCCGCTGGACGGTAAGGTCCACGAGGGGGTCGGCCTGCTCGGCTCGCCACCCTTCGAGATCCCGCGGTCGGTGGAACGCGACAGCCGCTTCGACCACTTCCTCTCCGGCGACGAACTGCCACGCCACCTCGCCGTGAAGAACCGCTACAACCTGGCCACCATGTGCCTGTTCCTGGGCGCGGGCTGGGTGTACTTCTTCGCCGTCACGCTGCTGGGCACGGCGACCCTCGCCGCCCGTGGTGTGGCGGGGTCGGTGATGGTCGCCGTGTCGACGGCGCTCACCGTGGTGTTCACCGCCTTCTACCTCATCCTCGTGGAACGCCTGGTGGGCCGGTTCCGTCGACTGCGCCCGCAGTTGTGCTCGATCTACCACCGGGACTTCTGGCTGCACGAGCGGTTGTGGAAGGTGCCGGTGGAGTACTTCCATGTCTTCAACGGCACCCCCTTCAAGCCGCTGGCCTGGCGTTTGATGGGGGCCCGCGTGGGCCGGCGGGTCTTCGACGACGGCTGCTATCTCACCGACCGCACGCTGGCCGCGATCGGGGACGACTGCACCCTCAACCTGGCCAGCAGGATCCAGTGCCACTCGCAGGAGGACGGCACGTTTAAGTCTGACCACAGCACCCTGCACGCGGGCGTCACCCTAGGCGTGGCGGCCCACGTGCACTACGGGGTGAGCGTGGGCAAGGATGCCACCTTGGCACCCGACTCGTTCCTGATGAAGGGCGAGGAAGTCCCCGCCGGGGCCCGCTGGTACGGAAACCCCGCCACCGAGGCCAGAAGCACCGAACGCCCCTGCCCCGTCCCCGCATCCTGACCTGTGCAGCCCGCGGCCGACGGGCCGCTCCCGGGCACCGATGCGCTCACCCGCAGCCGGGGTGAGCGTGGTCCCGGACCGCGGTCACACCATCAGGCTGGACAACCCGGAGGGCTTCGCCCGCGCCACCGCGGCGGCGGCGGCAAACTGAATGCCAGCAAGGAGCAGGCCGTCCGCGCGGTGGCCGGAGTAGATGCGACTGTGCGGGCTGTCCTCTTCGGTGTTCGCTGGTGGTTACTCTGCTGGATTCAGCGCGATGATGCCGGTGCCTGCATACAGCGGGGGATCGAGGGCTCAGAGAGGACGGTGACGGCTCACCGGCTTTCGCGGCCTGCCGAGCGATGGCCGCACAGTGGGCCACCGGCCACTCGATGTCCGGCCACGCCATGGCCTCCAGGGCGTGGATCGAGGTGAACGGCACCTGTTCGGCGAAGCGGAGCGATACGGCGTGCGTGCCGGAACATGTGAGGTGGCGCTCGGCGGGCGAGGCGGCCAGGGACGGTGGGGTCTAGCCGCGGAAGCGGGCCCGGATGCAGGGGGGCGAACCCGTACTCGTCCGCGGTGTGCCGGTGCCATCGGACCGGGGGCCTGGCACCGCGCCCTCTCACTTCCGCAGGGGCGACCTCGAACTTACTCCCGGGGCCGTCCAGACCTCACTCATGTGGCCGTTCATGCTCCTCTCGCGTGGCCGTCCAGGCCCGACCCGTGTGGCCATCCAGGTCTGCCGTCCAGCCGCCAGGCGACCGGACCCCGCACCACACCGTCCAGCCATCCCCGCATCCGACTCAGGAACTCTCGCACGATTAGATTGCGCGCAAGATAAATGCGTACTAGGTTTCTGGGTGTTGCCCCGGGCCGGCAGGCCAACGGGGGCGGAGAGTGCCCTGACCGCGCCGTCCGCGGCGCGCCCGTGATGTGAAGGAGAGTGTCCTGTCATGAACCTCAAGCCTGTGAGCCACTCCGCCGGTACCCCGGTGCTCCCGACGATCGTGCTGGTGCACGGCGCGTTCGCGGACTCCTCCAGCTGGAACGGTGTCGTAGAGCGTCTGCAGCGTGCGGGATATCCGGTCATCGCCGCCGCGAACCCGCTGCGTGGTCTGGCCGATGACGCCGCCTACGTCGCGAGCGTGCTGGAGGGTGTGCAGGGGCCGGTGGTGCTCGCCGGCCACTCCTACGGCGGCGCTGTGATCAGTGAAGCCGCGGTGGGCAGGGCGCAGGTGAAGGCGCTCGTCTACATCGCCGCCTTCACTCCCGACGAGGGCGAGAGTGCGCTGGAGCTGTCCGGCAGGTTCCCGGGCAGCACCCTGGGTGCCGCCCTCACCCCCGTTCCCTTCCCGCTTCCCGGCGGCGGCACCGGCACCGACCTGTACATCGAACCCGCCAAGTTCCACGACCAGTTCGCCGCCGATGTGCCCGAGCAGGTCACCGCCCTGATGGCCGCCACCCAACGCCCGGTCGCCGCCTCGGCGCTGGAGGAGAAGGCGAACGCGGTCGCCTGGAAGACCATCCCCTCCTTCAGCCTGATCGCCACCGAGGACAACAACATCCCGCCGGCCGCCCAGCAGTTCATGGCCCAGCGCGCCCACGCCCGTACCGTCGAGGTGAAGGCCTCCCACGCGGTCGCGGTCTCCCGGCCCGACGCGGTCGCCCGCCTGATCGAGCAGGCCGCCCAGTCCTTCGCCCACTGACACCCCGCCAGACCCGCCCGCCCGGTCGGCGCCGCGCGGGCGGGTCTGGCGTAGGCCCGGCAGCTGGTGCCGGTTGGTGCCGCGCTCGGTCCGGGGTCGCGCTGCGGCGTGCAGCGGCAGGGCGGGCTCCCCAGCGGCCACCGGCCGGCCGGGCGCGGGCCCTGTTCTGCAGCGGCGCAACCTTCTAATGTGGCCGCATGACGCAGCCGGCACCGGTTAGGGCCTCGAGCCCGGTGCGCGTGGACTTCCACACGTTCGAGCTGACCGACTCCCACCGACGCGCCCCCGTAGGTTTCGACGCGTCCAACGGACTGGTCTTCTCACAGCCGGGCATGGTGGTGATCTGCACCGGCATCAGCTCAGGCTGGGTAAACGTCCAGGTCCGGGTATGTGGGCGTCCTCCCACTCGGGTGGAGACAGGCGCATGGGACGAGGTTGTCGACCACAGTGTGGAGACCACCACAGGCGCGCTGTATGTCACGAGCGTCATGAGCGATACCCCCCGACTGCCGCTGCTGACGCCGCAGGGGCCGGGCACCTATCGCGTTCGGGTCCATGCGCGGGGCCGTGACACCGCCCCCGACGGCGACGCCCAAGAACCCGTCGAGGACTACCTACTGATCGTGTGGCCGGCCGCGTCGCGGCCGGACGAGATCCACCAGCACAGGGACCGGTACGGCGCCGAGCTGCGAGCCGGACCGGGCCGGCCTGTGCCCCCGCCGCCGGCCAGTGATGCCGAAGACGACATCCGGCGGCGCCAACGCGCACGGCTGCTTCGCCCCCGCACGCCCTGACCCCATTTCCCGCCGGGCGGTCGGCACCTATTGGCCCTCACGCAATCGGCTCGGGCCGAGGCGCGCTCCCGTGTCCCTGTCGGCGCCGGGGCTTTCTTCGAGCGGCCCTCTATCCTGAAGCCTCAGTAGAACACGGGGGAAGGAGCAGAGGGTGGACTGGTTCTGGTGGGTCCTCATCATCTTCTGGACGGGCGGCTTCGCGTGGGCGGCCGACAACATTCGCACCGCCCTGCGCAACCGGCATGAACGCAGGATGCAGTTGATGGAGGCGGCCCGGCAGGAACGCCTGGCCGTCGAGGCGGCGCACCAGCCGCCGGAGCCGGTGTGCGGGTGCACGCACCATCTGGCCAAGCACGACAAGCAGGGCCGGTGCCATGAACGCGTCGAGGTGCCCACGGCGTGGGACGAGAACAAAAAGCCGCTGCGCTACGAGGCCGGGCAGTGCAACTGCCAGCAGTACGTGGGTCCGCAGCCGCTGTCGCAGGTGTTCGCGGAGGAGTTGACCGACCGCGCCTGACCGGCCGGCCGCGGTGGGCCGGACTTTGGGGCGGACGGTGGAGTGCTCCGGCCGCCCCAGGAGCCCCCGGCCGGTCTTCCGGCACCTGGAGCGCGACCTCGACGCTCTCACTGCCGGGCTCTCGCAGCAGTGGAACTCCGGAGTCGTGGAGGGCCATGTCAACCGGATCACGATGCTGAGGCACCGGATGTTCGGCCGCGCCGGCTTCGAGCTCCTCCGAAAGCGAGTACTGCTCTACAGGTGACCGCCCCGTCAGGACGGCTTCTCGTACCCCTCATCGATTCGGCGAGGAGCCACGCCGAGAACCAAGTGCTCCATGGAGTGCGGCATCGGTCCGAAGCCGGCAACCCACGTCTCGACGAGATAGATCACGCCCGCTTCATCGATGCCCAAGAAGAACCGGCCGTGGTCCAGTTCGCCGAGCGGGTAAAGATGGCGCCCGATCGCTTCGCCCCACTCTACGAATCGATCACCTTCGCCCCAGGTCAGCTCGGGGTCCAACGCGAACGGCGTGCGTGCACAGCTGATCCCCGGTCCGCTGACGTTCACAGTCAGACCACCGAACGGCCCGAGACGCTTGCAGGCCCGAGGGGCAGGTCTGGGAAGATCTCCCGGTGACCGGCACTGATGACGCCACCCGCCAGAGGCTTGTCCGTCGTGGCTTCGCTCTGGAGTACGCCACTCTCGGCTGGAATGTGATCGGCATCGTCGTACTCGCTGTTGCCGCGATCGCGGCGAGGTCCGTGGCGCTGGCGGGATTCGGCTTGGACTCCCTGATCGAGATCGGCGCTTCTATCGTGGTCATCTGGGAGCTGTCCGGTAGCGGCGAGGACCGCCGGCGCCGTGGTCTGAAGCTGATCGGTGTCGGCTTCGCGCTCCTGGCGGTGTACCTGCTGGTGCAGTCCACGTGGGTGCTGGCCACCGGCTTCCGGCCCCACCACTCGCCGCTGGGCATCGGCTGGACTGCGGTGACGGCCGCGGTGATGTTCGCGCTCGCTGCCGGCAAGGCACGCACCGGCACCGCGCTGGACAACCCGGTGCTGAAGACCGAGGGCCGGGTCACCCTGATCGACGGCCTGCTGGCGGCCGCCGTGCTGCTGGGCCTCCTCCTGAATTCTCTGGCCGGACTGTGGTGGGCCGACGCGGCCGCCGGGTACGTGCTGGTCTACTACGCGCTGCGCGAGGTCATGGAAATCTTCGCCGGCGCGCACTGACGGCTCTGAACCGGCCAGCAGCACACCTTACGGTCACCGGTGCCGTACTCCGGCGCGCCTGGCCCGGGGCGCGAAGAGGCGACGCAACCGGCGGCAACCGATGTTGTCATTATTCGTGAACATCGAACATGACGAGACATGACCGCCTGCCGAAGTACTGAATAAAGGAGCGTTTTCTCCTGTCGAAGGTGTTTGGTAAATCGATCGAGGAGGATGGCGGGGTGCTGGGCAAGGTAGAGACGCAGCTTATCAAGTCGAACCATCGCCAGCTTGATCTTGGCTTCCGAGCGGCGTGGGTGGACCGACCTCGTAGTCGCGTGCGAGCCGTTTCACCGGTACGGCCGTCTTCGCGAGCTGGGTGTCCAACCTGGTGAATGTGGGCCGCGACCGTGATGGCGCCCAAAATCAAACACGTGCATGAATTTAGTCATGCGACCGTTCCTCGACGACCTCGTCCAGGCGTGCCGGGGGCCGGTGCGTGCAGGTCTTGTTCGGCCCAGACGACTTTGCCGCCCGATTCCGAGCGGGCGCCCCATCTGCGGGACAGTTGGGCGACCAGGAAGAGGCCGCGGCCGTTCTCGTCGACGGCGCGTGCGTGACGCAGGCGCGGGGAGCCGGCGTCGGTGTCGAACACTTCGCAGGTCAGGACTTGGTGCTGGATCAGACGGAGTCCGATCGGGCCGGTGCTGTGGCGGACGGCGTTGGTGACCAGTTCACTGACGATCAGTTGCGTGCGGTCCTGGAGGCTTTCCAGGCCCCATTCGGACAACTGGTGGGCTGCCATGTGCCGGGCTCTGCGGACAGTGGACTGGTCGTTCGGCAGTGTCCACGAGGCGACTTGGGTGGGGCTCAATGCGTGCGTGCGTGCCAGGAGCAGGGTGATGTCGTCGGATGGTGCCTGGCCCAGAAAGGTCTGCGTGACTTGGGTGCACAGGTCTTCCAGGGAGCGACCGGGTTGTGCCAGGGCGGTGCCCAGGCGGCGCATTCCCGCGTGGATGTCGTCGTGGCGGGTTTCGATCAGGCCGTCGGTGTACAGGGCGAGGAGGCTTCCCTCGGGCAGTTCCAGTTCCACGGCCTCGAAGGGGATGCCCAGTCCGATGCCGAGTGGGCTTCCGGTGGGCAGGTCGGGGAAGGTGACCCGGCCTTGTGGGTCGATGATCGCGGGCGGGGGGTGCCCGGCCCGTGCCATCGTGCACCGGTGGGTGGCCGGGTCGTAGACGGCGTACAGGCAGGTGGCGCCGACGACCGTGGGCGTCTGGTCCGCGACCCGCGGCGTCGGCGTCTTGCTCGGCCAGCCGCTGGAACGTGTCATCGAGATGGGCCAGCAGTTCGTCGGGGGGCATCTCCAGGTCGGCGAGCGTGCGTACGGCGGTGCGGAGCCTGCCCATGGTCGCGGCGGCGTTGATGCCGTGCCCGACCACATCACCGACGACGAGGGCCACCCGGGCGCCGGACAGCGGGATCACATCGAACCAGTCGCCTCCGACGCCGGCATCCGTGTCGGCCGGCAGGTAGCGCCAGGCCGCCTCGACCGCCGCGCCGCCCATCAAACGGTAGGGGAGCAGGTTGCGTTGCAGCGCGAGGGCTGCGGTGCGTTCGCGAGTGTATTGGCGGGCGTTGTCCAAGCACAGCGCGGCCCGGGTGACGAGCTCCTCGGCGAGCAGCAGGTCATCCTCGTGAAACGGAACGGGGTCCTCGGCGCGGACGAACACCGCGATACCCAAAATGGCGCGGCGCGCAATGATGGGCACGATCACCACGGAGTGCACCCCGTACTCACGGATCTTTTGCGCCCGCGCCGGGTCCAGGTCGACCCATGTCCCAGGGGAGGCGTCCAGCACCGGTTCCAGGTGGGATTTGCCCGTGCGCAGAACGCCGGCGAGCGGCGAGGCCGGAGGGACGAAAACCGGCTCCCCTCGCGCAAAGGTCGACTCCGGGATTCCTGGGCGGATCGAGGCCTGGCCGGCACGGAGGAAAACGGGAGGGCGGTCGCTCATCGGGTCGACTCGGGTCGAGGGCTCTTCGCCGAACGGGATGGACTCCCCCAGGTCGACGTAGGCGTAGTCGGCCAGCAGGGGCACGGCAAGGTCGGCCAGTTCCTGCCCGGTCCGCATGATGTCCAAGCTGCTGCCGATACGCGTGCTGGCTTGGCTGAGGATGGCAAGGCGCTCGCGCACTCGCTGGCTGCCGGTGACATCCACGCTGATGCAGCACAGCCCCAGTGTCTTGCCGTCCGCGTCCTGGAGGCAGAGGTATGAGGCCGAGAACGCGTGCTCCTGGCGCGGATCTTCCGTCGGCCACGCCCGGTACTCGTGGACCGCGGTGGTGCCGTTCCGCAGCGCCCGCCGCATCACCGCCTCCAGGGCTTCGGCCTCGAAGCCGGGCAGTGAATCGGCTAGTCGCCGGCCGAGCCGCCGTTCATGGGAGATGCCGTCGTGGCTCTCCATCGTGTCGTTCACCCAGACGCAACGCAGCTGCGGGTCACGAACGACGATGCCGATCGGCGCACGGGTGAGAAGCGACTCCCGCACCGATCCGTTTCTTACTTCCCGGGAGAGCGTGCCGATGTCGGTGACGGACACAAGCCACCGAATCGTTCCGTCCTGCCCCCACAACATCGAGATCCGATGGTTGATGTCGAGCATGCGGCCGTCGCGGTGGCGCACCGTCATCGTGTCCGACCAGTCATTGCGGGCGCGGCATTGCTCGATGAACGCCGATATCGTCGGCGTTTTCTCGGAAGGCGGCAGCACGAGTGCGGCGGACCGGCCCACCACGTCCCCGGCGGAGTACCCGAGAAGCTGCTCGGCGGCCTGCGTCCATGCGACCACCGCCCCACGCTCGTCGAGCATCGCGACCGCCGATTCGGATACCGCGAGCGTGTTCAAGCGCTTGCCAAGGGTCACCCTGTCGGCACCGGTCATCGAGCTGCCCTCCTCACCTAGGTGACTCGTTCTCACGCGGGTCAGCTGCTGCGATCAGGACCACGGCGGCGTGGACGGCTGGAGCAGCAGGTGTCCCCGCAGGACGTGGGCGATCTCCGCCGGGTCCTGCTGAGATCAAGTCGTTGAGATTTGTACCTTTTAGGTGATTGACAGGGCAGGGCTCCGATCTGTGACAGGGGCTGCAGCCGAGGCTGATGCCGAGCCGCGGCGAGCAGGCGCCTGCGTAAGCGGGACTGCTCGCCCGGCACGCTGACCTTCTGTTCCTTAGCTCTGCATAGATCGGTCGCAGACGGTCATACAGGTCGCACTTCAGCCCTCAGGGGACGCCAAGGGGTGGGGCCGGTTGCTGTGGTTGCAGTATCCAGATGGGGATCCCCTGGTGGGGGTGGCGGCATGGAGCGCGAACTACTCGAACGGCTGCTGGTCGGCAACGACGAGGCGTCTGCGGCCGCCCGGCCGCTCGGAGCGGCCGGGACCCTGGGCGGCGAACCCGTACCCGTCGGCGGTGTGCCGGCGCCACCGGACCGGGGGCCTGACATCGCGTCCCCCCTTCCGCCGACGGGACCTCGGCCTCACTCCCGTGGCCGTCCGGACCTCACTCATGTAGCCGTCGAGGCCCGACCCGTGTGGCCGTCCAGGCCTGCCCCGCATGTCCTGGCCAGGCAGCGCGAGGGCGTCCCAGATGATGAGCAGCGCCGGATACCTCTCGACCAGCTTCCGCGCCCTCGCCCGGTGCCGAGGCCGCACGGGACTGGCAGCTTCGAAGCTGATGACGGCGTCAACGATGATCACGGCCTCCCCGTCGAGCACGACCCCAGGGAGGCAGGTCTTCCTGCGAGGGCGATGTCCATCCAGGATGCGGTGACGTCCCGGCCCCGTCGGTGGTCGCGGCAGGAGCTGAGCGAGGGCCACCGCCACGCGAAACTCCACGTGATCACCTTGTGACGGAGGGTGGTGGTCGCCGTATCTCCGCGATGTTGCGCCGGCCCGTGCGGTTGGGCGCCGATTCGCGCAGACCTGGCACCTTCTCCGGAACCGGGATGGGAGCCTGTTTCCCGCGGGGGTCATCCGCGCATATGTTCGAATACAGCGGACGGGTCCTCCTCGGCAGGAGTGCTGAACGCGGCTGCATTCAGCTGCTGCTGGCCGGTCAGCGTTCGATGATCGGGCAGTACGGTTCGTCGGATGCGGCGTCGCTGGGTGCGGTGGCCGCACGGGCGGTGGCCAAGGTGGCGCGTAGGGCTGCCAGCTCGGTGATGGCCCGGTCGATCTCGGCCAGGCGCGCGTCCAGCATGTCGCGCACGACAGAGCAGGGCCGAATGCCGCTCTGACGCAGGGCGAGGATTTCGCGGATGTCGTCGAGGCTCAGGTCGAGGGCGCGCGCACGGCGGATGAAGGTGAGCGTGTCGATGTGGTCCTGGTCGTACAGGCGGTAGCCGGCTGCCGTGCGGGTCGTGGGCGGCAGCAGGCCGCGGGACTCGTACATGCGCACCGCCTTGCGGGTCAGGCCCGTCGCTTCGGCTGCCTGCCCCACGGTCATCGTCGTGGCCATCGCCCACCTCCGTGCGGTTCACTCGGTCGCTTGACCTTGCCCCGGGGGATGGTTCTAGCGTCGCACCCACCAGCAGATCGAGAGGAGGCGGCTGGTCATGCCTCTTGTCGTGGGTGAGAGGTACCGGTGCCCGGACGCGGACTGCGGCTGTGAGATCACCGTGACCCGGGGGGCGCCCGGCCGCTGCGGGGACCGCAACCCCACCTGCTGCTGCGGTCGCACGATGGTGAAGCTTGGCTGAACGGGGACGGGCCGAGGCGGGAGTGGATCCACTTGCGCCAGGTGCGGCCGAACCCAGGCATCCGCTGTTGTCTCCACCCCCTTCCATGTGAGCGTGAAAGCACGCGGGGCATACATGGGGGCAGCTCGGACAGAAGCAGCAGGAATGCCCCTAGAACCGGGAGGGCAACGTGCACGGCGAGCCGCAGTCGCTCCCCGGAGCTGCACAGGAGCCGGAAGGCCGCCTCAGCGAGATCGAAGAGTTGGAGATCGAGGTTGCCCAGCTCAAGCAAGCCGTGAACTCCCACGCCGTGATCGATCAGGCGATCGGTGTCGTCGTCACACGCGGGCGCATGACACCGGACAGGGCGTGGGACGTGCTCCGTGAGACGTCCATGGGCACCAACATCAAGCTGCGGCACGTGGCCGAGATGGTTGTCACCTGGGGTGTCACGGGGGAACTCGTGGCAGACATTCGCGAGGAACTGACGCGCAGGCTGAACAGCGCCCGCTGATTTCTTGCAGTCCACCAATGCGACTGAGCCATAGTCTCAGCCTCGCCCGCGGACACCGGATCCGCGCGCTTGCCGCTTCGACACCCGCATGGCTGCTCCGGTTCGCGGTGCCGACAGCCGCCAGGTCAGGATGGTCCCGACTCCACGCAGCCTGGTGCCCTCCCAGCCCTGGCTGCTGGAAGTCGAGGCAGAGCGCGCCTCCCGCCCGGCCGGACGCAGCACCGCCACGGTGGGAGGCGCGCTCGTGTGGTCGAGATGCGGTGGAACACCGGCGGCGTCAGGCTTGAAGTGGTGGAAGGTGCCCCAGTCGATCGGGGCTCCCAGACCGCCGGTTGCGCCGAGCGTAGCCCGACGGCGGCTGGTGTCGCTGCCTGTCGGCTACGCCCTCGATGCCCGCGCAACGCATCGCGCCCCTCGCACGAGCCACGCCGTGCGGGGGGCGATCGGCGTCCAGGGTGGCGGAAGAGCGACGGGACCGCTCCACTGCTGCCTTTACCCGGCTTCCGGCGTGACCGTGAGAAGGAAGCCGTGTGCGGGTACTCGATTCGCACTGTGGACACCCAAACCATGAAGGCCGACCGCCCTCTCACCGTGGAGGCACCGTGTCTCACGCGAACGAGTTCTCCTACACCGTCCCGGAGCCGGAACCCCGCACCGATGAGCAGCTCAAAGACCTTCAGGGCAAGTTCGCTCACCTTGAGCAGGCCGATGCACACGCCTTGATCGATCAGGCGATCTGCGTCATTGTCGCCGTCGGAGGTCTGACCCCGGCAGAGGCATGGGATCTGCTCCGTGAGACGTCCATGCACACCAACATCGAACTGCGGCAAGTAGCCGAGCTGGTGATCGCCTGGGGTGCCGCCGGGGAGCTTTCATCAGACCTTCGTGAAGAGCTGGCGCGCAGGCTGAACAGCACCCGCTGATCTCCTCTGGCCGCCTACTCCCTGTACGGCCGTTTACTCCCACATCTCAGGGCCGCCCCCGCGCCACTCGATCAGCTCACCGGCAGCGGCGATCGTGTTCTCGCATGTCAGATCCACCTCGGTCAAGTCATTGATGCCCGCACGGCAAAGGCCGCGCGCGTGGCGGAGCGCGTGAGCGGTTCCCGCGCGGATTGAGCCATCCGCCCCCAGTGGAGGTGCCGAACCGCCATCCGGTCCGGGGCCTGGCCTCTGCACTTCTCCGTCACAGTCCCGTCACACGCCACCGGCACCTCACGATGCGTCACCTATCCTCACCCCCTGACACGACCTGCACTCAGGGGGACCACCATGAACCACAGAGTTGCGACGCTCGCTGCGCTGCTCATCCTCGGCGCAGTCGCCGCCTGCGACCCGGCCGCCACCGACAACGGCAGCAACGGCAGCAGCCCCAAGGCAACGGCGAGCAGCAGCAGTGCCGCCAGGAATCCGGCCGCGACCACGGCCGCCGTCCCCAACTTTCGCGGTATGGCCCTCCAATCCGCCCAGGACACCGCACAGAAGAGCGGCTTCTACAACCTCGCCAGCCATGACGCCCTTGGCCGCGCCCGCAACCAGATCCTCGACCGGGAATGGAAGGTCTGCTCCCAGAACGTGAAGGCCGGAGCGAAGCAGCCGACAGACGCCAGGCTCGACTTCGGCGCCGTGAAGCTCGCCGAGACGTGCCCCGCCCAAGACCAGAAGGTGCCCACCGCCGCTGGTGGGACCATGCCGAACTTCAACGGCAATAGCGTGAAGGCCGCCCGCGGCGCCCTCGACAGCGGCACGTCGATCACCGTCAACGATGCATCCGGGGACAGCCGGTTCATCCTCGTCGAGTCGAACTGGAAGGTCTGCACCCAGACTCCGGCGGCCGGCGTGAAGCTGAACGGGCAGCCGGTGACGTTGGGCGCGGTGAAGTTCGAGGAGACCTGCCCGTAGCCCGGTCCTGCGCTGAACGCGCCGAGGGCCCGGAGCCGCCGTCCGACTCCGGGCCCTCGACTCACCCCGCCACCTCAGTGACGCTTACGCCCCCGCGCCTGCCTGGGTCTTCGAGGCCTTCCTCGCCATCAGGGACCGTTGCGGGTACGAGCGTCCGGCGTTGCTGATCTCCGCCGCGCGGGGTTCTGGAGACGATGGGCGCGGCCGGCGTCGCCTCGGCCGGCTCGCTCGTGCAGGGCATGGTCGCGCGGGCCTTCGGCTCGAAGAACTCCGCGTCCCTGGCCAAGGGAGCGGAGTGGCTGCTTCAGCAGCTGGCAGTGCCTTGCCGGGTGATGTGAGCGGTTGAGGAGTTGTCTACCTTGACGTACCCCGCTGACAGGCCGATCCGGTTGTACGTCTTGGTCACGTCGGTCTGGCCATGTCGAACGAACTTCACCGTGTAGCACCAGCCTGCGTCGACCTGGAAGCCGTCCCAGTCCTGGTTGCTCGGGGTCCTTGATCCGGCGGCGACGTTGATGAATGACTGAGAGACGCCGTCGGAGGTGCATGTCGTCGGCTTGGTAGTGATCATGGTCATGTTGCCTTGGTCGCCGCACCAGTTCCGGAACGCTGTGGCGCCGAGGTTGGTGTCGTTCGCGGTTCCTGAGCACCATCCGAGGACGGGCGTACAACTCGAACCCGCGTAGGACGCAGGTGCCGTTACCGCCAGGGATGCGAAGACTATGGCCCCGACGATCCCGGCGGCTCCAGCCGTTCGCTTCGTCAACCTCACAGAGTTCTCCCTTTCATCCGTTGGTTGTCGTGCACGCTTCAATAAAGCAGAGATGTGGAGATGCTGTGACCGATTCGCCATGTCAGTGAGAAGCCATGGACGGCATTGAGCCACAGCTCGGTCCGACTGGTCAGTTGTCCCACTACAGACGCTTCGTCACGTTCGTCCACCACATGCGTTGCGACGATCCCTGAAATTCGCCCGAAGCGGTGAGGGCCCTTTCGTCATGCCCGGGGTCAGCGGGGACCTGGGACACCCCGCCGCGCGCGGTTGATGACGTTCCGCGCGTCGGCTTCGTACATGGCCGACTCCCGCAACGTCTCCCATACTCGCCGCTACGTGGTCACGCTGTCGGCGTCGTCGAGCCACAGTTCCGCGTGCCAGTCCTCGGCAATCACGAGCCGGTTGTCCAGCACCCAAAAGCCATTGGCCGGGGGAATCCGCAGGGACGCGGACAGTGGGATCATCCCGAGCTCGACATTGTCCATGCCGATCAGCGTCGGTGAGCCGGTCGAGCTGCCTGGCGAGGACTGCCGGCGGGCAGATCAGCGCGTGGAGCGCCGCCTCCCATACGAGCGCGTGGAAGGTGCGGTCTGCCTCGTAGAACCACTCCTGTCGCCGCATGCGGGCGCGGACGGCGTCGTCCGTGTCACGGACGGTGCCCTGGAGGTCGGTGTAGCGCAGGAAGATATGCCTGGCGTAGTCCGCGGTCTGCAGCATGCCGGGGATGACAGACTCTTCCCAGGCGTAGATCACCGTGGACCGGCCGACTTCGATGTTCCAGCCGTCTTGAAAGGGCTGGTGGCCGCTGGCGAGTTGGCGGCGCAATGAGCGGATGTGGGACTCGAAGCCCTTGAGGCGGGCGTCGAGTTCGTCGAACGCGTCTGGCTGGCCGATGCCGTCCGCCCAGGCGCGGAGGTCTTCGCTCGTCGCGGTCTGTCGGCCGCCTTCCACCTTGTCGATCTTCGAGTGCGGCCAGCCGAGCAGCTGCGCAAGTTGCGGGCCCGTGAGCCGGCCGCCAGGCGCGGACGTGCGCAGCTCACGCAGGCGCAGTCCGAGGGCCTCGCGGGTCTGCCGGAAGTCCGTACTCTTCGGCCGTTCGCTCTAGTTGGTGGTGCCGAGCTGAGCCGCGAACGCGTCGTAGGGCACGGAGCCGTGGACTGCGGCGTCGCGGACCTGGCAGTACCGCAGTACTTCGCTGGCTCGGTGATGACCTCGACGTCGTGGAGGACGTCCTCGTCGTCGAAGCGGAGCACGGCTACGACGCGGCTGTCGAAGACCCAGAAGTCCTCTTCCGGGAGGTGGAGTTCTGCCGCGTCCTTCCGCCACAAGTTTCGCGCGTCCTCGCCCGTGGCGGCATTGCACCGCGCATGCGACAGGAGAAAGCGCTGGCCCTCGGTCGGCGGGTTGTCGACGACGCGGACGCGGCCGACGTACCGGCCGGCGGTTGTCTGGCGAAGGATCTTCTCGCACCACTCGCTGTCGAGGTCGCACGGCGCCTCGCCGGTCTCGAGGAATGCGGAGTATCCGGGGTCCTCGCGGTCGGAGGCGTAGCCGCGCCGGGTCTCGAGGTGCCAGGCCGAGGCTGGGACAGCAGGGCGGCCGTGACGGCGAAGATCGTCCGCCCTGCTACCTCGACCGGTGTTGTACTCGGCTGCTGGTTGCCGCTACCTGCGCTGTCGTTGATGTCACTCGTAGATGTCAGAACGGTGCAACCCCGTGCAAGTATGTTGCCGTGATCACCATCGATGTCAGCGAGGTCGGCGACGATCGCTCTCTCCACCTGCTTCTGGCACGAGAGCTGGACTTTCCGGAGTTCTACGGCATGAACTGGGATGCCTTCTGGGACGCAATCACCGGACTGGTCAGCATCCCTGATCGTGTGCGCTTTCTCGGCTGGCATCGGCTCGCGGCCGGCGTTCCCGGCGGGGCCGCCATGCTTCGCCGGGTGCTGGACGACTACCAAGCCACGTACCGCCCGGAGTTCGTCGCTGAGTACAACTAGCGATGAGCAATCTTCGGGCTTGAGTGCCCGTTCTCGTGGACAGAGGCACCCCGGGCAGGGGCCTGGGCGGTTGTGAGGAACTGAACTGGGCTCAGGCCGTCGCGTTGGCGTGCCGTGCCGGCGTGTCACAGGGAGCGGGGCTGTCTCGTCTTGGGTGCAGTCACCGATGATTCCCGAGGAGCATGTGATGGACGCACGAGTGAATTATTTCGCCGACCCGGTCGCCGGCAAGGCCCTCAAGCATCTGATGTCAGCGGCCAGGGCGCTCAAGGAGTCGTCGCTGCCGGCTGTGACGCAGGAGCTGGTGGCGTTGCGTGTCAGCCAGATCAACGGCTGCGCCGTCTGTATCGACATGCACACCAAGGACGCCACGGCCACTGGTGAGAGCGTGGTGCGGCTGCATCTGGTGGCGGCGTGGCGGGAGGCGACGGTTTTCACCGAGGCCGAACGGGCTGCTTTGGAGGTGGCCGAGCAGGCGACCCGGGTCGCGGACGGCGCGGGCGGTGTCAGTGACGCGGTGTGGGCGCGTGCGGCCGCGCACTACGACGAGGAGCAGCTCGTTGCCCTGGCGGTCCTGGTGTCCTTCATGAACACCGCGAACCGACTGAACATCATCGCCCGGCAGCCGGCCGGTGATTATGAGCCCGGACAGTTCCACTGAACAGCCCTCGGGTTCCCGGCCATGGGAAGGGTCGTGGCCGGGAGCCGGGGGCCGGGGGCCGGGAGCCGGGGGCCGGGGGCCCGGGGGTGTCACCCGGTTCCGCAACACGAACCGGGTGAACTTCGCAGACCGCCCCGGGCCGGCTGGAGGCCGGCCCGGGGCGCAAGGACATGAAGGGGGCAGGCAGTTGTGAGCAAGGTCGAGGAGTTCGAGGAGCTGCGGCCGCTGCTGTTCTCGATCGCCTACCGGATTTTGGGCAGTGTGGGCGAGGCGGAGGACGCGGTGCAGGAGAGCTGGCTGCGCTTCGACGCCTCACCGGCCCGGCCCGCGTCCCTGAAGGCGTTCTTGTCCGCCACCGTGACCCGTATCGCGATCGATGTGCTGCGCTCCGCGCGGGTGCGGCGGGAGCAGTACGTGGGGCCGTGGTTTCCCGAGCCGCTGCTGAGCGACCCATACGAGGACCCGGCACGCGCGGCCGAGCTGGCCGATTCGGTGTCGGTGGCGGCGCTGCTGCTCCTGGAACGGCTCAGCCCGCTGGAGCGGTCGGTGTTCGTCCTGCGGGAGGTGTTCGCGTTCGGCTTCGACGAGATCGCCGCGGCGGTGGGGCGTTCGGAAGCGGCGTGCCGACAGCTGCTGGTGCGGGGGCGGCGCCATATGAGGGACGGACGCCCACGGTTCGAGGCGGACCGTCAGGAGCGGCAGGAACTGGCGGCACGGTTCTTCGACGCCCTGCGCGAAGGCGATGTGAACGGGTTGCAGGATCTCCTGGCCGCGGATGTGTCGATGGTCGGTGACGGCGGCGGCAAGGCGCCGCAGCTGGCGAAGGCCGTCAGTGGCGCCGGGAAGGTGGCCCGGCTGCTCGCCTCCGTCTTCCCCCTGATGGCCCGGATCGATGTGACGTTTGTGGAGGCCGAGGTCAACGGCCAGCCCGGTGCGGTCTTCCGCGACCGCGACGGCCTGGTGCTGCACACCCTGGTCCTGGAGGTGCTCGACGGGCGGATCCAGACCATCCGCACGGTGATCAACCCCGACAAGCTCGGCCACCTGGGGCCGGTCGCCGATGCCTTCGCCGTCGCCCGCGAGGTGAAGCAGGCCCGCCGGCACACGAACTGACCCGGCACCGGCCCGGACGTGCTCACTCCCGGCACCTCACTCGACCGTGGGAACAGCCGCATGTTCGCGCGGTGAGGTCGAGGGGCCGGCCCGGGAGTTCCCGGACAGTGATCATCGTCACCGGGCGGCACGCGCAACCTCCGCCGCCACGCGGAGGAGGATGACGGCGGGCGGCGCGGCGTAGTGCCGGGCCGGGACAACCCACATATCGGGGAGGACAACAATGGGCGGCGCTTTCGAGGACGTTCCCACCACGGCCGTCGCGGATCTCGTGGGCCGTGAGCAGGTGATGGACATCGGTATCCGTCCGCTGTGGGGCGCACCGCACGTGGCCGGGCCGGCGTACCCGGTGCGGTGCGAGCCGGGCGACAACCTGATGGTGCACGCGGCGATCTACCGCGCCGAGCCCGGCTCGGTGATCGTGGTGGAGTCCGGCGACCTTGACTACGCGCTGGCCGGAGGCAATGTGTGTGCCATCGCCCAGCGCCGGGGTGTGGCCGCTGTCGTGGCCGACGGCCTCATCCGCGACGTGGGCGAAGTGCGTGAGGCCGGCTTCCCGGTGTTCGCGCGCGGTGTCATTCCGATTCCCGGCGCGAAGCGCAGGCTCGGCAGTCTGGGTGAACCGGCCCGCGCGGGCGGGGTGCTGGTGCATCCGGGCGACATCGTCATCGCCGACGAGGACGGCGTCGTGGTGGTGCCCGCCACCCGCGCGCAGGAGGTCCTGGCGGCGGCGCGTACACGGCTGGCGCGGGAGGCCGAGCAGTCCCTCGACGACTGGGAGCAGGAGCACCGGGCCCGCGTCGACAAGGCGCTGGACGAGGTCGGGTTCACCGGCTGAGTCACGAGCGCGCCCGGCGCGCGAGCGCGCGCCTAACGCCGAACGCCGGGCGGCGGCCCCGGCACAGCGAGGTGAAGGGCCAGCAGGGAAATCCGCGATCTCGAACGGCCTGGCACGCACCATCGACGGGGCCGCCGCCGGCCCGCTTCGACCGGTCCGAGCCCCCGGCGACCACGGCGGTGCTCCACCCGGCAGGCATCACCGTCCTGGCCGCACAACACCGGGCCGCCACGTGCGGCGGTGTTCTACGACGGTGAGATCACGGCTGACGCTGTTGCCCGGCCCGCACGGTGTTACGGCAATTCGTGCAGCGGCCAGATCTCGACGACGCCCTGGGCGACGGCGCAGGGGGTCTTCGAGGCGAGGTGGACGGCCTCCTCGAGGGTTTCGGCTTCGATGATGGCGAACCCGGCCACCGGGAGGGTGGAGGACAGGAAGGAGCCGGACTCCACGGTCGTGCCGGCGCCGTCGTGGTTGCGTACCTGTACCGGCGCGCCGGCGATGCCCACAACGGTCCCGGCCTCGAGCAGGCGGGCGTCATGCGCATGCGCCTGGTTGCGTACCGCCGTGTCGGTGCGGTCGTAGCCGTCCTGGTCCCCGTATCCGATGGTCACGAATTTGGCCACAACAGGTCCCTCCATTCGTTCGTAGCCAATGCTCACCAGTTCCGACTCTCGGCCGTGCCCGAACTCATCGTTGTGCCGGCCGATCAGTAGACCCGGCGGCAAGCCGGGCATCACTTGTGCAAGTGCACCCGCTGTGGCTGACGCGGTGGAGGATGATCGCCGGCGTTGACCGCGTACCCGCGGCATGCCCACAATCTGCGGGCCTGCGAGGGCCGTCGGCGAACACAGGGGGCACCATGCGTGGAGACCACGATCACCGCGAGACCATTACCGCGATCGCGCGGAATCCTGCGGCGCCCGCCGAGGTCTTGATCAGGCTGCTGTGCGAGGAGGCCAAAGCGGCCTGGAACATGATCGCTTGGCGCGCTCTGCCGGACGAGGTGATCGACGCCGTCGTCGCGCATCCCGACCGCAGGCTGCGCTCCGCGTTCGCCGAGAACGCGATGGTGACGGGGGAGCAACGCGCCCGGCTCGTGGACGATCCCGATCCATATGTCCGCCAGGCTCTGGCCAACGGGCCCGGCTGGTTCCGCATCCCGGTGCAGCCGCTGCCTCTGTCCGCTCAGCAGCACCTGCTTGCCGATCCGGAATCGAAGGTTCGCCGGGAGGCGGCCTTCTCCCGTCACACGGCAGCGAGCCTGGTCGCCGGGCTCGCCGACCACCAGGACGCGGACCTTCGGCAGGCGGCCTGCCGTCACTGGGCTGTGCTGGGCGAGGACACCCGGAGCCGTCTGCTGCGCGACGCCGATGACACCGTACGTCGGGCAGCGATGATGGAGGCCTGCCGCGACGACGCGGACTGCACGGACCGTCTTCTCCACGCAGGAATCGGCGGCTTCGACAGGCGGGATGTGATCCGGTACGGCGCCATGAGCGCGGCGACCGCCGAACGGCTCGCCGCAAGCACCGAAGAGGAGGACCGCCGGGAGTGGCGACAAATCTCAACGTCCCCATCGCCGTCATCAGGCCATTGGCGGACGACGACGCGCACAGCGTCCGGCTGGCGGTGTCGGTACGGCCCGAGCTGACGGAGAGTGAACGCGCCGCCATGGACGTCACCATCAGCCCGTCCGACCGGCTCCATCCCGTCGAATGGGTTCGCCTGTGCACCGATCCCGACGTCCTGCGCCGGTGCGCCACCTCGGCCAACACCCTGCTACGGCGCAGCGCCGCCCACAGCCGGCACCTGCCTGCCGACGCCATCGACCTGCTCTCGAAGGACGACGACTACGCCGTGCGGCTCCTGCTGTGCGAGAACCAGCCGGCCGTCGACGGCGAGGTCGTGCTGCAGACGTATCTGGACTGCAAGGTCATCACCAAGGGCGCCCTGCTCAGCCACCCCAACTTCCCGCGCACGGGGGCCGGGCGACGCTTCGCCGACGATGTGGATCCGGCGAAACGACGGCTTGTGGGGCTCGACGCCGAAGCGCCCGTGGAGGTGGTGGTCCGGCTGCTTGCCGACCCCGACGATCATGTGCGTGCCATGGCGGCCGCGCACCCCGCGCTGCCGGTCGATCTCATCCTGCAAAGCTGCGGGAATCCGGACGTCTCCTCCCACGCCCTGAGCAACCCCAGTCTTCCCACGGACGCCATGCACCAGTACCTGGACGATGCAGGCGTCCCTCGCTGACTGGATGGAGCAGAAGCGCACAGCACGTTCGGAACTCCTCCCCGTGCCCTTGCTCCCGTTCTGGCCTTGGGCCCCCACGCGCTTCTACGTGGCTCCCGGACTCGTCCTGCAGGTCTCGGACGAAGGAGGTGACAACGGATCAGCGCCCGGGCCGGAGCCAGCCACCGCAGTGTTCTCGCCCCCTTGGCCGACGTCCCGGTCGAGTGGGACAGATTCGACGGCTGACATCGCGAGCCGCGTCGTCGGCTTCGCCGCCGGACACCGGTAGAGGTCTGTGAACGCTGCTTGATGACCCACGTCAAGCCTTGCTCACAGCCCTTTTCCCGGCTCTGTCTCCTGGGCCTCGAGAAGTTCGTCACCGTGCTCGATCGCCCAGCGTCCGAGCGCCATCATCGGGCCCTCGACCAGGCTCTGCCCCAAGCTGGTCAGAGCGTAGTCGATACGCGGCGGCGCCTCCGCATGTGCGTGCCGCTCGACGAGTGTGCCCGCGAGCAGCCGTTGCAGGGAGTCGCTCAGAACCTTGTCGCTGATGCCGCCGATCGCGGCCCGCAGGTCCCGGCGTCGGCGCGGTCCCATGCGAAGCGCCGCCAGTACAACGGGATCCCAGGTATGGGCGAAGAGATCGGTGGCCGCGCGCAAACGGCAATCAGCGACCAACTCATAGCAGTGGGTGTCGTGATCAGTCATCTCACAGCCCATCATCGCGCGTCGGCTACGCACCGAATGGTGCGTAACGCCTTCCTTACCGTAGCCATCCGACCGACCACTGTTGGAGAGGAACAGGCAGATGCGTATCGGAATCCTGGGAACAGGGGCACTGGCGGCGGCTCTGGGTGAGGGCTGGGCACGTGCGCGACATGAGGTGGCGATCGGCGGACGGTCGCAGGTCAAAGCAGAGAAGCTCGCCGAGCGGCTGGGCCACCGGGTGCTTGCTGTCACGCCACGGGAAGCGGCCACAGGGTGTGATGCGGTGCTGCTCGCCGTGTCCTGGGACGGCGTCGAGGACATGCTGGAATCAGTGGGTCCGTCCGACGGCGTGTTCGAAGGGATGCCGTTGATCGATCCCACGAACGCCGTCAGCCATGGCGTCGGCACTCTGCTCACCGAGGGCGGCGAGTCCATGGCCGAGCGGATCACCAGGCTGGCTCCGGGAGCCCGGGTCGTGAAGGCGTTTCATCTCTTCCCCGCCGGTCAGTGGACGAGCACGCCCGGTGGTGATGCGTCCCGTGTGACGGTGGCGATGTGCGGCAATGATGCGACGGCACTGCACGTCGTCGGCGAACTGGTCCGTGACGTCGGCGGAGTCCCGGTGACCTTGGGGACGCTGGATCGCGCACGCCAGTTGGAGGAGGTGGCGGGTTTCGTCATCGGTTTGGCCTTCGCAGGCTTCGACCCTGGATCCGCCCTCCCTCACATCCCTTCGAACAGCAGGTGAGGCGGCTCGTAGAGGTAGCTGTATCTCTCACACGCCCGCTGATCCACCGCGGACAGGGTCTGTGAAAACGGCTTGATGACTCATGTCATCCGGGCCCGCTGCCACATTGCCGGGAATGGCCCTCCCAAGCGGCGGGCAGACCGATCTTTGGCGCGTACGCCTGTAGACGGTGACCGTGGAACCCGTCGCGGAGGTGCTCCCACGGGCCGGCCACGGAGTGCGGCCCGCGGGACGGCCGGCGCGGGGTCAGCCGTCGGCGACCGGGGTCAGTTGTCGGTGACGTCCACGGCTTCTCCTGCGGGTCCGCTGGCCTGGGGGGCGCGGTCGTCGGGGCCGAGGGGGAGGTCTGCCCAGGATACGACCCGCCAGCCGCGGTCCGGGGCGCCGGACAGGATGACGACACCGGTGTTGCGTAGTTCGTGGGTGGAGGCGAAGGCGACGTCGATGTTCTCCGCGCGGGCCGCCGTCCACATACGGATGACGGCGCCGTGACTGACCATGGCGACGGTGTGCGCCGTGGTGGCGGCGGCTTCGGCGACGACCGTGTCGAAACGCTTCAGGGCCTCTACACCGCTCTCCCCGCCCGGCATCCGGCGTTCGGTGTCGCCCGCGGACCAGGCGAAGGCGGTGGTGAGGTAGGTCTCGACGGCCTGGTGGTCGCCGCGCATCTCCAGATCACCGGCCGCCAGTTCCCGGATACCGTCGCGCACCTGCACGTCAAGACCGAGGTGGGTTGCCAGGGGAGCCGCGGTGAGCTGGGTGCGCACCAGTGTGGATGCATACAGGGCGCCGATGGCCTCGGCTGCCAGCGCCGCGGGCAGTGCGGCCGCCTGCTCCTGGCCCAGGGGGGTCAGTGCGGGCCCCGGCACGGCGGTGTCCAGGAGGTGCTTGACGTTGGAAGGGGTCTGGCCATGGCGGATGAGGAGCAAACGCATGCGGGGGCCTGTCTCCCGGGTAGCTGGGTGCGGTCCCCTCACTGTGCCATTGCTCAGGCCCGCCCCTCCCGGCGGGGGTGGGCACACCACCCCGGCCGCCCCGCGTTCGCACCCTCGCCGCCCGGCCGTCATCGGCCCGCCGTCACCGGCAGGCCTGTGGCCGGCGGCCCGCAGACGATGCCCGGTGGGCAGCGGATCGGTGCTTTCCCGCTCACCGGCATCGGCACGTCCTCAGCGCCGGACGGTCAATAGCCGTTCGTGCTGTTCGCGCGCGATGGCCTCGGGTACTGCCGCAGGGCGGTCCTCACCTTGCTGCAGCAGGAACGTGGACAACGTACCGCCCGTGCGGATCACGGACTCCACGTTCCCCTTTCCGCCCGGCGCGGTCGAGTTCGTGATCAGGTAGGACACCGACTGATCGCCCGCCTTGACCGGTGCGAGCGCCTGCACGGTGAAGGTGTAGTCCCAACCGGCGGCGGACGTGGCCTCGAAGGTGCCGCAGTGGGGCAGAGCCTTTGCGAGGTCCGCCATCCATGCCTGCGCCTCGGCTGTCGTGTGGCTGCTGAGCGCCACGCTGCCCGACGTCTTCCCGCCGGCGCCGCGCACACCGTCCAGCACCTCCCACACCAGCGCTGTTCGCGGATGGCGGGGACGCACACTCATCATGTCGGCCAGCGGCTGACACGTTGGCGGCGACGCGGTCACGACATCGTCCTGGTCGAACAGGGGCAGCCCCGGCCCGACGTCGGCGCTGAGTCCTGGCACATCCGAGTCCCGGAGCAGCGCCTTCGCCAGCTCTTTTCTGGTCAGCGGTTTGTCATCGCGGGATTCCGCCGCCCTGGAGTGATCGTCGCAGCCGGCGGACATCACCACGGTCGCCGCCACGAGCACGGGGACGATACGGCGCACCGGACTTGGCATGAAACAGGTCCCCCGACCACCCCTGGAGGGGCGGCAGCCCCTCTCATCCCGATCTCAGCGCTCACCCTAACAGCCGACCGGAGCAGGCAACTCGCCGAGCACACACGGCCATGACGACGGCCGGCACAAAACCGACGGCGACGGTCACCCCCCGGGCGGTGGCGCGCCCCTACCGGCCACGAAGCATCCAAGGCAGCGGCAGCTGGAGAGCTCTGGAGGAGGACCAGACCTCTCCCGCACACCGGTCGGCCACCCCTACCGGGGTCATCGTGGGCCGCTGGTGTGAGCTCAACGTCTTGGCTTGCCACGATGATCGTGAGCACCCCGCACCGCTGGAACATCCAATAGCTTGAGCCCACCTGCCGGCGCGTGCCGTGAACATCGAACATGCCGCGGATTGCGCGCCGCCCCAAGGCACTCCATAGCTGCTGTCGAAACCGGTGAACACAGCCACAGGACCCCTGTTCGACCTGCGACCCGGGAGCCCGCTGACGGATAAGCGGGTGGCTTCTCAGGGCGCCGAGTCCTTCACTTCTGGGCTGAGGGCGTAGGCGCGCGTCGGGGTGGTGCTGGAGGTCGGATGGTCCGAGGAGGTGGGCTTGCCGGACGCGTCCAGTCCGATCGCTGTCTTGAAGGTGCTGACCTGGGCGCACGTGGCGTTGTCGTTGCCCAGCTTCACATTGGCGCCGTCGAGGGTGGCCTGGGTGTCGACGGGTGCCGGGGCGGTCTTGCTGCCGGGGAAGCTGGTGCCGCTGGGCCAGTCGGTACCGATGACCAGGACGATCCCGGTGCCGGATTGCTGCTTGAGTACCGATACCGGCAGGCCGAGCGCTTCGGCAACGGCCTTGGCCTGCCGTATGTGGCCGGCCTGGTAGGCCAGCGACGTGGTGGTGGCAGGGGTCCCGTTGACAGCGGCGGTTTGCTCGCTGAAGCCGCGGCGCAGGAGTTCTTGAGCGATCGTGTTGGCTCGGCCGCGGACGGTCGTGCCGTTCTGCACCTGTACGGCGATGGCAGAGGTCACGACGGCCGTGGCGGCGGGAGCGGTGGACGGCGACGCCGGGCTGGCTGCGGCCGTGAGCGACTGATCGTTCGCAATGCTCTTGAACATGTTGTTCGCGCCCGGATTGGTGACCAGTGTCTGCCAGACTCCGTTCACCTTGAGGTCGTGCGTCTGCATGGTGGCGAAGGTGACGCGGTTGGCGGGGACCTTGTTGAGGTCGCCGGCCAGGCCGACGAGCTTGGTGGCGGAGTTCAGCGAGCTGTCGACCGTCAGCGACTGGGTGGCGGCGTTGGCGATGGCCCACATTCTGGTGGGGCTGCTCAACGTGCCTTTGGTTTTCAGCTGGTTGAGCAGGGAGCTGAGGAAGATGTGCTGCGCGGCGGTTCGTCCGCGGCTGTCGCTGGAGTCCCCGAAGCCGTGCCGGGTACGAACGAACTCGAGCGCCGCCTGGCCCTCCAGCACGTGCGGGCCCTCCTTCAACTTCAGGTGGCTGTAGGGGTCGTATATGTCGTGGTCGACGCAGATCGGGACCCCGCCCACCGCGCGGGACATAGTCACCACTCCGGAGAAGTCGACCATCATGAAGTGGTCAATGGGGATCCCGGTAAGTTCGTGCACGGCGACGACACTGCAGCCCGGCCCGCCCTCCAGCGCCGAGTTGATCATCTGGTTGGACTGGGGGCCCATGCTGGGGTGGTGCGCTGCGTGGCAACCGTTCCAGCTGCTGCGCAGGTCGCGGGGGATGCTCATCACGGTGGCGTTCGACCGGTCGGCCGATATGTGCACAACCATCTCCACGTCGGCCCGGGCGCCGCCGGCTGTCCCGCAGGCGCCGCCGAGCTTGCAATCCGAGGCGGTCGCGCGGGCATCCGAACCGATGACGAGGATGTTGATCGGGCTGCGTCCGAACGCGTCCGGTGTCTCGTGTCCCGCGCCGTCCTTGCCGTTGGCGGACAGGTCGTCGGACTTGATACCGCTGGTCAGCTTCCAATACGCGTACGCCGCCGTGCCGATACCGAGCAACAGCACGAAGCCCATCGCCAGCCCGACGACATTGAGGACCCGCCTTCTCCCCGACTTCCTCCTGGCCTGGCGCAGGGCCGTCCGGCCGCCGGCAACCGGCGGCGCTGATTGCGCCCCCTCCGCCCTGCTCCGACGCGCTCCGCGCCTTCGCGATCCACTGGAGGACTTCGTCATGGGCACTTCCTCGCACGTCGGGCCGATGAATCATGGAACGATCGAGGAGTACGACATTCCGAACCGGTGATGGGTTGCATTCCGAGCGACCCTTCAGGTCGCCGGGCTCCTGCTCCGGCGCAACGCTCGGCGAAGCGGTGCTCAAGGACGCTGCAAGCCGGCCTCCGCTGGCCCGACCGTGAGCCTACTTGTGGCGCCCATGTACCAGCCCACCGCCGGCACGATGAGAAGCGACAGAACAAACGCCCACAGGGGCGTCGCCGCATCGTGGGACCAGTACACCAGGGCCGGCATGCATGACGGATACCCGGCCTGCGACCTGGCAGCACCGCACAGGACAACGGGCAGTCCCGGTGGAGGTGAGTCGCCCCCCGGGGGGTGGTCCGGTGGTGCCTGCTTCGGCGACTGGAGGGTCAGTGCGACCAGTCACGAGGCGGAGGCGGAGGCTTGGAGGGCGGGCGGCCCGTGGGACGCGATGGGGAAGCGCTGCCCGGGCCCGTTCAGGCCTCGCACCCCAACGTCTCACGGCGGGGTGCGAGGCAAGCCCTGCGTGCGCAGCCTGATGTGGCGTCAGGCCGCTTTCTCGTCAACACCACGAGGGGTGCAAGCAGTGCCTAGCCGGCCATCAGGTCGTTCTCCACGGCGGGAGCCAGCAGGGAGAGCCAGTGCCGGGTCTGGGCCGGTTCCAGGATCCGGTCGAGCCGGAGGGCCGGTGTCATGTGCTCGAACACTCGACCCGCGCCCATGCCGTATTTGCCGTTCGGCGGGTGCAGAACGAGGACGCGGGTGCCGTCGAGGATTTTGATGTCGGCAGGCACGCCTTCCGGGCTGATGTAGGTCCCCTCGCCGTCGAAGAGGCGGAAGCAGCGGATCGCCGGGTCGTCGGGGCCGAGGTAGGGGTTGCCGCTGGTCGCCGCCTCGACCCAGGACCGCGCTGGGCGATCCCCGGCGACCAGGCCTTGTTGGGGGTCCCCGACGAGCCGATCGGCCAGGAGGATGTGCAACTGGCCGTTGTCCCCGATTCCGCTCATGGTGAGGGCGTATCCCCGGTGTGTGCGGGGGTCGATGACGATCAGCGGCTCGTCGTCAAGGACGGCGGCCAGCGCGCCGACCCAAGCAGCCGGCTGGGACCGGTGTGCGACCGCGGCGGCACGTTCACGCAAGTCGGCTTTGACGTCGCCGGAGACGGCCGCACGGAAACCTTCGTCCGCCATGACGGTGATCAGGGCTTTGAGCCAGTCCTCCATGTCGAACCAGGACATGGCGATACGCGTCATCGTGCCCTTGTCGACACCCCGGCGCCACCGGGCCACTCTGGTCAGCGTGCGCACCAAGTGAGGGCTGCTGGCACTCACCGGTTCGGGCAGCGGCCGTCCGCGGGCTGCTTTGGCCCACAGTTCCGGCACCACCTCGTTGAGCATCATGGCTTCCGAGGCACGCTGCGGCAGCACGTCGACGAGAGCCGTGGGGGACGCACCCCACTCGACGCAGGCGCCCGCCAGAACCGCGGTCATGGCGAAGTCCCCGCCCAGACCCGGCAGCAACGGGGCGAGGGCTTCCACGGTGGCCGTCAGGCTCTCGGGGCCCCCTGCCTGAGCGGTGTCCGCAAGCCGCCCCAACGCGGTTCGGTAAGCGGGAGCGGAGCCGGACTTCATGTGTGCGACGAGTTCGTCGACCAGGCGGGGTATCTCCGAGAGCACGAGGGGACGTTAGCAGGGGTGACGGTCCGTCCAGAGCCGCTGTATCTGGAACAGCCATGTGGCAGACGAGGTCAGACCAACCGGCGCCTGCAGTGACATCCAACGCTGACAGCTGCCACTAGCCTGTGACCGGCCGGGCACGACAGGCGCGTCAGGTCGGCAGCCACCGTGCTTGCCGATCGTTTCAGAACGCTGTTTGACGCAGATGACGCACGCCTGTGTGGAACAACGGATTCCGGCGTGGACCGGGGGAGGCCTCATGGAACGGGGCTCGGGTGCGGAAGAACCGCACGCGGTGACAGTGCGTGATCTTGTGGTTGGTTACATCGATGCCCTAACGCGGTTGGTATGGCCATGAGAGCGGCGATCACCCCGCTTGAAGGGCTGGGGGACATGCTCAGCTCACCTTGGCCCGTTCGCACCGGATCATCGGCCGGAGCGGGAAAGTCGGTAGCTACGCCTACCAGGTCCACGGAGTCGGCTGCCTCTTCATCAGCGACAACGGCACCGAGATCGATGTGGACTTCACGGTCGACGGCAGGGAGGTCTTCGATTTCTGGCGGCTGCGCCGCTATGGGCGGAGCTTGCCTGACCCTCATGACCCCACGGAGCAGGACCTGCGGTTCGCGGTGGAGTCGCTGAAGCCGTTGCTGATCGAGGTGCGGCCGGGATGGTTCAGCACCGCTTCAGCATGAGAGCGGTGCGTCGGCTGACAGTTGGTGAAGGCTCCCCCCTAGAGAGCGCACGGCTGAGCCAAGTGGCATGAGCATCAGGTGAAGTGTCCGCAGCCGCACGCACCGGGCGGGCTCGGCGCCCGCCCGGCCGGGCCGACTCAGTCGAGGGCGGCGATGATGCGTGATTGGGCTTCGTCGAGTTCCGTGGCCGGTACGTCGCTGTTCGCGCGGCGGAAGTCGAAGTCCTCCAGTCCCCAGGCGGGGAAGACGTGCAGGTGGCAGTGCGGGACTTCGAAGCCGGCCACCACCAGACCGGCCCGTGGGGCGTCGAAGGCGCGCCGCTGGGCGGCACCGATCTGGGCCCCGATGGTCATGAGATGGCCCATCAGGTCGGGTTCGATCGTGGTCCAGTCGTCGACTTCCTCCCGCGGGACGACGAGAGTGTGTCCCATGGTCAGTGGCGCGATGGTCAGGAAGGCGACAGCCCGGTCGTCGGTCCACACGAACCGGCCGGGCAGCTCACCGTTGATGATCTTGGTGAAGAGCGTGGGCATGAGCTCATTGTGGCGCGCGCCGGGCCGCAGCGATCACCGGGCCGCCGGGCTCGGCCATACGTTGCGGACCGGGCGTGTCCAATACCTTCACGATGGGTACGCGTTCATGCGTCACGATGTCCTGGCGGGCAGTCGGCCACTCGGTCGCCGACTGCTCCATCGTGGCCTGGACGACGATTCGCGCTACCGCCTCCACGGGCTCGGCAGTTGAGAGAAGTCGCGCCGCGCCATCGGCAACAGCAGTCGCCACGGGCCCGGTTGACCGTCCTCGGTGCCGGCGGGTCTTGTCGGCCTCATGCGGCCGCAGGTGACCGGCCCTCCCGGTCAGCGCTCTCGCGGGCATCGTGGCTCCTGGGGCGTGGAAGGACCGGCCGGACGTTGCGGGAACGCTATTACGGGTCGCTGACAATCTCATGTGCCGTCCGCTTCGGTGGGCGGCTGATCGTCCGGGTCGGCGTGCTCACCTGGGTTGTGCCGTCTGTTGTCGTAGGCGGCGGTGGAGGGTGTTGCGGCGGCTTAGGATCAGTGCGGCCACGAGTGAGGCGGAGGCAGAGGGGAGGAGGGCGGCGCTCTTGGCCTGGGTGAGGTGGGCGGTGTTGTCGTAGGAGAGGTCCGCGAAGATCAGGCAGACGGTGAAGCCGGTCCCGGTCAGTACGCCGATTCCGGCGATGTCGGGCCAGGCGAGCAGCGGATTGAGGTGCGCGCCGGTGAGGCGGACTGTCAGCCATGATGTGCCGAACACGCCAAGGAGGCGGAGCGGCCTGCGTCGAATGATCCGGGCAAATCAGGCCTCCGCCCCAGGAGGACGGCCAGGCCCTTGAGCGGCCAGGACGGCAGGAGCACCTGACGAACCGTTTCGGGCGTCGTCGCGAGGCGGGGAACGAGCCGAACGTAGGCGACCATCCCGTGGGTCCCCACCAAGGTCTGGGGTACCACGACCGCCGCGGCGGCAGCCATGTCGTCCGGCATGGGCCGACGCCTCGCCGAACCGCCGGCGTCGCTTAGCAGGGCCTGAGTCCGTCGACGACGACGTCCAGCATGCGGTTGAGTTGGGGGCGCTGCTCGGGTGCGCCGGCTACGGAAAGCAAACCGGCGAGGATGCCTCCTACGTCGGCCGGGGCGATGTCGCTGCGCAGTTCTCCCGCTGTGGCGCCGGCCTTGAGCACCATTCCCAGGACCTGCTGGACCTCGTCACAGACCGGTCCGGTGCCGAAGCGGCCGGAAGCGCTCATGGCGACCAGGGCCTCGCAGATGCCGCGTCGTTCGCCGGCCCAGTCGGCGAATCGGAGCATCCACGCGTGGAGGGCCTGTGCGGGTGGCTCGGTGGCCAGCAGGGTGCGCGCGTCTTCGCGCAAGGGGCGGATCTGGTCCCGGTAGACCTCTTCGACCAGATCCTCTCGGGTGGGGAAGTGCCGGTACAGGGTGGCGTTCCCCACTCCGGCACGCTTGGCGATCGCATCCAGAGAGATCGCGCTTCCGGATGCGAAGGCTTCGGCGGCCGTGGCGATCAGCTGCTCGCGGTTGCGTTGCGCGTCGGCGCGCAGGGTGCTGCGTGGAGGTGTCATGACCTTCGCGATCGTGAGTGTCGGATGAGGCTCGGGAACGAATCGGGGATGTCCCCGGTTCAGTGTACGGTGGAGACAACCGGGGAGTTCCCCGTTTGTGGAGTCGTCTCGCCCATGCTTCAGCGACGAAAGGTTTGCCATGCCTACAGCGCTCATCACCGGGGGAACGACCGGGATCGGCAGAGCGACGGCCGAGCTGCTGCATGCCCGTGACTACCAGGTCGCGGTCACCGGACAGAATCCTGATTCCCTCGCACGGGCACGGTCCGAGCTCCCCGACGATGTGCTCGTCGTCCGATCCGATGCGCGGGTGCTCTCCGACACCGACGCTCTGATGTCAACGGTGTCGGCGCGGTTCGGGTCACTGGACCTGCTCTTCCTCAACGCCGGGATATTCCGCCCGGCACCGGTGGCCGATGTGACGGAGGAATCGTTCGACGAGCACGCCGACCTCAACTTCAAGGGCCAGTACTTCACCCTCCAAAAAGCTCTTCCCCTCATGAACGACGGCAGCTCGATCGTCCTGACCGTGGGCATCGGAGCCCGTCGCGGCAGCCCTGGCGCCACAGTGGGGGCGGCGACACGCGGCGCTCTGCTGGCGATGCTGCCCTCGCTCGCGCTCGAACTGGCTCCGCGCAGGATTCGCGTCAACGCCGTGAGCCCCGGGGCCACCGACACCCCACTGTTCGACAAGTTGGGAGTGCCCCAGAGCGGCCGGGATGCCATGCGCGCGAAGATCCCTTTCGAGCGCTTCGGATCCAGCCAGGACGTCGCGGAAGCAGTCGCCTTCCTCGCCTCGGGCGCCGCCAGCTATATCACCGGCCAGGACGTCGCCGTGGCCGGCGGCTACGGGCTCGGAGCCGGATGAGCACCCACGGGCCCACGACCGGCCCGCACGCAACACACGCCGGGAACCACACTTCACAGGAGAATACGATGGCGCTCACGCTCGACACCTACCGGCAGCTGGGACGTTCCGGCCTGCGGGTCTCACCACTCGCGCTCGGCGCGGCCACCTTCGGCAACGACTGGGGCTGGGGCGCGGAGCAGGACGACGCGCGGAAACTGTTCGACCTCTACGTCGAGCGGGGTGGGAACTTCATCGACACCGCGGTCACCTATACCAACGGCACCTCCGAGCGCATGCTCGGCGAGTTCGCCCGTAACCGGCGCGACAGTCTGGTCCTGGCGACCAAATACACGACGCTGCGCCGGCCCGATGACCCCAACTCCGGTGGCGCCAGCCGAAAGAGTCTGTTCGGCGCGGTCGAAACCAGCCTGCGGCAGCTGAACACCGACTACATCGACCTGCTCTACCTGCACGTATGGGACTCCACCACTCCCGTGGAGGAGATCCTGCGCGGCCTGGACGACCTGGTGCGCCAGGGCAAGATCCTCTACGTCGCCATCTCCAACACCCCGGCCTGGCAGATCTCACGCATGCAGACGATCGCCGACCTGCGCGGCTGGTCGCCACTGACGGCGCTACAGCTGGAGTACAACCTGGTGGAACGCACCGGGGAGCGTGACCTTCTGCCGATGGCCCAGGAGCTGGGACTGGGAACCGTGCTGTGGTCCCCCTTGGCGGGTGGCGTCCTCACCGGCAAGTACAGCCGCCAGGACTTGACTGCACCAACGTCCGACCAGAGTGAGAGCGCCCGCAAGAGCTTCAACCTGGCCCTGGGCGGAGTGACCGAGCGCAACCTCGCCATCGTGGACGTCGTCAAGGAGGTCGCGGCGGAACTGGGCCGGACCCCGGCACAGGTCGGACTGGCCTGGACCTTGCACAACCCAGGGGTGACCGCGCCCATCATCGGCGCGCGAACTGTCGAACAGCTGCAGGAGAACCTGGGAGCCCTCGACGTCGACCTAACCCGGTCGCAGATGGCACGCCTGGACGAGGTCAGTGCGATCGACCTCGGCTTCCCCCACGCCATGCTCGCCAGTGACCACATCCGCGTTCAGACCCGCGGAGAACTGAAGATCCAGGCCCGCCGTTGACGGACGCGCACGGGGCGGCATCTCGCCGCCCTCGTGCGCGCGTCGACAATCAGGCTTTGCCCCCTGTTAGGCGGTTAGAGCGGCATGTAACTCCCACGGGTAGGGCGCGCAGAGGCGGCCGCTTCCACCGACGGTGAGAGGATGCAGGCTCAGCGGCGCATCCCTCCGGCCACGCCGCCCCAGTCACCCGGGGGCCGCTGCGCGCTCACTCTCGGGGGCGCGCGGGCCGGGCACGCCCCGTGCCCGGGGGGCTTTTCGCGGTGGCGAAGCGAGATCGCCGTCGGCGGGCTGGCCACCGGCCCAAGGCGTCGGTGCCCGCGGTACGGTTCGGTTCTGATCAAGGAAATGGGCAGCCGTCGGGGGAGAGGTGAGGTCGGGGCATGTTCGCGCTCATCTACCGGTGGCGGCTGCATCCGGGCGTGGAGGAGCAGTTCGCGTCCAGCTGACACCGGATGACGCAGGAGATCCACAGCCGGTGCGGCAGTTATGGATCGCGCCTGCACCGGGCCGATGACGGTACCTGGGTCGCGTACGCACGCTGGCCGGATGCCTCGGCCCGCGAGCGGTGCCAGGGCGTCGATCCTCAGGCCCTTTCATCGATGCGGGAGGCGATCGCGGCGTCGTTCCCCGAGATCCGCTGCCATCTGATCGATGATCTGCCGGCCGAACCGCTCGGCTGAGGACTGCCACGCAAAGGCCCAACCGACCGCCGCAAGTCCGACGAGCGCTGTCGGCAGGTCCCAGGCGGTGCGCCGGCACGCAGCCTTACGGGCTCGGGGTGTCACTGGCGCGGGCGGGTCGGGAACACGGCCGACGTCGGCGGTGACAGGGGAGCTCGATGAGGACGCCGCGCTGCGGCACCGCTTCCGCCACCTCGCAACGTCCCGGGCCCTGGGTCAATGCGGCGCGAGGGCGAGTGCCTCGGCCAGGGTCACGGGCCGGCGGCCGATCAGGCGGCGCAGGTCGCCGGAATCGGTGTACATCTCGCCGCGGCTCATGCCGAGGTCGGCGAGGTCGGCGTCGGCGAGGACCTCGGCCAGCTCGGCGGGGAGGCCAGCGGCGGCCAGTACCTGAGCGAACTCCGCAGGGGCGGATCAGTGCCGCGTCCCGCGCCGACTACGCCGAGGCAGCGGCGGTCGTCCTCACCACCGAAGGCCACACCGGCGCCGTGTACGAGCTCGGCGGCGACGAATCCTTCACGCTCACCGAGCTCGCCGCCGCGATCTCCGCTGTGGCCGGGAAACTGATTGCCTACGCCGACCTCCCGGTTCCGCGGCGCCGACGACGGCGCCGTTGTGCAGGATCTGCGGCAGTTGGCTGGTGTAGTTCTCCAGGTACCAGCCGTTGCGCAGCAGCACGCTGGGGATTCCGCCATCCCGCAGGTACTCCTCGGTCTCGCCGTGCGTGGCGCCGATGATGGTGGTGGCCGTGTCCGCGTGCGTCGTGCTCGTGTACGCCACCAGCGACACGCCCGCGGCCACCGCGGCGTCTATCACGCGGCGGTGATGGGCGACCCGTTCGTCCACGGGGACCGAGGCGGAGATCAGCAGCAGTCTGTCCGCCCCCGCGAAGGCCTCGGTCAGGCTGTCGGTGTCCGCGAAGTCGGCGCGGCGTGCCGTGACGCCTCGGTCGGCCAGGTCCTTGATCCGGGCGTGTCCCGGCCGGTCGCGATGATGTCCGCGGCCGGGATCCCACGCCGCAGCAGCGCCTCGACGGTGAGCCGGCCCAGCTGGCCGGTGGCTCCGGTGACGACGATCGACATGATGGTCATTCCTTCCTTCCGCGCGTTCCTCGCGCCCCTGTCGCGGTTCGTCCGCGGCGGGCTGGAATTCAGGGTGGCCTGCACACTCTCTGTCGGGAAGTAGCAACTTTTTGGTAGGGTACTTACCCGAACGAAAGCATAGAGGTGAGACGTATGGCGGCTGTCGGGAACGTGACTGGGCCCATATCGTCATTCGATCCGTACGAGCGCGGCTGCCCGTCGCGGGACCTGCTCGACCAGATCGGCAGCAAGTGGGCGGTCCTCGTGCTGGGCGAGCTGGGCCGGAACGGGGCCTCCCGCTTCAGCCGGCTCCGCCAGGCATTGGCGGGCGTGAGCGAGAAGATGCTCACTCAGACGCTGCGCACCCTCGAACGCGACGGGCTGGTCACCCGGACCGTCTACCCCGAGGTGCCGCCGCACGTGGAGTACGAACTGACCGCCCTCGGCCAGACGCTGCGGGAACCACTGAAGGCGCTCACGGAGTGGTCGGTGCAGCACATCGAGGAAGTCATCACCGCACGCGGCGAGTACGACGACCGCACGGAGCGCACCCGGTAGGCAGCGGCGGCCGGCGATTGACCACCCTCCTGGGGGCAGACGCCACGGGCACATCGAGGACCTTTTGCACCAGTCCGGGTCGGCTTCGGCCACCACCGGCCGCCTCGGTCAGCGCCCGCCCGTGCCTGCCCGCCGGGGCGGATCAGCACCTGGCGGCCCGGGCGTCTTTGTCGGGGTAGGAGACGACGAGGATGACGCCCTAACCTCCCCGTTCCAGCGGAAGCCCGGCACCACACACGTGGCGCCGGGCCTTTGGCGTTCCTGCCGCGGCGCCCCCTCGGCCGCACGGGCAAAAAATGGGGGCAGCCGCGGCGGACGGAGCGGGTGAGCGGTCAGCGGTCCGGTCCATGTCCAGCGAGGCCTGAAACGGGATGACCACGGTCTTGCATGTAACGCACCCACTCCTCGCGACGTCCGGGCGGCTTGGTAGCGGCGGATCTCGTAGTACGTGGCGCTGCTTCCAACTGCTGGCGCAAGTGGTCAGTCGGCGACGGTGAGGACGACCTTGCCGCGGGTGCGTCCGGCCTCGACGCGGGTGTGGGCCGCGCCGGCCTCTTCCAGCGGGAAGGTTTCCTCCACCTCGACGGCGACCTCGCCGGCGTCGATCAGGGCTGCGATCGTGGTCAGCCCCGCGCCGTCAGGCTCGACCAGGTACGGGGTGACCCGCACGCCTGCCGCTTCGGCGGCCTGGGCCAGTTCCGGGGAGACACCGGCCGGGACGGCGACCAGCAGGCCGTCCGGGCGCAGGACCTTGAGCGAGCGGGTGCTGGTCTGGTCGTGGGCGTCGCCCACCAGGTCGATGACGACGTCGACGTCCTTGGTGGCCTCCTCGAAGCGGGTGGTGGTGTAGTCGATGGTCTCGTCGGCGCCGAGCTCCCTGAGCCAGGGGTGGCGTGCTGCGCTGGCGGTGGCGATCACGTGGGCGCCCAGGTGCCGGGCGAACTGAACCGCGAAGTGGCCCACCCCGCCGGCGGCGGCCGTGATCAGGACGCGCTGGCCGGCCTGCACGTGGGCGGTGTCGACCACGGTCTGCCAGGCGGTCAGTGCCGCCAGCGGCACGGCGGCCGCGTGCACGTGGTCAAGGGTGGCCGGCTTGCGGGCCCATTGGCGGGCCGGGGCGGTCACGTACTCGGCGTAGCCGCCGGCGGCGCGCGGGAACCACGGCATGCCGTACACCTCGTCGCCGGGCGCGAGGGTGGTGACGCCGAAGCCGACCTCCTCGACGACGCCGGAGATGTCCCAGCCCAGGATCAGCGGGAACGTCTGCAGTCCCGCCATGCCCTGACCTTCGCGGGTCTTCCAGTCCACCGGATTGACGCCGGCGGCGTGCACGCGCACCAGCACCTCGGTCGGCAGCGGCTCGGGGCGCACGACCTCCTCGGCGGTCAGCACCTGCGGTCCGCCGAACTCCGTGACGGTGACAGCCCGCATGGTGTGCTCACTCATTTTGTCCTCGCTCATGTCCGTCTCACTGTTTCTTTTGCCGGACCTCGGTCCGGCAAAAGAAACAGTGGCGTGTGCTCGCGGAGGCGGGTGAGTGGCCGGAGAGCCACCTGTCGTACTATTCGGGCCATGCCGCATCGTGTTGCCGTTCTCGCCCTCGACGGAGTGCTGCCGCTGGATCTGGGCGTCCCGGCGCGGGTGTTCAACGAGGCCTGTGAACCGGACGGGACTCGTCTGTACTCCGTCGTCACCTGCTCCCTCGGCGGCCGGCCGGTACGCACGCACGAGGACTACCGGATCGTCGTCGACCACGACGAGTCGGCTCTGGAGACGGCGGACACCGTGGTTCTGGCCACGCAGGAGCCCGGCGAACGCCTGCTCGCGACCGGCACGCTCCCCGAGGAACTCGCTGCGGCGCTGGAGCGAATAGGACCGCGGACCCGCATCGTCAGCCTGTGTACGTCGGCCTTCCTGCTTGCGGCGGCCGGTCTGCTGGACGGTCGGCGGGCCACCACGCACTGGGCGCTGTGTGACGCGCTGGCGCGGCTGTTCCCCGACGTCGACGTCGATCCGGACGTCCTGTTCGTCGACAACGGACGCATCCTGACGTCCGCCGGGGGAGCGGCAGGCATCGACCTGTGCCTGCACCTGGTCCGTCTGGACCACGGGGCGGCGGTGGCCTCGGCCGCCGCGCGCCGCTGCGTGGTGGCGCCGTGGCGCGAGGGCGGGCAGGCGCAGTTCATCGAGCACCCGGTTCCGCAGGACACCGACCGTTCCACTTCGGCGACCCGGCAGTGGGCGCTGGACCGGCTCGCCGAGCCGATCACACTGGAGGACATGGCCCGGCACGCGCACATGAGCGTGCGCACCTTTACCCGGCGGTTCCGCAGCGAGGTGGGCAGCAGCCCGCTGAAGTGGCTGGCGCAGCGGCGGCTGGCCCACGCGCGCCTGCTGCTGGAGTCAACCGACCTCACCGTCGCGCGGATCGCCACCGCCTGCGGCTTCGGCGACCCCGTCGCACTGCGCAAGCACTTCCACACGCACCTGGGCCTGTCACCCCTGGCCTACCGTCGCGCCCACAACGCACCGGAGCTGATGACGGCACGGTGACCACCCGGCCGGGCAATGGCCGCGACAACACCCCGCCGATCGCCCGACGCATCAAGTGACCCGCACAAAGTGAGGCTCGAGGCTCGCGGCGCTCAGCGTGATCGACCAGATCATGGGATGGGAGTGGGGAGGCGCCGCCAGGATGCGGGCGCGGTACCTCTAGGTGACCGACGGGCCCCCGGTCAGTTTGTGCGGCGTTGCGGTGCCAACTGCCCGCTCTGGGTGAGAGCCGTGCGCGCGGCCTGCAGCAGTTCTTCGGAGATCGGGTTGCCCCGGGTGGCTCGGGCAAGCACGAGGGCACCGACCATGGTGCAGAGCTGGGCCACGCCGTCGTCGTCGCCGGTGGCCAGCCGGGCGGCGCGGTTGCATACCCCGTTGAAGTAGGCGTGCTGGGAGCGGGCGGCCTGCTCGGGTTCGCGCCCCAGGTCGGCAGCGAATCCGGAGACGGGGCAGCCGTCCCCGGCGTGATCGCGGTGCCAGAGCGAGAGGTACGGATGCAGGTTCCCCCGGCCTCGGTGACCAGACGGGTGGCTGTCTTGTCGTGGGGACCGATCGCCTTCGCGATGACGGGGGCCAGGGCATGGAGGACGAGCGGCGTGGGTGGCACTGGATGGGGTTCGGTGGGTGTGGTGGGGTTTTGGGGTCGGGTATGTGCTGCTTGTGCTGCTGTTGGTAGAGGGTGTCGGGGTGGTCCTGTTCATTCTCTGGGCGGTGGCCCCTGGCCCGGGCGCGGCTGTCGGTGTGGGGTGTTCGCTGGATGGCGATTGTTCCGGTTCGGCTGGGCGCTGGGAATGCGCAGGGGATCATTGTGGAGGGGTGGCGGCAGACCGGTTGCTGGTCAGGTGGCTCTGAGTTTTGTCTCGAGGCGTACCCGGGACGGGTCGGGGCCTTCGAGTTCGGCGACGTTCCGTCTGGGGTTTTGTGCGGGTGAGGGAGCGATGCCGAAGCGGCACGGTGACTGTTGCGCTGAGTGTCCGGAGCTGGGATGCGTCCTCGTCGCGGAACTCTTGTGTTCTCACCGCTTGTTGATGTGCCACTACTTCCGTGGCCCTCCGTACTGGGCACAGTTGTCGTCTCCGGGGATCGGCCCTGCTGTTGTACTGCCGGGGCTGATCCGGATGAGAACCCCTAGTTCTGTGCCAGGACGACGAGCACGATGACGGCGGTGATGACGAGTCCGAGGATGACGCCGAGTGCCTCCGGTGTGATCCGGTCCCGGGGCCGCTTCGGGGGCTGGAAACGCATCGTCGGATCGGTGCTCAGTTCCCACCGGTTGATGACTTGTTGGACGTCGGTGTCGAAGTCGGGGAGGGGGTAGAGGTTGCTGTGGCTGAGTGCGGGTAGTGAGCGGCGCTGCCCGCCGGTGAGGGTGATCCGGGCGGTGCGTACGGTCCCAGAGTTGGTCCGGGTCTCGCGTACGTCGATCCATCGGATCTGGTTCCAGGGGTGGGTGCGGCCACATCCCATGCCCCAGCTGATGGTGATGCCGTCGGCGCCGACCGTGGTCCCACTGCGGCGTACGAGGAAGAAGCTCACGCCCCAGAGCATGAGGAGCGTGCCGGACACGCAGGAGGCGGTCACCATGTCGGCGTCGCGGAAGAAGAAGACCCCTTGAAGCACGCATATGAGAAGCACGGGCACGATGTGCCGCCAGGGCGGGCGGTGCCGGTCTTTCGCTCTGAAGATCAGTTCATCCACGAGCGGGCACGCTACGCCCCGGATCCGGCCCCAACCCCCAACGGTCCTTGGGGCTGCAGCGAACCCGTTACATGATGCCGCCGCACCCACTGCCGGACCGCGGCACCGCCGCACCCACTGCCGGACGGCCGCGCCGCGGCACTCACTGCCAGACTGTCGCACCCGGTGCCGGTGCTGCCGGACCGGTCAATGGCGCGCAGGGGGCCGTGCGACCTGTGTTGATGGCTTCTCCAGGCCAGTCGCTGCCGGTTTGTGAGTGCGTGGGTCAGTTCGTGTCGTACTGATCGGCGTCGAAGTGGAAGGCTGGGGACTGCTTGGGGTCGATGGGCACTTCCCGGCCGGACCATGTCACGGTCTGTTCGTGATGACGTGGCCACGTCGCGAGTGTGCAGTGCCATGTCATAGAGGTCGGAGCCAGGCAGTTCGAACCTTTCCCGAGTGATCACTGCAGTCAGTGACGGATCCGCGCAGCTCACGTCAGTGCGCCGGAGGTCGGCGGTGGGGTGTACGAGGCCGGAGGGCGTCTCGGTCGTGAGAGCGTCGGTGGGCGGGGGCAGCTTCTCGCGCGGTGGGGCGGACGGCAGCGGCGCTGGGTCTTGGCGCCGGTCTGGCCAGGTCCTTCATCGGTCGCAACTGGCCCGCCATCAACCCGCTGCACGGGCTGACCGTCGGCGAACGGCTGTACAGGCGCGATGGCCGGGCAGGCCAATGGGGTGACCATGCCGGTGTCCGACGTGGACACTTCGCAACAGACCGCGTTCGGCGCGGGGCTGCTCAGCCTGTCCGGCACCCCGCAAAATGGAGAGTGGCTACGGCACCTGAGAACGGGCGCATCCGCAGGGCGACGGGAAGGGCTCCTCCCGTGCCGCCTTGGCGGTTTCCGCCGTTCGGTCGGAGGCATGCCCACCGCGGTGCACCACGGCAACCGCCGTGAGGGCGACGGCGAGTCCGAGGACTGTCTGGAGGCTGAGCGGCTCACCGAACATGAGGACTCCCCAGATCACGGTGACGGGGGCCATCAGGAACATGAGCGCGTTGACCTTGGTGATGCCGGACCGCTTCAGGATGAGCCAGTACAGCCCGTACCCGCCGAAGGTAGGGAGCGCGACGAGCCAAATGACGGCGACCCAGAAAGTGACGCCGGCGGGCGGTGCCATGGTTCCGGTGCCCACGGCCAGGGCCGTGAAGAGGACGGCGCTGGTGAGGCTGTGAATGGTCATGGACGTCGACGCGGCGACCGGCGTGCTCGGCCGGTTTCCCAGGAAAGTCGCTGCGGCCAGCGAGAACATACCGAGGAACGGTATGAGGTACGCCCACCATGTCTTCGCCGTACCGGCTGATACATCGGCTGTGGTGACCGTGGCGACACTTGCGGCCCCCAGGCACAGACCGAGCCACTGCCGGGGCGTGACGGGCTGGCGCAGCAACGGTCCGGCGAGGGCGCCGACGACCAAGGGCTGGACGCCGTCGATCAGGGCGGTGGTGCCGCTGGGGACACCGAGTTGGATGGCGTAGTAGACGGTGAGGAGATAGCCGCTCTGGGAGAGCAGCCCGATCAGGCTCTGGCGGCCCACGACGCGCCAAGTCAGTTGACGAGTGAGCGTACTTGCTCGGGTGGCGGAGAAGGCGAGCAGAAGGACGATCAGGGGCAGGAAGCGCCACATCAGGATCGTGGTCGCAGGTGCGCTGCCCGCGCCGAGCTTGGCGCCGATGAACCCCGAGCTCCAGCAGAGTACGAAGGCGAGGGAGAGCAGGAGATTCATGCCACCTCCAGGAGGTATACAGATCGGTATACTTCATGGTCACTATACAGATCTGTATAGTGGGCGGCATGGGTGGTTCCGAAGAAGTGCGGCGGATCGTAATGACCCCTGGCGCACGCCGGGTCCTAGAGGCTGCAGAGCGGCTCTTCTACGAGCGCGGCATTCACGCCGTCGGGGTGGACCTCATCGCCGCCGAGGCCGGCGTCACGAAGAAGACCCTCTACGACCGGTTCGGCTCCAAGGACCAGCTCGTCGTCGAGTACCTCGCCGATCGCGACGAGCGATGGAGAGACTTCCTGGCCACACGACTCGAGGCCGCAGGGACCACACCCCGGGACCGCATTCTGTGCGTCTTCGAGTCGTCCCGGTCGTGGGCGCAGGAGCACAGCTCCAAAGGCTGCAGCATGGTCAACGCCCACGCCGAGATCAGCGATCCCTCCCACCCTGCCCATCCGGTTATCGCTGGGCAGAAGCAGTGGATGCTGCGCCTGTTCGCCGACCTCACCTCAAAGGCCGTGACGACGGATTCCGAACAGCTCGCCCGCACGCTCATGCTGCTCCACGAGGGCGCGCTGGTCGCACACGGACTGGCCATCTTCCCCGACCCTATCGGCCATGCGCGTGACCAGGCGCGGATCCTTCTGGACGCTGCCGTGTGGGACGAGATGCCCGGTGAGCGTCGACCGGACGGCTCGTCCGCCTGAGGCGACCCCGGGGGCGACCCTCATGCCACGGACGCCGCCCCCGGCACTACCCACCCGCGAGGGCCGCCTCAGGCACCCGCTTGCGCATCACCCGCGACCGGACGGCGACCCCTGCGGTGGAAGATTCGGCCTGGTAGTGGGTCGGGTGTGGAACCGGGAAACGTCACTCCCGGCGGGGGTGAGTGAGCCCGTGTGGCGAGAGTGGAAGCAATCGCCGGCGCAACAGTCAGACAGCTCGTCCCGCTCAACGCGTGCGGTCTGGTCGCCGCCTCGGGCCTCCACTTCTGTCCCGGTCCAACCCGGCCGGAGCGCCAAACCGATCAGCCACTGGGCTGGATGGTCGGCGTCGTGATCAGGCCAGGTTGCCGGCCGGGATCCGTGTCGGAGCGAACTGCTCCTGAATCCAGTTCGGGTAGGCGATCGGCGGTCGGCTGACCTCGTCGAGTTCGGTGAGATCCTGCTCGGTGAGGATGAGGTCGCTGGCGGCGATGTTGTCGGTGAGCTGTTCCAGTTTGCGGGCGCCGACGATGACGCTGGTGACGGCGCGCTGGGCGAGCAGCCAGGCGATGGCGACCCGGGCGGGGCTCACCTCGTGCCGAGCGGCGACCGTCCGCAGCGCGGCGAGCACGGTGAAGCCCTTCTCCTCGTCGAAGGGAACGAAGTCGAAGCCGTTCCGGGCCCGGCGGGAGTCTTGTTCTGTGCTCACCCCGTCGCGATCGAACTTGCCGGTGAGGAATCCGCCGACGAGTGGTTGCCAGACCGTCAGGCTCAGCCCGGCGTCCTCGGCCATGGGCACAAGGTCACGTTCGGCGTCGCGCGACAGCAGCGAGTAGTGCGTCTGATTGGCGACAAACTTCGCTTGATTGTGCAGCGCGGAGATGCCCAACGCCTTGCTGATCTGCCAGGCGGCGAGGTTGGAACAGCCGATGTAGCGGACCTTGCCCTGCTTTACTGCGTCGTCGAGCGCGCTGAGTGTCTCCTCGATCGGCGTCATGTGGTCGTAGTTGTGGATCTGGTAGAGATCGATGTAGTCGGTCTTCAGTCGGCGCAGGCTGTCCTCCAGGGCCCGCATCACGTGCAGACGGGAGAGCCCCTGGTCGTTGGGTCCCGGCCCGACCGGAGCCATCAGTTTGGTGGCGAGCACCACCTCCCGCCGGTGCTGCGCGATCGCCCGGCCGAGCAGCTCTTCGCTCTCGCCGTCGGCGTAGACGTCGGCCGTGTCGATGAAGTTGATCCCGGCGTCGAGGGCCGTGCCGACGATCCGATCCACTTCCTCCTGCCCGAGTGCCCCATGGGTGCGGTACACCGGGTGCTCCTTGCCGCCGAACGTCATCGCGCCCAGGGAGATCTCGGAGACCCAGACCCCGGTACGTCCCAGCAGACGATATTTCACCAGCTACTCCTTGTTTGCAGATACGCCCGGTCCACCGGCAGGCGACCCGGCATCCCACATCTTTCCGGTCGCTACGTCCGGACATCGTGTCCGGAAATTACGCTACACGGTGTCCGGGCAAGGTGTAGTGTGACGTGCGCCGCAAGCGAGGACCCTAGGAAACCGGACATGCCTTCGATCACCCGACGACGCACCGCGAAGGTCGGCCGCCCGACCTCGGCCGAGGCGGACATCCTGGCCGCGACGCAGCGTCTCCTGATCGACGGCGCGAACTTCACCGAGCTCGGCGTGCAGCACATCTGCACCGAGGCCGGCGTCGCCCGCTCGACCTTCTACAGCCACTTCCGCGACAAGGTCGACCTTCTCATCCGCCTGGCCACCGAACTCATGACCTCCTCCTTCGACGTCACCTCGGCATGGTCCCCGTCGGACGGAGTCGAACGTCTCGCAGACGCCTTCCTGCAAGTGGTAAAGGTCTATCGGAAACACGCCGCCGTAAGGCGAGCGCTCGCTGAGGTCGCCACTTACGACGTGACCGTGCGTGACTTCTGGAGTGCGGAACTCAACCAGTTCACGGACTGGACGATCGCGGTGCTTCGCGCCGAGCAGGACGCGGGCCGTACCCCGGCCGACCTGGACCCGGTGAGTGCAACTCGGGTGATCGTCATGGGCGGCGAGCGGGCCCTCGTCGACCACGTCACCGCCGGGGATCCCGCCGGCGACGCCGCGTTCGCCCGCGAGCTGGCACTGACCTGGTGGTACGGCTTCTACCGCCGCCCGGCGGGCGGCGGCAAGTAAAGCCGGCACGTCGCCAGAGGTCTTGGCGGATCACCCATCGAGGTGTGCACGGACACACGATGCCCTGTGAGCCGAAGCACGATAGACCCATCGGTGGGGCCGGGTCGGGGCGTAGATCTGGGTGAGCTTGACCTCGGCGCCCAGCAGGCGCAGCTGGGGCGGGCTGACGGCCTTGCGGAGCGCCTGGAGCTCCACCGAGGACGGATGTAAGCCCGCCTTCGGACCTGCCCTCGAGATTCCGTTGACGGCTCGTTTCCACGCCGGGGTAAAAGGAAACCCCTAGGCACGCTAGGGGTATGCACTCGACGGTCAGGGCAGTATCCAGGACGTTTCTCGGCGAGGCTCTCGATGAAGATGTGGAAGACGAAGAGCGGAAAGACGGAGAAGACCCGTCTGGAACTGTGCGACCTGTGCGCGGGCACCTTCGCCGAGAGCGAGGCTGTGCGCGGCTACGTGCCCGACTCGTCCTCCGTGAACGCCAGCAACGACTGGTTCGACGGCCTCCGGCTGATCACGGCATGCAGCGAGCCACACTTCGCGATCATGCAGGAGATCTACCGGTACCGCCCGTTCGCAGACGAGGAACTGTGGGCGGCGAAGATCACTCGCGCTCTGACCACCGGCCCGCCCGTTCTCACCATCGAGGAGCTGGGGTGCCGGACCGGGCTGCACGTACCAGAGATCAGGCGCGCCATCGCCTGGCACAACGCACGCCTGGGGACTCGGGGCAGGCGCGAGCCATGAGACTCCACGAGCGGGTGGACCGTTATCAGAGAAGTCACCGCTGGGTGGGTCTGCCGCTCGCCGTGCTGTACAAGTTCTACGACGACCAGGCGCTGTACCTTGCGGCCCTCCTCACCTACTACGGGTTCCTGTCCCTCTTCCCGCTCCTCCTCATCCTCGTAGCCGTCCTGAGCAGCCTCCTCAGCAACGACCCCGCCCTGCGCCACGAAGTCCTGAACTCGGCACTGAGCAAGTTCCCCGTCATCGGCGACCAGATCGTAGGCAACATCCACTCCTTCCACGGCAGCGGAGCCGCGCTCGCCGCGGGCATCGCGGGCAGCCTCTACGGCTCTCTAGGCGTGGCCCAGGCAGCGCAGTACGCCCTCAACAAGATCTGGGCAGTGCCCCGGCACGCCCGGCCGGACCCGTTCCGCTCACGGCTCCGGGGACTGCTGTTCCTGCTGCTCCTGGCGCTCGGCCTGTGCGCATTCACCCTCCTGTCCGTGGCGGCCTCGCAAACGTACCTGTTCGGCGTACCGCTGCAGGGCGGGGTCTGGATCGCCGCCACGGCGGCGTCCGTGTGCCTCAACACCGGTCTGCTCGTTACGAGCTACCGTTTGCTGACGTATCGGGCGCTGCCGCTGCGCGGGCTCGTCGTCATCGCGCTCGGCGCTGCCTGCGCATGGCAGGGGCTGCAGTGGGTGGGCACCTATTACGTCCGCCATGTACTGCGCGGGGCCACAGCCACCTACGGCATGTTCGGCATCGTCCTGGGGCTGCTCGCTTGGCTGTATGTGGGGGCACTCATCTTTATCGCAGCTGCCGAGGTCGGGGCGGTCCGGCTGCTACGGCTGTGGCCGCGGAGTCTGCTGTCGCCGTTCACAGACCGGGTCGACCTCAGCGCGGGTGACCGTCGCGCCTACCGGTCCTACGCTGCCACGGAGGCGTTCAAGGGCTTTGAGAAGATCCGGGTGCACTTCGGCCCGCCGCCCAAGCCGCGGCGTGAGCAACCCCCTGACGACGACACCTCGGGTCGGTGAGCCTGCTGGCCGCACCCCAGCCCAGCTCACAGATGGCTCCGGTAGACGACGCCTGAGCTGATCAGCGCACGCGGAAGAGCCTCTCCACCACGGTGTCCGACGCTTCACCCGTCGGCTTCGGGTCGTCGGCGCGTTCCTGCCCGACGTTGTACCTGCAGATGCGGGGCCTGGCTGCGGCCAGGGCCGTACTGGTGATCACCATGATGCCGCTGGTGTCGGTCGCCGTCGGCATCAGCGGTCGGGTCGTCGAGACGGCTGGCCCTCACCGTGTACTGCTCGGCGGCCTGGTGTGCTTCTCTGCGGGCCTCGGACTCGTCGCGGCCGTTCATGCGGACAGCTACCGCGCACTCGAAGACGACCACCATCATCTCTCCCTGGAGCAAATCCGATGACATTCCATGGGATACCGAGATGGCCCGACGCATCGCCCGCGAGTACAACGTGCCCTACCGGCAGCCCAACAAGGTGCCCGTGAAGCCATGGTCAAGCCACGCCAGCGCCACCCGAATGGCGGCCACGAGTCGCACGCCGCATCACCTCTGGAGACGGTGAGTTCAGCGTGCCCGAGTACCCCACCGGCTACAGAGGACCCGTCCCAGCTTCCCCCCTCATGTACAGGCCGCTCCTGTGCGGTAGTGACTGTCGATGTGAGAGGAAGGCGCGATGTCTTATCCAGAGCCCCGCTACCTCGGTGACAGCGGGCAGGTCAGCGCTCTGTTCCGACCTGCGCGGCCGCAGCCCGACACGGGTTGGAGTGGCACCGACATCAGCTACGTGGCCAAGCAGGAGCACACCAACGGCGAATTCGGCCTGTACAAGCTCGACATGGGACCGAAGGCCATGGGCGCTACAGAACACTTCCACCGGACGATCTCCGAGTCCTTCTACGTCCTGTCTGGCGAGATCCGGCTTTACAACGGCGAACGCTGGGTTACAGGAGGGAGGGGAGATTTCCTCTACGTACCGGCCGGTGGGCTCCACGCCTTCCAGAACGACAGCGACGAGCCGGTGTCGTTGCTGCTGCTCTTCACTCCGGGAGCTCCCAGGGAGGAGTACTTCGAGAAGGCAGCGGAGTACGCACAGCGCAGTCGCGAAGAGTTGAAAGCCTTCCGGGTCAGGCACGACCAGTACAACACCGACATGCTCGATGTCTAGGCCACGCGCTGAGTGCCGCACTGCAACGACCTGTGAATCGATGAGAATCGATGACGTGCGATCAAGGTCCAGTCATATCGGCGAACGCGGGCAATGCTGAAACGCCCCCCACACAGCGTTGGCGCGTGCGGGCTCGATCCGGCGAGCACGCCTCCCACTCCCGTGGTACGGCCATGAAGACACGTTCGGCTGAAGCCTCATGGAGCTTTTCGCCGCGCAGGCGACCGCCCTTCACCATCGCATTGCGCGCATCAGCCCCGACCGGTGCCTTCGCCGGTCGGGGCTGCTCTCGTCACGACACGGGCATGGTCGGGAACAACTGGACCACGGCCCTGCAGGTCACCGGAATCGGCTAACCCGCCAACCGTCGGGACATCCAGGCCACACAGCCGGATGTGGCCTGCGGCTGGCCGGGGTTCGCAGCCAAGGCGTGGAAGCACGAGCCCGGCGGCGTGGGCAGCTCGGCTCTTGACGGCCTGAGGCCGCCCCTGATCCATCAGGCCAGATCGTTTGAGGACGGACCCGAGGACGCCCCGGGCCCCGGATCCGGCGGGACTTGGGCCACCGGCGGCCGCGTTGCCTGTGCTGCCCATTGGCGGCGCACCAGTTCTTCCAGGCGTTTCCGCTCGCTGGTTTCTTGGCCCATGCTGATCCAGGCGTTGATGATGAAGCCGATGATCACGGACGAGAAGCCGGCGATGGACACGGTGCCCACGTAGCCCGCCAGCCCCGGGGCGGGGCCTCGCTGCGTGCCGGCGAGCCACGTGATCAGCTTCGCCTCGGCGACGACGTGTGCCGCGACATGAGGTACCAGAAGGCAAATAATGCCAGGTAGGCCAGGCGCGGCCAGGTGCTTGGAGGGGGCGGCTCCACTTCCTTCTTCCATACCGCGTCCAACAGGGCCCGTGTGTAGTGGAGCCGCTGGTCCCGGTACTTCGTGCTGGCAATGTTGAACTCCACGGCTGCCACCAGCAAGATCACTGGAATCACGGTGACCCTCGCCGACGCATACTCAGCGGTCATTTTGGTCTGCACGGGCGCCCCCTCCTCATCTGTGCGCGACTTGTCGTCCGCGGCTGCCTGGTGTTCGCATCCTCAGGAGTCGCCGAGTTCCTCCTAGACGAGTAAGTCCGATCTCCGGTCAGTGGTCCTTACCTTGGTCATCGGTTTGGTCCAGCCATTCGTAGGGTTGGGGCATCCGGGGGTGTGAGGTGTGGCTTTCAGTGGTCTGCCGACCGTGGCTTCGTACGACTGGCCGCCTCACGCCCCGCGACGACTCGGCCGCTGATTGGGATTTGCGAACAGATCGCTATGTAAGGACCTGCCGGCGAGGTCGTCTGCGGACACGACGAGCACGAGCGCCGGAGGGGTAATGGGCCGCATATGGGCCGGGGTGGACATCGGCAAGACCCACCACCACTGCGTGGTGGTCGACGCGGAGGGCAGGCATCTGCTGTCCCGCCGGGTGGCCAACGACGAGTCGGAGCTGCTTGCCCTGATCGCGGCCGTCCTGGACCTCGGCCATGAGACGACCTGGGCCGTGGACGTCACACATGGTGGTGCTGTCCTGCTGTTGGGGCTCTTGGCCAACCATGGCCAGCCCGTCTTCTACCTGCCCGGACTGGCGGTCAACCGGGCAACAGCCGGCTACCGCGGCCAGGGAAAGACCGATGCCCGCGACGCGGCGATCATCGCCGACCAGACCCGTATGCGCCGCGACCTGGAGCCGGTGCGGCCCGATGCGCAAGCCATCGCAGAGCTGAAGATCCTCACCGCCCGCCGGGCTGATCTGGTCGCTGACCGGACCCGCACGGTCAACCGGTTGCGTGACCAACTCCTGGGCATATTCCCGGCTTTGGAGCGTGCGCTCGACATGGGCAACCGCGGCCCGCTGGTGTTGCTGACTGGCTACCAGACCCCGGCCGCTCTGCGCCGCATCGGCATCAAACGACTGGAGACCTGGCTGCGCAACCGCAAGGTCCGCAGCTCCGCCGACCTGGCCGCTGCCGCCGTGGAGGCTGCCGAGCGACAGCACACGGCGCTGCCCGGCGAAACGATGGCCGCGCAGATGGTGCACAGCTTGGCGAAGGAGGTGATCGCCCTCAACGAGAAGGTCGACGAGATCGACAAGCTCATCGAGGGACGGTTTCGCAGCCATGCCCAGGCCGAGGTGATCGCCAGCCTGCCCGGGATCGGCCCCTTGCTCGGCGCTGAGTTCCTGGCTGCCACGAGCGGGGACATGACCCGCTTCGGTACTCCTGACCGCCTCGCGGGCTTCGCCGGCCTGGCCCCGGCTCCCCGCGATTCCGGGCGCATCAGCGGCAACCTGAAGCGCCCGGCCCGTTACCACCGCGGGCTTCAACGCGTCTTCTACACGTCGGCCCTGATCAGCATCCGCTGCTGTGAGGAGTCCCGTCGCTTCTACGACCGCAAACGCGCCGAAGGCAAGCGGCACGTCCAGGCCGTACTGGCCCTGGCGCGTCGGCGGGTCAATGTCCTGTGGGCGCTGCTGCGTGACGGACGGTGCTACCAACTCACACCACCCCTGGCTGAGGCGGCTTGACATCTTCATTGGGAGTCGTAGGCGATCAGTGACCGGGTGATTGGGGCGTTGGTTGCGTTGTTGTGCCAGATGGCGGCGGACATCGCGAGGATGCGCTGGGCGACGCGGACAGCGACGCCTTCGAAGGAACGGCCGCCGTGGTCTTCCAGGTCGAGCTGGCCCTTGAGGGTGTCGTTGACCGACTCGATCAGCTGCCGGACCTTCTTGAGCATCGGCTCGCCGTAGCGGGCCTTCTCATCCTTGCGCGACGGCCGCAGCATCGTGATGCCGTACTCGCCCAGCAGCGTTTCGAAGTCCCGGCCCGCGAACCCCTTGTCGCAGATCAGGAGGATGCCGTCGTGCTCGGCCGCCACGCCCGCGTCGACTTCGAGCATCGCGCCCAGTACTTCTCGTTCGCCGATCTTCGGGTCGGCCAGGGCCCACAGGATCGGCATCCCCGCGGGCGTGCACACCAGGTACAGCTTCAACCCCCAGTAGAACCGCGAGTGGCTGGCGCAGTAGCCGTAGCCCACCCATCCCGCCAGGTCCGAGCGCTTCACCGTGGGCCGGGACATGCCACAGGGCACCGGGGTGGAGTCCACGATCCAGCAGTCGTCGAGCCAGAAGTCGCTCGACTTGGCGAGCATCCGGATGACCCGTTTGACCAGGCCGAGCGCGGCCCGCAGCCGCTTGTTGTAGCCGGACTGCTGCGGCAGGTACGGAAACAGGCCCCGCAAGTGCTTGCGGGCATAGCGCAGCCAGTGAGCCTCGGAGGTGAAGCCAAGCATCGCCTGGGCGACCGCGATACAGACCAGTTCGGAGTCGGTCAGCACGGGCGGTCTGCCCATCCATCGCGGTCCTCCCAGCTCGTCGTCGATCTTCACGTACAGTGCGGTCAGGAGGGTGTTCAGGTCTTGCGTCACAACATGATCTTGAACACCCTCTCTTCATGCCTGATCGTCGGGCCGGGACATAGGACTTACTCGTCTAGGGCTCCCCTTCGGCATCACCCTGATAACGCTCGTGATCGAGGGCCTCATTGCGCCCCTGGGCTGATGTATGAGTGCACGCTCCCAGGCCGCGTGGGGAATGCGCCGCGGACAGACCCACCACGGTCGCCACAGCGGGATCCTGCCATCTGTCTGGCACGACACCTCACCCGCCGTCACGCACCAACTCGTCAGAGGCGAACCACGATAAGGGCGAATGCACGACCGCTCCAGCCGCCCCCACCGCAGTCCGCTGCGGACCCCGCCGCCCCTCGAACAGCGGGTCGTGCAGCTGTGGCGCGGGCACCGCATCGGGCTGGTGCGGCTGGCCGCGCGGATTGGCATCGCCGCCTGCACCATCCCCGACAAGGCTGGCCAGGCCCGCAACCGCCAGCAGCTCGGATCTCGCGGCGGCCGGCCACCGCGCTTCGATCCGGTCGACTACCGCGAGCGTCACGCGGTGGAGTGCGGGATCGGGATCACCGCCTCCAGAGAAACCGCGCTTTCGCCCGGCGCTACGACAAGCTGGCGGTCCGATACGAGGCGACCGTCCTCGTCGCTGCCATCAACGAGTGGCTATGACCCGCCGTCGTCACGTGGTGGGCTGGCTGCCGCCGCGGTTGTCAGTGGCTACTGTAACCATGCGCCCATGGACTCAGATGGCACGGAAAAGAAGACTCTGTCGGCGTTCCTCGCGGCACAGCGAGCCAGCGTGCTGGCCATCGTTGACGGGCTGGACACGCAGGCACTGACCACGTCGGTTCTGCCCTCCGGCTGGACGCCCCTCGGACTCATAGAACACTTGGGACACGCCGAGAGGCACTGGTTCCAGGAGATCGTCACCGGAGCTGCCGAGCCGTTGTCGTGGTCCGACGATCATGCCCCCCTGACGACACCGCGAGAGCCGCAGGTGGTTTTCGCCTTCTACGACGACCAGTGCCGCCGTTCCGATGCCGTGATCGCCCGCACGCCGTTGTGGGCACCCCCACAGGGCCGTCACCCCGAACCGCTGGGAGACGAACTCGCCGACCTGCGCGGGATCATCATGCATGTCATCGAAGAGACCGCGCGTCACGCCGGGCATCTGGACATCGCCCGCGAACTACTCGACGGACGAACAGGACTTGGACCTCGCTAAGCACCGGCCCATAAGCCGGACCGGAACCCAGCCTCAACTATCGCAACGCGCCCTAACTTGATCGTAAACTTGATGCCTCGAATACTGCGTCGAGCTTGATCGCTCGGTCAGGGAAGTTGCGTACAGCAAGACGGCCTTCGACTGAACATGTGCTCCGACCAAGGAACACACATCTTCAGTACGACGACCGTGAGGATGAGTCTGCTGCATCGCGATACCCCGGCGTGAGCCGTTGGCCCAACTGTCATCCTTCCGGCAGGAGTTCTATGCCAGCCTCACCGCCCGTTCGGATTGCTGTTCGAGCTGGCCGACACTGTGCTGTGCGGAGGCGGGCCGGTGAAGTCACTGGTCGGCCGCGAGCCGTCGACGGCCGGCTGGTCCTGGCCGTGGATGTGACCTGCTGGCTGCGGCCCGCCGCCCACACCTCACCAGAGCGGATCCTGTGTCACACTTGTGGACGGAGCAAGGACCAGCACATTCCTGTCCCTGGCTGCTGGCCCTACTCCATTGTTTGCACGCTCGAGCCAGGCCGCAGCTCGTGGACGGCGCTCCTGGACGTGCGGCGTCTGGCGCCCGGTGATGACGCCGCCACCGTCACCGCATGCCAACTGCGGGACCTGGTCAAACGACTCATCGCCGTGGACCAGTGGCGGCCGGGTGAACCGGACATTCTCAGCACTGCCCCGGATCCGGCCCGCGGTGTGCGGACGGCGGCCGTCGAGTCGAGCGCAGACGGCTCACGCCTGGCCGAGCTCGTCCGCTTGGTGGACGAGGGTGCCCTGACCCTCCGCGTGGCTGCGCGGTACCCACTGGTGGAAGTCGCAAAGGCCCATGCGCATTTGGAGGAGGGCGGGTTCCGGGGCGGATCGTGCTGGTTCCCTAGCGAACTGGCCTCAGCCCGCCACCCGGCCCAGGCCTGCGACGCTACGCACCGAGTTCCTGGCGCAGGCCCAGGTAGCAGTACGGCCGCACGCCGGGTTCGCCCGGCTCCCGCCTGCACGGTCCGCTGTTGCAGTCGCCCACTTCACGCGGTGGCCTACGACGATGTGGAGGAGATCATCCCGTGGCTGGCGCCGATCGTGCATTATCACCTGGCGGGCGAGCCGCCGCCGGCCCGCCCGCAGGGTTCGGGATAGCCGAACCCCCCACTCGGGTGCCTGCCCCATCCCTCGCTGACCTGCGATGTTCGTACGATCGACGATATGGCAGCCATCCTCGAACTCGACCGGGTCAGCCGGTCCTACGGCCGCGGTCGGAACACCGTGTACGCCCTGCGCGACCTCGACGCGCGACTGCATGCGCACTCTCTCACCGCCGTCATGGGGCCGTCCGGGTCCGGGAAGTCGACGTTCCTGCAGTGCGCGGCCGGCCTCGACCGGCCCACGGCCGGCTCCGTACGGCTGGCCGGTCAGGAGATCTCCGCCATGGGCGAGCGGCAGCTACGTAGCTGACGCTGCCGGCCCCGGAGCGGCGTCAGATCCGCCAGGAACGCAACGCCTCAGCGACGGCATAGATGCGCAAGCGACTATCCCGAACCTTCCGCACAAGATCGGACAGAGAGCCGTAAGGGGGATCGATCCCCTCGCCGGACTGGTCCATGTACTGAGCAGCCACAAAAGCAGCAAAAAGGCCATTTCGATATGGAAGCGGCTCAAGATTCACGATTGTATGCAAAAGGGCAGCGGCCCGCCATGCAGCATCCGGATCGGACGCTTCAAGCGTCGGCATCTTGGTCTTGTGCCGCGCGGCGGCCGCCACCAGCGCCGAGTAGTCAGCCACTGTCATGTCCTCGCGCCCGAGGGCCGCCTCCTGGACATCGAGCAGCCAGGCGACATCGATATACAGAACCATCAGGCAGCAGCAGCCCCGTCGCCACGCTGAGAGGGAGGAATCTCCTCAGGGAACGCTTCGTCGAACTCGCCGCGAAGCCTGTCGGCCCAGATGGCGGCGCCGGCGACGAACCGCTTGCGATGCATCTCGCGCACGCCGAGATCATGCAGGTACTGCTTCAGACTCTTGCCCTCAGCAGCAGCAGCGGCACGCACGCCTTCCATTTCGTCATCGGAGAAGGACACGTTCAGTGATGGCATGCACCGATGGTACCTACTTGGTACCGGTGTCGCCAGGCTCACCTACGTTCAAGGGGTGTGGCCCGGGGACGCCCAGGTTCAGAAGCATGTCGAAGTGAACCTCGCACGCGGGACGAGCACGGCCACTCGAACTGGGCTGACTCTCCGACCAGCACCGCTTCGACTTCGCGTCGAACGCCGTCTGACACGACACACACCGACGCGACCAACCTGACGAGTCCCACGAGCCGGGAGGTCCCAACGCTCTGGCCTGAGCAGTAAGTTACGCTCCGCAAGCCAGACAGGCGCCACCTTCTTGAACCCGAACGGCTTCGTGCAGCCGTCACCAGCGCACACCGACGCCTCGGCGAGCCACATCATCAACCCGGGCGCGCTTCATGTCCAACTGCTCCCACCGACATCCCCGGCAGCGCCGATGCTCCTTCGGGTCGAAGAACACCGCGGACCAGGGCTGGCAGACCCATGCGTGGGAGCTGTATCACCTTGTCGCCGACGTGCGGTTTGCCGCCACTTACCTCGGGAATTCCATGAACGGCGCCACCCTGTACGCGGGTCGCCGCACCGACGAACTCCGCGCTTCGGAAATCGTTCAGCAGATCGCCGGGGAGCTCCGACGGGCAGACAAACTGATCGTTAAGGGGCACTGCCCGGCACGGCTGGGTCATGCCGGACCGCGGTGCCCCGCTGCCCTAAGGTCCGGACGTTCTCGCTCCCGCACTGGTGGATAGATGGCGCGTTCGGCGACCTGCAGCCATGCATCGATGGAAGATCCAGCTGGATCGACTCGTCCGCGATGACGAGGGTGATCTTTCTTCCGGTGGGTAAAGTAGAGGCAAAGGATATGAAGGAGCCGCTTGGGTACGCTGCACCGCACTCCGATAGACCGACAGCATTTCCTACTGAGGGGTATCGCGGTTGTCCCACACCGGGGTCCAATGATGGGAGTCAGGCCCTTCGCGCCCGCTCCGGTCAGAAGAGGCACGCAATGGATCTATGGCTGATCTGGTTGATCATCGCAGCTGTGCTGGCTGTGGCGGAGATCTTCACTCTTACAGCTGCGCTCGGAATGCTGAGTGCGGCCGCATTGGTCACGGCGGGGTCCGCCGCGATCGGGCTGCCGTTGCCCTTCCAGTTCCTGGTGTTCACCGCCGTCGCCATCGTTACGGTGCTGTTCGTGCGACCCCTTGCGCTGCGCCACGTGCTCCAGCCCCAAGCGGCGCGATTCGGCGTCGACGCACTGGTCGGCAAGGCGGCTTGTGTCGTCTCGGAGGTGACGGGCCTGGGCGGCAGGGTCCGTATCGACGGCGAGGAATGGACGGCCCGCGCCTACGACGAGACGCTGGTGATTCCTGCCGGAAAGACCGTCGACGTGATCGAGATCAGTGGTGCCACCGCGATCGTCTACCCCCGGGACTGAAACCATGGAAACCTCGGCGTTCCTGATTGCTGGCTTGATCGTTGCGCTGTTCGCGGTTTTTACCGTGGTGCGGGCGGTCCGTATCGTTCCCCAGGCGCGGGCTCGTAATGTCGAGCGGCTCGGCCGCTACCACCGGACCCTGACTCCTGGCCTCAGTCTCGTCATCCCGTACATCGACCGGGTTCATCCGCTGATCGACTTGCGCGAACAGGTCGTCTCCTTCAAGCCGCAGCCGGTCATCACCGAGGACAATCTGGTCGTCGAGATCGACACCGTCCTGTATTTCCAGGTCACCGACCCGCGAGCGGCTTTCTACGAGATCGCCAGTTTCCTTCAGGCGGTCGAGCAGCTCACCGTCACGACCTTGCGCAATGTCGTGGGATCCATGGACCTGGAAAAGACCCTCACCTCGCGGGACACCATCAACAGCCAACTGCGAGGTGTGCTGGACGAGGCCACCGGCAAGTGGGGGCTGCGGGTCAACCGTGTGGAGATCAAGGCCATCGATCCTCCAAAGACCATCAAGGACGCGATGGAGAAGCAGATGCGGGCCGAGCGGGACAAGCGGGCCGCGATCCTCAACGCCGAGGGGCAACGTCAGTCGCAGATCCTCACCGCCGAAGGCGACAAGCAGGCCGCCGTCCTGCGCGCGGAGGGCAACCGCACTGCCGCGATCCTCCAGGCCGAGGGCCAGTCCCGCGCCATCGACGAGGTGTTCCAGGCTGTGCATCGCAACGACCCCGACCCCAAGCTGCTCGCCTGGCAGTACCTCCAGACGCTGCCTCAACTCGCGCAAGGCCCGGGCAGTACCTTCTGGGTGATCCCCAGCGAGGTCACCTCGGCACTCCAGGGCGTATCCCGAGCCTTCACCGAAGCGCTACCGCAGTCACCGGCCACCCGCGAGAAACCCGCAGACGACACGGCTGCCGGAGCGGCCAGCGACACGGCCCAAGCCGCGGAAGCCGCGGCCGCCGCCCTCGCCGACGCGGCTAGGGCCGATCGTGTCAGCGCGGACTCCCCCCCGTCCCAGCCCCCTCACTGACAGCGAACGCGCGGGGGCCGTTCGGACCCCTGGTCGGAGAGGGCATGTCCGGGCTTGCTAGTCCTACCGGGATTCTGGGTGCACGTACCGTGTAATCGTCCACCAGCCAGTACCCGTCATGCCCTGCTCGTGGCCGGGTTGAGATGATCGTGCTTCGCCGCAGCACCTCTATCCCGGTTTGACAATGGCCGACGGGCAGTTGCACCACTGGCACCGCTGTTCCCGGCGGGGAGCAACGCCGGGCGCGGGGGCGGGCCCGAGCAGTGGGACCGGCGCCTGGTCCTGGATGTCCGACGGGGAGGGCATACGAGACGACGGCCTGCGCGCCGTGGCGTAGGTGCACCCAGACGCAGGGCCCGGTCGTTGGTCGTAGCCGGCAGCAACTCAGTTCTCGGTCAGCAGGTGCCTGACCCGGCAGAATCCACCCCGGATCTGCCTCGCCCTCGACCAGAGCGGCGACGGCGATGCGGTTGTTGTACGCGGTCAGCTATCCGTTGGTATGGTCGCCCTCCTCGGCGGTGCCGCTGGTGGCGACGCCGCGCATCATGGACTGCAGACATCCTGCGGTGCCACGGGCGCCATGAACAGCGGGGTGGCCGTGACCCTGTGCCCCGGCCGATGAACTGGGCCGCCTGGTCGCCGCCCTGGACATCCGGCGGGATGCTCGGGTCGGTGGTGGCAACCCCGCCGCCGATCGACCAGCTGCCCATGCCGAAGACGTGTGTCGTACCGTCCGCCACCTTCGTGCAGCGTGGGCGCGGGACGGGGCTGCCAATCTCACCGGTTCTACCCCCAGCTGTTCCGGATGCACTCCAACTTCCCAGGCCTCAGGGCGGATCGGCAGATCGATCGCCGTCAGCGCGGATCTTCTACATCGACGACCCCGGGGCCGAGAGCACGGGCTACGTCGTCTACGGCTGGCTCGAGGTCGCACTCCAACACTGGAGCGCGTCCCTGCGCTGCTGGCTCGACTTCCGCAAGCAGCTGTACCAGCACACCGGCATCCCCGCCGACTACGAGCCACACGCAACGAAGTTCATCACCGGCCGGAGCAACCCGTTGATCCATCGCGAGTGGAACCGGCAGAAGAGCCTCCGGGGCCGCGTCGTCCAGGACTCGCCACGCTCGAGACCACGTCCGGCGCCTGGGCCGGCGCAGTGTGGCGCCGCGGTCGCGACGGTCCTAAAGCTGGACGCCCTGCTCGAGTGCGCCACAGCGGCGACCCGCCTACGCGGCCGCTACATCGGAGCCGGCCGGAGCAAGAAGGCACACTGCGGCTCCCCAGGAATACGCGCAACGAGGCCCCGACTCTTTACCCTCGGCGTCGCGAGCCGGGCTGAATCGGACGTGCCCCGGCCCGTGATGGTGCGGCCGGGGCAGGCGGGGCGGGGTGTCAGCAGGCGCCTGTGCGGGGTCCTCGATGAGGCGGGTGGTGACGTCCGGATGGTCCGCCGCGCGGCGGCCTTGGTCGGATAGATGAAGAGTCGACGACAGGACACCGCCGGCGAAGTCGACGATGCCGTAGCACAAGGCGGAGGTCAGCGCGAGAAGGGCACCCATTCAGTCAGGGGTGCCCTGAAGGGGGCCGCCGTCCTCGTCCCCGCCTCCTGCGTTCACCGTGCAGACCTGTGCTGGGGAGCGGTGTCCGGTCTCGGCAGCGCCGCCGCCATGCTGCTGCTCAACCGCGGGTTGAGCCGCGGTGCGATGAGCGTGGTGATGCCCGTCAGCGCCGTCACGTCCGTGGCCCTTTCCGTCCTGGGCCAAGTTGTCGTCTTCGGGGATCGGCCCACACCCTTGGCCTGGACGGGCATCGCTGTCACGGCGCCCGCCCTTTGGCTCGTCTCCGGCGGGCGGACCACCTTCCGGCAAAGCCCGGACGCGACCACGGGCCCAGGTGCCCGGGACGGCCTGCTGGCCAGCATCGGTGTCGCCGTGCAGTACCTGGCACTCGCTCAGGCAGGGCCCTCGAGCGGGCTGTGGCCGGTGGCTGCGGGCCGCCTCGCCGCGGTGGCGGTACTGCTGCCAACTGCGGCACGCAACCTGCGAGTCTCCCCGGTACGTACGGCCCAAGCGATGCTCACCGGAGCAGGTGCGGCCCTGGCACTGATTCTCTACTTGTTCGCGACGCAACGGCAGTTGCTCGCGGTCGCTGTCGTCCTTGCCTCCTTGTACCCGGCCCTGCCCGTGATCCTGGGACTTACGGTGCTGCACGAGCGAGTCGATCGGCGCCAGGTTGCCGGCCTGCTGAGCACGGCAGCGGCCACCGTGCTGCTCGCCCTCGGCTGAGCTTCCTGCTGTTGTCCCGCCGGGGCTGATCCGGACGGGAACCCCCTAGTTCTGTGCCAGGACGACGAGCACGATGACGGCCGTGATGACGAGCCCGAGGATGACGCCGAGCGCCTGCGGTGTGATCCGGTCCCGCGGCCGCTTCGGCGGCTGGGTCCGCGTGGCTGGATCGGTGCTCAGCTCCCACCAGTTGACGACTCGCTGGACATCGGTGTCGAAGTCGGGGAGGGGGTAGAGGTTGCTGTGGCTCAGTGCGGGCAGCGAGCGGCGCCGCCCGCCTGCGAGGGTGATCCGGGCGGTGCGTACGGTCCCGGAATCGGTTCGGGTCTCGCGTACGTCGATCCACCGGATCTGATCCCAGGGGTGGGTACGGCCACGCCCCATACCCCAGGTGATGGTGATGCCGTCGGCGCCGACCGTGGTCTGGCTGCGGCGTACGAGGAAGAAGCCCACGCCCCAGAGCACGAGGAGCGCGCCGGACACCCAGGAGGCGGTCACCATGTCGGCGTCGCGGAAGAAGAAGACCCCTTGAAGCACGCATATGAGAAGCACGGGCACGAACTGCCGCCAGGACGGGCGGTGCCGGTCTTTCGCTCTGAAGATCAATTCATCCACGAGCGCGCACGCTACGCCCCGGATCCGGCCCCGAACCCCCGCGGTCCTGGGGCTGCAGCGAACCCGTTACATGATCCCGCCGCCCCGCCGCCCCGCCGCCCCGCCGCCCCGCCGCCCCGCCGCCCCGCCGCCCCGCCGCCCCGCCGCCCCGCCGCCCCGCCGCCCCGCCGCCCCGCCGTACTGCCGCATCGCCGTACCTGCTGCCGGTGCTGCGGGACCGGTCGACGGCGCGCGGGCGGCCGTGCGGCCCGTGTCGATCGTTCTTTGAGGCCTGTCGCTGCTGGTTTGTGCGTGTGCGTGTGCGGGTCGGTTCGGTGTCGTTGTGATCGGTGTCGAAGTGGAAGGTGGGGGGCCGCTCCTGGTCGAAGGGCACTTCCCAGTCGGAGCATTCCACGATCTGGCCATGGCGCTGCACGAGTACGGTCAGGTAGCCGCAGCGTCGGCCCGTGCATTCGGGTTCGCCCGGCACGACACGTCGCGCCTGGCGCCTCGCGCCTCGCTCAGAGGGGGCCGTGGCCGTCGGCGGGCAGTACTTCCTGTGTGAACGGGCCGCGGCCGCCCCTTCCAACCGCTTGTGTGACCACGTCTTCGTCGTTGATTGGGACCTGCGGTTGGGCAGCCCATCGCGGGCCCGGTGGCACCGCACCGACCTCAAGCCGGTTGAACACCCCAGCACCCTACGCGGGTAGGGGCGGCCCCCACGGGTGGCCGGAGCGTCCGCGAGACGGCGCAGCATGGGGATGTCAGTGGGAGTCGCCGAAGGGGTAGGCGTCCTCGATCACTTGCAGGCTGATTCGCATGCCGGCGGGGCTGGTGCCGGCGCCTGCCGCCGTGATGTCGACCTGGGTCGGCCATGTGGTGTGGGGGAAGACGCTGTCCGCTCGGGTGGTGACCGTGACGGGGGAGTCCTGGCTTGCTCCTATGGCCGTGACCGTGACGCGGTAGGTGACGCGGTCGTCGCTTGCGTTGTGGATGGTGAGGGGGATGATCAGGCGGCCGGATTCCCGGCGCGGGGTGTAGGCGACGACGTCGCCGTGTTGCGCGGTGGCGGCGGGCTTGCCGAAGCCGTATTCGTCGGGGGCCGGGACGTGGGTGTTCCTGGGGGCGAGGGGGTCTCCGCTCGCGGCTGCGGCGGCGCGTTGTTCGTCGGCCTCGCGCCCGGCAGCGGCGAAGGCGTCGTCGGTGTCCGGCGCTGGGGGTGAGGGGGTGTCCACTTGCGGTGTCTGCCGGGGTGCGGCCACTGCCGAGGGGTCTGCCGCCGTCGACGGGTGTGTGGTGGGGGTGTCGGCTGTTTTGCCGCCGTGGCTTGCGCACGCTGTCAGAGCAAGGGGTGCCAGCACGATGGCTGCTGCAAGGCGTGCGGGTAACCGGAGTGGGCGAAGTCTGCGCGCAGTCACAGGAGAAGGCATACGCGTACGTGGAGCCGATGGGCAAGTCCCCACCCTGCTCGCCCGCGCGGAGTTGAACCGGTCCTCCGCGCGGGCGCAGTTGCATGATCAGCCGATATGGGCCGCTACCTGCGCTCTGGGGTGCTCTGGGGTCATCAGGGGCATCACGACACGTTCTCTCCCGCCCCCGCCCCGCTCCGGGTGGGCCAGGAGCGGGAGGGGCAGGGCGGACGCCCTCGCCGTCCCTGTCAGGCTCCAGCAACTCTCGGGCGTCTGCCCCGTCGCCGGTCAGGTCCATGGCCGGTGAGGTTTGTGGCCTGTGGGGGCCGGGTGCGGTCGGCCGATGCTGTGTCGGCCTTTCCGCGACCCAGCACCCGTAGGTCAGTACTGCTCGGTCTCCACGAACCCGCTGCTCGCGTCGTGGTCGGCGTCGAACGCGGCGGCGATGGGGTCGAATCCGGGCGGGCTGTCCTTCAGGGCCAGGCCCAGGCCGGTCAGTTTCGCCTTGACCTCGTCGATGGACTTCGCACCGAAGTTGCGGATGTCGAGGAGGTCCGCCTCGGACCGTGCCACGAGTTCACCGACGGAGTGGACGCCCTCACGCTTGAGGCAGTTGTAGGAGCGGACGGTGAGTTCGAGCTCCTCGATGGGGAGCGCCAGGTCGGCGGCGAGGGCGGCGTCGGTGGGGGAGGGGCCCATGTCGATGCCTTCGGCTTCGATGTTGAGCTCACGCGCCAGGCCGAACAGCTCGACCAGGGTCTTGCCGGCCGACGCCATCGCATCACGCGGGCGCATGGCCTGCTTGGTCTCGACGTCGACGATCAGCTTGTCGAAGTCGGTGCGCTGCTCGACACGGGTCGCCTCGACCTTGTAGGTGACCTTGAGGACGGGGCTGTAGATGGAGTCGACCGGGATACGGCCGATCTCCTGGCCGACTTGCTTGTTCTGTACGGCGGAGACGTAGCCGCGGCCGCGTTCCACGGTCAGCTCCATCTCCAGCTTGCCCTTGCCGTTGAGCGTGGCGAGGACGAGGTCGGGGTTGTGGACCTCGACACCGGCCGGAGGCGCGATGTCGGCGGCGGTGACCAGGCCGGGGCCCTGCTTGCGCAGGTACATCACGACCGGCTCGTCGTGCTCGGAGGAGACGACCAGCTGCTTGATGTTGAGGATGAGATCGGTGACGTCCTGCTTGACGCCGGGGACGGTGGTGAACTCGTGCAGGACGCCGTCGATGCGGACGCTGGTGACGGCGGCACCGGGGATCGACGACAGCAGGGTGCGGCGCAGGGAGTTGCCGAGGGTGTAGCCGAAGCCCGGCTCCAGCGGCTCGATCACGAACCGGGAGCGGAATTCGTCGACGACTTCTTCGGTCAACGAGGGACGCTGAGCAATCAGCACGGGGTATTGCCTCCAAAATTTGGCGCCCGCTATGTGACGCCGTAGACACCATGAAGAATACGGGCGGTTCGGCGTTGGATGCGGCTGAACCGCCCGACTCGCCCGTCCGCTGGCCCCGGCTCCTGCCGTCGTGGAGCCCGGCCAGCGGCTGCTGGCGCCTTGGGGCGTCAACACGGGTACATTGCGGGGTGCATACTGGGGGCGATGACAAAGCCTGCTGCCCCTAAGCGTCATTTGCCTACCAGCCCCTTCAAGGCCCCGGTCGTACCGGCTCCCAAGCACTTCGCCGTGGGTGACCAGGTCACCCACGACGTGTACGGTCTGGGCCGGGTGATCGGCATCGAGGACGGATCGGCGGTGCTCGTGAATTTCGGTTCGGAGCATGTGCGGATCGTGAGCCCGTACGCCAAGATGACCAAGCTGTAGGACCGCTGTGCCCGGTCACGGCACGCCAGGCCCCCCTGTTTTGGCGGGCCTGTACCGAAAGAGAGACCGCTCATCGACGTGACGTCGCTGTTCTCCGCTCTGGAAGAGCAACCGCGCTACTCCACCGCGGTGCCGCCGCCCGCGGCGACGAACCCCTTCCAGGCCCCGGACTACGAAGAGGACGAGACCTTCTTGTTCGAGGACGTGCACGGGCCCGCCGCGGGCCTGCACGCCGGGCGGCCCGAGGCTGCTTGAGGCCTTCCCCACGGCCGCAGTGGGTTCGACGGCCGGGTACGGCCCGTTGCGGGGTGCTGCGGCGAGGGGTGCGGCCTTCTTCGGGTTCAGGAAGCCGTCGGGCGTCCGGGCCGGGCGTGCGGGCCGGTCACCGGCTCCGGTTGCGTGTCCGCACCGACTCCGTCACCGGGCAGAAGTCTTGATGTGTGGTGGACGGCAATTCTCGCCGCCGGAGCGGGCGGTGTCCATCACGGCACGGCCCGGGGCCCTCGACGGCGTCGAGGAGTGGCAGCCGGTGCGGGCCGGTGGGCGCAGTCGGGTAACAACAATCCGGAAATGCGTTCCCCCGGTGACCGTGCCCCCTTCGGGGGCGGTCAGCCGGCGGCCCAGACGCGCAACTGCCGGGCGATCCGCGCCATTGCGAACCCCGGAAGCGGCATCCCGCACGAGTCATCACGGCTGCCTCGGCCGGCTACGAGATCCGGTGCTCGTCAAGCATCAGGTGCGGGCGCAGCCGTGGTGGCGCTCACTTGGTTGAGGCTGCTTGGCTGCGTGGGCGGCGAGAATCGCTTGCTCTTTCTCGGCCGACAGGAACGGCGTCCACGCGCCGAAGTGCCGGTAATCTTCGAAGGCTTCTCTTTCGCCGCCGGGCGCGAACAGCCAGGCGGCCGTGTCGTGTATCGAGTCCGCGACTGGGCGGCAGCGCAGGCCGGCGGCCAGCGCCTTCGCGCACGAGGTCGTCCAGGCGGCCGCGTATTGCGGGCCCGGCGGCAACCAGAGCGGAAGCTCCGTCCACGGCTCGACCTCGTGGTCGACGAAAAGCTGGTCATCGATGTAGACGAGCTCGGCCCGGCCTGCGGTGGCGGCGACGCAGGCATCCAGGTAGTCGCCCCAGCTTGTGTTGTCCGGTGCGCCGGGCACCAGGTAGTCCTCGACATCGTCCTTCGGCGCGCTCATCAGCACCTCGAGGCCGAAGGCGGCGAGGTCGCGTACGTCGATGACCCGCAGCGGGGACGGCCATCGGCCCGCCGCGTGCCGCGCGGCGCAGCCAGGCCGTGGTGCGCCGGGCGCGGTCGTGCGGTCCGACGATCAGGCCTGGTTGGAGGACCACGACCCTTCCGGGGAAGGCGCGGCGGACCGCCTTCTCGCACCCGTCCTTGAGCCAGCCGTAGTCGCCGTCCTGCGGCCCGGCATCGGCGGTGCCGCCCTGGCGGGGTGAGGACTCGTCGGTCGGCAGGGCGGGGAAGTGGGGATAGACGTTGATGGTGGAGACGAACAGGTAGGCGTTCGCATGCGCGGCGAGCGCGGCAGCCGACTTCGCCACCTCGCGAGGCACATACCCGCAGACGTCGACAACAGCGTCGTAGGGCCCGGCGGCGGCCAGCCCGGCGAGATCCGCCTCGTCGGTCCGGTCCCCGCGCAGCGCGCGGACGCCAGGTAGGTCGGCCTGGGTCCGGCCTCGGTTGAAAACGGTCACCTCCCAGTCGCGGCGCAGCCCCTCCGCGAACGAAGGCCCGCCCGACGAACACCGATCCACCGATCACGAGAAGCTTCATGGCCACGAGTCTCGGCTGCGCCGCCCTACCCGGGGAACGGCCGTGCGCGGACGGCGAACGGATTGCGCGTGCCGCGAAAGCGCTTGTGGTGCCGGCGGATCGCTGGGGAGAAGCGATGTCGTCGGTCGGTGCCGGTGTCGGTTCCTTGGACGGTGCAGCGAGGACGGCACCTCACGTGTTCATACCGGCGCAGGGCCGCCGCCGTGCGGGCGCATCGGCGGCGCTGGGACCGCCCGTTGACGTTTCCGCAGGCTGCCCGGCACCGGACGCTGCACGACACTGACGCTCCAACACCTACCGGTGGGCGCCTGATACGCGGCGTCCGAGTTGGTGGGTGGGTGTGGTCGGGCAGGCTGCCGCCGAAGCGGCAGCATGCCGCCCGGTGCGGGGGTTACTTCGACTCTTCGGCCTGCGCCGCCTCGGCCTTGGGTGCGGTGTCCTGCTGGGTGGGGGCGGTGTAGTAGACGGAGCTGCCCTGCTTGGAGCGGTGGGCCTGGGTGCGGGCGACGAGGTTTTCCAGGGTGGTGCGCACGACGGTGGTCTTGATGCCGCGCTCGGGGTGGGCCTGGTCCAGGGCGGTGGACACCTCGGCGGCGGAGCGCGGTTCGCTCTGCTCGGTCAGGTGCCGGCGGATGAGTTCGACCAGGGTGGGCAGCGCCGCCTTCGCCGTCTCCGCCTTGCCCGCAGCCTTGGGGGCGGACTTGGCGGCAGCCTTGGGCGCGGATTTGGCCGCCGGCTTGGGCGCGGACTTGCTCGCCGTCTTCTGCGCGGCCGGCTTCTTGTCCGTGGCCGGGGCGTCGGTCTTCTTGGCCCGTGCCCGCTTGCCGGTGCTCGGCTCGGCGGAGGTCTTCTCGCGGGGGGCGGGCACGGTGGTGGCCTCCGGCGTGGCCGCGCTCTGGGCGGGGGCGGAGGTGATGCCCAGTGCCTGCTGGACGTTGACCAGTACGGAGTGGTCGCTCTGCAGGGAGGTCAACTCCTGCTGCAGCGCGGCGATGTCGGTGCTGATGCGCTCCTGCTCCTTGACGTTGCGCTCGAGGTCGCTGGTGACCTGGGCGGCGTACTGCGATGACAGTCCCGTTGCGGCAGTGGTGCTCTGCGACATGGTGTCGGGCCTTTCCGTTGTGCCGGCCACTTGGGCCGGTCCGGTGGAGCGCGGGAGCAAATGTGAGTCCTGCGCTTGTGTGTTTCGGGGCTGCTGCCCAAAGGTCAGCGGTAGTAACTGCTGCGAACAGCCCGGGTGAGAGATAGTACGGGTGAGTAGGGCCTGTTGTTTCACTTGAGTGATACCTGTGGCTCGAGTTGAGCTTCAGGGGCCGGGCACGCGACCGGCGTCCGGTGCGTTGGTGAGAGTCGGATAGGCGCGTATGCGTCAGGGTGCTGCCACCGCACTTTAGCCGGTGTTGTCGCTGGTGGTGCCATATGTGCGGGACATCAGTGGCCGCCGGGCGGCTCGCCCACCCGGCGTCTGCGGCGGGGGAGTGCCCGCACGCCACGGGCGCGGACGTCCCTGTGGGCACGGGAGTGAATCGGGGCGCACATGTACCCCTTGAGTGGTACGGCAGTCCACGGCACGGCATATGACAACAGCGGTTGGCGGGAGTCGGTATGCCCGTGGGTGTGCGGCGATGTGTGGTCCGTGGCCGCGCCCGGCCGGGGGAGTGTGCGCTCCCCGGGGGTGCGTCCGGTGCGGGGGCGAGCGGGGTTCGCGGCCGGGCCGGGCGGCTCTCGTGCGACGGTCAGGAAATGCTCCGTCGTTGTATCGAGTACGACGTCAGACCGGCGCGTCAGGAATACTCAGAGGACTGGGGTGAGCCGCCGCGTCCTGGTGTGGCGCCTTTGAGTTGGGGGCCGGGTATGGGCAGCAGGCTGTGCGCGGTTCTGGGCCAGGGCGTCCTGACTGTGTTCGTCGTTGCCGACCTGACTGTACTGGGCGGTATTTCGCTCGCGCAGCGTGTGTTCTTTGTGTTTTTCCTCGTCGATAGCTTCTTTTTGATCGCCACCCAGTTCAGTTGGCGCATCACGGCGGACAGCGCGGGCTTGTGGTCCGTTGGGACGCGCAGGGTCCGGCTCATACCCTGGGACGAGCTCGCCCAAGTCTGGCTGAAGGACCGCGGATTCAGAATCGACCGGTCGGGCGAGGGTGCCCGCGGCGCGGAGATCTACGGTGTCGTCGCCCCCGCCTGGCTCAACCGCCGTTTCCGCCGCAGACCGCAAGCGCTGCAGGCGGTCGACGGCATCCGCGCCCTGCAAGCCGATCCCGCTCTACGGCCGACCGGGAAAAGTACCCCCGAAGACAGGGGCAGACCTGTTGGTCTTCCTCTGCTCGTCGTTGACACGGCGCTGGCGCTCACGCTGCTGATTTTCGGCTGACCGCCGGTGAGCGGGCCGTCATGGCAGCGGATCCGGGTCAGGTGGCCGGGGGCGGGCAGGAGACGGTAGGTGCCGGCCTCGGATGCGACGGTGCCGGCGGTCGGTGGTGGGAAGTGGGTGCCCAGGGGCGAGGATGCCGGTGTCGCACAGGGTGGCCAGCAGGGCGCGGCGGCTGCGTACGGCCTGGGCGGCGTCGGTGTCCACGCTGCTGGTGATGTGGGGGTGGGTGATCTGGACGGGGTGGTGGATGCAGTCGCCGGTGATGACGGCATACCGGTCGGTGCCGCAGAGTTCGACGGCGACCTGTCCCGGGGTGTGCCCGGGGGTGGCGAACAGCCGTACGCCGGGCGCCACTTCGACGCCCGTGCCGCCCGGGACGGTCGCTGCGGGCACGTCGATCACCTCGAGCAGGCTGGCGTCGCGGATCGGGTGGACCGAGTCGCGCAGCACCTGCTGGTGCGGTGGGTCCACCGGTGCGCCCGTCCAGTAGTGCCATTCGGTGGCGGAGGTCAGGTAGCGGGCGTGGGGGAAGGTGGGGACCCAGGTGCCGCCCTCGTCGCGGGTGTTCCATCCGACGTGGTCGGTGTGTAGGTGGGTCAGGAGGACCAGGTCGACGGTGTCGGGTGGGCAGCCGGCCCGGGTCAGCCGCTGCAGGTAGTCGGTGTTCAGTTGGTGCCAGGCGGGGTTGGTGCGCGTCTTGCCGTTGCCGATGCCGGTGTCCACCACGATCCGCAGGCGGCCTGCCTCGACTGCGAAGCTGTGGCTGGCCAGCCGCAGGATGCCGGCGTCGTCGGCGAAGTCGGGCCGAAGCCAGGGCACGTGGCGTACGAGGTTGGGGCTCGCGCCGGGCAGGAGCAGGGGGCCGGTCGATGCGGGCAGCGCCCTCTCGTCAATCCGGTGCACACGCAGGCCGCCCAGCCGCCAGACCGGTGCGGGGCGGCGGGAGGCGGGCGGGGGAGTCGGCGGGCTCATGGGCGGTCCTTCACGGTCAGGAACTACGCCATGCCTCCGGGCGCTGTGCTGTGGCCTCGAGGCCGGCTTCCCCGGACGCGGGCTGCTCGAGTCAGTACAGGTTCACCTTTGCGCTGTGGCCGTAGGGGTGCATCCGCGGCGCGCTGCGTGACCTGGCCCGCGCCCCCCGGCCTCTGCCCGGCATCCACTCAGCTCTTCTCCGTGGCGTGCTTCTTTCGCCAACGGGTGAACGGTTTCAGCACACCGCGATAGAAGAGATAGTCGGGGGTTTCCTCGATCGAGTCCCATCCCCGGTAGAGGCTCACGTTCCTGATGTGCGGAGCCTCGGCCCGCAGGGCATCGAGATTGCCGAGTACGGAGGAGTGGGGACTGGGGTCGCCCAGGAACTGCCAGAACACATTCTTGCCGGACGCCGCCTCCAGTTGATCGGCCAGAGCCGGACCTTGCGAGTAGAGCGCCCAGAAGAAGAACAGGACGAGGGTTGGGGTGTCGCCCTTTGGGAGGTTCTGTGCGATCTCCTTGACCGCCTTGCCCGGGTCCTCCGAGTCGAAGAGCGCATAGCGCTCCGCGTGCTGGGTGAGCAGGTTTTCCGGTGCGGCATCCCGAGAGAGCAGGGGCGCTCGTGGCAGGACCGCCCAGTTGGCGATCCACTGTTCGGCATTCGACAGTCGAAGGCTGGGCAGGCGGTGTGCCTGTGATGTGTAGATCCACGTGTCCACATCCGACGTGGACGATATGACCTCGCCCAGCACGGCGGCTCTTCGCACCATATCGGCCACGGTCCCGGCCTCGAACGGATGACGATGCGCCCCCGGGAGGGCCAGAACCACCCTGGTCGAGTGCCGCCGCACACCGCTGAAGCGTGCGGCCGCGGATGAAGCGATTCGGCCTTTACGCAGGTTCATCCTGTTTTTGACAGATGCACTTCACCTGAGGTCATACCCGGAGGGTATGACCTCAGGGCCCCGGGGAGAGCGGGTTTGATCAGGGATTCCGTGGAGGGTGAGGGCGGTTTCGAACGGAACGGGGGCCTCCCGACGGGAAGCCGGGGGGAGAGCCGGGTCGGGCCCGGCTCGACACCCCTTACGGGGGCGCCGGGCGGGACCACTTGCCCCCGGGGAGGATCCGCCCATGGGCGGGGCTGCCCTCGCCCGGCTCATGGGCCGGCTCGACCGGAGCCCGGACTGCGGCGTGGGCAGGCCCGTTCGTCTGCGGCTGCGGCAGGACCG
>NZ_JAVMJZ010000003.1:0-536999 GCF_036320405.1 Streptomyces sp. WAC07094
CCCTAACCCGCCCCGCCGCCGCGCCCGTCGGTGGCGGGGCGCGCCGACACCGGGCGTCCTACGGGCGAGGTGACCGCGCCCCCCTATCCCGCGGTGCGGGAAGGGGTGGCCCCTCTTCCCCCCGGGAGGGAGGCGGGGGTGGTGTCGGTCGGCGCTGCGGCCGGCGACCGGTCCGGGACCGAGCGGTGCCCGCGGACAACGGCCGCGTCACCGCACGGCAAGCACGACGGGCAGGGCGAGCACGGCAGGGCAGGCGGGGCAGGGCGGGCGGGGCGGGGCGGGGCGGGGCGGGGCGGGGCGGGGCGGGTCGTGAGACCCTGACCGGCGTGACCCGGATCCTGACCCGTAGTGACCTGCTCAGCCTGCTCGACCCCCTGGCCTGCATCCAGGCGCTGCGGGAGGGGTTCACCGCCTTCACCCAGAACACCGTCCCGGGCCGGCGCGTCCGCACCGACCTGCCCTTCCCCGGTACGGCGACGGCTCTGCTGCCCGGGCTGCTCCCGGGCATCAACGCCTACACCGTCAAGGTGAATGCGAAATTCCCCCACGCCTCGCCCGCGCTGCGCGGAGTGATCTGCCTGCACAGCGGCGCCGACGGCGAACTGCTGGCCCTGATCGACTCCGCCACCGTCACCGCCTGGCGTACCGGCCTCGCCGCGGCGCTGGCCACCCATGCGATCGCCCGGCCCGCCGGGGACACCCCCCACACCGTCGGCGTCATCGGAGCCGGCGCCCAGGCCGAACTCACCCTGCGCGGGCTGCGCACCCTGCGCGCCTGGGACCGCCTCGTCGTCCACGACACCGACCCGCAGCGCGCTGCCGCCTTCGCCCACCGGCACGGCGCCACCGTGCTCCCCTCCCCCCGGCAGGTAGCGGCCGAGGCCTCCACCGTGGTGCTGGCGACCTGGGCCCGCACCCCCTTGCTGCACACGGACGACCTCAAGCCGGGACAGCACCTGACCTCGCTCGGTTCCGACGAGCCAGGAAAACAGGAACTCGCCCCCGGCGTCCTCACCTCCGCCCGCCTGATCGTCGACGACGTCGCACTCGTCGCCGCCCACGGCGCCCTCGCAGGCGCCGGCCTGCCCGCCTCCACCGCCGCCGCGTCCCTGAGCGAGATCCTGCGCGGCCAGCTCCCCGCACGCACCCACGACCAGGAGATCACCGCCTACACCCCCGTCGGACTGCCCTGGCAGGACCTGGCCGTGGCCTGGCTGGCCTACCAGCAGGCCGAAACCGACAAGACCGGCACCACCCTGGACCTGCTGTCCTGACAAGGGCGCTACCGGTTCGGGCCGACTTTGGGTACCCGAGGTGGTACCAAGTTCGGTACCGTAGGGGTATGCCAGCACTGAACGTCGAGTTCTCCCCCGAAGAGATGGACCGGCTACGCCAGCGGGCGGCCCTCGCAGGCAAGAGCCTGAGGGCACACGCCCATGACGTGATCGTGGAAGAGGCCGACCGCATCGCCTTCGTCGAAGGTGCCGTCGCCGAGGCCACACGCGTCCTGCCCGGCGTGACGGAGCACTTCCCGGAAGGTCTGCGTTGAGCCCGATCATCCGCGTCGACGTCGGCTGGGTCTTGCAGGTCCAGTCCGCGATCTCCCCGCTCAATGTGCCGATCGCCGACTGGGGGGCCCTGGGCTTCATGGCCGACCGACACAAATTCGAGCGTGAGCGCGGAGCCCTGTACTACGAGCAAGCACCGGCCAGGGCCGCCACCTTCCTTCACACCGCACTGCTGCTGCGCCCCTTCAAGGACTACAACCTCGTCATCGGCTGGGGATGCGCCTACCAGTACATGCATCTGTCCGGTCAGGGTGTCCAGGTGAAGGACGAGGACCTATACAGCCTGGCCCAAGCTGTCCGCAACCAGGAAGCCGACCTCAGGACCGTGGCGCAGCACCTGGAGGCCTGGAGTTCCTGACCGCGAAGGACAGCCCATGAGGCCGCCGGCTCCCCCGGCCGCCTCCCGCGGTCCCGCACCGGCCTAGCGGCTGGGCGGCCTGCGTTGGCCTGTAAAGAAGAACCACCACCCGCTGATGTCCGATCAAGGCGTGGCATGAACTGAGGTGATTGCCTGCTGCTCTCAGGTAAGTCCGCTGCCATGACGGCCCGGTCACCGGTGGTCAGCCGAATATCAGCAGCGTGAGCGCCAGCGCCGTGTCGACGATGAGCAGGGGAAGGCCGACGGGTCTGCCTCTGTCGTCGGGGGTGCTTTTCCCCCTCGGCCGTAGAGCGGGATCGGCTTGCAGGGCGCGGATGCCGTCGACCGCCTGCAGCGCTTGCGGTCTGCGGCAAAAACGGCGGTTGAGCCAGGCGGGGGCGACGACACCGTAGATCTCCGCGCCGCGGGCACCCTTGCCCCTGGGCACCCACTTGCCGCCGCCGACCGCCGGCACCGTCGCAACCGAGGCCTGCCCCTACCGTCTCGTGCCCCCGGCCACACCCCCAACCACCCGACCCGCCAGGACACATCACCGACCCCGTCGGGCAAGTGGGCGGGGCCCGACCGGCGTTGAGGCCGACCACCGGGCGAGAAGGCGCACTCCTTCGGCCCCGGAGTCCTAAATAGCTGCCGCCTTCGGGTTGAGGACGTTGGCGAGCAACGCTTGGGCGTAGACAGAGTCCGCCCCCTTCGGCCGGCGTTGGCGGTAGGGGACGGGTGCCGCGTTCAGTGCGGCGGAACGCCATGTCCATGTGCCCAGGCCGATGAGGTAGACGGCACCGATGAGCTTGACGGCGGTGAAGGCCAGGCTGCAGTGCATGACCAGGGCTGACAGGCCGGCTATGGCGAGAGCGGCGTGGATGTACAAGCCGGTGACTGTGCCGAGGATGACGGGAAGAGCCTGACGGCGGCCGCCGTCGATGACGTGTTGAACCAGCAGGGCCAGGCTGGCTCCGGGGGTGACGATCAGGGGAAAGACCGCCACCAGGACAGCGGCGGCGGCGTAGGGATGGACCGCGATGCCTCCGGATCGTGCGAGCGGGGGATCAGAGCACGACGCGGTAGTGGGTGGTCAGGCGCCGATCGTCGGACAGGATGTGGAACGCAAGGCCGGGCGGCTGGTCGCGGTCTGCGGCCTTGTCGCCCTCCCAGGGCATGCGCAGGGTCCAGGTGATGGCCGGTCCGACGATCAGCGGACGCGCGGCGAAGGTCGAGGCGGCCGCGGTGTGGGCGTGGCCCGTGAGGACGGCGGCGACCTGCGGGTGCGCATCGAGCAAGTCGGCCAGTTGTCCGGGCTCTTCGAGCATGCCGGAGTCGGGCAGGGGGTGATGGAGTTCGACCGGCGGCTGATGGAAGGCGATCAGCGCAGCGGTGTCCTGCGGCAGCGCGGTGAGGGTGGTGTCGATCCAGGCGAGTGTTTGGGCGTCGAGGCGTCCCTCGTCGCGGCCCGGGATGGTGGAGTCGCACATCAGGATGGTGGTGCCGGCGATCTCGTGGGCCCGATTGATGGGGCCGTGGTCGGGTGCCTCTCCGAGCAAGCCCTTGCGGTAGGCCGGTCGCGCGTCGTGGTTTCCGGGGCAGGTGAGCACGGGGAAGGGCGCGGTCAGGATTTGAGCTGCTTCCTCGTACTCGGCCTCCTCGCCGTGATCGGCGATGTCCCCGGTGACCAGGAGCGCGTCAACCGGGTGGGGCAGGGCTCGCAAGTAGTCCATGACGCGGGTGGCGCGTCGGGTTGCCCTCTCGCTGCCATCCAGGTGCAGGTCGCTGATTTGTGCAAGCAGCGTCATTCCGCAGTCGCCTCCAGTGGCGGGCTCAGCCGCCATCCTGTGCCAGGGCAGGTGTCTCCACCCACTCCAGTCTCTAACGGAAGTTTTTTATTTTCCGTTAGAGACCTTAGGGTGTGTGTGGGGATGTGATCAAGTGACTGGCGACCGGGCACCGAGATGGAAGGGGATGCTTTGTGGAGCGCTGGCTGGCATTGGAACTGGCGAGCACGATTCGTCACGACGAAGACGGCGGCGTCGCCGATGACCTCGCCACGGTCCAGGGAACAACGCACTGGATCCAAGAGCAGGGGGATCTGCTGGCCGGCCACATTCCGGCTGGAGAACTCGCAGCGGATGAAAACCTCAGACTCGGGATCATCGAGCTTCGGCAGGCAGTCCGGGCCCTGTTCGCCCGAGTGGTCAGCCCCGCTCCCCCCAGCCCGGCGGACGCCCATCGCCTGATGCCTGCCGACCAGGCAATGGCCCACCTCAACACGGCTGCCGCGCGGGAACTGGTCGCCCCGCAGATCGACTGGCCCGTCGAAGGAGTCCCTACCGCCCGACTGCTGTCTGCGGAAAACGATCCGTACGTTCGGCTTGTCGCGACCCTGGCCCGAGCCGCCATCGACTTTCTCAGCGGCCCGCAGTGCACGCAGTTGCGATCCTGCACCGCGCCCCGCTGCGTGCGCTACTTCGTCAAGAGCCACGGGCGGCAGGAGTGGTGCAAGCCGTCATGCGGAAACCGCGCCCGGGCAGCTCGCCACTACAGGCGTCAGCGCACGGCGGTTGATGGCGGTTCTGCCCCGTCCTGATCACTCAGGGGAAACCCCAGGGCCGTGCCGACGCGGCCGCGCCATGGATCCCTCCCGCCGTGGGGGACAAGGCGTTCCCCACGGCCGTCGACCGCATCCGCGCCGAGTTCGCCGCTGTCCTGTCCGTCGGCCACCCAGTCAACGACATCTCACGGTCCGGCCCTCATGCACTGACCCGGCGACGCCATGACCGGGGGACACTGCTCCGCGGTCTGACACATTCAGTTTCGAGGTGCTGTGAAGGACCCGGCAGACCGGGGGCGAGGGACTGCGGTCGTCAGTCCAAGGTCGAGGCGCTTGTCCATCTCCAGACGGAACGTTCCGTACGGCTTGATGTTCGACCAGAACAAAGCGGTCAGCCCGCGCCGGTCCTCATCCGAGAGCTTCTTCGCCCAGGCCGGTTCGGCGAGGGCCTGCTGAAGCAGCAGGGTATTGATGGCCGTACCCACCTCACCCAGGCGCTCGATGGTCCGCGTACAGAACGCCCGCTCCCACCGGTTGCGGTCCGTCACCAGCACCTTCTCAACACGAGTTCGGCCCAGCGGTTCAATCCGCTCGACACGGCACTGCACCAACAGGGCTTCCCGCTGCCGGTCCCTCGACCAGCTCGACCGGGCAGACCTCCGTCGACAGCCATTCCGCCAGCCGTTCCTCGTCCGCCGCTGTCGGCGGCCGGAACCCCAGAGCCTCGCGGATCTGCTTCCGGTGACGCTTCGCGCCGCCAGGTCGTACTTTGCGAGGTCGGCCGCCGGCACCTTGACCAGACCGGCGACGTACTCGACAGCGGGCTGCGGAACCTCCTCGATGAACTCCGGGAACCGACCCTCGATCTCAAAAAACTTGAGCATCAGGCAGAAGCCGAGCCGGGTCGGTCCGCACTTGTTGGCCACCAGGTCACAGTCGCCATCCACCAGCGTCCAGCACGCCACCACGTCCTCCGGTGACCACTCCTGTCCCACACCCGCCCCTTGTCGTCGAACCGTCGGTTCATCCGATCAGCCCCACGAGGCATCCCAGCAGCAGGAAACGGCAGGTCCCAAGCATCTCCGACTCCACCGGCGGGTTACTTGCTCCCCGGTGTCCGAGCTAGGACGACAGGGCCCCTTCGGCGTGCACCGACCGCGCGGCGGGAACGGGCCGACCAGGGCCCGGACCGGGCGGTCCGGCGCCGGCGGCCGGGCAGCGACGGCGCCCACCAGGTGCGGGTGCCGTCACCCCACGACGGGCGTAGTGTCCGAATGTGAGTGACGTGCGGTGTGCCTGGTGCGGTGTATCGCTGCCCGGGGTGGCACGGCCCGGGCGCCGCTACTGCGGGCCGGCGCACCGGCAAGCGGCCTGGCGGGCGCGGCGCCGGTGGCAGAGCGGCGCGCAGGCCCGGGAGGCGATGGCCGCGGCGGGTGCGGATCTGCTGCTGCAGGTGCAGCTCGCGGCGGAGCGGGCGGGCCAGGACGATCCGGCGGGCTGCTGCAGTGCGGCGGTGGCCCGGGTTCCGGAGCTGTCGGAGCAGTTGGTGCGGCTGGCCGTGGCGGCGGACCGGCGGGCCGGGGCGAGCTGGGCCCAGATCGGGGCGCACCTGGGCCTCAGTGCCGAGGCGGCCCGGGGACGTTTCGCGCGCCGGGCCCGCCCCTCCCCCTGGGCGCGGCAAGGGGGTGAGCGCGGTGCGCCGGCATGAGCAGGGGCGTGTGACGGCGCTGGGGCAGCTGGCCGGGCTGTTCCGCCGCCTGGTCAAGGACACCGACACGGCGGTCGGCATGGTGTATGTGCTGTCGCCGCAGGACCAACTCATGCATCTGGCAGTCCTGTCCGGGCTCCCCCGCAGGCTTGCCGCTCCCTGGGTGCGGATGGAGGTGAGCGATGCGGTGCCGGTGGCCGAGGCCATACGCGAGCGGCGCCTCATCTGGCTGAGCAGCCCCAAGGAGATGGCCCGCCGCTACCCGCGGATCGGTCTCATCGCCCCCTACGAGGTCCTGGTGGTGGCCGCGCCACTGGAGTGGGACGACACGGTGCACGGCGGGGTCAACCTGCTGTGGCCGGCATGGCACCCCCCGCAGCTGAGCGACCGCGAGATGCAGGCCCTGGAGGTGTTTCGCCGACGGGCGGGACACCTGCTGGGACAGGCCGCCAGGCACGGGCATGTGCTGCTGCCCCAGGCGGAGCCCGTGGTGCTGTCCGCGCAGCGCCCCCGCCAGCCGCGCCGGGCCGAGGCACTGGCCGCCTACGACTTCGCCGAACGGCTGCCCGTGGGCTGCTGCTCCCTGGACCTGGAGGGAAGGGTCACCTTCCTCAACACGGCCGCGGCCGAACTCCTCGGTGTCGGCGCCGCCGATCTGCTGGGCTCGCGCCCCTGGGAGCGGCTGCTGTGGCTGGGGGATCCCGCCCTGGAGGACCAGTACCGGGCGGCGGTGATGAGCAAGCAGTCCACCGCCTTCACCGTGCTCAAACCCCCGGACCAGTGGCTGTCGTTCCAGCTGTGCCCCGCGGCCGACGGCATCAGCGTCAACATCACTCCGCTCCCGCGCGAACAGGCCGCCGCCGAGGCCGAACCCTGCCGCACCGCCCCGGCCGGCCCGCTCGGGGCGTCGGCGCTGTATCACCTCATGTATCTGGCGGCGACGTTGACCCAGGCGGTGAGCGTCCAGGACGTGGTCGACCAGGTCGCCGACCAGCTCGTCCCCGCTTTCGAAGCCCAAGGACTCGTCCTCATGGCAGCCGGGGACGGGCGCCTGTGCATCCTCGGCTCACGCGGCTACGACACCGCGTTCCTGGAACGCTTCGAGGGCGATCCCCTGGCCTCCGCCACCCCGCCCGCACAGGCCATCCGCACCCAGACGCCCGCCTTCTTCACCAGCTTCACCGACTTCCAGCGCGCCTACCCCGAAGCGCCCCGCTACAAGGACCGCGACGCCTGGGCGTTTTTGCCGCTGATCACCTCCGGTCGCGCCGTCGGTCTTCTCGTCCTGTCCTACGACCGGCCCCGCCCCTTCCCCGTCGCAGAGCGCACCGTGCTCGCCTCCCTGGCCGGACTGATCGCCCAGGCCCTGGACCGGGCCCGCCTCTACGATGCCCAGCACCACCTCGCCCGCACCCTGCAAACCGGCCTGCTCCCGCAGGAACTCCCCCACATCCCCGGCCTCAAGGTCGCCGCCCGCTACCTGCCCGCCGGCCACGGCATGGACATCGGCGGCGACTTCTACGAACTCATCCACTGCACCTCCACCACCGCAGCCGCCGTCATCGGCGACGTCCAGGGCCACAACGTGCAGGCCGCCGCCCTCATGGGCCAGGTCCGCACCGCCGTCCACGCCCACGCCCACACCGGCATCTCCCCCAGCGACGTCCTGGCCCGCACCAACCGCCTGCTGACCGACCTCAACCCCGGGCTGTTCACCAGCTGCCTCTACGCCCACATCGACCTGGACCGCCGCCAGGCCCAACTGGCCACCGCCGGACACCCCCCACCCCTGATCCGGCACCCCGACGGCCGCACCGAAACCCTCCCCATGACCCCCGGCCTCCTGCTCGGCATCACCCCGGACGCCGACTACCCCACCACCACCGTCCCCCTTCCCCCCGGCACCCTCCTCGTCCTCTACACCGACGGCCTGGTCGAAAACCCCGGCACCGACATCGACACCACCACCACCGACCTCGCACACCGCCTCTCCCGAGCCGGCCACCACGACATCGACACACTCGCCGACACACTCCTCGAACACGGCACCCACACCGTCCCCTGCACCGACGACATCGCCCTCCTACTCATCCACACCTAGGACACACCTAGGACACACCTAGGACTTGTCCGGCCGATCATGTGACTACTCGCCGAGTCCTAGAACGAGGGCTTGGGTCGGGCCCCTCTTACCTGACGTTCTGTCAGGATAATGTCTTGGGCGATCCCAGGCCCGCGGCCCCGCTTGTGCCCGGAGAAGGCGAAGGAACGAAGTGGACCTCAATCGGTACGAGGACAACATGGCGCGTGCGGCTATGGATGCCCGCGATTGGTTCTTCAACCAGTACTCCACCGCCTGGACCGCCGTAGCTGCGGACCCGTCCGCCAGTCCCCGGTCTGTTCTGAACTACTGGGTTCCTCCGCTCAGCGTCTCTGTGGACGACCCCGACCCGGCTCGCGCCCTGCACGGCTGGTGCCCCGACCCGGACTCGGGACTGGGCTACCTTGCAGCGCAGCAGGAGCCGTTGAGGGCTGCCCGATACACCCACACCGATGTTCCCGACAGCCGAGTGACCGCCTACAGCTCACACTCCGCCGGGATCGACGTGATCTGGTCGCGCCGTACCGCCGACAACACGGAGATCGAGCGCCTCGGAGTCCACTTCGAGGTCCGGCGTGACGACTCCGGTGCCTGGCGCATCATCGCGATCGCCGCCCACCCCACCGACGCCAACCGCATCGCGGACACCTTTGTTACCGTGACCCCCTGATCCGCGATGCGCGGCGCGCCCGACACCAACGCCCAGGCCCACGCTCCTAGAGCTGTCCGGTCGATCATGTGACCGTCGGATGGTCTGGTCGTTGGTCGGGTATGGGGCGGGGCGATCTGACGGAACAGCCAGGCCGCCCGCCAGCGCAAAGAACCACGCGGTGGATAGCCACCGGGCTTCGACGAGCAGCGCTACAAGAAGCGCAACACCGTTGAACGGGCCATCAACAGGCTGAAACAGTCCCGAGCCGTGGCCACCCGCTATGACAAACGCGGCTACGTCTACCTCGGCACCGTCACTGCTGCAGCCCTCACCATCTGGCTCCGCACATGATCGTGAGGGCGGATCTACCCGCCCGCCGACTCCGACAGCAGACCGGGATCGCCGACCAACGGCGCAAGCAGGCTTTCCACATACGCACGCCGGACTACGGGCTCCATCTCGGCGACGACCTCACGATGGTTGTCAAGATGCTGCCGGACCCTGTTCACGACGAGTTCGTGCTTCCGTGCGTCCCGCCAGGACTGCCACTGCGCGGCGTGCTGAGGCTCCGCCTGCATCAGTGTCTCAAGGATTGCGTGCTGAGCAGCCGCGAGATGGGGACTCCCGAAGAAGACATTGTCGGGACCCTCGAATTTGCGGTTCATCACCATGCGGTGGAGCGCCTTCAGGTGCCCCAGCGAGCCGAAGGCCACCGAGACGGATTCATCTGTCACCTGGAGATGATGGCCCAGACCGACAGGGATTAGCACCAGCGTTGCTGGGATCTATGCATGATCGGCAGGACGGGCTCTAAAGAGGTGGCGCGGAAAAGGGGGCGCGGTCATGGTCGGCGGTTCGGGCGTTCGTCCATCCGGTGCGCCATCCATGCCCGCCGGATCAGGCTGTGCACGGTGATGATCGTGTCGGTGAGGTCGAACAATGCGTTGACGACGGGGCGCGCCGCTCGTAGCAGCGGGCGAGCCGGTGGAAGGCGTTCTGCCATGCATGGGTGCGTTCGACGTGCCAGCGCTGACTGGCCTGGATGGGCGCCTTCTCGCCTGTGTGCGCGATGCGGCCGTGCAGACCGCGTTCGTATGCGTCGGCGGTGGCAGCCGAGTGGACGGTCCGGGTGGTATTCCGGCCGCTCGGGCGGCAGGACCACGAATGGGTCCCAGAGCGGCTCGGTCAGCCACGATGGAAGCGCAGGCACAGGTCCCCTCGGTGCTCACAGAGCGTCAGCAACTCGATGATCAACGGGACCTGTGCCCGCTCGGCTACCTACCCTCCCAACCGCGCCTATCCGCGCGGCCGAACAGCGTGGTCAAACTTTTGGCTGCTTGCGCCATCCGCTCCCCTGTCCGCCGTTTCCGGCGCTTCAGCCGGTCGTGTTCCCCGATAGGTCCGGCGAACCGGGGTGGCCGACCTGGCCACTCGAGACCGCGCGTGCCGGCAATGGCTGAGGAACTCTTCCCACGGAGCCTCTGCGCACGGATGGCGAGAGCTTGGGCACTCAGATGCTGTTGGCGATGCGCTCGTGGTTCCGTTCGCCCTCGCGGGTCTGGATACCAGCGGCCAGCAGCTTGTGGGCGAGCTCGGTGACCTCATCGCCGAACGCCGCGAACAGGCCCTCGTTCTCAACGGCGTATGCCGCACGCGGAATCGGCTGCGCGACCGCGTCGACCGCGGCCTTCGTGATGGAGATCACCTCCGGCCGGAGGCCGGCGATCCGTCGGGCGAGAGTGTCGACGAAGGGATCGAGTTCTGCGGCGGGCAGGGCACGGTTGATCAGGCCGTACCGTTCCGCGAGCTCCGCGCCCACGAGTTCGGCGCCGAGGATGAGCTCCAGCGCGCGGGCCCTTCCTGCCAGGCGCGTCATGTTCACCGTGCCGCCGCCTCCGGGGAGGATCCCCATCAAGGACTCCGGCTGGCCCTGCCCCGACTTGCCGATCGCCGCAAATCGCATGTCCAGGTACATGAAGAACTCGTTGCCCGCGCCGCGCGCGAAGCCCGCGAGCTTGCCGATGGTGACCTGCGGCAGCGAGCGGACCTCCTCGCTCATCGCCTGCAGGATGTTCAGGCCTTCCGGGACGGTTGCGCCCGGCGCGGCCGCGATCGCAGCGCGAGTGGCTGCAGGCAGCGCGTCGGGGTCGGTGAGGTAGGCCATGTCACCGTGGGCAACGAAGAACTCCGGGTCAGCGCTCTCGAAGACAATGACGCGGACGTCGGTGTCGTCCCGCACACGCGCGACGAATGCCCGAAGTGACGGCAGGAGGACCGCGTCCATCAAATTGAGCGGCGGGTGATCGATTGTCACCGTCGCGACCCCGTCCGAGACGTCGATCGTCAGGGCGGGAAGGTCTTCGTAGCTCATGAGGTGGCTCCATATCGCGGTAAGGGATGGCCGGTGACCGTGCCGCCGGCTGGGGACAGCGTCGCGAATCTCAGCATCGCGACTGACACTGAGTATCAGATTAGGAACCTGTATCCGCAGAAGCAAACGAGTGTGTCGGAGTACACTCGTCCCCATGAGCGCAGCGCCAGTCGGTACCCGTGAGATCAGCCGCCACGCGGTGCGAGCAGAGCTGGCCCGCGTCGCGTTCAACCGGTTCTGCCTCACCGGCTTCAACCAGGTCACCTTCACCGACCTCTCCGAAGCCGCCGGAGTGTCGCGGAGCACCTTCCTGCGCTACTTCGGCACCAAGGAAGACGTGGTCCTGTTCGTCTTCGACCCTGTCGGTGACGTCATCACTGACGCGCTCGATGCCGAGCGGGCCAACCAGGACGACTGGAGCAGGCTGCGCAACGCCCTGGAGTCAGCCGTGAGGTTCCTCGTGCGCGACGTCCAGGAACTCGTGACGATCCTCGGCCTGATCGAGCAGACCCCAGCCCTGTGCGCACGCCTCCGCGAGAAGCAGGCTGAATGGCGACCAGAGATCGTCGCCCGACTGCAGAAGACAACCTCCACGACCGACGGGTCATCGATCATCGCCAACGTACGCGTAGCGGCGGCGCTCGAAATCTTGTGGATCGTCCTCGGGCAATGGAGTGCGAGCGACGGCCAGGAGGACCTCGGCAAACTGCTGGACGCTGCGTTCGCCGCCTTCTCGTCGACCCCGGCACGCCAGCAGACGGACGCTGCGTCGTAAAGGGCCGAGGCGGCGGCTTCCTCGGCGGTGCCGAAGCAGCCCAACGGAGTGATCATCCCGGCGGCGGTGATCGCGTCGTCGAAGTCCAGCCCCGGCCGCAAGTGCAGGAGTGGGATGTCGATCCGGCCGAAGCGGACGGTGCCCACACGCAGCCGTGCGGGGCCGCCGAGGCCCCCACAGCACCTATCTGCGCGACCTAAGTGGTCGACGCTCAAAGTCCTTCGGGGGTTGATCTTGCTGCGAGTGCGGCGGAGGATTCTTCCTGTCGGTCGGCGGGTGCGTGCCGGTCGAGCCTGGCCAGCAGATCGTCCAGGTCGGAGGTGGTGAACTTCCACTGGAACGGCTGTGCCGTGGAGTTGTAGCGGTCTTCGAAGGCTCGGAGCCGGTCCCCGACCGGGGCAAGGTCGGTGAAGTCGTTGGGTGAGACGACCTTGCGTTGGACGACGGAGAAGTAGATCTCTACCTGGTTCAACCAGGAAGCGTGCACCGGGGTGTGGACCATGATCGTGTTCGGGAACGCGGCGGCCAGCCGGCAGGCGGCCTTCTGCCCGCGGTGGGAGGAGCCGTTGTCCACGACCCAGAACACCCGTTTGGCACTCGCGTAGGGCTCGCGGGTCATGACCTGGGCGGCCAGGTTCATGAACGGGTCGATGCCCGTCCTGGGCTCGGTGCGGCCGAACACCCGGGCGTGGTGGACGTCGTAGGCGGCGAGGTAGGCCAGGGCACCTCCGCGGCCGTAAGTGTGGTTGACCCGCATCGCCCGGGCCTGTCCGGGGGCGAGGGTGGGGTGGCAGCGGCAGCGGGCCTGGATGGAGGTCTTCTCGTCCGCGCTGACAACGTACTCGTCGGCGCCGAGCGTCCGGCCTTGCCAGATGCGGGCGTACAGATCGAGCACGCGTGCGGCCCTGTAGGTGCAGGCCCGTCTCGCGGGCGATGCGTGCATTGGGGCGCCCGCGAGACGCGTGCAAGACCACGAGCGCGCGTATCCGCAGCCGGTGCTCGGTCTTGTGGCCGTAGGCCATCTTCTTCAGCCGCTCGCGCTCGGCGGCGCTCAAGGCTATCGGGCGGGCAGCGGCAACGGGCAAGGCAGGCAGGCCGATCGGGAGAAGTAGATCACGACGGGTGGCACCCTGCCGCATGTGCTGCCTGGGCGATCCGGCCCACAGAACCAACCGTGGGAGCAGCCCTCGAGGCTTCGACACCTGGCTGTTCCGTGAGGATCAGGGCGCCGCTGGCCCTGGCAGCTGCGGACCGCGGGCTGGGCAATACGGCGGTCCGCAGCGTGGGGCTACGACCAGGGGGTGTCGGTGAGGCGCTCGTACACCTCGATGTACTTGGCGCGGGACCGCTCGACTATCTCGGCCGGGAGCGCGGGCGGGGGGTGCTCGCCGCTGCGGTCCCAGCCGGTGGCTGGAGAGGTCAGCCAGTCGCGGACGAACTGCTTGTCGAACGACGGTTGAGGGCGACCGGGTTCCCACTGGTCGGCAGGCCAGAAACGGGAGCAGTCCGGGGTCAGCACCTCGTCGGCGATGACAAGTCTCTCGTTGTCGAAGCCGAACTCGAACTTGGTGTCGGCCAGAAGGATTCCGCGGTCGCGGGCGATGTCGCGGCCTCGGCTGTAGACCGCGAGGGTGGTCTGACGGAGCAGGGCCGCGGTCTCGGCGCCGATCTGGTGAGTCACTTCCTCGTAGGAGATGTTCTCGTCATGGTCGCCGACCTCGGCCTTCGTCGCGGGGGTGAAGATCGGCGCGGGGAGTTGCGAACCGTCCACCAGTCCCTCAGGTAGCGCGACGCCGCAGGCGGTGCGGTGTTGTGCGTATTCGGTGAGGCTGGAGCCGGCGAGGTAGCCGCGGGCGACGCATTCGACCGGGATCATCCGTAGCGGCGTGCAGATCATGGTGCGGCCTGCCCAGTCGGCCGGGGCGCCGTCGGGCACGTCGGTGGAGATGACGTGATTGGGTACCAGGTCGGCGAGCTGGTCGAACCACCACAGGGACAGCTGGGTGAGGATGCGACCCTTGTCGGGGATCTCGGTGGGGAGCACCCAGTCGTACACGGAGGTCCGGTCGCTGGCGACCATCACAAGATGCCCGGCCGCGTTCTGGTACAGGTCACGCACCTTGCCGGTATGCAGGTGCAACAGTCCTGGTACCTGCACGGGTTCGGGTTTCTCGACGAATCCGGACATGGGTCCTCCTCACAAGGCGGCTGATCTGCCGATTCTCCCGTGACGAGCTGACGGAGTATGGGGCGGGGCTGCGAATGCCCAGCGGCTCTCCAGAAGCAAGGCCGGCGGTCAGGGTACCGAGAAACCCACGGCACGGAACGAGTCCGAGATCAACCCCCGAAGGACTTTGAGAGCCGACCACTAAGGGCAGCAAACGATTCGGCGCCCATGACTCCGCTCGACCATGCGTACGGTGTTCATCAGCCGGTGAACGGCACCCTGCAGCAGCTCGTCCCCCACCGCATCCGCGCCCACACGGCGGCTGCAGGCCTTCGCACCCATAGCCGGAAACAGAAAGACCAGTCACGTTCGAGAAGATCCGGCGCGCGCTTTGGGCGCTGCGTCGCCGTGATGGACGCCAAGCCGGTAGTAGCGCTTTGTACAGGCCCCTACGCTGCTCGTATGAAGCAGATCAACGTGCGAGTGGACGACGAGATCCACGCGGGGATCGAGGCCCGGGCCGCAGCTGCGGGTATGACCGTGCAGGCTTACGCCAAGCAGGTGCTCACCGACGAGGCCAACGACATCAGGCACCGCTTCCTCACCGCCGGGGCACACTTCGTCAATGAATTCGCCGATGCCTTCGCCGAGGAGTTCGCAAGCCCGAACTCCGGCCGCGGGCCGGCGGCTACCGCGTGATCGTATGCATCGACCGGGCCTGGCTGCTGGACCACGCCCACCGACACCTTCCCGGCGATCCAGACGTCACCGACTTCGGAACTCTGGCCGCCGCGGCCGCACGGCATGCCGACGAGGTCACGGAAACCCCCGTGTACACCGAGGCACACCATCGCGCGGCCGCGCTCATGCATCAGCTCATCCGGTGCCCCGCGCTGGAGCACTCGAACGCCCTGTTCGGGGCGGTCGTCGCAGCTTCGTACCTGACGGTGAGCGGCGTCATCGTGGACGTGCAGCCCAAGCAAGCCGCCGCCCTCGCGGCCCGTATCAGCCGCGACGCGCTGGACGTGCGAGTGATCGCCGACGAGATCAGGGAATGGATCGCTGGTTGACCCCGGCTACGGACATCACCGTCGTCGCGCCCCGGTCCATCGGGCAACTGGCGTGGCGGCAATCACGGCGCGCGCTCCTCTACGCAGCGACGAAAGCGACTCGGTCCTGTTCCCTTTGATGCGTATGGGGGCCTCGCCCTCCCCTACCTCCCGTTGAGCCGCCGTGCTCGCTGCGCCGCAGGGGCTTCCCTCCCCGCAGATCGTCGCGAAAAGGCGTTCCGCCCAGGCCATTTCGCGTCCTCGAGCTGTTCGAGCAATTAATCCATCGCCGCATCCCGCGAGGGCAGGCAAAGACCACTGCGATCGTTGAGTGCACGGCGTGGAAACACGAGGCCCTCCCCCCTGCCATCACGCACCCCGGCCCAGAGCAGCTGCCTGCGCCCGGCCCACCGCATGGGCGAGGACCTGGGTAGCCAGGGTGGGGTGGGCCCCAGCGGCGACGCAGAACAAGGCAGTTGACCGCAAGGCGCGCAACCGGCCCCGACCGAGTGAAGGTGCGCGAACAGGGCGGAGAACCGCACCACCGGCCGTTCCCCAGCCACGAGTTCGGCAGACACTCCGCGGGTGTCGTGGGCTGGTTGCCAGGCTATCCACCCGCCTGGGCACGGAGGGGGATCTTGGTGATGTCAGGGCGTAACGGGGAGGCTAGCGGGGTGCCGCGAGTACATCCCGCAGCACGTTCTCGAGCGTGACGCGGGCCAGCTCGTCCCTCAGGGTCTTCTCGATGCCCTCGTAGATGCCCTGCATCGCCGGCTGGATGCCGTGACCCACCACGCATCCCTGGTCCGGGGTGGTGCGGTGCATCGCGAACAGCGGGCCGGGTTCCACCGCCTCGTACACGTCGAGCAAGGTCATCGACCCCAGCTCGCGCGCCAGCGACCAGCCCGCCCCCACACCCCGCCGGGACTCCACGAGCCCGGCCCTGCGCAGCTCACCGAGCAGCCGCCTGATCACCACAGGGTTGGTGTTCGCGCTGGTCGCGATCTGCTCGGAGGTGGCGACCTCATGGCCCTGGCGCTGGTAGAGACCGATCCAGGCCAGCGCATGGGCGGCAATGGTCAACCTGCTGTTGGCACTCATGAACCCCTCCTCCCGGTCGCAACGCTCCATGTTACGACAACACTGTCGTAACAGAGAAGGTTGCAACAGTCTGTCGTAACAATTAACGTTGCGACTGTCGAGAAGGGTCAATCAACGAGGTGAGAAGAATGAGCAAGCCACTCAACGGCAAGGTCGCCCTGGTCACCGGGGGGTCACGCGGACTGGGAGCCGCGACCGTACGACTGCTGGCCGAACAGGGCGCCGACGTCGCCTTCACCTATGTCAGCTCCGAGAAGCAGGCGCAGGCCGTCGTCGACGAGGTGCACGGCAAGGGAGCGAAGGCCGTCGCCTTCAAGTCCGACCAGGCGGACACGAGCGGGGCGCCGGCGCTGATCGACGACGTGGTCGCGCACTTCGGCGGCCTGGACATCCTCGTCAACAACGCGGCGATCTCCGTGACCGGCACGGTGGACGACCCGGACGCCGACACCGCCGCACTGGACCGGATGCACGCCACCAACTACCTCGGCGTGATCGCCGTCATCCGGGCCGCCTCCCGAGTGCTGCGCGCGGGCGGCCGCATCATCACGGTGAGTTCCGGACTGGGCTCCCGGGTCGGTGTCCCGGGAGCCGCGGACTACTCGGCGACCAAGTCAGGGATCGAGAGGTACACCATGGGGGTCGCACGGGACCTCGGGCCCCGGAACATCACGGCCAACGTCGTGGAGGCCGGACTGATGGAGGGCGGCATGGATGCGCCGAACCCCGAGACCCTCAAGGCCCTGCTCAGCTCGCTGTCTCTGCAACGCACGGGTCACCCCGAAGAAATCGCCGCGGCGATCGCCTTTCTGGCCAGCCCCGCCGCGTCGTACGTCACGGGCGCCGTGCTGGACGCCCACGGCGGCTACAACGCCTGAACCGGAAACCCTTCGCACGCCCCGAAGGACATCGCGCCCTCGGGGCGCGCCAACGACCCGCGCGTGCGCGGACGGCTCCCACGTGCGCGCGAAAGAGGGGGAGCCGCGGCCGGTACGTCGCCAGTCGACCGGCGGAAGATCATCGGGCAACTGGCGTGGCGGCAATCACAACGCTCCCTCCTCACCTGCCGGAGCACGGCCTGCTGGCGTCGGCGGGACCGATGCCTGCAACGATGCGCTTGTGAGTTATGACCTTGCGGTGTGGGACGGCGACCGTCCACTCGACAACCACCAAGCGGGCTTGACCTACGACGAGCTCTACGAGCGTTACCTGGAGTCGGACGATGTCGTCGTGCCTCCGGCGCCGCGCATCGTGGCGTATGTGGAAGCGCTCCTCGCGCGATATCCGGACGACGTCGGTCGCAGTGTCGTCTGGGCGTCCCCGCCGGTCATCGAGGAGGCTTCGGGCCCGATCGTGTACCTGCTCATGTCCTATGGCAAAGCGGAGGAAGTGTCCGAGTACGCCGCTGCGCTGGCTCGCGAGCACGGACTCGTCTGCTTCGATCCGCAGGGAGAAAGCCTGCGGCCGTGATCTGCTTGCCGTTCAGCGGGCGAACCAGAGGAAGATGCCCGCGATGAGGAGGCCGGCGCGGCAGGGCCTCCGTGATCCGACAGTTCGTCCTCCAAGCCCCGGCCCCGTCATTGCGAAGGCACTCGGCTATCACGACAAGACCACCACCCGCCTGGTCACCGAGGCCGGTGGAACCTGGAGCCGATACGCCACCGGCGGCCACTGAAAAGTGTGGCGCCCCGATGGGGCCACGTGTCTGTCAGCCCTGCTCGATAGGGTCCGCATCGCAGCCAGCCGCGGAAGGACTCTCACATGCCAACCTTTGACGAGCTCACTGCCTGGGCCGGCACCGGGAACGTTACAAGGGCAGACTCCGCAGTCGTGTCGGGCTGGCAGATCCCCGAAGAACAGAAGGCACTACTGGTTGATGTCGGGATCCCTATCGTTGATCAGCTGATCGAGTACGTATCGTTCCAGGTCGAGGCAGCTCCAGCACTTCAGAGATCAGTTGGTAGGCCGCTCTACCTCCTCACCCAGAATCGCCATGGCAACCTCGTGCCGGGACGGCAATGGTCGTTCGGTGTCGAACCCGGCACAGGGACGGTCTACTACGTCCTTCCCCAAGGCGAGGCATGGTTCGCCAACTCATCCATCGACCTGTGGCTGCGGACCCTGCACCACTACGGCCTACACGTCAGCGAGTCCGAGATCCTCAGCGATCCGGATGACTGCGAGGACGAAGCCCTGGCCGAGCTCAGCATGCTCGCTGACGAACTCAAGAAGATCGATCCGCCTGCCTTCGACGGCTACCACGGGTTCATCTGGGCCGAGTTCCTTGACCGCTGGCTCTGGTAGTTGCCCGGCCGCCACGATCCCCAAGCGATCACTCACCGTGCCCAGCGCGTCCAGAGAGCGTTTTAGATGTTGGTGGCGTGTCAGGGGGTCAGGTGCGCGCCGCAGATGGTCTGCGGAAGCTCGTTCCGTATCAGTCACTGTCAGTGGTCCCGCATACGGTTCTCCAATGGATCACCAGCGGTCGTCTCCTTGTCAAGAGGACAACTTCACAGTCCGGCAGACCGGGCACCGCGCCCTGCAAGCGAGGGATACGGCTGGGCGTGCTCCACGTATGGGCGCATCCTGCCTGGGCGGAGATCACACGTGAGCGAAACTCCGATGCACGAGGCAGGAGACGTACGAGAGGCGTGGGGCCGGGTAACCGCGTGGCTTGAGCGGAACGACCCTGAAGCTCTCGCTGCACTCGGCGGCCCGGGGAGTCATGCGGCCATCAGCGAAGCCGAACTGCGCATGGGTCTGAAGCTGACAGGCGAGATGTGGCAGTGGCTGCTGGCGAACGACATCGATGCCGGCAGGCAACCCGACGGCCAGTCGTGCCTGGTGGCGCTGGGGTGCGAGGTAGCCGTCCCCGGCGGCCATCTCCTTCTTGGCCTGACGGATATTCAGCGGGTCTACCTCAGCCGGATGGGCTTGGAGGAGATGCCGCCGTCCGCAGAGCCCCACTATCCGTCCTGGCATCGTGAGTGGGTGCCCATTGCCGCGGAACGCGACGGTCTCTACGGGACGTTTCTGGACACACTCAACGGAACCATCGGAACGTGGGATGAAGCATACGGTCCCGAGGAGGGCGTGTACGCCTCGTTGTTCGCCTTCTTCCAAGAGGCAGCGGACCGACTGGAAGGAGTCTCCTCGGGAGACTGGACAGGCCACGGCAAGTCTGCCAGACCCCGTAAGCTCGATCCCCGTCCGGAAGACGAGCCGATACGCCTCTGGGCACACGCCAACGGCTATCTCGTAAATGACCGTGGGCGTATCCCTGCGGCCATCCGCGAGGCTTACAAGGCATCACAGAGGTGAGCACCAGGTCCAGCTACGGTCGATGACCATCGGCCGGCCACAGCCCGTTGATCACAGCAACGAGGACGGTGGCCTCGAAACGGACCGCAAGGCTGTCGAAGCGGCAGGCCACCGCCCGGTTCCGCTTCACGCGGTTGATTGCGCACTCAACCGCGTGGCGGGCCTTGCAGTCCTCACGGCCGAAGGCTGGAGGTCAGGCGGAAGCCTCTGCATGGTCTCCCTTGCCGAACCACCACTCGACCTCATCGACGCCCGCGGCCCAGGCATCCATTACCCGCTCAATCACGGGTATACCCACCGTGCGGGCGACAGTGACGACGATGAAGCGCACGTTCGGCGGCGCCTCGGCCATGCCTCCGAGACGGCTGACCGCTTCTCTCAGCTCGAAAAACGACTCCGGACTCAGCTGACCCCGACCAGCTGCCTGAACGCACAGGTTCTCGCCGTGTTCAACAATCTCGAAGTGGCCGTCATCAGCAACCCGCAGCACGTCACCCGCCGCGCACCCGAGCGCCATGCCCGGACTTCCTGCCAGTTCGAACAGGTCCGACTCCACCGCGCGGGCCGGCAGTACCTCATGGACCGGGCGCCCAGACGTAGCCTGACCGGCCAGAAGTCGTATGTGGGTACCAGTCAGCGGCTGAGGATCGAGCGTCATGCGGGTGATCGTCCCACAAGCCGCTCACCATCACCTCAGGGCCATCCAAGATCCAAATGAGAGTGCCCCAGTCGGATTCGTTCAAGCCGGCGGTCGTCGGCACAGGGCGTGTGGTCAACCGGCATGCGAGACCGGCACGTCCCAGCCTGTCTCGCACCTGTGCCCCGGCCGCGAGCCCGGCACGCACAACCGGGCCGGGCAAAAGGGCCGATGGCCCTGCTTTCCAACGGCAGTCGCCTGCCCGCGACTTCGGGAGCCACTGCATGCGGGAGTCCGTGATCGGTGTCAGCGGGTTGTGATGTCGCCCGTCCGCCGGTCGGGCCCGGCGGCCAGTCGGATCTCTCTGCCCTGCCACCGTCGGCGCAGCCAGCGGTCGTGGCTGGCGACAACGATGGCGCCCGGTCCGGTGCCGAGTGCCTCCTCCAGTTCGTCGCACAGGCGCGGCGAGAGGTGGTTCGTGGGTTCGTCGAGCAGCAGTAGGTGGGGTGGGCGGGCCACCAGCAGGGCTAGTGCCAGCCGGCGGCGCTGTCCCACCGACAGCTGTCCGACCTCTGTGTCCGGGTCGGCCTCGTGTATCAGGCCGAGTGAGCCCAGTGGCACCTTTGCCGCCCGCGCGGGGCCCACTGCTGTTTCGTAGGTGTCGCGGGCGGTGCGGGCGGGCCGGTCGAAGACGGTGTCCTGGGTGAGCAGTCCCACCGTCATGTGGCGGCGCCTGTGTATCTCGCCGTGGGCGGGGAGGCGTCCGGCGAGGACGGCGAGCAGTGTCGACTTGCCGGCCCCGTTGCCGCCGGTGACCAGCAGGCGGTCGGTCGCCGCCACGTCCAGGCGCTCCAGTGCCAGCCGGCCCGGCACGCGTATGTCCCGCAGGGCCACCAGCGGCTGTGTGCCCTCCTCGGCCCGCCTGGCCAGGTCGCCGGCGGCGAATCGCAAGGGGCGCGGGGGCTCGGCGGTCTGGGTGCGCTCCAGTTCCTCCAGCCGCCGGGTTGCGTTGCGCACCCGGCGGGAGATGGAGTTGTGCACCCGGCCGGCGCGGTGGCCGTAGCCCATTTTCTCGTTGTCCGTGCGGCCCCGGTCCGGGGCGATCCGGTGCGCGCTCACGGCCGCCGACTGGCGCAGTTCTTTCAGTTCTTCCTGCTCCTGGGCGTATCGCTGCTCCCAGCGGCGGCGCTGGGCGTGCGTGGTGGACAGGTAGGCGCTGTAGTTGCCGCCGTAGCGGACGGGTCCGTCCGGTGCCGGGTCGAGGTCGATCAGGTCGGTGCTGACGGCGTCGAGGAACGCCCGGTCGTGGCTGGCGAGGACCACGATGCCGGGCAGGGACCGGAGATGTTCCTCGAGGAAGGCGGCGGCTGCGTCGTCGAGGTGGTTGGTCGGCTCGTCCAGGAGCAGCGCGGTGGGCCGCCGGATGAGCAGCGCGGCCAGGGCCAGCCGGCCGCGCTGCCCGCCGGACAGCGAGCGAAGGCTCCGGCCGTGTTCCAGTGCGCCCAGGCCGAGGCCGTCCAGGACCCGTGCGGCGCGGCGGTCGGCGTCCCAGGACTGCCGGTCCTGGGCCCCTTCCAGGCGTCGGCCGTAGGTGTCCAGGAGTTCGGTGTGAGCGGGGTCGTCCTCGGGGACGCGGGCCAGCTCCTCGCCGAGCCGGTGAAGTTCGGCGAGGTCCTCGCGGGCCTCGCGCAGCGCCTCCTGCAGTACGGCGGCAAGCGTGAAGTCCGCGTCGAACAGCATCTCCTGGTGGAGGAAGCCGAGGTCGCGGGGGCGGGTGACGCTTCCCGCGTCGGGTTCGTCGACGCCGGCGAGCAGCCGCAGCAGGGTGGACTTGCCGACGCCGTTCTCCCCGATCAGGCCGATGCGGTGGCCGGGTGAGGCGGTGAGGCAGACGCCGTCCAGGACGCGGCGTCCGCCCAGAGTGCGCACGAGGTCATGAGCGAGCAGAGCGGGCTGGGGCACGAAGGTAGCGTCCCTTTCGTGATCGGTTCTCGGCCCGCCGGGCGCACGGCCTCGGACGCGGGCCTTCTCACACGTCGGCGGCTCACACCGCCGGTGCCCCCGTCTCCTGCAGCGTCCCGCCGGCCAGCCGCAGCCAGCGGCTGATCCCGATCTGGGCGAGGAACCGCTCGTCGTGACTGACCACCATGAAGGCGCCCCGGTAGGAGTCGAGCGCGCTCTCCAACTGGCCCGCGCTGACCAGGTCGAGGTTGTTGGTGGGCTCATCCAGCAGCAGCAGATGCGGGGCCGGCTCCGCGCACAGCACACAGGCCAGGGTGGCGCGCAGCCGCTCTCCGCCGGAGAGCACACCCACGGGCAGATGGGCCCGCGCGCCCCGGAAGAGGAACCGGGCGAGCACGTTCATCCGCTCCGCCTCCAGCCGCTCGGGGGCGAACGCGGCGAAGTTCTGTGCCACGGTGCGGGCCGGGTCCAGCAGGTCCAGGCGCTGCGACAGATAGGCGATCCTGCCGTCGTTGCGCGTGATCTGCCCGCCTGTTGGGGCGAGAGCGCCGGTGACCAGCCGCATCAACGTGGTCTTGCCGGCGCCGTTGGGCCCCGTCAGCGCGATGCGCTCGGGGCCCCGGATGCTCAAGTCGACGCCGGCGGCCGCGAACACGTCCCTCTCGCCGAGGCGGACCTGCAGGCCCTGGCCGAGGAACAGGTTGCGGCCGGCGGGCACGTGGGTGCCGGGCAGCTCCAGCGTGAGCCGCTGCTCCTCGCGCACGGCCCGCCCGGCCTCCTCCAAGCGGGCCCTGGCATCGCTGACCCGCGCGGCGTGCATCGTGCCGGAGCGGCCCGCGGCCTCCTGCGCGCCGCGTTTCATGGTGCCGGCGAAGATCTTGGGCAGGCCCGCGTTCTTCAGGTTCCTCGCGGCGTTGCCCGCCCGGCGCTCGGCGCGCTCACGGGCCTGCTGCAACTCCCGCTTCTCCCGCTTCCATTCTTGCTCGGCGTTGCGGACGTTCTTCTCGGCGACCTCCTGCTCCTCGCGCACGGCCTGCTCGTAGGCGGTGAAGCTGCCCCCGTACAGGCGCAGTTCGTCGCTGCCGAGTTCGGCGATGCGTTCCATGCGCTCCAGCAGTGCGCGGTCGTGGCTGACCAGGAGCAGACAGCCGCCGAAGTCCGACAGCACGTCGTAGAGCTGGTGCCGGGCCACAAGGTCGAGGTTGTTGGTCGGCTCGTCGAGCAGGAGGACATCGGGACGCCTGAGCAACTGGGCGGCAAGGCCCAGGGAGATGACTTGGCCGCCGCTGAGCGTGCCAAGGCTGCGGTCCAAGGCGAGTTCGGCCAGTCCCAGACGGTCGAGCTGGGCGCGGGTGCGCTCCTCGATGTCCCAGTCGTCACCGATGGTGGCGAAGTGCTGCTCGTCGACGTCCCCCGACTCCACGGCGTCCAGGGCACGGATCACCGCGGCGACGCCGAGGACCTCGGCCACGGTGAGATCACCGGTCAGGGGCAGGGACTGCGGGAGATAGCCGAGCACACCGTTCACCGACACCGAGCCGCCGACGGGCTTCAACTCACCGGCGATCAGTTTGAGCAAGGTGCTCTTGCCGGAGCCGTTGGGCGCGACCAGGCCCGTGCGGCCGGGGGGCAGGGAGAAGGACAGATCGTGGAAGACGGGGGTGTCGTCGGGCCAGGCGAAGGAGACGTTCGAGCAGACGACGGCGGCGTCGGACATGGAAGTGACCTCGAAGGTACTGAGAGGGCAGCGCGGAGACCTCTGCCCTGGGCAGACGTGGAAAAAGAGGGGGGTACGACAAGGCGGACCACCTCGGCAGCGCTTCCAAAGCGCCGGCCGGTGGCCGTCAGATCCGGATCTCACCCGGAGATGTCGTCTTCACCCACCACGTCTGTGACTCCTCGCTGTACGTCCAGGTCACCCACCAGCATAGCCACCCGTTCTCAGCTCCCCTCCCCCCATCGCCCCTTCCCGTGATCGCCATCGGTGGTCCCGCCGTCGGCTCGCCTGAACCGCCGGCGGCCGAACTGACCACCGCGGCGGCGCCATGGAAGGAACGTGCACGCCGTGAGCGCATCGGCCACATGTAGGCGCCCCTTGGAAAGTCGCCCGGCCGCAATGCGGTGCGGGGGACAGTGCTGCCCCGCGGACGAAGTGCGGCCGCAGGTGGATGGGGTGCTGTTCTCCCCTTTGCAGAAGGGCGCGTGGGGGGAGTGGACGGGCCTCAGGGGTGTGCCGGTGGTGCGGTCACAGGCTGAGCAGTACGCGGCCGAAGGGCCCTTTCTCGATGAGGTGGCGCTGGGCCTCGGCGGCCTGCTCCAGCGGGAAGACGCGGTCGACGAGCGGGGTGATCTCTTTGCGGGCTACCAGGTCAAGGAGCTTGGTGTTGGCCGCGTTGATCTGCTCCTGGGTGAACAGGGCGAAGAGGAAGCCGTGGACATGGGCCGCTTTCCAGATCAGGTCGGTGACGTTGATGTCGGCCTGTATGCCGGCGGAGTAGCCGATGCTGATCAGGGTGCCGCCCCAGGCGAGTGCGCCCAGCGCCTGCCCGGTGATCGGCCCGGCCACACCGTCGAGGACGACGTCGACGCCCTTGCCGTCGGTGAGCCGGGCGACTGTGTCGCGCAGCGATGCGCGGCTGAGGTCGATGACCTCGTACCCGGCTGCCCGGCTCCGCTCGGCCTTGGCCGTGGAAGTGGCGGTGGTGAGTGCGAGCGAGGCGCCCAGGTGCCGGGCGATCTCCACGCCGGCCTGGCCGACCGCACCGCCGCTTCCGGGCGCGAGCACGGTGCCGCCCGGTCGGAAGCCGGCCAGCTCGGTGAGCGCGAGGTATGCGGTCAGGTAGCCGGCACCCGTGGACAGCGCCGCGGCGACGGTGTCGTCGATGCCGTCCGGGAGGGCCAGCAGGTGGGCCGGATCGACGGCGACGTACTCGGCCCAGGTGCCGTCCACGGCGACGCCGTAACGGCCGCCGCTGACCATGACCCGGCTACCCGCCGCCAGAGCGCTCCCACCGGGCTCTTCGACCGTCCCCACGCCGGTGCCTCCCGGGGTGATCGGGAAGGGCTTGACCGCGCCCCGCTTGCCGCTGCGCACGGTGTCGTCCAAGGGCTGGATGCCCGCCAGGGTCAGCCGGACCAGGGCCTGCCCGCTGCGGATCTCGGGCCTTGGGACGTCCACCGGGTGCAGGACGTCGTAGTCGCCGAACCGGTCGTACTGGATTGCTCGCATCGTCTTGGCCTTCCGCGGTGTCTGTTCGTAAAGACGCGATGCACGTGCGTGCAGCGCACTCGGGGGCGAAGTGCGGCGCTGCCCTCGCGTTGAGGGGCATGCCCCCACAGGTAAAGCGATCGCTCTACATTGAGGCTAGCATCCAAGTACAGCGATCGCTGTACTTTCGGGTGTCGGGCCGGTCCGGCGATGCTGCGCCCGTTCCACCCCGGGCCCGCGGGGCGGCGCAACGGCGCCGACGGCAGCAGCGGCCGCGGACAGTCGGCGCGGGTGCAGGCAGTGCGGCGCGACGGTGCCGGCGAGCCTCGAGGGGCGACCTCATCCGAGTGCAGCGATCGCCGCATGCGGGAGCCGGTGCATCCCGGCCACGAAGTAAAGCGATTGCTATACTTTTGGGATGGAGACAGAGACCGCAGCCGGCACCCGGCAGCGAGGGGGCCGGGGGGCGCGCGAGCGCATCCTGCGGGCAGCCGCGAAGCTCTTCTACGAAGAGGGCATCAACGCCACCGGCATCGCCCGCCTGGTCGAGACCGCCGAGGTCTCCACACGCACCTTCTACCAGCACTTCCCCACCAAGAACGCGCTGGTGGAGGAATACCTGCGCACCTACGAGGCCCACATGGCCCGGCGCATCGAACAGAACCTGAACCGTGAGGGACTCTCCCCCCAGGAGCAGCTGCTGTCGCTGTTCACCATGCTCGCCGAGGCGACCTCGGGACCCTCGGGCCGCATGACGAACCGCGGCTGCCCGCTCCACAACGCCGCCGTCGAAGCCGCAGGGCACATGACGGACGTGCACGAGCTGATCCGCCACCACAAGAGCGGCATCACCCAGCAGCTCACCGACATCGCCGCCCGCGCAGGTGCCGGCGACCCGGACCGACTGGGCCGGCAGCTGAACGTCCTCCTCGAAGGGGCCACCGCCCTGCAGACCTCCCTCGACAGCCCCTGCCCCCGCCACGACGCCCTCGAGGCCGCCCGCACACTGATCGCACACGCCCTCCCCACGGCACCGCCCGCCACCTGACCCCCGCTCAAGGCCGCCGCACACCGGCGGACTTCTCCGGGCACGCCCAGCCCAGGACGGGGCGGGGCCGAGTGCGCCAAAGCCGCCCGCGCCGGCGTCCGCCGGCAGGCGGCAGGCGGCAGGCGGCAGGCGGCAGGCGGCAGGCGGCAGGCGGCAGGCGGCAGGCGGCAGGCGGGCGTACTCCTACACCGGGAAGCGCACCCCGGTCAGCTCCTGCGAGATCTGCCATAGCCGATGCTGGGCCGCCTCCTGTCGGGATTGCGCGTTCGACGTCACCGCCTTCGGGTGCCCCTTGCTCTGCAGGAAGCCGCCGGGGCCGTAGAACTGCCCGCCGCCGACCGCCGGATCGGTTGCCGCACGCAGGATGGGCCACGCACCGCGCTCCGCGCTCTGGATCAGCAGCGGCCGCACCAGGCCGGCGAACAGGGCCTGCCCGAGCCGGCCGCGGTCGGCGGTGGTGCGCCGCGACCCCGTGGTGTCGGCGCCGCCGGGATGAGCGGCCACCGCGATGGTGGCGGCGCGCTGCGCGAGGCGGCGCTGCAACGCGTAGGTGAACATCACATTGGCCCGCTTGGAGTGCGCGTAGGCCGCGGTGGGACTGTAGGGGCGGGCAGTCCAGTTGACGTCGCTCAGGTCCATGGGGCCGCCCTGGCGGTGCCCCATGCTGCTGACGGTCACGATCCGGGATCCCGGCACGCCGAGCATCCGCTCGAGCAGGAGCCCGGTGAGGGCGAAGTGACCGAGATGATTCGTGCCGAAGTGCAGCTCGAATCCGTCGGCCGTGCGCCGGAGCTGCTTGCCGTACATGATCCCGGCGTTGTTGATCAGCAGGTCGATGCGCAAGCCGGCCGCGCCGAGGGCCTCGGCCGCGGCGCGTACGGACTTCAGGCAGGACAGATCCAGGCCCTGCACGGTGATCCGGGCCCCGGGAACGGCCGCGGCTATCCGCTCCTTGGCCTGCGCCCCCTTCACGGCATCCCGCACCGCCAGCACGACGTGCGCACCCCGCCGCGCCAGCACCAGCGCGGTCTCGAAGCCGATGCCGGTGTTGGCACCGGTGATCACAGCGGTCCTACCGCTCTGGTCGGGGACCTGCTGGGCGGTCCATTGCTCATGGGCGGATCGGGACATGGCTCCTCCGGACGGGCCGATCGAACTCAAGGGCAGGGCAGGGCGTGCCGCACCACCTGGTGGTGAATGGCATTCACCTCATGGTGAACAGTGTTAACCTAGGGGGCGTGACAGTCAAACGACGCCCCAGCGGGCAGCACCACGGAGACCTGCGCAACGCCCTCGAGCAGGCCGCCCTCGCCCTGGTGAAGGAGCGCGGGCCGCACGGATTCACGCTCGCCGAGGCGTGCCGCCGGGCAGGGGTCAGCGTGTCGGCTCCGTACAAGCACTTCGCCGACCGCGAGGCCCTGCTGGCGTCACTGGCCCTGAAGGGCTACGAGGAGCAGTACCGCCGCTACCGGGCGGCGGTCGCCGCCGGCACGGACGTGGCCGAGCAGCTGGCCGCCTTCGCCGCCGCGTACGTGAGGTTCGCGGCCGAGGAACGCGCCCTGTTCGACATCACCTTCCTGGCGGGACTCGACAAGAGCCGCCACCCCGAACTCGCCGCGGCCGGCAAAAACCTCTTCGACATGCTGGTCCCCATCGCCCACCGGGTCACCCCCGACCAGGACACGGCACTCGATCTGCTCACCCGCATCGCGGCCGCGGCACACGGCCTGGCTCTCTTCCTGCAGCAGGGCATGCTCCCCGCCGGCCGCGAGAACCTGACGCAGGCCGCACACCAGGCGGCCCACTGCGCCCGCGCCCTCGTGGCCCAGCAGACACACACCCCCCACTGACCCCCAGCCCGTCAAGGAGCACACCGTGCCCACCCCCTACGCCGGCTACGAGCACACCGTTCAGCGCATCGCCCGCGGCAGGTACATGAGCCTGACCACGTTCCGCAAGGACGGACGCCCGGTCGCCACCCCGGTCGGCTGCCTCGTGGCAGGCCAGACGCTCTACGTCCTGACACCGCCGGAGGCCGGCAAGGTCAAGCGGATCCGCAACAACAGCCGGGTCACCATCGCCCCGTGCACCATGCACGGGACCCTCCCGCCCCACGCACCCATCGCGCAGGCAACAGCCCGACTGCTCGAGGCGGAACAGACCCGGCACGTGCAGGACCTGATGGCCCGCCGATTCGCCGTCTTCCGCCTCCTGCGCCTGACCGACCACCTCCTGCGCCGGCGACGCCCGCTCCTGGCCATCGCCGTGACCATGTGACGGACAACGCGCAGGGGCGCCGGGCCGGATCCGCAGTACCGTCTCCGCGCCGACATCCGCGCCAGGGCCTCACACTCACCACCCGCCTTCCCCGACCACGCCGCCCACACGCCGTCCCCCTACCGACGGCATCGCCCTCCTGCTCGTCCGCGCCTGGGCAGTTTCCTGTGGGCCGGCCGGTCGTTGTGCGGGTGTGCCGCCCACACACGCGCCCCGGGCGCGCATCGAGCCGCTCCTTTCGAACTCGGACACCCAAGCGTGGCCGCCGGTGAGTTCAGCGGGAGGTGTTCAACCCGGTCAGCCTTCATGCTCCCACCCGCAAGTCAACGCGTTCACCTGCCGCAAGGGGTACGGCAACGGGCGGGGCCGGCCCCCACCAGATGCGACACAGCGGAGCGCGAACACCACCCACTACGCCACCCACTACGGCACCCGCTACGGCACCCGCTACGAGAAGACAGCGCCTGCCACCTGGCCGGACTTCGCATCGCGGGCATCCCACGGCCACGGCACCGGATGCTTCCTCTGCTGCGCCACTGACCCCAGCGAAACCGCCCGGCCCGGCCGCGAACCCCGCTTGCGCCCGCACCGGACGCACCCCCGGGGAGCGCACACTCCCCCGGCCGGGCGCGGCCGCGGACCACACACCGTCACACACCCACGGGCATACCGACTCCCGCCAACCGCTGTTGTCATATGCCGCTTCGTGGGCCGCCGTACCACTCAAGGGGCACATGTGCGCCCCGATTCACTCCCGTGCCCACAGGGACGTCCGCGCCCGTGGCGTGCGGGCACTCCCCCGCCCAAGGCGCCGGGTGGGCGAGCCGCCCGGCGGCCACTGATGTCCCGCACATATGGCACCACCAGCGACAACACCGGCTAAAGTGCGGTGGCAGCACCCTGACGCATACGCGCCTATCCGACTCTCACCAACGCGCCGGACGCCGGTCGCGTGCCCGGTACCTGAAGCTCAACTCGAGCCACAGGTATCACTCAAGTGAAACAACAGGCTCTACTCACCCGTACTATCTCTCATCCGGGCTGTTCGCAGCAGTTACTACCGCTGACCTTTGGGCAGCAGCCCCGAAACACACAAGCGCAGGACTCACGTTTGCGTCCGCGCTCCACAGGACCGGCTCATGTGGCCGGCACAACGGAAAGGCCCGACACCATGTCGCAGAACACCACTGCCGCAACGGGACTGTCATCGCAGTACGCCGCCCAGGTCACCAGCGACCTCGAGCGCAACGTCAAGGAGCAGGAGCGCATCAGCACCGACATCGCCGCGCTGCAGCAGGAGTTGACCTCCCTGCAGAGCGACCACTCCGTGCTGGTCAACGTCCAGCAGGCCCTCGGCATCACCTCCGCCCCCGCCCAGCCCACGGCCACGCCGGCATCACCTCCGCCGAGCCGGGCACCGGCAAGCGCGCACGGGCCAAGAAGACCGACGCCCCGGCCACCGACAAGAAGCCCGCCACGAGCAAGCCGGCCGCCAAGTCCGCACCCAAGACTGCCGCCAAGACTGAGGCCAAGGCTGTGGGCAAGACTGAGGCCAAGGCTGGGTCCAAGGCTGCGGGCAAGGCGGAGACGGCGAAGGCGGCGCTGCCCACCCTGGTCGAACTCATCCGCCGGCACCTGACCGAGCAGAGCGAACCGCGCTCCGCCGCCGAGGTGTCCACCGCCCTGGACCAGGCCCACCCCGAGCGCGGCATCAAGACCACCGTCGTGCGCACCACCCTGGAAAACCTCGTCGCCCGCACCCAGGCCCACCGCTCCAAGCAGGGCAGCTCCGTCTACTACACCGCCCCCACCCAGCAGGACACCGCACCCAAGGCCGAGGCGGCGCAGGCCGAAGAGTCGAAGTAACCCCCGCACCGGGCGGCATGCTGCCGCTTCGGCGGCAGCCTGCCCGACCACACCCACCCACCAACTCGGACGCTGTGTGCCGGACGTCGTGGACGCTGTGCATCGGACGCCTCCTTGACTCCCGGCTTCACCAACGCGGGACAGGTCCGCCTAGGTGGGAGGGGCCGGGCTCGCGTTCAGCGCCTTCACCGGATCCAGCGTCCGGCCCTCACCGGTGGCGGCCACCTGGCCAATACCGGCCCACATTGGCTAGGTTGCCCTCACCTCGTCCGAATCTCGCAGGGAAGCGGCAGCCGTGCGGCACCAGCACAAAACCTTCCAGGCGATCGAGGTCGGCGACGGCGGCGACGGGCGGTGGACCGCCTACCCCCGCCCCTGTGGCAGGAGATGGAAGGCCTGCTGACCGCGAAGGGCAGGACGTTGCAGGGCGCGGACCGTGTTCAGGCACTGTTTCATGCGCACACGCCGGAACTGGTCCCGGTCCTTAACCGCCTGGCCGGCCAACTCCACCGGCCCGAGGCGGACGTCCTCCTCACCCACGCGGCACTGCGGCCGTTCTCCCCGGCCTGCACCCAGAACGGCCAGAACGACACCCTGCTGCGCAACTACGACCTGCCGCCCCACCGGCGCGAGCAGACCATCGTCTCCTCCCGCTTCCTGCGCCCCGTGATCGGGATGCAGGACATGCTGCGGGGCCTGCTGGACGGAATGAACGACGCAACTCTCGCCCTCTCACTCACCTGGGGCGGACGCTGCGTCCACGGACGCGGCTTCGCCATCCTCATCGTGGTGCGCTACCTGCTGGAGACATGCGACACCGTTGACGAGGCCGTCGACAGGCTGCAGTCCCTGCCCATCGCCGTCCCACCCTCACCCTTGTCGATCCCGTGAAAGCGGTCACGGTGGTCGCGGGACGGGACATGGCGCCGACGGTGGCAGCGGATGCCTGCGCCGCCAACCACCAGCACCTGCCCGTGACCGACGAGCAGGAACGGGCCCTGCACCCGCAGGAACGGCTGCGCGCCATCCGCGCCGCGGGTACAAACGTGGCCGCCATGCTGAACCGCCGCTGTACCGATCCGCCGACGAACAAGGCTCCAGAACCCTCTACACTTCACCGACCCTCGCCTTTGCGCTGCCATCGTCGACCGCCTCACTTTCGGCGGCAACATCATCGAGACCGGCACCGACTCCTACCGCCTCCCCACCATCCGCGCCCGCGCCGAACAGCAATCCCTGGGCTGAGGGGCCCGATCGAAGAAGCGAGAAAGGTCAGGACCACGCGGTCCGGAACGCGAGATACCGGCTGAAGGCTTCGTGGCTGTCGGGAGTGAAGCGCCACTCCAACAGGGCTGAGTGAAGCTCCGACTCGGTCAGCCAGCCATGCCAGGCGACCTCATCGGGATCGGGTGTCACAGCGTCCAGAACTATGGCTTCATGCACACCGAGCCAGTGAGGGCTCAAGCCGCTGCGGTTGATGAACGTGAACAGCAAGCGTGGCAGGCCACGGATGCCCAGCTCTTCGGCCAGCTCCCGCGCGGCAGCCTGTTCATATGATTCGCCGACATCCACGGCGCCACCGACCATGGCCTCATAGAGCCCGGGGAAGCGCGACAGCTGCTGCGACCGCCGATGGACGAGGATCCGGCCACGCTCATCACGACACACCGTCGAGGCGATTCGATGCAGCCAACCCTCCCGGACGGCCTGCCGACGGGTGACCACCCCCAGGACACGATCTTGACAGTCGACACGCTCCACCAGTTCATCCATGAAGCAGACCCTCACAGAACCCACTGACAACGCCGTTTCTCGGCGAGCCGTTCTCGAACGACAACATTCTGGACCCGCTTGATCAACATCTGTTGCCTGATCTGGGCATCAACCGTTATCGCCTTACACCGACGAAGCCAAGCACGGCATCCCGCCATTGCCGCAGATGCCTGCCGGGCATTCAGCCACGCCCGGCAGGGGGCGGTCAGGCTGACGGGTCAATGGGCAGGTCATCGGCGTGTTCACCGGTGGCAAGGTAGACCACGCGGCGGGCAATGGAGACTGCGTGATCAGCGAAGCGTTCGTAGTAGCGGCCGACCAGGGTGACGTCGACAGCGGTTTCCACGCCGTGGTGCCACCGCTCGTCCATCAGGTGATGAAATATCGTGCGGTGCAGCTCGTCCATCCGGTCGTCGTCCCGCTCCATCTGGAGCGCGGCTTCGACATCGCGGCTGATCAGGACCTCAACGGCCTGGGCCATCAGCCGCTGGGCGAGCTGGCCCATCTCCAGGATCGTGCGGCGCAGATCCGGCGGTATGGCGGGCCCGGGAAACCGCCGGCGAGCCACGTTAGCCACGTGCTGGGCCAGGACGCCGCAGCGCTCCAGGTCGGCGCTCATCCGCAGGGAGGTGACCACAATGCGCAGGTCTGTGGCAACAGGCTGCTGGCAGGCCAGCACCGCGATCGCCTTCTCCTCCAGATCCCGCTGCATGTCCTCCACCCGCGTCGACGAGGAGATCACGCTCTCGGCCTGCTGGAGCTCCGCCTCGAGTAGCGCGCTGGTCGCCCGGCTCATGGCCGAGCCCACGACGTTGGCCATCTCTATCAGGGCCTGGCTGATCGCCTCCAGCTCCTTGTGATAGCTCGCTCGCATTCGTCCCTCGCCCTCCCACCATCCTTCTCGCCTACACCCCCTGGCAGATTCCCACACAGCGCCCGCCCGACTGCAGCGGGAGGAGCGTAAATCGGGCACTGCCCAGTTCAGAGCGCCACAGCAGTGCCCACTGCCGAGCGAACTCGGACGGACATGGGCTTCGATGGGACGGGCTGCACCGCCTCTACCTTGACCAGCACCTCGCCATCATCCTCGATCGACTTACCAAACACCTTCGCCGGGACTAAACGCTCTTTCAGAATGCCCGTCCGGGACACCGCTCTCGAACCGCGTGGAGGCCCCAAGACGCATCGCGGAATTGGTCCGCCGACACAACCGCGAAATGGATCCGGCTCCGGTACCACTCGCCGCCTAGCGTTGCAGGTACGACACGGGACCGTCCGCCCCGATGGGACGGTTCCGCCTGATCACAGGAGAGTGGACCATGCATGTCTTCGTTGCCGGTGCCACCGGCGCTGTCGGCCGTCAGCTCGTTCCGCTGCTGCTGGCCGAGGGGCACCGTGTCACGGGAATCTCGCGAAGCTCGGCGGGTGTCGAGCGCATTCGGCGGCAGGGTGCGGCAGCCGTCCAGGCGGACGTGTTCGACCGGGAGGCGCTGTACCGGGTCCTGGCGACCGCCGCGCCGGACGCCGTGATCCATCAGCTCACCGACCTGTCGGACGCGGACGGGGAAGCGACCAACCGGCTGCGGCGAGAGGGGACGGGCAATCTGGTGGACGCGGCGGTGTCCGCCGACGTGACCAGGATCGTCGCCCAGTCGATCGCCTGGGCGTACGCGCCCGGGGAGGGGCCGGCCTACGAGGGCACACCGCTGGACGTCGGGGCGGCGGCGCCGCGCGGGGGGATGGTGGAGGGCGTCCGGGCGCTGGAGGAGAAGGCCGCCGAGGTGGAGACGGCGGTGCAGCTGCGGTACGGCATCCTGTACGGCCCGGGCACCTGGTACGCACCCGGAGGGGCCGTCGCCGCGGCGCTGGCCGGGGATCCGTCCGCCCGCTTCCTCGGGAGCACCTCGGCGGACCTTTCGGTGATGTCGTTCCTCCACGTCGCCGACGCCGCCCGGGCCGCCGTCGCCGCGCTCGGCTGGCCCTCGGGTCCCGTCAACATCGTCGACGACGAACCCGCGCAGGCCCGCGAGTGGCTGCCAGCGCTGGCCCGTGCCTTGGGCGTTCCGGCCCCCCAGCCCGTACCCGGTCGCCTGGACTGGGCGCGCGGCGCGTCCAACGGGCTGGCCCGCTCGCGCGGGTGGCGACCCGGGCATGCCTCGTGGCGCTCCGGCTTCGCGGCGCAGATGGCCTGACGCGGGCCGGCGGCCCGCCACGGGTCGCGGGCCGCCGAATTGGTCCGGTGTTCCGCGCGGAGAATGGACCGCGTGTGAGGGTGCACGCCCGCGTACGTTCGGGCCATGACCGCTGAAGCGCCCGCGCCCATGAAGATCTGTGTCTTCCTCTCCGCCGCTGACCTCGACGACCGCTACACGCGGCCGGCCCGTGAGTTCGCGGAGCTTGTCGGCGCGGGGGGCCACACCCTGGTGTGGGGCGGGTCGGACACCGGGCTGATGAAGGTCGTCGCCGACGCCGTACGGGAGTCGGGCGGTCGGCTTGCCGGGGTCTCGGTCGGCTTCCTTCGGCAGTGGGCCAGGCAGGACGCCGACGAGATGGTCTTCGCCGAGGACCTCGCCTCGCGGAAGGCCCGGCTGCTCGCCTCGTCCGACGCCGTCGTGGTGATGGCCGGCGGCATGGGGACCCTGGACGAGGCGACCGAGGCCCTGGAGCTGCGGAAGCACGGTCTGCACGACAAGCCCGTCGTGCTGCTGAACACGGCAGGCTTCTACGACGGGTTGATCCTGCAGCTTGGGCGGATGGACGAGGAGGGCTTCCTGCCGGTGCCGCTGGCGGAACTGGTGCTCGTCGCCGACAGCGGTGCCGCCGCATTCGCGCGGCTGGAGGCCTCCCTCGGGGCAGCCGGGCAGGTCGCCCTCGCGGAGCACACCCTCAACTGAGTTCCTGGGGCAACACGCTGCACAGGGTGTCGAGTGCGCCCTTCCACGCACTGTCCGAGGGTGCCGCGTAGTTGACGACCAGGGCGTCCCGCTCGGGCAGCTGCCAGCCGGAGTCCTGCGCCTGGTGGCCGAATTCCCTCAGCCCGCTCACCGCGAGACCCTCCCGGGCCGCCGCCTGGACGACCGAGTTCTCCGTTCCCGCGGGGAGTTCGAGGACGACCTGCAGCCCTGCCGCCATGCCGACCGCCCGGACGCCGGGCGCCCGCTCCGCAAGGGCTGCGACCAATTGGTCGCGGCGGCGCCGGTAGCGCTGTCGCATCGACCGCACATGCCGGTCGTAGGCGCCCGAGGTGATGAACTCCGCGAGCGTGAGCTGCTCCAGGGTGCTGGACATGTAGTCGCCGTACCCCTTGGCCTCCACGACCTCGGGGACCAGCTCGTGCGGGAGCACCATCCAGCCGAGCCGCACCCCCGGGGCCAGCGACTTGCTCGCGGAGCCGAAGTACACCACACGCCGGGGGTCGAGGCCCTGCAGAGCGCCCACGGGCTGGCGGTCGTACCGGAACTCCCCGTCGTAGTCGTCCTCCAGGATCAGCCCGCCCGACTCCCGTGCCCAGGCGACGGCCGCGGTGCGCCGCTCCGGGCACAGGGCGACTCCCGTCGGGTACTGGTGCGCCGGGGTCATCAAAACCGCGCCCACCCCCCGCAGGCGGGCCAGGTCGTCGGTGCGTGCGCCGTGCTCGTCGACGTACAGGGGCTGGGTCCGCAGGCCGGCCTCGGTCAGCAGGTCGCGGTAGAGGTCCAGGCCGTATGCCTCGACGGCGACCGCTCGTGCCTTGCGGACCCTGAGGACCCGGGCCATCAGCGCCAGTCCGTGGTGGAAGCCGGAGCAGACGACGATCCGCTCCGGCTCGGCGTACACCCCGCGGGCCCGTGCCAGGTAGTCCGCGAGCGCGGTGCGCAGTTCCGGACGGCCGCGGGGGTCGCCGTAGCCCAGGGCGTCGTTCGGCGCGGCGGTCAGGGCGCGGCGTGCGGCGGCGAGCCACTGGGCGCGGGGGAACCTCGCGAGGTCCGGAGAACCGGGCTGCATGGCGTACCTGGGGCGGGTCCGGGCGGGCCTGGTCCTGGTGCGGGGAGCGCCGGTCGGGGCGCTGTGCGGCTCGGCCCTGGGGGCCACCCGGGTTCCGGAGCCCTGCTGGGCGGTGAGCCAGCCCTCGGCGACCAGCTCCGCGTAGGCCTCGACGACGGTGTTGCGGGAGATGCCCAGGTCCGCGGCGAGCGAGCGGGACGGCGGCAACCGGGCGCCGGGCGCCAGGCGCCCCGTGCGCACGGCTTCCCGCAGCGCGTCGGTGAGCCCGGTGCGCAGTTTGGTCCCGCGCAGTTCCAGATGGAGGTCGGCACCGATCGCGGACGCAGGCGGGTCGGCGGCAGAATTGGTCCGGGAATCCCTCATGTAATTGGACCATACTCCGGTACCACCGATGCGTAGCGTTGCGGGCATGACGATGAACGAAGCACATGAGCACACCCCCCGCCTTCCGGAGCACACGGCGCGCATGGACTGGGCGAAGCTCGCCCCCGAGGCCTTCAAGGCGCTGGCCCGACTGGACTCGGCCGCGGGCCGCGGGGTCGACGCCGGCCTGCTGCACCTGGTGAAGGTCCGCGCGTCGCAGATCAACCACTGCGCCTTCTGCCTGGACATGCACAGCAAGGACGCCATGGCCGCCGGCGAGTCCGCGGAGCGCGTCATCCAGCTCGGAGCCTGGACGGAGGCGAAGCACTTCTACACGGCACGGGAGATCGCGACGATCGAGCTCACCGAGGCGATCACCGTCGTGACGCACGGATTCGTCCCAGACGAGGTGTACGCCAGGGCCGCCGCGCAGTTCGACGAGACCGAACTGGCCCACCTCATCGCCGCGATCGTAGCGATCAACGCCTTCAACCGCATCGGCGTCTCGACCCGCATGGTCCCCGGCCACCACACGCCGAGCGCCTGAGCCTGATACGCCCGCCCGGCCGGGCCTGGGACCCACCCCGCGCCCGCGGGGGTCCGGGTCCCCGCCCCGCCGGGCAGGCCCGGCGTCCGACCGTGCCCCGCCGGCCGCTTTCCCCGCTCGTCGCTCCTCCCCCGGCAGCACACGTCAGGGGTGCCCCGCCGGCGACCACCCCGACTAGGAGATCCAGGTGGGTACCGCTTCCCCTCCGCCACGCCGGCCGGCCCTGGCCCGTGCCGCCGACGAGTTCGTCCTCACGACCGTCCTGCTGTTTCTCGCGGTGACGGTCGTGCGGTGGCTGCGTGACCCGCACTCGCCCCTCTACATCGCCGACCTGCGGGTCGCCCTCGTCGTGATCGGCGCCGTCAGCGGGGCCATCCTCACCGGACTGATCCTCAGCCCTCCCGGACGGCGCAGCGGCGGCCACACGAACCCCGCCGTCACCGTCGGCCTGTGGCTGATAGACGCCTTCCCTGGCCGCCACGTCCTGCCGTACGTCCTGGCCCAGCTCGCCGGTTCCGCCGCCGGTACGGGCCTGGCACGCCTTGCCTGGGGTCAGGCGGTGGCGCTCCCGTCGGTCTCGCACGCCGCGATCCGGCCCGCCCGGACCTGGCAGCCCGTGCCGGTCCTCCTCGCGGAGGTCGGGGGCATGCTCGCGCTGACCCTCGTCATCGCGTTCTTCGTCGCCCGCCCCCGGTTCATCCGCGGCCTGGCGCCCGTCATCGGGCTGTCCGTGGGGGTCGTGATCGCCACCCTCGGCCCGCTCAGCGGGGGCTCGGTCAACCCGGCCCGTCAGCTCGGTCCGGCGGCCTTCTCCGGGCAGACCACCGACCTCGCGATCTACCTGGTCGGGCCCATCATCGGGGCGGTACTTGGGGCCGGGGCCCACCGGTTGCTCGTCCGGGCGCGGTCTGCGCGGTCGCCGACCCCCGGGGGCTGAGCCACGCGCCGCGAGGACCGGTGAGGGAAAAAGTGGGATAGCTTCCCGTACCGATGAAAAATCGTCCCATTCCCCTAAACTTCTGACGAGTTTGCTGCCGTTGGTGTCCTGCACGCCAGCGGCCGTGACGATGAGAACCAGCAGCAACCCGAGGGTGTCGGCGGCGATATGCCGCTTGCGGCCCTTGACCCTCTTGCCACCGTCGTACCCTTGCGTGCTCTCCGGCGCGTTCGGTCACGCCTTCACCGTCTGGGCATCGATCACCGCGGCGGCGGCAGGATCCGACGACCCTTCTTCCTGCGTAACTGCTCACGCAGGGTGTCGTGGATTTCCTCGGCGGTACCGTCCGCCTCCCACGCCCTGAAGTAGCCGTAGACCGTGGTGTGCGGCGGGAAGTCATGGGGCAGATACCGCCAGGCCCACCCCAATCCGGGCGACGTAGAAGATCGCGTTGACCACCTCGCGCAGGTCGGTGGTGGGCTCGCGCCCCTCGGCCCGCGCGGCCCGCCACTCCACCAGCAGGGGCTCGATCAGCTCCCACTGGTCGTCCTTGAGACCGAGGGGTAGGCACGTCGCTCAGTCACAAGATGATCGAAACCCATGATCCCGACGCCGCGCTACGAGATCATGGAAACAAGTCCATCTCGCCACTACCGAACACCCTCTGAGAGGCTCTCCGGGCACCTGCCCACCCCTGCACGAAAATCATGCAAGAACGTGACTCCAACCACCCACGACAGGCCCTCCCCCGGCCGGCCCCGCCACCGCGGCACAGTGGACCAACAACGCCTCGGCACCACCCCACCGGCCGCACGAACATCCCACCCCACACACCCCGACAAGACGTCTGCCGCCACGCAGTCACCAACCCACACGGCCCCTACTGTAACCATTGCTCTGCGGAACGCGACATCCACGGGCCCCCGCATCTCAAGACGGCCGCACTGCCGGCTCTACCGGTGAGTCCCGACACCGGTTGCCGACCGGCGCCGACACCGCCCGGCGTGGGCGGCAGCCGCACGTGTCGGCTCACCAGGCCGTCAAGGCCGAAGACGCCTGTTGTCGCCCGTCATGACCAGTACGGCGAATGTGCGCGGACGACCGGCCGACCGCGCACGAACCCGGCTCCACTCATCACCTCCCCCTTTGGAATCGAGCATCTAGGCTGACGTGGTGACTGATGAGCAGGAGCGGGTGCAGCCGTCGGGAGTGTGGGCCACAGCAGTGGGGGTGGCCAGAGTGCGGGCGCTGGAGACCGAACGGAAAAACGCGCTCTTCCGCGACCCGCTGGCACAGGCCTTCGCCACCGCCGGCGGCCTGTGGCCCCCCTCCCCGCCGCCGCTGCCCGATGACGAGGCCGCACGCCGCCGCCGGCTGGCCGTGGCGTTCTCCATCGTCATCAGGACGAAGTTCCTCGACGACCTGTTGCAGCAGGCCTCCGAGTCCGGACTCCGGCAGATCGTGCTGCTCGGAGCCGGCATGGACAGCCGGGCCTTCCGGATCAACTGGCCCGAAGGCACCCGGCTGTTCGAAGTCGACACCGCCGCACCACTGGACTTCAAGGCCACGGTGCTGCGCCGGGAACAGGCCCTCCCACGCTGCGAGCGGATCACCGTCGCGGTGGATCTGCGTGAGGACTGGCCAACCGCGCTGGCCGCCGCAGGCCACGACCCGGCGGCGCCCACCGTGTGGATCGCCGAAGGACTGCTGATCTACCTACCCCAGGACGCGGTGGAACTCCTGCTGGCCCGGATCAGCGCACAGTCGGCGACAGGCAGCCGGATGGGACTGACGTTGGGCACACGCGGCGTCATCGAGCGCTTCGCCGCCGACGCCGCACCGGGATCGGCCCCATCCATGTGGGTCTCGGAAATGCCCGACGACCCGGTCGGCTGGCTCGCCGGACACGGCTGGAAAGCCGACACCCACACCCTGCGCGAACGCGCCGCCGCCTACGGCCGCCCCATCAGCACCCCACCGCAACACGAGGAACAGCCCGGCCAACTGATCACAGCCATCCGCCGGTAGAGCGCCTCCGCCCGGTTCCCCACCCAGGACGCAAGCACCGCCGTGCTGCCCTCCTGTCTCCAACCCCGCGTGGCCGGATGCCGCCACCTCACCACCCGAGCAACTCCGCGACCGCACCCAGCAGGGCAGCTCCGTCCACTACCCCGCCCACCACCGAGCAGGACACCGCACCCAAGGACGGACGAGGCGCAGGCCGAGGAGTCGCAGTAACCATCGCACCGGTCGGACGCTCACGCCGGCCACGATCTTGTTCGGGGCCTTCTCCGGGCACACAGGGCGGCACCCTTGAGGTTCAGGGCGTGGTACCACTGGTACCATTGGTGGCATGTCGGATGCCAAGGCCATGAACCTGCGCTTCCCCGACCCTGAGCAGCGGGCGGCTATCGCCGCGGCCGCGAAGCAGGAGGGCGTCAGCATGCAGGAGTACATCCTCTCCGCCGCCTACGCGCGGGCGACCGCCGTCGAGCAGCGGTTCCTGGAAGGGTTCAAGGAGTCGAAGGCCCGCAGCGGCGCGGCCTTCGCCGCTGAACCCAGCAGCATGGATCCCAGCGCGGAACAGCGGGCAGCCGAGCAGCAGGCACGACAGGAGATCGAGCAGCACGGGCGAGGGCACGCCGCGTGACCAACCCCGGCCCCCACCCGCTCGACGTTACGTTCCTGCTGCACGCCGCGGAACTCCTGGACGGTGATCCCCAGGTCGACGACTACGGTCCGCTCTACGCCGCGGTCGCCCGGGTCAACGCACGGGCGATGGAACGCGACATCTACGGGTCCCCGTACCTCAAGGCAGCCGCGCTGCTGCAGACCCTGGCGAAGCTGCCACCTCTGGAGCACTCCGGCGAGGCCTTCGCCTGGCACGCCACAGAGGCCTACCTGATCCTCAACGAGCACCCGATCGCGTATCACCCCAAGGCAGCCGTCGTACTCGTGCGGGACGCCGCTTCCGGAGCCCTCGGAGTAGCGCGGATCGCCCAGCAGTTGCGCGCCTGGGCCGCCAACTGACCGTTTTCGACGGGGGCACGGTCACCGGGGGAACGCACTTCCGGATTGTCGTTGCTCGCCCACCGGCCTGCGCGTCGATCATGGGCGCTCTTTCCCTCGGGCTCGGCGTCCGCCGGATCCGACGCCTCACCCGCAACGCTAAGTCCCGGATGGTCCCGACTCGGTGGTACCGGAGGCTGAAACGGCCCGCGCACGTGGTACCGCGGTACTACGCGACTCCGAGTGCGCTCGGCGGTGAGTGTGCCCCGCGGGAATGCCCACGCATATCACCAACGCAACCATCGTGACCAGGGAATTCGCCGAGCTGTTCAGGTTGTGTTCAGGTGGTTCGTGCGGTGTTGAAATTCATGCCCCAGAAGCCCCAAAGCAATGGCAAACGTGTCCGGTGTCCAAGAGTTCACCATGTCATCGTGCGATCATGACTACAGAGCGCCTCCTCGACGACCGGCCCCTCGTCCCCATACGGCAGATGGCGAACAAGGTGCCGGAGGTGACCGTCTACTTCTGGATCACCAAGGTGCTCACCACCGGGATGGGCGAGACCGCGTCGGACCTGCTGGCCCGGGTGCTCGGCCCGGTGCCAGCGGTCGCGCTCGGTGGTCTGGCCCTGGTGGCTTCCCTGACGGTGCAGTTCGCTGTCCGCCAGTACGTCGCCTGGGTGTACTGGACCGCCGTCGTCATGGTCAGCGTGTTCGGCACGATGGCGGCCGACGTCCTGCACGTCGGCCTCGGCATCTCCTACACGGTGTCTACACCGCTCTTCGTCACGGCCCTGGCCGCCGTGTTCGCCCTCTGGTACGCCGCGGAGCGGACGCTTTCCGTCCACGGCATCCGGACCCGTCGTCGCGAGACCTTCTACTGGGCGGCGGTGCTCGCCACCTTCGCCCTCGGTACCGCAGCCGGCGACCTGACCGCCACCGTCGGCTTCGGCTACCTCGGCTCGGTCGTCCTCTTCGCCGCCGCGATCTGCGTGCCCGCGCTCGCCCACCGCTTCGCCGCCCTGAACGCTGTGACCGCTTTCTGGACGGCCTACGTCATCACCCGTCCCCTCGGCGCCTCCCTCGCCGACTGGATGGCGCTCGGGCACACCCGTGGCGGGCTCGGGCTGGGGCTGGGCCCGGTCACCCTCGCCTGGACGGTCGCCATCGTCTGCTTCGTCGGGTATCTGGCCACCTCGCGCCGTGACACGCCCAGCGGTGAGGCGAACTGACGGACGGGACCGGACGCCACCGGTTCCAATCGGTAGCCGTCCCTTCCAGCGGTTGTTCGGCCGCAGCCGACAGAAACGGCCGGATGCCCTGGCCACCTGAGCGAGACGGCGGCATAGACCGACCATGACACGGTCCGAGACGTACTCGCAGGGCCGGAAACGATCCTCGTCCCACGCCTCCGCCCAAGGTTATGGGCGAGTCCACTGCCCGGGTGCCGGGGCTGGTGGGCCTGCCGGGCACCATGGGGCACCGACGAAATGCGCTGATCAGGGGCTTGGACAACGCCAGCGAAGATCGTTTCCCGCGCACATCGAGATCGTTTCCCACGAACCAGGTCACGGGGCTGGGTCGGCGGAACCGCTCCGGCCGCGCTGCTCCGAGCCTGGACCTCTTGTGCGCCACGGCCGGGGCCAGCCCCGCAGAACCCGCCCCCTGAACGCTAGGAGGAACGAGGTGTCGGGCACGTTGTGATACTTGAGGGGCTCCACGCTGGCTGCTTTGCACACCCTCGATCTTGGCGATGCTCTGGGTGAAGAACAGATAGAGCTCGTCGAGAGAGCGGCACATCACCGCCGCGAACAGGTTCTGCCGACCCGACATCGCCCCTGCGTACGTGACCTCGGGCATCGCGGCGATCACGCGCCCTGATGCTGTGAGCCCCGTACCCTTGAAACGCCTGCTGCCGCTCTGCGCGGCAGCAGGCGTTTCAAACGGGCACCCTGCGCCGAGGGACGATCAGTGCACGGAGTTGGCGGCGGCGACGATGGCGCGGTCGACCGCGCCCAGGCTGATCGAAGGAACGTCATGGCCCGAGCGGGTGTAGCTGATGTGGGCGCCCGCTCGCTTGGCCTCGAACTTCTGGGCGGCCGTCGGCACCGCGTGGTCCTCGGTCGAGATGACCGCCCACTTCGGCGTCTTCGCCGGCGGATTCACCGTGGCCTTGTCGGTGAACGCCGAAAGAGCGACCGGCTCCTGAGTCACCGAGGCGACCTGGATGTCCGACTTCGACAGCCCGTTTCCGTACACGGTCCCGAACTTGTCGGCCTTGAGGTACACGTCGGTGTCACCGCCGGGCAGCGGAACGGTGCGGAAGTTCTCCGAAACGAGCTGCGACCCGGGGAACTGTCCGATGAGGGAGCCGGCGGTTTCGCCCACCTTCGGGATGAGAGCCGCCACGTACACGAGGGCCTTGATCTTCGACGTCTTCGCGGCGACCTGGCTGACGACCTCTCCCGCGTAGGAGTGGCCGACGAGCACGACGGGACCCTTGACGCTCTTGACCTGTGCCTCGACGTAGGCGCTGTCGAAGGCCAGGCCGCGCAACGGGGTGTCGATCGCGAGGACCGGGTAGCCGTGGCGTCGCAGGTAGCCGATCTCGCTGTTCCAGCTGGAGGAGTCGGCGAACGCCCCGTGGACCAGGACCACCGTCGGCTTCGCGCGGTGCGCCGTCTGCGAGGCGACGGCGTGGTCGTTCGCCCGGGTCGTGACGGCGTTCGCGTTCGTCACAGCCAGCGAGGCCACGATCGCGCCACTCACCAGCCCGGCAGCCGCCAGCGCTTTGGTTCGAGCGGTGGACTTCATGTGGTGGTGTTGCTCTCGGATTGTCGAGCATAAAAGGCAGAGGAAGCGGCGTGGTTCGCAGGGACACGGAAACCGTATTTGTTGCGGCCGGCGGCGCTTCGCAGAATCGACTATGGCGGCCGCATCGGCGGAAGGCTAATGCCAATCGTGCTTCTTTCCATGTCGATCCGGCATGAGCCGGTGGACTCTTGCAGTTCTTCGATTTCCAGCGTCGAAATTCTGGCGCTTAAAGCGGTGAGAGCCGCTGGCAATGCAGTGGCGTGGGCACTGCGAGGGGTACGAACGGGCACGGTCGCCACGGAGCGGCCGTCTTCGCGGTGACCGGACGCCGACCATGTGAGGATGGCGACGTCGTCAGCATGCCGAAATCCGATCTCGCAGGGGCATCGTCATCCCGGCCGGCCTCGCCGATTTCTACCGTCGCCCCGACATCCGTTGCGTCCAGCTCACCGGGGTTGCCCCGCGCATGGTCGCGCTGGTGTACGCCAAGAACCGGAAGATTCCGTCCATCGACCAGTTCGCCAAGATCGTGATTGCGGCGCTCGGTTCGGCATAACGGCGCGCGCGTGGGGGAGCAGAACCGCGCTGTCCTGTCGCCATGTCCGATCGGCATGACGATTCGGGTAATCGGCATTGGCGCGCTGAGTCGTGGCCCGCAAAGCTCAGTGGCAGAAGGAACGTGATCTGAAAGAAAAGGTTTTGATGATGTGCCACCGCGTTTCCAGGCGCCGGTAGGCGGGACGAGATGACTGCCTATGACTATGTGGTCGTCGGTGGCGGAACGGCCGGCTGTGTTCTCGCGGCGCGGCTGTCCGAGGACGCGGCGGCGGAGGTGCTTCTCGTGGAGACCGGCTCGGCGCTCGGGACGCCGGCCATGCACCTTCCGGTCGGGTTCCCGCTCATCCCGGCCAAGGAGATCCTCTGGTCGCGCTGGACTACACCGCAGCCCGGGACGCTGTCGCGCAGTCACCACTGGCCCAGCGGACGGGTCCTCGGAGGGTCGAGTTCGATCAACGCGATGATGCACGTCCGCGGACACCGCGCCGTCTACGACGGATGGGCGGACAACGGTGCGAAGGGCTGGAGCTACACCGAGTTGCTGCCGTACTTCCGCCGGACGGAGACGGCGATAGGCCGCAACCCCGCTCTGCGCGGCGTCATCGGGCCGGTGTGGACGGCGCCGACGACCCGGCTCGACGACGGGTCTCTGACTTTCCTCGGCGCACTCACCGAGGCCGGTCACGATCTCACCGACGACATCAACGGTGAACGCCAGCACGGCGCCTTCTGGTGCGACCTGGCGGGGGCGGGCGGCCGTAGGCAGAGCGCCGCGGACGCCTATCTGGTCCCGGTGCTCGACCGGCCCAATCTGCACCTGGCCACGGAGGCGGACGTCAGCCACCTGATGATCGAGCGCGGACGCTGCACCGGCGTGGAATACACGTCCTTCGGCACAGTGGAACGTGCCCGCGCGCGCGGCGAGGTGATAGTGGCGGCCGGGACGGTGGGCTCGGCCCACCTGCTGCTGCTCTCCGGTATCGGTCCCGCGGCACACCTGCGTGATGTCGGGATTCCGGTGCTGGCCGACCTCCCCGGAGTCGGCGCCAACCTGCACGATCACCTGCGGTGCCCCGTGGTCTTCGAGGCGGAGCGGAAACTGATCACCAGTCATGGTTTCAGTACGGTCGGTGCCCTGGTGCACAGCGGCGCTACAGCCGTTCCGGACGTTCAGCTGATGCTGCTCGACACTCCGGCGGACATCGCGGACGTCGGGACGCCCGAGTGCGGACACACGGTCGCCTTCGCTCACACCGCGCCCGCGAGCCGGGGAACGGTTCGGCTCAGGAGCTCGAACCCGGGCCGGCTGCCGTTGATCGACCCGAACTACCTCGCGGACGGCGCCGACGTGTCCGCCATGCTCGCGGCCCTCGGCATCGCGCGAGAGATCGGTCGTATGCCCGCCTGGGGCCAGTGGGGTGCTCGGGAGACCGCTCCGGGAAAGGCAGACGATCTCGTCACCTACATCCGCGGGAACGCGGCGACCTTCCACAACCCCGTCGGCACGTGCCGGATCGGGATGGACGACCTCGCCGTCGTCGACCCCGACCTGAGAGTGCACGGCGTCGACGGTCTGCGTGTCGCGGACGCCTCGGTGATGCCGTCCGTCCCCAACACCGGAGTGAACGCGACTGTCCTGGCCGTCGCCGAACGGGCTGCCGACACCGTCCGACGCGATGCGAAACGGCCCTGAAAACAACCGCTGGACGTCCGGATAAGGGTCGCGCGGCGGTCCCTGAAAACGAAGGAACGGTAACCGTGAAGTTCTTGTGGCGCATGGTGGACGAAACGCTCGTCGGTGCGGTGATCTACGCACTCACGTGCAGGCTGCCTCGCAACTTGCCTCGTACGGACGTCACGCGTGCGAGCACACAACCACCCCGAACGCCCGCACGGCGGGGTTGAAAGAGCAGCGGCAAGGCCCCGTGTGATCCATCCCGATTTCGCGAACCCGTCAGCCGCATCACATGCATGTACGAGGGCTGATGCCGAACCGGCATGCAGAACCGGCGGATAGGCATTGGCGGCGAATGACCGGCCCGGGTCAGGATGTTCGACGTGACCCACTTCGACCTCGGGGTGCCCGGCGCAGCGGCGGTAACACACTGCTCGGCGACGGCCTTGAGCGCCTGAGCGCGGCGATCGCCAGGCAGCCGGTCCGGCGCAGGCCCTGAACCGTAACAGCCTCCTCGGGTTCGCAGAACCACCCTCCGATTGCTGTGCACACAACAAATGCCGAGTCGGCAAGGCATCGCTGTGCCCTGTCCTGCTCTGCCCCCACGGAAGGCCGATCAATGTCCCACCACCAGGATTCAGCTGCCGCGAAACAGGACCCCCGGCTGGACATCAGCGATGTCTACCTGTTCAAGGGACGGACCGGCACGGTCTTCGTCATGAACACCAACCCGGTGTCGGCCGACAAGGGCTTCCACCCCGAGGCGCTGTACGAGTTCCACATCGACACCGACGACGACGCGGTGCAGGATCTGACGTTCCGGTTCAGGTCCCTCGCCACCGAACCGGACGGCCGGCAGGCTTGGGTGCTCGACCGGCTCACCGGTTACGACGCCACCGACCGCAACACCTCGGGAGCCCTCGTGGCAACCGGCAGGACGCAGGAGATCGTCACCACGGCGGACGACGTCAACGTCTTCGTCGGCCGGGCCGGGGACCCGTTCTACCTCGACGGCACCGTCATCACGTCGGTCGTGACCGCACTCCGCAACGGCGCGTCGGTGGACCTCTCCGCGTTCGACCCGCAGCGGGCCTCGAACCTGTTCGCCGGCACCAACGTCACCGCCATCGTCCTCGAAGTACCGGACGAGCTCATCGGATCGGCGACGATCGGCCTCTGGGCCACCACCGCGCTGGACGACCACCACGGCGGCTGGCTGCAGATCAACCGGTGCGCGACACCACTCGTCAGCACGTTGTTCGACGTCACCGAGGCCGGCTTCGACGACTACAACGCCACTGATCCACATGCCGACCTCGACAACTACGGCGACCTCGTTCGCCGGAAGGTCGCGGGTCTCGTGTCCGCCAACGACACGCACCCCGACCCGCAGGGCTACGGCGCCGCGATACGGGACGTCATCTTCCCGGACGTCCTGCGCTACCAGGTGGGCACCGAAGCCGACTTCGGCGCGAAGGCGCGCAACGGCAGAGGGCTCACCGAGTCCGCTCCCGAGGCGATGTTCGAGATCGTGCTGAACGCTCCCGTCCCCATGGGCCTGGACACCGGCCACGCCACCGGGACGCTGCGCGCCGTGTTCCCGTATCTGAGCGCACCGGCCTGACTCGCCAGGGCGCTCGCGAGAGGTCGAAGCCGCACCTCGCAGCACCCGGCCCGGCGGCCTTCCCCAGGTCGATCGCCGGGCCGGTGGTCCCACCCTCACTTCCTCAGGTCCGTGCAGCGAAGCCCGCTCCGTACCCGTCCCTTCCGGAACCAGGAGATTCCCCCATGTCCCGCCGAATCCTGACCGTCTGCGCGAGCTTCGGTTACCTCTTCATCGCGCTGTTCTTCGCCGCCCTGCTGATCGCCCACTGGATACCGCCGATGGCGCCGAGCTGGTCGGCGGAGCGGGTGGCGGCCTTCTATGCGGACCACGCCAACTCGATCCGTGCCGGCCTCGTGGTCATGCTCGTCGGCGCCGTGACGACCGCACCCTTCGTCGCGGCGCTGTCCAGCCTGATCCGGCGGATCGACTCACGACTGGAGCCGCTGGCCGCCGTACAACTCGTCTGTGGTGCCGCGAACGTGGCCGCGATCTTCGTACCGGTCCTGATCTTCACCGCGACGGCCTACCGGCCGGACCGCTCGCCCGACATCACGATGGCGCTCAACGACACGGCCTGGATCATGCTGGTCATGAACGCCTTCCCGGCCATCGGGCAGGCCACCGTGGTCGGAGTGGCGATCCTGGCCGACAAGCGCCCCACACCGCTGCTGCCCCGCTGGGCCGCGTACCTGAACTTCTGGATGGCCTTCCTTTTCCTGCCGAGCATCCTGCTGACCTTCTTCAAGACCGGCCCCTTCGCCTGGAACGGCGTCCTCTCGTTCTGGGTCGCGGCCGGCGCCTTCGGCGCCTGGTTCCTCGTCATGACACCCCTGATGGTGCGGGCCGCGAAGCGGGTGGACGACGACCGGGCCCCGGCCGTCCTGGAACCCGCGGTATGACCGCCACGGCAACCCGGACCGGGCACTCGGCGCCCCGGCGCCACCGTCACATCCCCGGCGAGCCCGGGCTCTGGGTCTTCCTCCTCGGCGACATGATCATGTTCTCGGTGTTCTTCGGTTTCATCGCAGTACTGCACGGCCGGTACCCGAGGATGTTCCGGGCCTCTCAGCAGGCCCTCCATCCAGACCTGGGACTCCTGAACACACTGCTCCTCCTGACCGCGTCGGCGCTGGTGGCCCGCGGGCTGCGGCAGCTGCGAGGCTCCAGACCCGCACGGACCCTGCCATGGGCGCTTTTGTGCGCGCTCGGATTCGCCGCGGTCAAAGGCTCCGAATATGCCCTCGTGATCCACGCCGGACATACACCGAGCAGCAATGACTTCTTCATGTACTACTTCGTTTTCACCGGCATCCACCTGGCCCACCTGGCGATCGGAACAGGTGCGCTGACGGTCCTCATCGTCCTGTCCCGACGGCCGGCTCTGAGCCGGGGCCAACTGCTGGCTGCCGAGGGAGCGGCCGCGTACTGGCACATGGTGGACCTGCTCTGGCTCGTCCTCTTTCCGCTCTTCTACCTGGTGGCGTGACACATGTGGGTCTTTCCGGTACTCGTCCTGGCCACACTGTCGAGCTGGCTGCTGGGCATCGAAGGCAGCACGTCGACCCTGATCGGCTGCGCGGTCGTGGCGATCGCGCTGGTCAAGGTACGCCTGGTCGGCCTGCACTTCATGGAGCTGCGCAACGCCCCGGCGGCCCTCCGCGGTGCCTTCGAGGTCTACGTCGTGGCCACGGGCGCCACTCTGCTCACTCTCTACCTGGTCCTCTGAAAACAAGTCAGTAAACCAGTTGATTCTGCTGGTCGGGGAATGCCGATCCGGCATGGACGGCGACAGTATCGGCATTAGCGATATACGGCGACTTCCTCGACAATTTTCCCAGCGACTCCCTTATGGAAGGGAGTTCACGAGCAGTGGAGGTGAGAGATGAAGAAGCAGCACTCCTGGTGAATTCATCGACCGCTCCGGTTGGCTGTTCGGGTCCGGAGCGGTCGCACACCGTGCGCCATGTCCGTCATCGCGAGAAACAGGATCCATCACCTTGCGGGCCCCTCGTCCTTCGGTGCCGGCGCCGCTGCGCCAGTCCGCGTTCAGAAAGCTCTGGTCCGCCACCACGCTGGCCGCCCTGGGTGATGCCATCTCCTCGGTGGCCCTGCCGCTGGCCGCGATCGAGGTCCTGGGCGCCGACGCCATCCAAAGCGCCGTCCTGTCGGCCGTGATCTGGCTTCCGAGCCTGTTCCTGGCCATACCGGCCGGTGCCTTCGCCGACCGTACGGGACACCACCGCAGGCTCCTGGCGGGCGCCAACCTACTGCGGGTCGCCGCTCTGAGCACCGTGCCGATCGCAACAGCCTTCGGCCTGCTCTCGCTCATCCAGCTGGCCGTCATCCTGGTCGTCATCGGCCTGTGCTCGGTGCTGTCGAATGTCAGCGAGAGCGGTCTGTTCGCCACCACTCTGCCGTCCGAGCTCTACGTGGCCGGGCAGGCGGCCTCCTACACGGGCCAGACCGCCGCGATCCTGGCCGGACCCTCCATCGGTGGACTCCTGGTCCAGCTCGCCGGTGTACCGGCGGCCGTCGGCGTGGACGCGGCCACCGCCGTCACGGCCGCCCTGTTCCTCCTCCGACTGCGCCCGGTGGAGCGCCGCCACGAACCCGGCTCCCCGGAGAGCCGCGACCGTCGCCCGGGCCTGGCCTTCATCCGACGGAATCCGCTGATCAGGACAGCACTCGCGGTCACCGCCACCGGCAACTTCTTCAACATGCTCTTCTTGTCGGTGCTCGTCTGGTACTACGTCCACAAGCTGTCCCTGACCAGTGCCCAGATCGGGTTCGTGTTCAGCGTGCAGGCCATCGGCGGACTCGTCGGCGCGGCCCTGGCCTCCCGGCTCGCCCGCCGCATCGGTCTGGGGCGGATGGTCCTGGTCGGTTGCGTTCTGTCGCACGCTCCGCTCCTCGTGATCCCCGCCGTCGGCGTCACCGGAAGCCTCGTCTTCGCCCTGGTCCTGGCGTCGACGCTGCTGGGCGGGGTCGGTGAGTCCGTCCAGGACATCTCGGTCGGCTCGATGTTCGCGCTGGTGGTGCCCCCGCATCTTCGTTCACAGACCCGGGGTGCGTACCAGACCGTGAGTTTCGGCCTCCGGCCGCTGGGCTCGGTCGCCGGCGCCCTCATCGCCGCGACCGCAGGCATCCCCGTGGCGCTGTGGGTCGGTGCGATCGGCGGAACCCTTGCCTGCCTCTGGCTCCTTCCCTCACGCCTGCTGTCGTTCCGTGGCCAGGACGACCACTCGTCCGAGCAGCCGGAAAGTGCCACGGCTCTCTCGCAATGAGGCAGACGACCGGGCCTGCCGGCCCCTCGCGCCGCGCTTGGACCGCGCTGATGAAGACCCCTCGAAGGGGACTCTCCTCAGGTGGCCTGCTCAGCTTCCCCGGATCCAGGCTGACCCGCTTGGCAGGTCGGCCGCCTGAGGTGGTGCGTGCTCGGCGAGCCTCACCCACACCAGGCCCGCGACCTGTGCGTTCACCGGGCGTGCGGCCTGCTGGGCCGGCTCTGCGACAGCGACCGGCAGACGCAGGTTGCCGAGGGCGGTCTGGAGACCGGTCCGCCCGGTCGGCGTGTCCTGTGCCAGGAGCAGGCGTCGGCCGGCTATGAACGCGGACCAGTCGAATCCGGGCCGGGTGAGTCCGGCGACGCGGAAGTCCTCGACGAAGGCCAAGGCTCCGGCGGTCCGCAGGCGGGCTGCCAGATCGGCGCGCTCGGCGGGTGCGGACTTGTCGAGCAGCAGGACGAAGGGCACGTACGGGGGTGTCAGGTCGAAGCCGAGCAGAGCGGCGCGCTTTTGGTCCTCCACTGTGATGGGCAGGTGGGCACAGAGGCGGTCGACGAGGGTGCGCGCCCGGCGTTCGCCCTGTGCGGACGGCAGGTCGGCCTGGTCCGCGTATGCCTGCGTGAACATCCGGGTGACCATGTCGAAGCAGCTGTCGAGGTGACGCCGCCCCTGGTCGGTCCAGTCCGCCAGGAGTCCGCGTTCCTCGTCGCCGGCCAGGCCGAGCACGACGTCCCAGAAGGCGGTCGCAGCCCGGTGACGGAGGAGCAGGCCGCCGTCCAACGGCTGTCCGGCGGCGGCGCACTCCCGTGCCTGCTCGTACATCTCGGACAGGACGTACGAGTCCGGAGGCGTGCCCGTCACCATCCAGTGCAGGAGCAGGCCGACGTGTCGACGCAGCGAGGCACGAAGGGCGAAAGCCCCGAAGTCCTCCGTCAGACGCACGTACTCGGGCGTATGGCGAAGTACGGGTTCCATACGCCGGACCACGGCATCGGCGTCGATGTGTTCCAGGACGTCGCGCAAGGCCGATGGCGCAGCCGCGGCGTGCTCGGATCTGCCGGTCATGACGGACAGGCACGAACCAGGGAGAGAACAGACCGCCGTGCCGTGCCGTCGTATGCCGCGGCGCTCGGGGTGTGTCCGGTGGACGGCGTGGCCCTGCCCCGGTGCCGGCGTGATCCCATGGTGATTCCTTTCGTGGGGCGCATCCGCCCGGCAGGCCGGATGTGGGGCAGATGCCCGAAGGCGCGGGCGTGCTCCCGCGCGGAGACGGTCGTGTGACCGCGTCCACGCTGGACGGGCGAAGGGCCCGCCGCCCTGCGGCTGCTCCCGATCGCCGGTCTGTGTCCCCCGGCCCACGAAGGTGGCCGGCTGTCCTCTAAGCCCGGCATCCTGCACAACTGCGGTGACAGCGGCGGACGTTGTGGCTTCTCCCTCGGTCCGACCATGGTGGACCGGTCGGGGGAGCGCGCCAATGCCTATCTGTTCGATTCTGAAGCCGTTTCGGCATATGCCGTGATGGGCGCGTCTAGCATGAGCCCCATGGATCTCGACATACGCCGGGTGCGCTACTTCGTGGCCGTGGCCGAGGAGTGCAGCTTCGTGCGGGCGGCGAGCCGTCTCTACATGACGCAGCCGGCGCTCAGCCGGCAGATCCGGGCGCTGGAGGAGGATCTGGGTGTGGTCCTCTTCCTGCGTGACCGGCAGGGCACCGTACTGACGCGGGCGGGGCACCAGTTGCTGGAGGACGCCCGGCCGATGCTGGCGATGGCACAGGCCGTGCAGCAGCGGGTGCGGACCGCGAACCGGGAGGTGAACCAGTTCACCATCGGCTTCATGCCGGGTGTCATCGTTACGCCCATCGTGCGGGAGTTCGCCCGGACGGCGCCGCAACTCGACATCGATGTCGTCCACACCTCGATCACCGACCAGGTCGACTTCCTGCTCGACGGGCGGGTCGACGTCTGCTACGTCCGACTGCCCCTGCCCGAGGGCATGTTCGAGGTGGTTCCGCTCTTCCCGGAGCCCCGTGTGGTGGCGCTGTCCAGTGATCATCCGCTCGCGGAACTCAAGGCGGTGCACGTCGAGGACCTGCGCGACATGACCCTGTTGCAGGATCCCCGGGACGTACCGGAATGGCGCGGACGTGTCCCGCTTGACCCGGTCGCGCCGCCGGGGGACACCGGACGGTTTCCGGCGACGATCGAGGAATGCCTGCAGACCGTCGCCCTCGGGTCCGGGTGCTATGTCATGCCGGCCGGCATGGCCGGCTTCTACCGCCGTGACGACGTCGTCTACCTAACGCTGGAAGGCGTCGCACCGCGCATGGTCGCCCTGGCCTACTCCAAGCATCGGACCATGCCAGAACTGCTCCAGTTCGCCGAACTCTCCCGCCGCATGCTCGGCCCGGGCCCGGACTGACGCGCGGCCGTCTCCACGACCGCGGAAGGGGGGTCGGCATTTCACGAATATTATGTCCCCCTTCGGGTCAAGCAAGCACGCGGTCCTACCAAGAGTAGGTGCGGGCAAAAGAGCCGCGCAGGCGCAGCCCCGCCGCGACCTCGGCCGTCCTTGGCCTGCTGAAAACGCCCCCCACACTGCTGGTTTGTGCGGGGGGCGCTGCGTTGCGCGGGCATCGAGGGCGTAGCCGACCGGTGGGACAGCTTGGACACCGGCAACCTACGGGCGGCTACGTCGGCGCAACGCGTACTTGTCGGCGCGGGACAGAGAGCCCGCTACGGCGGCACCCCGGAACGGTGAGACGGACTGGGAGTTCAGCCGTCCCGGGGAGCCTTCCGCTATGTCAAGCGTGACGCTGCCATTGTTCTGGCGCATCTCGGCTTGGCGAGCGCGCCTCCCACTCTTTTGGGTGTGGCGGGACCAAGGGTGGGAGGCGTGCTCTGCCTCGACTTCCCGCGACCTGAGACTAGGACACGCCAGGGCGCGGGGTCGGCACCATCGTGGCCCGGCAGTATCTGGGCTGCGAGCCGAGGCGGCCATGCGGGTGGCGCGGAACCGGGGGGTGCGAATCCGGTGCGCGCGGACAAGGCTGGAGCTATGAACCGCCCGGGTTCGGTAGAGATCTCAGATTGTGGTTGTGACCTGGGGTTTCGTGAGTTCGGTGTAGTAGTAGGTTTGCTGCGCCACGGCGGCCGTGGCGCAGGCCGCAACAACGCGGCGGTCCCGTCAGTGATCACGGAGCCGTGGTAGCAGCCGTCCGGAAGATGCGCTAGAAGACTCATGAAGATCTTGGTGGGGCTGTCTGGTTTCTGGGCCGGGTGGCCCCTTGGTCTATGCGGTGGCGGGGTTGATCGTCCAGGTGTTGCCTGTGCGGGTGAGTCCGAGGTTGATCAGTCGGCGGAGGTTGAGGGCGGCGGCTCGGGTGTGGAGCCAGGTGTCGTTGGCGATGGTGCCGCGGTAGCGGAGTCTGCGGTTGCCGTGGTGGACGAGCCAGGCGACGGCGCGTTCGACCGGTGGTCTCCAGCGGCGGTAGTCGGCTTGCCAGGCAGGGTCGGCGGTGGCCTGGCGGCGGGCGGCCGCGAGCAGGTCGTGGTGGGGACGGATGGTCAGGATGCGGCCGGCCTTGGCTTTGGTGCACCGCTCACGTAGGGGACATCCGGTGCACAGGTTCCCGAAGGCAGCCTTGCGCTGGTTGTTCTGCCCGCCGGGGTCCGACAGGGGGACGGTGTGTCCAGCGGGGCAGCTCACCGTGGCGGCGGCGGTGTCGATACGGAAGTCGTCCAGGGTGAAACCGCCGGGGACGGCAGGCCGTAGCGGGGCGGGTTTGAAAAACAGCCGGTGGCCTGCTGCTTCGAGGGCCTGGCGGGCCTCGCCGGTGGAGTAGGCGGTGTCGCCGAAGGCGTCCACCGGCCCGTCTTCCTCGGCGAGCAGGTCCACGCCGACGGTGGCCTCGTGGTGCTCGGGCCCGACACCGGGGGTGAGGGTCACAGCGGTGTATAACGCGGTCTCCGGCTCGATGGCCAGGTGGGCTTTGTATCCGTCCTGCTGGTGGGTGCGTGTCTTGTGGATGTGCCGGGCTTCGCCATCGACGGTGGAGACCATCCGGTCGTAGGCGGTGCCCCGAGTGATGCGCCAGCGCCCGTCACGGCCGTCGGAGTCCTCGGCGGGTTCGACGTCCTGTCCGGCGACCAGGGCCAGCAGGCCCACCGCGTTCGCAGCCTTCTCACCGAGCTGCTGGTCAGGCAGGTGGCCCAGCAGCCTGAGCGCGTCACCGACGAGGGAGTCGACGAGGTCGGCGCGGGCCTGCTCATCGTTCCAGGCGATGCGGGGTTTGCCGGGATCGGTGTAGTCGTGCGCGGTGCACTGCACGGCCGCGATCTGGTCGGCGCCGGGAACCTCGCGGATCACCGCGCGGATGGCGGCGATGATCTGGGTGACGGTGTCCTGGGTGGCGACCGCGTCGTCCAGCACGGTGGAGTCCAAAGCCCGCCGGTGCTTGCCCTTGAGGACACCGGTCGCCTTCACCACCTCCCGCACCGCCTCGAAGACCCGATTCGGCCGGGCCGACCGGGAAAGGCGGCGGCGGAAGTAGGCCAGCAGCGACGGATCGAACGCCATGTCGTGCAGGCCGAGTCCGCAGGCGGCCTTCCACCGCAGGTCGCACCGCAGTTCCTGGACCGTCTCGAAGTCCGACAGCCCGTGCAGGGCCTGCAGCGTGACCGCCGAGGCCAGGATCTGCGGCGGCATGCTGGGCCGTCCGTTCCCCGAGGGGTACATGTCCGCGAACATCTCCGCCGGGAACAGCGCACCGCGGTCCTCGGCCAGGAACGCGAACACACTCCCTACCGGGATCAACTCCCGGCAGGTCTCCCACACATCCGGCCCGACCGTCTCCCCGACCCATTCCCCCATCACCACACAACGAGTCTGGCCCCACCGCTCACACGGTGGGGCCAGAACCCCAAGATCTTCATGAGTCTTCTAGGGCGTGTCGTCAAACGATCTTGCCTGGTGGATCATGGTTGGGTGATACGTCGCCATGAACTGTCGGATGCCGAGTGGGAGTTCGTGCGGCCGCTGCTGCCCCATGCTGAGTCGGGGCGGAAGCGGCTGGACGACCGGATGGTCCTGAACGGGATCGTGTGGAAGTTCCGGACTGGGTCCGCTTGGCGGGACGTGCCCGAGCGGTATGGATCCTGGGCCACCTTGCACACCCGGTTCCGCCGCTGGGCGGCGGACGGCACCTTCGAGCGGATGCTGCGGGCGGCTCAGGCGAAGGCGGATGCGGCCGGTGCTGTCGACTGGATGGTGTCGGTCGACTCCACCATCGTGCGGGCCCATCAGCATGCCGCCGGGGCTCGAAAAGGGGGCTCCGCAGCCCGGAACTCGGACGGTCGAGGGGCGGCCTGACCAGCAAAATCCACCTCGCTTGCGATGGCCTAGGCCGGCCCCTCGGCTTCACGATCACCGGCGGCAACACCAACGACTGCACCCAGTTCACCGCCGTCATGCAGGCCATCCGCGTGCCGCGGATCGGACCAGGTCGGCCCCGGATCCTGCCCTCGCACGTCATCGGCGACAAGGGCTATAGCTCCCGGGCCATCCGCACCTGGCTGCGTGAGCGGGGCATCGCGCACACCATTCCGGAGCGGGCCGATCAGATCCGCAACCGGCTCCGCCGCGGCAGGCGCGGCGGACGGCCCCCGGTCTTCGACAAGGCGGTCTACAAGCGGCGCAACGTCGTGGAACGCTGCTTCAACCGCCTCAAGCAATGGCGCGGCATCGCCACCCGCTATGACAAGACCGCCCAGTCCTTCCAGGCCGCCGTCACACTCGCAACCCTGCTGATGTGGGCCTGACGTTTGACGACAGGCTCTAGGGCGGCGGGTTCCGGCGTGCACGCACTGCTGACCGGCAAACAGCGCTGGGAGTCCTCGAATGCAGGGCCCGCCGCGACGCCCCCCGTGTGAGTGCTGGCACGGGGGGCGCTGCGTTGCGCTGGCCCAAGTCGCATCCAGCTGGGAAGGACACCCGCAGCCAGCGGGCTACGTCGGCGCAACGCGTATTTACGGCTCGGCACTTTGGCCCGCGGAGGCGCCCCAGGTGGGAGGGCTGGCCGGGCGGAGCCTCGGCCGTCCTGGGGCGCCTTCCGCTAGATCAAGCGTGTCGCGGTCGGCCCACTGGCGCATCTTGGCCTTGCGAGCGCGCCTCCCACATGCTGCGTCTGGACAGGTGGGGGGCGCGCTCCACCTCGACTCCCAGCGTGCCTGGCTGGAAGGACCCAAGGCCGCGTGGAGTCGAGCCCATTTTGACTTGGCGGCGTGTGGGTCGCGATCCGTGGTAGCCATGCGGGTGGCCCGGTAGTGAGTGGGTGCGAATCCGGTGCACGCGGACAAGGCTGGAGCTGGTGACAGCAGTGCCCTGCCTGGCACACCGACCTGACCGCCCAAGGGGCCTCGGACCCTGCGCTCCATCTTGGTGACTTACGATGAGGCCGATGGGCAAGGGCGCCGATCATTCAGCGCTTTCCCGCACCAGACTGTGCGGAACGGCTTGGTGCTTCGCGGTGCAGGACGGAATTGGCAACGATATTCGATGGCAGTCGGCTGCCGGAGAAGGACCGTATGGAGGGATTCCGGTCGGTTTTTGTCCGGGAGACCGCGCCCCACCACACCGTCTTGCTGCGCCCGCGCACCGGTCCCGTCAACGCCAAGGTCGATCTCTGGCGGCTCAACGACGACGTCCAAGTAATGCGGCTGAACAACACCGGTGTGATGCACCGGCGATCGGAGCAAGCGCTGCACGCGACGGGCCCCGAACGTGTCGCCTTCGTGGTGCATGACGGCAGCCCCGGTCGGTACGAACACGCGGGACACGCTCGGACGCTGAGCCGAGGAACCCTATACCTGACCGATATCAACGCGGCCTTCACCTACTCCCGGTCCGGCGAAGGCGCGGCGATCATCGCACAGATCGAGCGGGATCGGCTGGGCGTCGCCATTGAGCAGGTCTACCGGGCGGACAGCCGGTTGTCTGCAAGTCCCTTCTACGATCTGGTACGCCAGCACATCGCGGGAACGCCGGGGAGCGCGGCGGCGATGGGAGAGAGGGAGCGCACGCTGCTAGCCGGGATCACCGCTCAGCTGATGCGGGCGCTCATCGTGACCTCGGCCGATCCCGAAAGCGCCGCCGGACGTGAGGCGCTGCAGGATCACTTGGTGGACCGCATCCGGTCGTATATCGCCCTGCATTTCCGCGATCCCGGGCTCACCGCCGACCGCATCGCCTACGAGCACGCGATCTCCGTCCGTCATCTCTTCCGCCTGTGGACTGGCCAGGGCGCCTCATTGGGCGAGACGATCATGGCGGCCCGGCTGGAGGCGGCCCGGCAAGAGCTCGTCGCGCACCCGGCGGTTCCGGTCGGGCACATCGCCCACCGGTGCGGCTTTGTCAGTGTGTCGCACTTCAGCCGCCGTTTCCGCGCGGCGTTCGCCTGCTCCCCCACTCAGTGGAGGGTCGAGTCCGCTGGGAGCCCGGCCTCTTCACCTGAGGCGTGACGACACCGGCGGGCCGGCGCCGTGTACACCACCTGGTGTACACGGCGCCGGCCCCTCGCCCAGGAGAGGATCAGCCCTGAGGCGGCGCGCTCAGCGCGGCACGCAGGGTGTGTCCGGCCAGATCCATGGCTGCCTTCGCGGCATGGGTGTCCCGGAGCGCGTCGAGCATCACGAAGTCGTGGATGATGCCTTGGAAGCGCACGGCGGTGACGGCCACGCCGGCCAACCGCAGCTTGTTGGCGTACGCCTCGCCCTCGTCCCGCAGTACGTCGGCTTCACCCGTGATGACCAGGGCCGGAGGCAGTCCCTTGAGCTGCTCGAGGCTAGCGCGCAGCGGCGAGGCGGTCGCCTCGGCCCGCTGGGCCTCGTCGGTGGTGTACTGGTCCCAGAACCACTGCATCCCGTCGCGGCGCAGGAAGTAGCCCTCGGCGAACTGGTGGTAGGAGCCGGTGTCGGCGTGTTTCTCTGTCATGCGGGCATCGAAGGCCTGCCTGAGGTGGACCCGGCGGCCGAAGACCCGATCAAGGGTGCCCGTGAGCTGATCGAGTGGCGCGGCGGCGGTCCTGAGGTGTGGGCGTGAGCAGCCGCACGAGACGTAGGGGCCTGAACAAGTCAGCGGCTGGTGTTCAGCCTGCGCGTCAGTTCCTCGCGAATGTCTGCCACGAGGTCCCCGGTGACACCCCCGGTGACAACCATCTCGGCCACGTGCCGCAGCTTGATGTTGGTGCCCATGGAGGTCTCACGGAGTACGTCCCACGCCCTGTCTGGCGTCATGCGCCCCTGCGTGACAACGACGCCGATCGCCTGATCGATCACGGCGTGGGAGTTCACGGCTTGCTTGAGTTGGGCGATCTCGGTCTCCAACTCTTCGATCTCGCTGAGGCCGCCTGCAGGCTCCTGCGCAGCAGAGGGGAGCGACTGCGGATCGCAGTGCACATTGCCTCCCGGGTGTAGGGGTCCTGGTGGTGCGTCTGTCCGAGCTACGGCCATGTATGCCCGGCATACTCTCACGCTCGCATGGGAGGGGGAGGGGGCAACATCGGATGCCTCCGTTTGGCCAATATCAGAAGGTGATCGTGTGGAGTTTCCCGTCGCGGTCGCCCTTGCTCAGCTCGTACCGCGGCTGCCGACCGGGCCGGGCTGGTGGTACGAGATCAAGCTCGACGGCCACCGTACGATCCTGTGACGGACAACTGAGGGCGTTCGGCTCCAGGCGCGGTCGGGCCGGGACGTCACCGCGTCATGGATGGACATCGCCCTCGCAGGGATGGACCTGCCTCCCGGGGTGATCCTCGACGGTGAGGCGGTCATCGTCGTCGACGGCGTGATCTCGTTCGAGGCCGCGCAGTCCCGCGCGGCGTCGGCGCCGGCCCGGGCGCGGAAGCTGGCCGAAAGATACCCGGCGCTGCTCATCGTCTGGGACGTCAAGCGGAATCCCGCACGAACGCTTTCATCACCACCGTTGTGGGTGCCCAGGCGATCTTCATCGTCGGGGATGGCGGCCTGGGAGCACTGGCGACCGAGGTGTGGGAGCCGTGCGGCGCCGCGGGCGCCGCGCTGTACCTCCTCGCGCGCTGGCTACGTCGGAAGCGGGGGATTGAGTTGGCGTCTTCGGAGTCTGAGCCAACCGAGGACTAGAGCCTGTCCGGCGATCATGTCCGCTGCCGGAGTGGATCTATCCTGAGCGCCCAGGGGGTGTTGTGGAGCGAGATGTTCAACTGGTGCGGGAGTTGGTAGCGGCCTCGCCGGGATTCGAGGATCTGTTTGAGTCGCACGTCTTCAACGAAGACGGCGTCCTGTCCCACCTGTTCTTCTGGGATGTGGTTCAGGAAACTGTCGCATCGTTCCTGGGAGGAGATGAGACGGACTGGCGAGTCACTTTGCGGTTCCTGGAAGAACAGCTTCGACTCGATGTCCCTGAAGTGACCGAGGTGGTTGCCACCTCGTTCCTCTTCAACCTGCCGTGGCCGGGCCAGCCCGGGTACGGCCTTGTCGACCACCTTGGTCCCGTCATGAGTGCGCGGTTCGCTCTGATCCGGCCGTCCGGTTAGAACTCGCCCGGTTGATGTGACTGCGGCGCGTTCAGGCCGTTGATGCGGGCATGGGGCGGGGTGAAATGAGCGATGCCGAGTGGGAACCGCTGCGGCCGTTCTTGCCGATCAGTAACAGACTCAGGCTGGCGGAAGATTTCAAGTCCAGTGAGACGGTCGTGACGCTATGAGGTTTGTGGTGCGGGTTCCCTGCGCTTGGCCGGGTCGTTGATCCATGCCTGCTGGGGTATCCGGGGTGGTCGGGGGCGGCGGCCGAAGCGTTCGGGATGGCGGGCGTATGCCTCGGCGAGGGTGACGGCACGCTGATCACGGACCTCCTCGGCGGTGCCGAAATGCACGCTGGCCGGTGTGTGCCAGCCGATGCCCGAATGCCGGTGCTCGTGGTTGTAGTACGCGATGAACGCCTCGAACCACTCACGGGCATGGGCCAGCGAGTCGAACCGTTCGGGGTAGTCGGACATGTACTTCGTGGTCTTGAAGTGGGCCTCGCTGTAAGGGTTGTCGTTGGAGGTCTTCGGCCGCGAGTGCGACCGTGTCACCCCGAGATCGATCAGCAGCTGGGAGACCTTCTTCGAGGTCATCGAGGTGCCGCGGTCCGCGTGCACGGTCTGGGGCACGATGCCGTTGCGGGCGATGGTCTCGCGGATCAGCTCCCCGGCCCGCACCGCTGATTCGGCCCGCTCGACGGTATGGCCGACGACGTAGCGGCTGAAGATGTCGATGATGACGTAGGCGTGATACCAGACGCCCTTGACCGGTCCGGCCGCCTTGGTGATGTCCCAGGTGAACACTTGTGACGGTGCGGTGGCGACCAGCTCGGGCACTGTCTTCGCCGGGTGGGTGGCCTGGCGGCGGCGCTCGCCGGACTGCCCCTTCTCGCGCAGGATCCGGTACATCGTGGAGACGGAACAGTGGTAGCGCCCGGCATCCAGCTCGCGGGCCCAGATCTGCGCGGGCGGCAGCTCGGCGTACTCGTCGCTGTTCATCATCTCCAGGACCGCCGCCCGCTCCTCGGGTGCGAGAGATGAGGGCTGGGCCTGCGGTTTTCTGGGTTTCCGCTCGGGCGGGGGCCGCAGTCGGCGGTAGTGGGTGGCCCGGGAGCGGCCGGTCAGCCGGCACGCGGCCGTGATGCCCAGTTCGCCCTGGACGCCGGTGAACGCGTCGTCGACCACCGGTTCGGCGGCAGCGTTCAGTCCGCGCCCTCGGAGATCATTTCCAAGAGCGCGGAAGCTTTTCCCATGACTTCCAACGCGGCCTTGTTCCGGGCCAGTTCCTTCTCCAGCCGTTCCACCTGGCGGCGCAGCTTCTCGTTCTCCGCCTCGGCAGCAGGCTTCTTCGGCCTCGCCGGACTGGTCCGCTGGTCGACCAGCTTCTCCAGGGCCCCGGCATCCCGCGCGGCCCGCCATTCCTTGACGTGCGAGTGGTACAGACGCTCGCGGCGCAGGACCGCGCCCTTCTCATTCTTCGGGGCGGCGTCGTACTCGGCCACGATCCGCAGCTTGTACTCCGGACTGAAGGTGCGGCGCTTCGGCCGGGGAGCCGGGTCGGACCCGGCGGGGGCGGTGCTGGTCATGAGGGGGTGGTTCTCCTGTCGTGCCCTCTCAGGCTAACCCGACGAAGCGGGATGTCTCACCCAAGGCTGACAGACAGGGTGGCAGCACTCCACCGAATACGCCGGGAGGCGGAGGCATGCGAAACCCGGAAGGCATGGACAGCTATGAGTGGTGGTGGGTACGCACCCGCCATCCAAGAACCCAACGGTTCTTCCTCCACTACTCAGAAGCACACCCTGGAGCACACCAGAACATTCGCGTCTATGACCGGGAGGGCCTCGACTGGGCGCGCCTCGTCTGGAAGGTCTGTCACGAGTGCCAGCGCGGTGTCATCTCGAAGATCCCTCTCACCCCTGATGTGCAGCGCCAAGGGCTGGGCACGCTGCTGATCGAGCGTGCGCTCATGGATGGACACGACTACCGCTGGACCACCAGCTCCCAGTCACCCGACGGCCAAGCGTTCTTCAAAGCGATGGCTGCACGAACGGGCGCCGAGTTCACAGCCCGGGCCAGGACGTGCAGCCATATCCGAGACTCACGCCACGGTTGGTCGAAGCCAGTGCTCGACCGGCACCTGCGGAAGGCCGCCGGCTTCACGAGGACCGTGCCACTCACCGTGGGACCGTGACGCCGAGCGGGTGACAGCGTGGACGACCCCAATGCCGCGGATCCGACCTTGCCGTTGATACGCCATGGAACCGGGAGACGAGGAACTGTCGCGGCTGCTGGACGTACCGGCGAGCTACGCGCCTTCGCTCACCTGCACTGGTTCCGCCGCCTACGGATTCGCTGGGAGATACGCGACGACATCCACGAAGCATTCCTCACCTTGGGATGCGCACTCATCTGCTGGACGCGTCTCACCCCACGACGGCAGACGGCCCCTGTACCGCATGGACCGTGAACTGAAGTTCCACCCTGGGGCTGGACAGCCTGATGCTGGGACGACAGGTCCCGGAGGAAGCAGTTCCAGGTAGTGAGCAAGAAGAGCAACACGAGCAAGCGGTACTCGGCCGAGTTCAAGAGGGACGCGGTCGCGTTGGCGTTGTCGTCGGAGAAGACGGTGACGGAGGTCGCCCGGGACCTGGGCGTGAGCCCGGAGGGCCTGCGGGGCTGGGTGAAGCAGGCGAAGATCGACCGGGGTGAGGGGCCTGCGGGTGCTCTGACCAGCGACGAGCGGGAAGAGCTGCGGCGTGTGCGCCGCGAGCTGGCCGAGGTCAAGAAGGCGAACGAGATCTTGGTAAAAGCCGCGGCCTTCTTCGCGAAGGAGATCGTGAAGTAGGCGCCGTGTGCCTGTTCATCGATGCGGAGAAGGCCACCGAGGGCAACCCCGATGGCTACAGCGTCGCGCGGCTGTGCCGCGTGCTGGGCGTCAACCGTTCCACCTACTACTCGTGGCTCGCAGGCCGGGAGACGGTCGCCGAGCGGCAGCGGGCCGAGGATGAACTCACCGAGGAGATAAGGGAGATCCACGGGAAGTCCCGCGGTGCCTACGGTGCCCCGCGTGTGACGGCGGTCCTGCGGCGCCGGGGCAGGCGGATCAACCGGAAGAAGGTCGAGCGGATCATGCGGGAACGCGACATCCGCGGTATCACCCGCCGCAGGCGCCGTAGCCTGACGAGGGCCGACACCAAGGCCGCCTCGTCACCGGACCTGGTCGGCCGTGACTTCACCGCTGCGGAGCCCGGCACGAAACTGGTCTCGGACATCACCTACCTGCCCACCCTCGCCGGCTGGTGGTACCTCGCGACGGTCCTCGATCTGGCCACGCGCGAAGTGATCGGGTACGCCATGGCGGACCACCACCGGGCTGAGCTGGTCGTCGACGCCCTTCGGATGGCCGCGGGCCGCGGCGAACTGAAGGAGAACTGCATCACGCACTCCGATCGCGGTTCTGAGTACACCTCGCGTGAATACCGCACGGTGATACGGGAGTTGAATCTGAGGCAGAGCATGGGACGAACCGGCTCATGTTACGATAGCGCCGTCGCTGAAAGCTTTTTCGGTCTGCTGAAAGCGGAGATTGGCACCACGGTCTGGGGGTCCCACGAAGCCGCCCGAGCCGATCTGTTCCGCTTCATCGAGGTCGAGTACAACCGCACCCGCCTGCGCAAGCACCCCGAGTACGGCTATGTCACCCCGCTCGAAACCAGAGCTCTGGCGACGCAAGACCTCACCCCCGCAGCGTAACCACCCGCTGTCCACGAACAGGGTGGAACTTCAAGCGCTCCAGCTCATTGAACTCGCTGAACGTGCGCTGGTCTCGGCTGTGATCTATGAGCGCGAGCGGGGCTCCTCTTGGGCGGATATCGCCCGATACCCGGGAATCGATGCTTCGGAAGCTGAGGCGCGTTTCGCCGCAGACCTCACCCTCTGGGATACGGCGTTCGAGGTCCCTTACCGACTCGATGAAACGGGCCGTAAACGCGTACCCCAGCTACCCACGGCGGCCTATGACCCTGCCTGGGCCTGCACTCAGCTCGACCGCTGGGCCTACCTCCAGCGGCTGGGTATCGACGACGAGCGTGCGGTGAGCTCCGGTCTCGTCATGGCCGCGCCGGAGGAAGAGGGATGCCCAGGAGTGGAAGAAGGCTGAACGTGTCACCTCAGCCCTTGTCGAGACCGCGTGGGGCGGCTGACACCAGTGGCTGACACCAACAAGCGCGAACAACAGCGGTCGACGCCGGACCCCAGTGGACGATCGGCGGAGGCTCAGGCCCGGTTGGTCGATGTCGACGGTCCCCGTGATCGACCTGATAAGGATGAGGCCGCAGGTCCAAATCTTGCGGTCGATCAGGGGCTCACCCGGGTGGAAGAGGACCTCTGGATTGCTTGGGACTCCACCGACCTTCGCATCAGCCCGGCCGCGTGTCAGACTGCCCTTCATGACTTACAGCCGAAAGGTCCATGCCGCGTAGGCGCCCATCACGCCTGCGGGCGGACAACAGGTGCTTTGCTGCGCATCGCCGCTACTCGAAGCTCGGTCGGCTCTCTGGCCCAGCTCAGGCACAGATCATTCAGTTGGAGCGGACGCGTCTGCAACCCGGCCTGGTTAAGCAAGCTCTCACTCGGTGGAATGCCATCGCACGTGCGCCGTGGGATCAACTCCCGTCGCCGTTCAGCGATCGGTGCGGAGTTCCGGACTGCTGCCCGGAACCGGCGGACGAGCGAGATCTGCTGGAACTAGTGATCTGCGCTCTCCCCAAGAAGACCGCGCGGGAGCTCCGCAACCTCGTGCAGCCTCTCGATCTGAAGATCCTCGAACGTCCCGACGCTGTGCCGTACGGCAACCCACCTCATCGATGGTGGCAAGACGCTTTCTGATGACCGTGCGCCATCGTCAATCCGGTGCTGTACCGCAGCGAAGTACAGCAACCACAGCAACCGCCTACACCCGGCAGTGCCCATCAGCACCCGTCAGGCGGCCTGTATGACCGTCGATGCCCGATCTCTGTAGAGCTACGGATCAGAAGGGTGCCGACCCGGCGCGCTCCACCACCAGCAGTGCCCGCCTGTCAGTGCAGCGTGAGAACCTCCGGGCATGAGCTACGACTTGGCTGTGTGGGAGGGCGAGCGCCCTGTTGACGACAAAGTCGGCCGCGCGCGCGTTCACGGACCTCTATGAGCGCTACGTCGACACGGATGTTGAGCATCCGCCGACCGAGCGCATAGCGGCTTACGTCGCAGGCCTCCTGGAGCGGTGGTGTGACCTGACCGAGGACGAGGAGGACACCTCTCCTTGGTCGACGGGGCCGTTGATCGGAGTGGCACGCGGCCCGCTTGTCTACTTCCCGATGCGCTGGAGCATGGCTGAGGATGCCCCTACCTACGCGGCGGACCTTGCAGACTCGATGGGGCTGGTCTGCTTCGACCCTCAGCAGCGCCGGCTCAGGCCCTGAGGCTGGGAGTGCGCTCCCGTCTCAGTTTCCGTCTCATTCGCCGGAGTCCGGCCTCGTTCACCGCTGTCCAGCAGCAGCGGCGGCCACCAGATCAGAACGGACTCGGACGCAGGTGAACGCTCCTGCACTCACCTCGGCATCTCACCAACAGAGTTGGAAAGCGGGTTGGTCCGCACGGAACATCGGGCCCAAGACACCGCCGATCGAGGCGGCTATGTTGAGGACGTGGACCAGGAAACGATCACCATCAGGCTCACGCGCGATCAAGCGTTCGTGCTGTCGGACTGGCTCTACCAAGTCATGTTCCAGTCCGACGACCTTGAAGGCATCGTGCACGACCGAGCTATCTGGTCGCCGATCTACGCGATCTCCGGAACGCTGGACAAGACGCTGAGCGAGATCTTCATGCCCGGCTACGACCCACGCCTAGAAGCAGCCAAGGAGCGTCTCCGCGCCGATCTGTACGGCGGAGCCGGCGAGTCGACGGCACCAGGCCAGGACACGATCGACGCACCACAAGCGCACCAGATAAGGCCGGGAACAGCGCGGAACCACGGTGAAAGCCATCAAGGGCAATGAGACCTGGTGCCAGGTGAACGCCCAGGTCAGCAGCCCTACCCGTCCCAAACGCCCGCAGCTTCCCAACCTGACAGCCGGCATCTACCCTTCGCTCATGGCCGACATCGAGCTTCCGCAGGGCTCGTGTATGCAGCTCGGCTGACGCTGGTTGAGCATGTACGGGCGAACGGGCCCGTGCGGGACTGGAGCCCTGAGGCCGATGCTGAAGGAGCGGATCTGCAACACGCCTGCGAGGTGAGGGAGGCCGTTCTTCAGAAGGCGATCGATGAGAGCGGCCTGGAGCAGAAGCACGGCCGGCGGGCTCTTCGCCGAGCACTCATGGCCGGGGCCGCACCACAGATGGCAAGCCGGCCCGGAACCACGCCGGACCACACGTGAGTGTCTAACTGATCGTTTCAGAATGCCATCCTGCGGAGATGCAGGCGGCCTCATGGAACAATCCCATCAGCCACGGGCTCAGGGGGGATGACGCCGTATGGAGCGTGTTGGGGCTGCACGGGACCTTGTGCTCGGCTACGTCCACGATCTAAACGCGATCAACGAGGCCATGAGGGTGGCGATTCCCTCGCTGGAGCGACTGGCAGATTTCCTCGGCCTGGCCCGTTCGCGCCGGATCAGCCGGAGTGGCCACGTCGGCACCTACTCCTACTCGGTTCATGGGGCAGGGTGCCGCTTCGAGTGCGACAACGGCGCTGAAGTCGATGTGGACTTCGCAGCCGACGGGAGCGAAGTCTTCGACCTTTGGCGGCTGCGCTGGTACGGGCAGAGCCTGCCGGAGCCTCTTGACGTCACGGATCAGGACCTGCAGGCCGCAGTGCGGTCCCTACAACCGCTTCTGACCGAGGTGCAGCCCGGGTGGTTCAGCGTGGCCAACTGATCGCTTCAGGATGAGGTTCGCAAGCGGCGCAGGCATATGAGGCTGCAGGCCAGTTCGAGCAGGCCCTGATGGAGATCGGCCCGTCGCTCGTAGCGGGTGCGGAGCCGTTTGAACTGGTGCAGCCAGGCGAAGGCTCGCTCGACGACCCAGCGCACCTTGCCCAGCCCGGAACCGTGGCCGACGCCGCGTCGCGCGATCAACGGCTTGATGCCCCGCTTCCACAGCAGGCGGCGGTACTTGTCAAAGTCGTAGCCCCGGTCCGCATACAGGCGCCGGGGCTTGCGGCGGGGACGTCCCCGGAGACCCCGGATCGACGGAACGGCGTCCAGTAGCGGCAGGAGCTGGGTGACGTCGTGCCGATTGCCGCCGGTGAGCGTGACGGCGAGCGGGGTTCCGTGACGGTCGACAATCAGGTGGTGCTTGGATCCGGGGCGGGCACGGTCGACGGGCGAAGGGCCGACATGATCCCCCCTTTGAGAGCCCGGACGTGCGACCCGTCCACGGCGCAGTCGTCCAGGTTCAGCAGACCGGCGCGGCGCAGCTCGGTCAGCAAGGCAGCATGCAGGCGCGGCCACACGCCGGCCTCGGTCCAATCCCGCAGCCGCCGCCAGGCCGTCACACCGGAACAGCCCACCGTCTCCGCGGGAACATCACGCCACGCGATACCCGTTCGCAGCACGAACAGGACTCCGGCGAGGGCCACTCGGTCAGGAACACGCAACCGCCCGGGATAGCGACGGCGCCGCTCAGGAGCGGACGGCAGCAGCGGGGCCACCCGCTCCCACAGGTCGTCCGGAACAAGATCAGCACGCACCCCAGACACCCTGCCGACCAAGATCCTCGAGCACAAGACCCGCAGCTCAACTCATTCTGAAACGATCAGTAAGTGCGTGACAACGCCGACGAACAGCGGCGAACAACCGCGGACGCCTGCAGACCGCCGCAGCAGGTGAGGGGCATACCAGCGTGAGGTCAAGCGCCCAGCGAAGTTCGTTCGGGACGAAGCGGTCACGCCACCCGGGCCAGCCGTAGGGTGAGGGCGTGCGAAACGACCGACACGACGAACCCCTCTCCGACGAGGAACTGGAACTCTTCTTGCAGTACCTCCATCGCTTCGCCAAGCACGACGTCGATCAGTTCGTACTCATGGAGGTAGGTGACCCCGACTACCCGTGCTACCTGGACTTGTCCCGGGCGCCGGCTCCCGGAGCCGATCCTGCCGTCTACCGTCGCCCGTAGCCGAACAGGGCGGGGCATCTGACATCCACGGCTGACATCAACGGCACCGGACGTCAGCAGCTCCAGGCGGCCGTAGGCGCCAGGAAGACCTCTAAGTGGGGGCACTCGGCGCGCGCTCTGCCCACGCACGGCAGGCAGATCGGCGGGTGCGTGGTGAGTAGATCTTCCGGCCAGCCTTCGTAGTCCTCGCGGTTGTCCTCGATCAGCCACAGCACGCCGCGGTGATCCTCGGCGGCCGGGCCGCCGCACACCTGGCACAGCAGCTCCGTCATAGCGCGGCGCTGGCGGCCGGTGTGGACCTTGCCGTACATCGGGCGGCTGACGCCGGGCGAGTCGGGGCGGCGCTGCCACAGCACGCCGCGTTCGTCCTGGTCCGAGGCGACCTCACCCGCGTAGCCGATCCCGCCGAGCGGGCGGAGCAGGACGGCCGGGTCGCCGGTGAGTTCACTCGACCAGGACGTGATGAACGGGACGGTCGACGGGCGCTTGCGGCACCGCTTGTGCGTGAAGCCGGGAGGCAGTGCGCCGCCGTTACGGTCGCGGCGGGCGTGCCGCTTGAGCGGCTCCCCGTCTTCGATTGGGTCGCCGCAGATCGTGCAGTTCACGAGTCGACCCCCAGCACGCGCCGCAGCTCGATGACGCGGCGGGCGAGTTCGGCGACGTGCAGCGCGCCCGCTAGCCGGCCGGAGCCCAGCTCAAAGCGGCAGGCGTACTCGGCCGAGTCGGCGGCGCTCATGAGGGCGTACCAGGTGCGCGAGCGCTCCTCGGCCTGCGCTGTGTGTTCGCGCGCGAGGGGAACGAGCCGCTCAATCTCTTTGCGGAGGAGCTGGTCGACTTCGACGAGCCGCTCGTGCGGCGGCATGCTGTGCCCGGCGTCGAACGCTTCGACGATGAGGGCCGCGACCGGGTCGACCGCAAGCTCGCCGGGTGAGGAGTCTGGCGGCCGGTGGGCTGTCGCGTGCGTCATGTCGGCGCTCCTCGGCGTTGGGCGCGGCCTCGGGAGGCGATCGTCTCGCCGGGGCTCTTTCGTCCCGTCCGACGCTAGAAGTGTTGTGTGCAGCACAGCCAGCAATGTGCATTTCTTTGCAGCATGCGGCTCTCACCGGGAGGGCTGTCGTGTTCGCGCCCTTGACCGGGTGCGCCACGTGGGCGACGGTGGCGCAAAGAACTGCACATCACGTGGAACGGAGGCAGCCGTGTCGTTACGGTTCGTCGGAATCGACCCCAACACCAAGACGGGAGACTCGCCTACGGTGTGGGTCGACCAGGAGAAGAAAGAACTCGTCTTCCAGGGATGGCGGCCAGGGCCCGAACTCGAGGCAGAGTGCGCTGCATTCGAGGTCCCCGGCCACGCGGTAGGCATCCCGGCCGATGAGGCCGTGATCCGTATCCCCGCCAGGATGGTGCACATGATCAGGGAGGCGTGCGATGTCCTCGAACAACCAGACCATCGCTGACCTGATGGACCAGTGCACGCGCTCTGCCGTGCACCTCGAGATGCGGGACCACTACGGCGTTGCCGCCGAAGCCGAGGACTTCCGGAAGTGGTTGGAGACCGGTCACGTCGACACCGACCCGGCCTCGCCCGGATGGGCGCCCTGGGTCGACCTCGTCTCCCGTGCGGTGGCCCGCGGTGTCGCCGTGCGCCGGGCCCGCATCGTGTCCGAGCCGGTCACCGACTACATCCGCTACGAGCACGCGTCGACCGCAGTCAACGTGCACGCGGGTGAGCAAGTGCGCTGGCTGCCGCGCCGCCAGGCCAGCACGATAGCCCTACCCGGCAACGACTTCTGGCTGTTCGACGACCGCATCATCCGGTGGGGACACTTCTCCGGAGACGGCGCACTCGTCGGCCACGACATCTCCGAGGACCCAGCAGCCGTCAAGCTGTGCACGGACGCATTCGAAGCCGTCTGGGACCGCGCCACCCCACACGCCGAGTACCAGATTCACTGACCAGAAAGCACCGGCAGTCAGCTCATGCCCGCCTCACCGTCCTCCTCAGCCCAGGCCGCACGTGAAGCCGTCGCCTATCGGCTGCGTGACCTTCGCAAGGAAGCCGGCCTGACGGTCGTGCAGCTGGCTGCCGCGTGCGGCTGGCACTACTCCAAGACGAGCCGCATCGAGAATGCCCTCACCGGCCCGTCCGCCACAGACATCCGCCGCTGGTGCGCCGCCACCCACGCCGAGGATCAGGCACAGGACTTAGTCGTCCAGTCCATCAACGCCGAGTCGATGGACCGGCAGTGGCGCGACCAGGTCCGGTCCGGGCTCCGCCACGTCCAGGAGCGCCGCGGGAACGTGTTCCGGGCGACCGAAAACTTCCGGGTCTATTCCTCCGGCCTCGTGCCTGGACTCCTCCAGACAGAGGGCTATGCGCTGGCCGTTCTCCGTATGGCCGCCGGCATCCACGACATGGCGGACGACGACAGCGCCGACGCAGCGCACGCCCGCGTCGAGCGCTCCCGGATCATTCACGAGCAGGGCCACCGCTTCGTCGTGGTCATCGAGGAGCCTGTATTGCACTGCCAGGTCGCCGAATCGGATGCGATGGCCGGACAGTTGGGCTACCTGCTCACGGTCGGCGCGTTGCCTGCGGTGTCCCTCGGCATCATTCCGATGAGGGCCCGAAGGGTTCGCTGGCCCGAGGAGACGTTCCACGTCTACGACGATCGGTTGGTGTCTGTGGAGCTGGTGTCCGCCGAGGTGACCGTCACGCAACCTAGTGAAATCGGCCTGTATATGGAAGCGTTCGAGGAGCTGCGCAGCATGGCCGTCTACGGCGGTGAGGCGCGGGCGCTGATCCTGAAGGCGATCGAGACGCTGGTCTAAGGGCAATGCCGTTGCTTTTACGGGTTCGCCGGTTGGGGTCTTATGACGAGGACGGCTTGCGTGCCGGTGCGGGTCGGCTGCGGCCAGGCACGATGCTCGGCTCGTCTGAGGTGGTAGTTGGACATCTTGCGTTTCACGACGCGGGGCTGGCTGCGGAGCCGTCTGACAGGCAGGAGTCGTTCCAGGAGGTCCTGCTCGAGCATCACCAGTGCTCTGACCAGGAGGTCAGGGGGAAAAACTGCTTGGCGTGACGGTCACGCTGCGCCGGGCAGAGCGCAGGGTCTCGGTGAAGGAAACCCGATCAGGGTCCAGGCCACGGGTGGCAGCCGTTCTCAGCATGAGCTCGCGCAGTGCGTGGTGGACCAGGAGGTGTGCCCAGATCTGCTGACGGACACCCTCGGGTGTCTTGCTGCTGAGGACGACGCGTGCGCCGCGCTGGTGTGTCTTGATCTCGGCGAAGACGGACTCGATCTCCCAGCGCTCGCGGTAGAGCGCGGCCAGTTGCCGGGCCGGATACCGTCGGGCGTCCAGCAAAGTGGTGACCAGGCGGTATCCGTCACCCCCGTCCGCGCCAGCCTGTTCTTTGACCCGGTAGGCCAGGACACGCACCACGACCGGCTGATCCCGGGCGGGGCCACTGCTCGCCCGGATATGAGAGAGCCACGACCCGTCACGGAACTGCCTGATCACCGGCAGGACGCGGTTGGCGGGCACTCGCCACACCAGGTCGGCACCGGTGTCGGCAAACGCCTGCCACAACGGGACTCCGAGGAACTCACGATCGGCCAGGACGAGCTGACCCGGGCCGACCGACCGGGGCAGGCGGGCGACCAGGGTGACTTCCCCGGTGCGGCAGCCGGCGAGTTCCGCATCCAGCACCGCATGACTGCCCACCTCCACCAACGCCGCCATCCGCACCTGCGGGAACGCACTCCTGCCCGACCCACGGCCACTGCCGGGACGTCCGAAAGCGGCTTCGTTCGCCTCGCTGTCCGCGACGTCCCAGCAGGTTCCGTCGACGGCCAGCAGCCGTAAGTCCCGCCAGAACGCACCGGGAGTCGCCTCAGTGGCCATCGGCTTCGCGGTCGCGGCGAACAGCACCCGCAAAGGCTCGGATCCCAGCCGCTCCCGAGCCCTGAACAGCGAGGACTTCGCCGGAACACGCCAGGTACCCAGCAGGCCCACACCCCGCAGTCCCTCGACGAGGTGCCGCATCACTTCCAGATACGGAGCAGGCGAGAACAGGGCCAGCCCCAGCACGAAGTACACCACCAACCGGGCGGGAAGCAGCCGCTGACGCTGCTCTGAACGCCCACACGCGGCCACCACCCGATCCACCAAACCTGGCGGATACACCCAGGTCAACAAGCCAAGACCCGATAAGTCAGACACACTCGCAGCCACCCGAACCACCCCCGGGACCCACTGCCAAGCAGGCCCCGTGCAGTTGCAGCGCCTCCCGATGTCTGCCGACGAACGCCCCGAACCTTGGTACGGCCCAGACCGCGACATGTGAGAAACCAGCGCTCTCTAAGCGCTGTCCCGTAAATGATCTCTGAGCGCCCTCGGGCGTGGTGGGCTGCTGTGCGGCGAGTGGTCTATCCAGCGAGGGCGAGGTTGTGCAGCCGCGCAATGCCGAGCATGGCGTGGTGGACGCCGTCGCCTTTGAGACGGCAGTCGCGGAGGATCTTCCAGGTCTTCATGCGCGCGAAGACGTGTTCGACGCGGGCCCGCACCTGTTTGTGGGACTTGTTGTGGGCCTGCTTCCAGCCGGGCAGTTCCTCGCCCTTCCGACGTCGGTGAGGCATCACGAGGCCGGTGCCCGGGTAGCCCCCGTCGGCGATGGTCATGGTCGTGCCGACAGCGGCCTTCGCTCCAGACTCCTCCCACGCCTTGCAGTCGTTGCGGTTGCCGGGCAAGGGCCGGCCGACCACCACGACGAGGCGGGTGTCGGCGTCGATGACGACCTGGTGGTTGGTCGAGTACCGGTAGTTCTTCGACTGCTCGGCGACAGCGTGATCCCGAGTGGGCACCAGGGTGCCGTCCACGATCAGCACCGTGTCCTTCGCGAACCGCTTGCGGGGCTGGAGAGCGAGCATCGGCCCGAGGTGATCGATGATCCGGTCCGCTGCCGACTTGGACACCCCAAACAACAGGGCCAGTTGGCGCATGGTCAGGTTCGTGCGCCAGTAGACCGCGACCAGCAGCGCCCGGTCCTCCAACGGCAGACTCCACGGCCGGCCACTGCGGACCGCGTCCGCACCCTCGCGCCGCAGAATCGTCACCAGCTTCCCGAACTGCCGCGGACCCAGCCCAGTGAACGGGGCTATCCACCAGGACTCCGACGCCGTAATCACACCAGCCATACGACAGATCATTTCAGTTGCCGACACATCCCCCGCAACGGATCCTGGGCACCAGGCAGCCAAGGAGGAACAGGATGGGGCTCATGCTCGCCCCCGGAGACGACAACGTGACCGGCCCAGACGTCTCCTGGTCCTATACCGGCTTCAACATGTTCAGGGAGTGGCTGGCCCAGGCAGAGGGGCTCACCCTTGCGGAGATGAACGGATTCGGCGGAGACCGCAAGTGGGACAGCGTCTCCACCACGCTGGCACCGCTGCTCGACCATCCAGACGACGAAGGCTCTCTCACGCCCACTCAATGCGCGGCCATGCTGCCCAGGCTCGAGGCAATTACCGACCAGCAACCCAAGGATGGAGACCCCGTCCACGAGCGACGCGTCGACGACGTGCGCCAACTGGTCGCCGTCGTCAGGTACTGCTTGGAGAAGGAAGTCGAGCTCATCTTCTGCTGACCGCCGCGGACTGCCGGATGCCAGCAGTTGCGGGACAGCGCTTAGTCACAGCGACAGCCCTCGCAAGGCCATGAGCCATAACTCAAGCTCAGGTGGGATCTACTACCTTGCCGGCCCGGCGGATCGACGGCCCAAGAACTTTATCGACCTCCGTTGATACGGAGTTGAGGAGTACCTCACCGAACAGGCAGAGGGACTCTTCCCAAGGATGCCCGAAGCTGCCCATGCGGAAGTCTTCCGAAAGGTAGATGTAGTAGTCACCGTCGGGGTACGGGCTCAGTGGCCAAGCCGGTTACCCAGGGCCGCCGACCTCCTGCGGGGTAAAGCGGTACGACGTGTGCTGCCAGTCGAGCGCGAACAGCGTGCCCTGCGGGCCGATGCAGGAGGCCAGGCCCTGCTGGACCACCTTGACCAGGCGGTCCAGACGCTCGTAGTCAGGTTTGTCGGGAAGCGTCGCCAGGCTCCAGGTGACCGACGCGGCGGGCTCCTTGATGGCCGGCCATTTGAGCGAACTCATACTCGGCTGGAAGCTGAACTCCCGGTAGAAGCGGTCCCAGACTCGTCGGCACTCAGCCTCTGGCAGCGCGGCCACGGATCCTTCCATCATCGGTCGATCCTATCGACTCGCCTGGAGGGAGATCACTGCTGGATCGGTCACGAAAGCGCGGACAGAACCGACTTCAGAGATTCCCGTCAGCAGCGCTCCGCACCTCCGTCGATTGGGCTGCAAGGGCGTGCAGAAGAACACGCTGATTCCGGTTCTGGGGCCGATCGTTGTGGTAGGCATCCGCGACCAGGAAGGATGCGGCGCCAGCCGTCACTGTAGAGAATGGCGTCCATGACGGCGGTCAGGCAGATCCTGCAGCTCAGCGAGCCGCATACCACATGACGGCGCACGCGAATCGGACATCAGCGTGTTGTTCTTCTGCACGCCCTAAGAACTCTGCACCAAGCTTTATGAGCCTTCCTCTCGTTGGCCCGCAGCCTCATCACCTGGAGATGTCTCTAGAAGGTCCGCGGGTGATTCTTTTACGCGACGCTTGGAAGGCTACGACCTGGTCCGGCACCGAAAAGTCTGAAGCGCAGTCCGGGCACGTCGTGCGGCCGAACAGGCGGGTCAGATGCTCCGCCGCGGCGGGCTGCCCGGCGTGGTTGGCCATCTGGTACAGCCGCGCTGCCAGCGGCGGCAGGTCCGCGGAGGCCGCCCTGCGGATGCCGGTCAGCACGGGGCCCTCGCGGCCCACACGCACCAAGCCGGATGGGTGTGGGCGACGGGTGCCCGAAGGTGTCCTCGACAGATCGATCAGCAACTGCTGCGCGCAGGACGGACACACCACGGCGTACGTCTTACAGGCCAGGCATCCGCGCCACAGGGGCTCTCCCTCGAAGGCGAGAAGGTGCTCCAGCCAGTACAGAAACTCGTCTTCACCGCCCTTGAAGGGCTCTGTCATCACGTGGTTCTGCGTCAGCTCACGCAGCTCCTTGATAGCAGCTGGGAAGCGCGCCTGTACGTAACCGGGCTCGTGAAGCTGCTGTTCCTCGACAACGATGCGACCGGCCAGCGCAAGTGCCTGCCAGCGACTACCCGCCCTGCGGCCGGTGGCGATGTCTGTCAGAACAGGCAGGGCGGCAAAGCTAGCTGTGTACACCGTCCTCTGATGGCAGAGAGATTCCCACAGCTCCTCCCACGCCTGATCAGCCAGCTCGGGATCACCGATCTCGTCAAAGAGCCGAGGTAGGTCGGACGCCGAGCCATAGGCGTGCTCCAGACCGGACCAGTCCAGTGTCATGCCGGCAATCATGTCAGCCGCTTCCGACCGGCCCCCCCTGCCTCATCAATCTCACCTACAAGATCGTGTTACGAGCTCTAAGGGATACGACTCCAACCTCAACCGCGAGGAGCTGCGCAAGCGCCGGATCCTGCCGGTGATCTCCCGCAAGGGCGCCCCGAACATCAAGGGCCTGGGCAAGCTCCGATACGTCGTGGAGCAGACCTTCGCCCTGCTCCACCAGTTCAAGCGCCTCGCCGTCCGCTGGGAACGCCGAACCGAACTCCACGACGCCTTCGTCTCATTGGCCTGCGGCCTCATCTGCTGGAGGCGACTGAAGAGGCACCGGCCATGATCGTGGCACGAGCTGTTGGCTACAACTCACACCACTCGCCCAGAGGGCTAGCCCGCCACGTCTGCGTGAAGTCGTGCACCAGCTCCCACGCCCGATCGATGTCCAGGACAAAGTCGCCCGTGAACACTGCGAGGTCGTCCATGATCGGGATTTCGACCTCGGCACCCGAGGGCACAGTGCCGTCTCCTACGTGCAGAGACATCCGCTCGGTGTCACTCATCAGGTGGATGACCGCGTGATTATCTCGGAAGGCCAGGATCAGCACCGGGAACTCCCTGTTCGGCGAGCGAACTTCGAGGTACCCCTGGCCACGGGAACGCAGGTTGCTGAAGCGATCTGACAGATCCTTCACCTCTAAACGTCTCTCATCCGGATGGAACAGTCCAGATTCCGGCGACGTCGCCGCCCACATCACGCTCATCCAGCCCCTCTTCCCATACAAGCCGTCGCCCATGATCCAGGGCCACGCTCCCACGCTCCACCACGACAGGACGACTGAGACTGGGCCGCATGATCGTGTTACGAGTTCTTATCCCCAAGCAGCGAATCACAGCAGACCGGCGCGGCGCGGCTCGGTCAGCAAGGCAGCATGCAGGCGCGGCCACACGCCGCCTCGGTCCAGTCCCGCAGCCGCCGCCAGGCCGTCACACCGGAACAGCCCACCGTCTCCGCGGGAACATCACGCCACGCGACACCCGTTCGCAGCACGAACAGGACTCCGGCGAGGGCCACTCGGTCAGGAACACGCAACCGCCCGGGATAGCGGCGGCGCCGCTCAGGAGCGGACGGCAGCAGCGGGGCCACCCGCTCCCACAGGTCGTCCGGAACAAGATCAGCACGTCCCTCAGACACCCTGCCGACCAAGATCCTCGAGCACAAGACTCGCAGCTCAACTCATTCTGAAACGATCAGTTAGACGCATCGGCGGCGCGATGACCGGCCTCAGCCTCGTCCGGCTCGTGCACAGCAGCACCGGCAGCTTGCTCGCGGCCGGCCAGTTCAGCGCAGCGTTCGCGGTCGCCGAAGCGCTCGGGGCGCCGCAACTGGCCCGGCTCACAGACCGGTTCGGGGCTCACGGACCGGTTCGGGCAGAGCCGCGTCCTGCCACCCGCACTGCTCGCCCACGCTCTCACCGTCGCCCTCCTCGTGTGCCTGGTCACCGCCGGCGCCTTCGACGTGCTGCCGGCCCCGGGGCGGTGCGCTGGCCGGGGCCGGCGTCCCCCAGCTTGGCGCGATGTCCGCCGCGCGCTGGGCAACGCTGCTGCGCCCCGGCCGGGCGGCCCAACTGCCCACCGCTTTCGCGCTTAAGTCCCTCAGCAACACGGGCGCCTACCTCGTGGGACCCGCGTCGGTCAGCGCGCTCGCCGCGGCCGGACATCCCGTGGCCAGCCGCGGCGGTGGGCGTCTCCTTGTCGGTGGCCGGCGGCCTTCTCCTCGCCGCGCAGCGCGGCAGCGCGCCCGCACCGGCCGCCCGCAGCACCCCGCACACCAGGAGCCGCCCGCTGCTGCACGGCGGCGTCCTCCCGCTGATCGGCCTTCATCTCGCCATCGGGGTCTTCTTCGCTGCCCTGCAGGTGTCGGTGACCGCGTTCGTGGTCGAGCACCGCCAAGCGGGCGCCGCGACCCCGATCTTCGCCGTCTCCAATTGCAGCGGCCTGCCGGCCGGATGGCTGTACGGGCTGCGCCGGTGGCGCGCCGCACCGCCGGTGCAACTGCTGCTCACCACCGGCATCCTGATGCTCGCCACCTGGCTGCTGCTCACCGCCGGCTCACCGCTTCAACTCGGATGCGTGGTGGTCCTGACCGGCGCCACGATCCCACCCCTTGTGGCGCTCTTCTCCCAGCTCACCGAGTCGACCGTCCACCCCTGCGTCCTGACCCAGGCGTTCTCCCGGCTCGGCTCCGCCAGCGCGGCGGGCTCCGCCGGGGCGGCGGCCCTCTCCGGATGGGCGATCGACGCACTCGGGCTACGCGGCGGCTTCACGGTCACCGCCACGGCCGCCACCGCGATGACCCCCCAAAACCTCGCCGGTCTACGCCTCTTTCCGCACCCGCCGACGAGCGGTGTCGACACCAACAAAGCCGGCACCACATGACCGACGATCACCCCGGGCAGGCAACCGGAGCCGGTGACCAGCCCGCACGCCCGACCCGGGCGTGCGACGGCTTCTGGACCCGCAGAACGCCGCACCGCCGCAGTACCGCGCACCGGCCCGTATCCGGCCGCCCTACCCGCCGCCGCGCGTGGGGAAAAGGACTCAGGCCGCCTCGGGCCGCCCCGTGTGCAGGCCCACTGCGCCCCCGTCCACGTCCTCGAACAAGAAGGCCTCGTCCTCTTCGTAGTCCGGGGCTTGGAAAGGGTTCGTCGCCGCGGGCGGCGGACTCGCGGTGGAGCAGCGGGGCTGCTCTTCCACAGCGGAGAACAACGACGTCACGTCGATGAGCGGTCTCTCTTTCCTCAACAGGACCCCCGAAAAGGGGGCCCGGCGTGCCGTGCCCCCCTTCAGGGGGCCTGGCGTGCCGTGACCGGGCACCGCTCGCCCCGGCGGCGAGAGTCGCCGTCACCGCACGGCACCCTGTTCAGGTCGGGCCGGTGGCGCGAGTGGCGCACCACCAGCCGACTCCTGACCGGCTCATTCATGGACTCCGACGCTTGATCGGTGTCGGACGTGTGGCCGGTTGTGACGGGCCTGCTAGTCGCAGTACTTGGCGATCGCCGCGGCCGCGCCTGCGTTGAAGCCCCTCTCGTAGTTGGGGTCCACAGCGGTGACGCCCTGCGGTGCCTGTGCCTTGCAGGTGGCCTTGGCGAGCTTGAAGCCGTCCTGGTAGCCCTTGGCGTACTGGTCCCGGGTCTGCTTCTCCTCGGCCTGCTTGACCGTGCCGCAGGTGAGCCTGGGGCCGCCTTCCTCCTGCATCGTCACAGCTCCGCCGGTGCTGCCGACTCGCAGGGTGCCTGCGAGCCTTCCGTCAGCCCCAGCCACCATGCCGACGGTGAGGTTGGCCTGCCGGATCCTCACCTTCGCGCCCGGCGTCAGGCCTTGGCCGATGACGTTGAACGAAGGGGAGTTGGCGCTCTGGGTCACGTGGCACGTGGCTGCGGGTGCCACAGCCTGGGCGGAACCGGCCATGAGCGGCACCGAGCCGAGTGCCAGCGAGGAGAGCGCGAGGGGTGCCAGGAGACGAAAACGTCCGTTCACTGTTCTGCCTTCCCTTCAGGGGCATACGGAACCACATACGGGACGGGAAGTTCGAACACGCGGTGGTGGGGCGGCGCATCTATGCCGCGGCCCACACCCGGACGGTGAATTCACCGCCCGGAGCCGTAGGGCCGGGAGAACAACTCCCGTACGGCTGCCGCCACGTGGGCTCCGTATCCGACGACGGCCACGCCCCAACAGGGGCGGCCTTTCGGTGCCCGTTCATACTCGCTCAGCTGTACCAAACTGTCGACCTGAGCGAACACGGACCGCGACAATCCGCTGGTCAGAGCCCTCTGCGTAGCCTTCTGCCCGCGCAGGCGGCGACTTGTCGCTGTACCGGAACACACAAGGCAAGGGATCCTGCCTCGCGCGCCTGCCGATGGCGGCCTCACGCTCCATGGTGGTGGGCCAGGTCTCCTGAACGCACAAGACGACGGCGTCATGGACGCAGTTTCCGCCGAGTTCTACAGTGGCCCCGTCGGCGGCTGGTGCGACGCCGCGCCGGGACAGACGAGCGCGCACCGCACGGACTGCGGGCGTTACGGGCGCAGGGTGCCGTAGCGGCCTGACCGGTACAGAAGAACCGGTGCCGGTGCCGTGCCACACCATGGGGTACCGGCGCGGGGGCCCGGCCGCCGCAGCCGCCCTCTATGGGCGGGCGATCGATGCACTCGGGCCACGCGGCGGTTGCACGGTCACCGCCACGGCCGCCACCGCGATGACCCCCCACAGCCTCACCGGCCTACGCCTGCTGCACCCGCCGACGGGCCGGCCGGCGCGAAAGAAGGCCGACACCGCACGACCGACGATCACCCCGGACACGCAACCGGAGCCGGTGACCGGCCTGCACGCCCGACCCGGGCGTGCGACGGCTTCTGGACCCGCAGAACGCCGCACCGCCGCAGTACTGCGCAACGGCCCGCACTCACCCGGCCGTCGAACCCGCCGCCGCGCGCGGGGAAAAAGGCTCAGGCCGCCTCGGGCCGCCCGGCGTGCAGGCCCGCGGCCATCCCGTCCACGTCCTCGAACAAGAAGGCCTCGTCCTCTTCGTAGTCCGGGGCCTGGAAAGGGTTCGTCGCCGCGGGCGGCGGACTCGCGGTGGAGCAGCGGGGCTGCTCTTCCACGGCGGAGAACAACGACGTCACGTCGATGAGCGGTCTCTCTTTCCTCAACAGACCCCCCGAGAAGGGGGGCCTGGCGTGCCGTGACCGGGCACAGCGGTCCTACAACTTGGTCATCTTGGCGTACGGGCTCACGATCCGCACATGCTCCGAACCGAAATTCACGAGCACCGCCGATCCGTCCTCGATGCCGATCACCCGGCCCAGACCGTACACGTCGTGCGTGACCTGGTCACCCACGGCGAAGTGCTTGGGAGCCGGTACGACCGGGGCCTTGAAGGGGCTGGTAGGCAAATGACGCTTAGAGGCAGCAGGCTTTGTCATCGCCCCTAGTATGCACCCGTGCGAAGTACCCGTGTTGACGCCGGAGGCGGCAGCAGCCGCTGATCGGGCCCCACTGCGGCAGAAGCCGGGGCCGACGGACGCGCGAGTCGGGCGGTTCTGCCGCATCCAAGGCCGAACCCCCCGTACCCTTCATGGTGTCTACGGCGTCACATAGCGGGCGCCAAACACTGGAGGCAATACCCCGTGCTGATTGCTCAGCGTCCCTCGTTGACCGAAGAAGTCGTCGACGAATTCCGCTCCCGGTTCGTGATCGAGCCACTGGAGCCGGGCTTCGGCTACACCCTCGGCAACTCCCTGCGCCGCACCCTGCTGTCATCGATCCCCGGTGCCGCCGTCACCAGCGTCCGCATCGACGGCGTCCTGCACGAGTTCACCACCGTCCCCGGCGTCAAGCAGGACGTCACCGACCTCATCCTCAACATCAAACAACTCGTCGTCTCCTCCGAACACGACGAACCGGTCGTGATGTACCTGCGCAAGCAGGGCCCCGGCCTGGTCACCGCCGCCGACATCGCACCCCCCGCCGGTGTCGAGGTGCACAACCCCGACCTCGTCCTCGCCACCCTCAACGGCAAGGGCAAACTCGAGATGGAACTGACCGTCGAGCGCGGCCGCGGCTACGTCTCCGCCGTACAGAACAAACAAGCCGGCCAGGAGATCGGCCGTATCCCGGTCGACTCCATCTACAGCCCCGTCCTCAAAGTCACCTACAAGGTCGAGGCGACCCGTGTCGAGCAGCGCACCGACTTCGACAAGCTGATCGTCGACGTCGAGACCAAGCAGGCCATGCGCCCGCGCGACGCCATGGCGTCAGCCGGTAAGACGCTGGTCGAGCTGTTCGGCCTGGCGCGTGAGCTCAACATCGAGGCCGAAGGCATCGACATGGGCCCCTCCCCCACGGACGCCGCGCTCGCCGCCGATCTGGCGCTTCCGATCGAGGAACTGGAGCTCACCGTCCGCTCCTACAACTGCCTCAAGCGTGAGGGCGTCCACTCCGTCGGTGAGCTCGTGGCACGGTCCGAGGCGGACCTGCTGGACATCCGCAACTTCGGTGCCAAGTCCATCGACGAAGTCAAGGCGAAGCTGACCGGCCTCGGCCTGGCCCTGAAGGACAGCCCGCCCGGATTCGACCCCATCGCCGCCGCGTTCGACGCCGACCACGACACAAACAACGGATTCGTCGAAACCGAACAATACTGACCAACGGGCGCAGGTGCCGGGACGCGGAAAAGTCCGGCACAGCGCCGGCCGACCGCACCCGGCCCCACAGACTTGACCGGCCACAGGCATGCGCCGGAGAGTCCCTGGAGCCGGGGCGGGACAGGGCGGGGGCGGGGGCCGGAGAGAACATCTCTCCACACACGCGCATGCCATCCCCCACAACCCAGCACAGACAACACCCACACCGCCCACACCCACACCCAGCAACAGCAATAAAGCCGCCGGCCCCGGCGCCCTGTCCGACCTGGGCTTCCTCGGCCTCGACAAGGACTGCCACGACCAAGTCGTCGTCACCGGCTACAAGGCCACCCGCGCCCGCAACCTCACCACCGGCCAGAACACCGCCAACCGGATCATCGCCGCTGGCTGCGCCCCCGTCGAGCACGGCTTCGCGCACCTGAAGACCTGGCGCATCCTCACCAAACTCCGCACGGGCCCCGCCCGCGCCACCAACCTGCTCCGCGCCTCGCTCGTCCTGACGAACCTCGAACTCGTCCGCTGACAGACGATCAGGCCGAAGACAGCCGCCCACGACCAGCACGAGCACCCACGAACCCCGCTACACCAGCAGCCGCACCAGCGAAAACCAAGATGGTGGATCTTCAGTGAAGATCCGACTGGACCTCGGTCAGTCGATGCCTTCGACGATGCGGAAGTCGCGCTCGACGCCGTCGGAGAGGGCGACCAGCGCCTCCTGGTAGGCCGCACTCTCGTGCGCCGCGACGGCCTGCTCGAAGCTGTCGAACTCGATCAGGACGGTGCGTTCGGCGATTCCGGCGTCATGCGCCACGACCCGACTGCCACGGGCGAGGATCCGACCACCCCCGGCCTCGACGGCCGGACCGGCCAGCTTGTTGTAAGCAGCCAGCTTCTCAGGGTCTGAAATGGTGCGGTAGGCGCTGACCCAGTAGCTTTTGGGCATGGAACCTCCAGTGTTGGGATGAGTGCATCTGACTCACGGGTTGGTCTCGGACGAGCGTCGGCGGGCGAGAGCGAGGCTTGTCAGCGTCGTGATCGCCATGGCGCCGATGCCGACCAGCGCCGCGGTGGTGTAGGCGCTGTCGTCGGGGAAGAGGTGGCCGGGGCCGGGGCCCGCGGCGAGGATCAGGCCGCCGATGGCGCTGCCCAGGGAGTACCCGACGCTGCGGACGACGTAGTTGAAGCTCATGGCGCTCGACGTCTGGCTCTTGGGGGTGACGGCCAGGATGACGCCGGGCATCGCGGCCGAGAAGCCGCCGACGCCGAAACCGAGCACGCCCATCGCCGCGAACAGTTCGGCCAGGTCTGACCGGGCCGCCGCGAACAGGGCGAACCCGCCGCCGACCACGACGGCGCTGCCAGCCAGGAGCAGGGGGTCGGCGATCCGAGTCCGGGCCCGCGGCGTGAGTTTGCCGGCGACGAACCCCAGCACCGAGAACGGGATGAGGACCAGCCCGGCGACGAAGGTTGTCAGCCCGAAGCCGTAGCCGGCGCCGTGCGGCGTCTGCGCGTACCGGGTGATGAGCGTGAGCAGGAGGTACATGCCGATCCCGCCGACGAACATGGCGAGGTTCGCCCCGGCGACCGCCGGGTGCCGCGCCGCCCGCACATCGACCAGGGGCGTCGTGCTGCGCAGCTCGATGACGGCCCAGACGCAGAGCAGCACCACCGCGACGACGGCGAGGCCCGCCGCCACGGCGAGGTGCCGGCTCCACAGATTCCGTTCGCCGGCGAGGAACAGCACCAGGAGCAGCGCAGCGGCCAGGACGGCCGCGCCTGCCACGTCCACGTGGGCGGAGCGGCCTTCGGGGGCTTCGGGCATGCGGCGCCACGCGGTCAGGAGGGCGGCGGCGGTGACGACCATGCCGAGGCCGTAGGCGGCCCGTACCCCGCCGAGCTCGGCGAGCAGTGCGGCCAGCGGGTAGCCGACGCCGGCCCCGATGATCGAGACCACCGAGATCAGGGCGATCACGGCCGTGCTGCGCTCCTCGGGGAGGTGGTCCCGGGCCACGCCCATCATCAGCGCCGTCAGCCCCAGCCCGACGCCCTGGACCGCCCTGCCGGCCAGCAGCCACGCGAACGGCAGCGGCAGCACGGTGAGCGCGCTGCCGGCGACGACGACCGCCAGCGTGACGAGGATCGTGGCCCGCCGGTGCGGGCCGGCTCCGAGCCGGCCCAGGAGCGGCGTGGCGACGGCGCCGCTGAGCAGCGCGACGGTCAGCGTCCACTGCGCGCTGCCGAGCGAGACGTGGAACGAGGTCGCCACGCTGGTGATGAGCGGCGTACCGAGGCTGGCGACCGCCGCCACGACCAGAGCGATGAACATCAGGGCGGGGACCAGCAGCCGCGCCTCGGAACGCGCCACCGGGAACGCCTTCACCGCGACCCCGTCGACCGGCTGCCCGCTCACCGCTTCGGCCCTTCGCGGTCCTGGCTTTCGAGCTCTGCCAGATGCTTCAGCGCCGGAAGGGCCGCCATCAGCGCCTCGACCTCGTCGCCGGTGAGCTCGCCGATCAACCGCTCGAACGCGTGGACGCCCGCCTGGCGCCGCGTCCGGACATAGGAGGCGCCGGTCTCGGTCAGGCACACCAGCGTGACCCGCTTGTCGGACGCGTCGCCCCGCCGCTCGACCAGGCCGGACTCCTCCATCACCCGGACCAGGGCGGTCATCGCGGGCTGGGTGACGCCCTCGACCGAGGCCAGATCGGTGATGCGCCGCGGGCCGCTCCGGTCCAGGGTGGCCAGGGTGGCGGCGGACGTCAGGCTCATGTCCCGGGGCAGGCGTCTCGCGGCCCTGGTGGCCAGGCCGTAGAGGGCTGCCCCGATGGCGGCGGACGCGCCACGAGCGGTGTCTTGACGACTCATGCTCGAAGCATAGCAATTTTATATTCATAGTTTATGGAAATGGTCGACTGGCGCGGACGGCACCGCCTGTTGCGGACCCGAGGCCATCGAGATCGACGACAAACTTCGGCTCCGCCCCGTACGCCGAAGACGAGCGCGACACCCTGCCCGCTGAGGCCTTCGCCACCTCCCTCGGCTGCGGCAACCCGACCGCAGTGGCCGACCTCCACGAAAGCGAACGCGTCCTGGACCTCGGCGCCGGCGGCGGCATCGACGTACTGCTTTCCGCTCGCCGCGTCGGCCCCACCAGCAAGGCGTACGGGCTCGACATGACCGAGGAGATGCTCGCCCTCGCGCTCGAGAATCAGCAGAAGGCCGGCGCTACCAACGCGGATCCCCCTGCACGTAGTCCAGGACGCCTACCCCTTCGGCGACTCCCACTGACATCCCCGCCTGGTCACCCCGTCCTGTTCACCGGCCCTGTGCCGCAAGCAACGTTCGCCTTCCGGGACGCCGACTGATGATCGGCCAAAGGCGTACACCCGTCGTAGGCAAGGACCTGTGGCGGGCCGTACCCGCCTAGGGTGCCGGGGTGCTCAATCGGCTGAGGACTGCGTTGCCGCGGGCCCCCGCCGAGGCGGCTGCGGGACCGGCCGACGCCACAGGCGCTTGGCCTTGTCCTCGGCCCGTCATCACGGCCGTCGCCCGGCTCGTCGTCCTGGTACAGAACTAGGCGGTTTCGTTCGGATCATGAACAATTGGCTGTCGGTAGGCCAGGCCGATCGGGACGAAGGCATAAATGAGCAGGGGGTCGGATGGCGCTTGTCATCGAGCTTCGGCGCGGGGTCTCGGCCTCGCGGACTGGACGAAAGGCAGGGCCGAGTCTCACGACAGGCATGCTGGAACGGATAGTCGTGGATGACGAGTTCTGGACGGCCCTCGAGAGCCTGGGGCGGCACCGGCTCCCCACCCTGACTGACGTCGATCCCTACGGGGACACACGCTGCGCAGTGAGGCAGTGGACCGGATGGCGCGAGAGTTGGAAGGTTCACATCTTGCTCGGCTGAGGGGGGCCGAGCACGAGGCCATCGCAACGCTACTGGCCTGGGGCCTGCGCTGCCGCGCGGACAGAGACCTGCAGATTGCGTTCTCGGGCGATTAGCCCGCCATCACCTGGTCCTCTGATCGTTGGTCCGAGTGGGTTGTTGACTGACGTGCAGTGGGCGCGGATTGAGCCGCTGCTCCGGACCGCACATCGAAACGGGGTGGCCGCTGAGTAATTGTCAATCCTGTGGATCATTGTCTGCGCCAGCGATGTTCGGGTGGGTGCCCCGCGTGTCGACGAGCGCGGCTCGTTTGTGACACTCGTCCTCATGACCAGCAGCAACGCCCTTGGCTTCACACAGATCCTCGACCCTGACGAGATCACTGACGAGCTGAAGCAGACCCTCGTGGACTGCTGGACCGAGGTGAGCAATGCGGGCGGGGCGGCCGGATTCCCCTTTCCGCCGGTGGACGCCGCCGAGGTCACCGCCGCCTTTGACCGCATCATCGAGAACCTGGCTCCACCGACCAGCCGCCTTCTGATCGCCCTGACAGACGACACCGTCGCGGGCTGGCTGAACATCCGCCGCGATCCCCACCCACCCGTCTCGCACTGGGGCACGATTCACCACGTGCAGACCCGGCTCGGCGTCCGGGGCCAGGGGATCGGCACGGCATTGATGCGCCGGGTCCGTGAGGTCGCCCGCGATGAGATGGGCCTGGAGCAACTGCACCTTGCCGCACGCGGTGGTGTCGGTCTCGAAGAGTTCTATGGTCGGCTCGGCTGGAAGGAGATCGGCCGGTGGCCCGGCGCTTTGCGGCTGGCCACCGATGGCGATCGCGACGAGGTCCTCATGATTTTGTCACCTTTGTGACACCAGCACCCTCGGGTGACATCGTGCGGCAGGTCTTTCGGTCAGGCCGACAGTCGAAGACGGCGGAAGCCAAACGGGAGTGATGATCGCTGATCGCGCCGCTGGAGGAGGTCGAACGCAGGGGCCAGGAGCAAAGCGCAGCAGCTCCGTTCGTGACCCCCAGGACGTTAATCGGGGTGCGTTGTGACAGTCTGCTCGCGTGGACGACTTTGCTGGTACCCAGGCCCCGCGCCGTCGTTTGATCGACCCGGCCGAGTCGGTCGCGGAACTCGAACGAGTGCTGCCCGGCCTGGTGGCCCACCGTCTGCCGACACCGGTGCACATCGACTGGCTGCGTCTGGAGGGCCTGTTGGGGACGGCCCTGCCCGCCGACTACAAGCTCCTGTGCGAGCGGTACCCGGCGTGCGAGCTGAGTGACTTCATGCTTGTTGGCGGCCCGCGGCCAGGCGCTGAGGCGGGATGGGTCCAAGACGCCCACGAAGAATTGGAGATCGTCGCCGAGTGGTGCGAGGACGCCGACGTGGCCGTCCCGATGCATCCGTATCCCGCGCCGGGCGGCCTGCTTCCCTGGTCCACCTCCAGCCAGGGGGACTTCTTCTTGTGGACCACCCGTCCCAGCGGGCCACAGGAATGGACGGTCACCGTCGCCTCGCGCAACGGTGCATGGTGGCAGTACACCGGTGGAGCGGTTCAGTTCCTGGCTGATCTGGTAAGCGGTGTTCTGGAGCCCTGGGCACTGCCGACGGTCCGCCCGGAGATCACCTGGGTCGATCAACCGGGCGGCGGTAGCAGATAAGGACCGCCAGCGATGCCGGAAGGAGACCAGGCGTCGCACCGCTGCAGCCGGGCCTCTCTCCCCCCACCGCACTGCCTTGATCCGCCTGGCGGCGTGGTACCGGCCGGCAGGCATCATCACCGAGCGTCTTTACAGCCCTTGGACGGCTCAAAAGGCCGCTCGGATTGCCGTGGCCTGCGCGGCACGCGACAGCCGTCGTTGTGGGCTCTGACGCTGTCCTCGTGCCCGCCTGGCTGCGGCCGGCGTCGGCCGGCTGCGTCCGGCAGCGCGCGGCACTTGCACGGGACTGTTTACGACGGCAGTCGGTGGTTACAGGCCCGAGCAGGGCTGCGGCCGTCAGGCGCCCGGCCGGGGTATTTCCCCAATGCGGAGGGAGCTCCCATGACTGCAGCGCCCAGCGTGCGACGCGGCGACGACTGCGGCGCGTGGGCGGTGGTGGTCCTGCGTGGCGAGGTGGACCTGGCGCTGGCTCCGGCGCTGCGGGGAATCATCGACACGCTCATAGCCGACCGTCGCGCACGCATGGTGCTGGACCTGGAAGGCGTGTCGTTCATGGATTCGTCCGCTCTGGGCGTGCTGGTGTACGCCCTGCGGCAGGTTGATGCACAGGGCGGAGCGCTGCGCCTGGCGGCCCCGTGCGAGCCGGTGCGCCGCATGCTGGAGGTGACGGGGCTGGACACCGTGATCCAGGTCTTCGCCGGCGTTGCGGCAGCGTGCGATCACCCACGTCTGTGAAGGCTGGTGAGAAAGCTTGCTGGAACACAGCATGATGCGGGCACAATGCACAAAGTGAAGAGCGGGCCGAAAGAAGACGACCCTATGGGCGTCGGCGTGGACGAGGCGTTGATGTCGGTGTTGTTCGCCGCGGCGGACGCCGGCCTGTATGCCGTCGACGACGAGGGCACCGTGATCGCCTGCAACCCGGGAGCCGAACGGCTGCTGGGCTACGCGCCGGGCACCCTGATCGGAGTCAACGCCCACCGCACCTTGCACCCGTCGAACGAAGAGTCGGCGGCCGTGCCCGTCCAGCGCCCGATCCTCCAGGACGTGACAGGGGGCAAACGGACCGGTGGCGAGCGCGCCGTACTGCGGCGCGCCGATGGCACGCCGCTCGCGGTGTGGTGGACCACGGCCCCGCTGCCCACGGGGGCGGGACGCGGCCGTGGTGCGGTGGTCGTGTTCCAGGACGCAACCGCCCAGCGTGAGCGGGAAGGACGCCGCGACGAGCGGTACGCGCTCAGCGAGACGATGCGCGAGCAGGCCGAATACGACCTGGCGGAGACCACCTGGCTCGGCGAGCTCACGCTGGCCATGACCACCACCCTGGACGCGGACGAGGCACTGCACCGCTTGGTGCGTCAACTCGTGCCCCGCCTCGCCGACACCGCCGTGGTCAGTCTGGCCGGCGGGCCCACCCATCGCCTCGCGGCCGCCGCCCACCACACGCCCGGCGTACTGCCCAGCGGGCCCTCCCCCGGCGGCGAGCCGGTGCCGGAGCACCCCGCCCACCACGCGGCCGTCACCCGCATCCTGGAGGGCGGGGGCACCCAGCACCTGACCGACCTCGCGCCCGCACCCGGCAGTGAAAGCGACCTGCTCACGCGCGTGGGAGCAGAAGAGGCGCTTGTTCTTGCGCTGCGGCTGCACGCCAGGACCTTCGGCGCGCTGACCCTGGCCCGCGCATCCGCGAGCCCGCCCTTCAACGAAGCCGACCGTGTCCTGGCGGACGAGGTGGCCCGTCGCATCAGCCTGGGCCTGGACAACGCCCGCCTGCACGCCGCGCAGGCCGACATCGCCGCGGCCCTGCAACGCGCCCTGCTCACCGACCTGCCCGACGTTGCGGGTATCGAACTGGCCGCCCACTACGAGCCGGCCCAGCACACAGCCGAGGTCGGCGGGGACTGGTACGACGCCTTCCTCCTCGACGACGGTGACCTCGCTCTGGTCATCGGTGATGTCACCGGCCACGACATCCAGGCCGCCTCACGCATGAGCGAACTGCGCAACATGCTCCGTGCCTTGGCCGTCGACCGCCCCCACGAACTACCCGGGCAGATCCTGCGCCGCCTGGACACCGCCCAGGCGCGCCTGACCCTCGCCGACTCCGCCACGGCAATCCTCACCCGCCTGCACCGCACCACCAGCGGGGCGTGGCAGGCGTCATGGTCCGTGGCAGGCCATCCGCCGCCCCTGCTGATCACCGCCGACGCAGACGCCCACTACCTCACCGGGGCACACAGCATGCTCCTGGGCCTGCGCCCCACCATCGAACGCCCCACCACCCACACACCCCTGCCCGACGGCGCCACACTCCTGCTCTACACCGACGGCCTGGTCGAATCCCGCACCCGTTCCCTCGACGACGGCATGACACGCCTGCGCCAACACGCCACCACCCACCGCCACCTGCCACTGCACGAGTTGTGCGCCACACTCGCCCGCGACCTCGGTGACCCCCGCGACGACATCACCCTCATCGCCGCCCGCACCCCCAGCGGGCCACACACCAACTGACCCCCCGAGGGCCGGTGCGACTGACGGCCTTTCATTTCGTCAGGCTGCGTCCTGGCGGCACGTGCCGGTTTCGCGCACCGCCAGTGGCGGTGCACCACCGGCTGGCTCCTCCCCGTCACAGGACAGGCCCCGTATCCGTCACTCGGACGAGTACGGGGCCTGTCATGCCCAGCAGACATCAGCCCCGGGATGTCCTACGAAGCCGCAGCACCAGGTAGCCACCCGCGGCCAACAGCGCCGCCGCGACGCCCGACAGCAGGCCCACCGGCATGCCGCTACCGGTGGCGGCCAGATCACCGCTGCCCTGCGCGGACGGGGAGGCGGCGGCCGCGGGGCCCGCCCCGCCCTCACCAGCGGAGGCACTCGATGCAGCGGTCGCACCGGCCGACCCAGACGGCAAGGACGACGCCGACGAGGGTGACACCGAGCCGGACGGTGCCGTGCCGCCACCACCGCTCTCGGAGCCCTTGCAGTGCGTCCAAAACACCTTCTGCTTCGCGGCTCCCTTCTCGCCGTAGAAGTTCCAGAACAGCTTGTAGTGCCCGTCGGGCAGCGACAGGTCCGCCGTACGGCCGTGGCCCTTGGTATCCAGAGCGATGGCCCCGGATTTCACGGTCTTGCCCTTGGTGGCGGCTTTCGGTGCCCACGCCTCGATGTGCCAGTCCACCTTCTGGACCGCGTCGAAACCGAAGGCATCCAGGTAGAACGTGCACACGTGCGGCTCGTTGCGACGCAACTCCTCGCCGGTCCTGGCGTCATGGATTTTCACCGTCCCGTTGTCACCGGGAGCGGTGGCGTGCGCGGCCGGTGCGAGGAGCAGCACGGTCGAAACGCCGGCGGCCAGCGCGCCGACGCGGATGAGATTAGGCATGGATGGGTCCATCTTCGATATGCGAACGGGAAGACGTGGAGGGGGCGGCTCAGCCTCCTGCCCGTCCTGACGAAAGGTCAAGCACGATCCGGCAACGACAGGGGCCTGCTGTCGACACAGAAGCCACCTCAAGACGCCGCAGGCGTCCTTGCGCTGCGGGGGCTGTCATGACGGCGGCAGCGGTGACCGGCTTGGATTGCGGTGGCTGCTGCATTCCTCCGCGATACAGCAGCCACCGCAGCTTGTGCGCAGAGAAGATCCGGAGGTGCCGGGGCATCCCCCCGCCGCCGGATCTCCCTCTACTTGTCTTTCTCTTCGGCCTTGCCCCCGCCCCCTTCGACGTTTTCGGATGCACTGCCCGTCCCACCAGGATGGGTGGCGGAGGCCCCGGCGCTTTTCTGCTGGTTGCCCCGGACGGAGTCCGCAGCACCCACGCCTTGTTTGCCTTGATCACCCTGCTTGCCCGGTTCGACCGTCGCCCGGGCCAGCCGCTCGGAGCAGTACGAGGCGACCTTCTCCCTGCCGCCCGCAGCCGCGACGAGCCGCTGCCAGGCGGTTGCTTCGAGCGCCTTGCCGCGGTTGCCGGACTGCTCGTAGGCGCGGCAGTGGGCCTCGGTGTCCTTGGCTGTGCCCGGTTGCTGCGTCGGTCCGTGACTGTGGGGGGACGCCGGCGCCGTCCCACCGGCCGACCGGTCGGGAGCGACAGGCGAGGGGTGCGCGGACTTGGGGCTGTCACCCTCTGCCGAAGGGCCGACCGAACCGATGGCCGCGACCGCTGCGCCGCCCAGGGCGATACTGGCGCAGACCACACCCAACGCCGTTTTCACAGGGCGCCGGGCACGCCCTGGCGCGGGCGGCCGCCCAACGTATCGACGCCCGGTACGCGCCCGCTGCGTTCGGGCCTCGTAGGCGGTGCGGAAGGCGGCTACCGCGTGCTGCTCGGCTGCCGGGTCGAGAACACTTCCGCGTAGGGCGGCGGCCAGCGCTGTCTCCAACGCACTGCCGTCGGGGTGCACGCCTGCACGGCCCAAAACTCCGTGGCCGCTTGGTCGTTCCCCCATGCCTGTTTCCGCTCCCGTTCGATCTGTCCGCAGCCGTCGTTGGTTCATGTCGACTTCCCCAGCGTCTGGGAGGCCTCATTCGTCACACCCTCCCCTGCTCACGGCCGACGCCGAGTTGCCGGCCGAGGCGTTTCAGGCCCCGGTGGGCGGCGGTTCGCACTGCTCCCGGACGCTTGCCCAGGACACGGGCGGCGGCGGGACCATCCAGGCCGACAACGACCCGCAGGAGCACGGCCTCGGCCTGGTCGCTCGGCAGTCCAAGGACCAGTTCCAGGGCCTGCTCGGTGGACAAAGCCTCCAAAGCCTGCTCATCGGTGACATGCACACCTGGCATCTCCAGCACGTGGTCTTCGATCCTGCCGGGCCGGGGCCGCGCGCGCCGGCGGCGCAGATGGTCCAGCGCCCGGTGCCGTGCGATGACTGCCGTCCATCCGCGGAAACCCGCCCCGTCACCCTTGAACCGGCCGAGGTCGCGGGCAATCTCCAGCCAGGTATCGGACGCCACATCCTCGGCCTCGTCGCCGACAAGGCCGCGCAGATAGCCGAGCAGGCCCGGTTGCACCATCCGGTAGGCGACCGCGAAAGCGGTCTCGTCCCCGTCCTGGGCCCGTGCGACCGCATCGCCCAGTTCCCCGTCGCTCGCCTGTTCACGCCGGGGGCGCCGTACCTGGCCCAAGACTGTCCTCGTTTGCACCGGATCCATTCCGAGTCCGCCGTCACACACGCTCCGCTCGCATCAGCGGCCTCATGGTGACCAGCGCGGGGGCACACGGAAGTGTCACAACCCCTCAAGAGCCCTTCACGCGGGCGCTGCTCCCGCTTGCGCGCACCCGGCGCGCGCCCCGGGGCGGGCACTTGGAGGGGGTACCGGTTCACCGATGCCCGCCACCCCAGCACCGCCCCGCCCGGGTGACGTTTCACGCCGACTGTGCGCTGTGTGAATGCCGAATGCGCGCGGAGGAGACCACGGAACCAGCACCTGCCCAGAGGTCGAACCGCGTACTCCCAACCGCTCTCCGCGCCGCTATTGACTCCCCCCGAGGACGGCGTGGAGAGGGACGGGGGCGGCCGGAACCCCGCCCACTGCACGGGGATCCGGCCGCCCCGTACACCTGTCGGATCGACGTCGGCGCGGTCAGGCTCGATCCGCACACCGCACTTCGGCGTCCGACCCGGGGTGCTGTGCGCAGCCCAGCACGGCATATGGTCGTCGGCCGGCATCGAGTCACCGCGAACCGTGCCGCCCGAGCCGACCTGCGGCCGCATGCCGTCTTCCTGCCGGCGCCACGGCCGGCCAAATTCGCCCTGTCTGGTCGATTCGTTCTGCGTTGCAGGGCTCAGGTGTAACACTTCCGGCCTCGTCCGCTCTCTCCAAGCGGACGGCTGTGTCGGTCGGCCAGGGCAAGGAGGCACGACCGTGCAGTGGACGAACGAAAGCGACGCACCGTACGGCGCGGATCCGTACGGCGCCGATCCGTACCGCGGCGCCGGGTACGCGTACGGGTACGGGTACGGGTACGGGTACGGCGACGAGTACGGCGGCAGCACCGTCGATACCGCCCCGGCGGCCAGCGGGCCGGTGGAGTGGGCGCATGCGGCCCAGCCGGCGGGCTATGCCGATACGGCGGGACCGAACCCCTACACCGCCTGGCCACATCTCTACGTCCTCACCCCGGATGCCCCCGCCGCCGAGCCGGGCCCCGACACTGCGGGGTGGGACACGGGCCACGGCGACGTGCTCACCGTGCCGCCGCCCCCGGACAACGACACACCGGATCTTCCCGCGCCAGGACCGGACACAGCGAAGGACGACTCGACCCGGCCCGTCTTCGTCGATTCCTCGGGGCGACGCCAGCGCCGCGTGCTGCGCGCCGCCCGCCTGCTGGTGATTCCCGCCGGCGGCTACGTGGCACTGCTGATCAGCACGGTGCTTGGCGGCCCCACCCTCAACGCCCCCTTCGTCCCGCAACAGGACTCCACCCATCCGCGCACACCCCCGGCGACCACGCCCGACACTCCCGCCGGCGCCGGCCACACCGCGAGAAGTGCGACCTCCGCAGCACAGCAGGCGAACTCCCGCCCCACGCCGACGCGGAAGACGTCCGGCTCCGCCGACCGCCCGGCCACCTCCGCGGCCACCCCCGCCCCCACCACATCCACGCCCGCGGCCCTCGAGGCCTCGAGCTCGGCCCCGACCGCAGCCCCCATCCCCACCCGGACGTCCAAGGGTCGCGCGATCGGCTCGTCCCACAAGCCCGTGAAGTGATCCAAGACCCCTGATGAGCAACTGCACACGCTCCACCGCTCCTCGCCGGCGCAGCCGCACCCGCCAGATCACACCGCGCACTCACTGGCTGCTGCTCAGCGTGCTGGCGGTGACCTTGGCTACGGCCCTCTTGCTGCAGGGCTACACCCATCACATGTTCGGTATCACCTCGGACAGCGTGACCGGCGTCCGTGGCAGCACCGACATGGTTCCCAGCCAGGTGCTGCGCGGTGGCCCCGTGATCGCGAACGCCGCCACCACCGCGCACACCGCCCAGGTGAAGCCCCGCACCATCGCCCTGACCTTCGACGACGGCCCGGACCCCGTCTGGACGCCCCGCATCCTGGACGTGCTGCGCCGCAACCATGTGCACGCGACCTTCTTCATCGTCGGAACCCAGGCCGTGGCCCACCCCGAACTGGTACGCCGGATCGTCGCAGAGGGCCACCAGATCGGCATCCACACCTTCACCCATCCCGACCTGGCTCGCCTTGCCCCCTGGCAGCGCTCCCTGGAACTGCGCGAGACACAGCTCGCAGTGGCCGGCGCCGCAGGGGTCACCACCGCACTGCTGAGGCCGCCGTACTCCTCGCGCAACGACGCACTGGACAACACCGACTGGTCCGTCCTTCAGCAGGCCGACACGGCCGGGTATGTCACGGTGCTCGCCACACAGGACGCCGAGGACTGGCAGCGCCCGGGTGTGGGCCGGATCCTCACCCAGGCCACACCGCACGGCCGCACCGGGCAGATCGTGCTGATGCACGATGCGGGCGGCGACCGGTCCCAGACCGTCGCCGCCCTGAGCATCCTGCTCCCGCGGCTCAAGGCACAGGGCTACACGCTCGCGACGGTCTCCGATGCGGTCGGTATGACCGTGCCCGTCCACCCCGCCGGGTTCACCGAGCACCTGCAAGGGCTGGCCCTCATCACGGTGCTGCAGGGCGGCGACTGGGTCGTGTGGCTGCTGGGCCTGCTGATGTACGCCGCCGGAGCGATCAGCGTGCTGCGCGCGGTGGTCGTGCTGATCGCCGCCCGACGGCACCGGCGCCTGCGCAGGCCACGCCGGGGACGGTCCTGGGGAGGCCCGGTCACCGAGCCCGTCAGCATCATCGTCCCCGCATACAACGAGAGCGCCGGGATCGAGGCAGCCGTACGCTCACTGCTCGCCTCCACCCATCCGGTCGAGATCATCGTGGTGGACGACGGTTCGACCGACGGCACCGCCGAGCTGGTGGAGTCGCTTCACCTTCCGGTACGAGTGATCCGCCAGCACAACGCGGGCAAGCCCGCCGCCCTCAACACCGGCCTTGCAGCCGCCTCCTGCGACCTGGTGGTCATGGTCGACGGTGACACGGTCTTCGAACCCGACACCGTCCGCATGATCGTGCAACCCTTCGCCGACGTCCGCGTAGGTGCCGTCTCGGGCAACGCGAAGGTCGTCAACCGCGGCGGCCTACTCGGCCGCTGGCAGCACATCGAGTACGTGGTCGGCTTCAACCTCGACCGCCGCCTGTTCGACCTCGCCGAATGCATGCCGACCGTGCCCGGAGCCGTCGGCGCGTTCCGCCGCAGGGCACTGCTGGACCTCGGCGGCGTCAGCGACGACACCCTCGCCGAGGACACCGACCTGACCATGGCACTGTGCCGAAACGGCTGGCGCGTGGTGTACGAGGAGAAAGCCAAGGCCTGGACCGAAGCGCCCGCCTCACTCGACGCTCTGTGGCGACAGCGATACCGCTGGTGCTACGGCACCCTGCAGGCAATGTGGAAACACCGCGGCGCCCTGGTACAGCGTGGCCCCGCCGGAAAACTGGGCCGCCGGGGCCTGCTCTACCTACTGCTCTTCCAGGTCCTGCTGCCCCTGCTCGCACCCGTCGTCGACATCTTCGCCCTGTACGGGCTCATCTTCCTCGACCCGGTCAGGATCACCGGGCTCTGGCTCGCCTTCCTGCTGCTGCAGTTCATGATGGGCCTGTACGCGTTCCGCCTGGACGGGGAGCGCGCGGGACCGCTGTGGAGTCTGCCGCTGCAGCAGTTCGTCTACCGGCAGTTGATGTACCTGGTCGTGATCCAATCCGTCTTCACCGCAATATCAGGCACCCGACTGCGGTGGCAGCGTATGGAGCGATACGGCAGCCTCCAAGCCCCCACGACCACCACAACCGGAACAGCCGGAACAACACCACACGAACACACCCCGCCAGAGCCGGACTTCCGGCCGCAGGCAGCCTACGGCGCCTTCCAACATCCGACACCCGACGACGGGCACCCGCAGCCCCCATACCCCGACGGATTCCGGCAACCCACCCCGCAGGAAACACCGCAGCCGTACTGAGAGACCACGTAGCGCCTGCCGCCGGACGAGAGAACGCCGACCGACCCATTCATGAAACACCCCGGTTCACCCCTCCCCCGACACACATGTCGAACAAGCCGAGCGGAAGATTTCAAGTCCAGTGAGACGGTCGTGACGCTATGAGGTTTGTGGTGCGGGTTCCCTGCGCTTGGCCGGGTCGTTGATCCATGCCTGCTGGGGTATCCGGGGTGGTCGGGGGCGGCGGCCGAAGCGTTCGGGATGGCGGGCGTATGCCTCGGCGAGGGTGACGGCACGCTGATCACGGACCTCCTCGGCGGTGCCGAAATGCACGCTGGCCGGTGTGTGCCAGCCGATGCCCGAATGCCGGTGCTCGTGGTTGTAGTACGCGATGAACGCCTCGAACCACTCACGGGCATGGGCCAGCGAGTCGAACCGTTCGGGGTAGTCGGACATGTACTTCGTGGTCTTGAAGTGGGCCTCGCTGTAAGGGTTGTCGTTGGAGGTCTTCGGCCGCGAGTGCGACCGTGTCACCCCGAGATCGATCAGCAGCTGGGAGACCTTCTTCGAGGTCATCGAGGTGCCGCGGTCCGCGTGCACGGTCTGGGGCACGATGCCGTTGCGGGCGATGGTCTCGCGGATCAGCTCCCCGGCCCGCACCGCTGATTCGGCCCGCTCGACGGTATGGCCGACGACGTAGCGGCTGAAGATGTCGATGATGACGTAGGCGTGATACCAGACGCCCTTGACCGGTCCGGCCGCCTTGGTGATGTCCCAGGTGAACACTTGTGACGGTGCGGTGGCGACCAGCTCGGGCACTGTCTTCGCCGGGTGGGTGGCCTGGCGGCGGCGCTCGCCGGACTGCCCCTTCTCGCGCAGGATCCGGTACATCGTGGAGACGGAACAGTGGTAGCGCCCGGCATCCAGCTCGCGGGCCCAGATCTGCGCGGGCGGCAGCTCGGCGTACTCGTCGCTGTTCATCATCTCCAGGACCGCCGCCCGCTCCTCGGGTGCGAGAGATGAGGGCTGGGCCTGCGGTTTTCTGGGTTTCCGCTCGGGCGGGGGCCGCAGCCGACGGTAGTGGGTGGCCCGGGAGCGGCCGGTCAGCCGGCACGCGGCCGTGATGCCCAGTTCGCCCTGGACGCCGGTGAACGCGTCGTCGACCACCGGTTCGGCGGCAGCGTTCAGTCCGCGCCCTCGGAGATCATTTCCAAGAGCGCGGAAGCTTTTCCCATGACTTCCAACGCGGCCTTGTTCCGGGCCAGTTCCTTCTCCAGCCGTTCCACCTGGCGGCGCAGCTTCTCGTTCTCCGCCTCGGCAGCAGGCTTCTTCGGCCTCGCCGGACTGGTCCGCTGGTCGACCAGCTTCTCCAGGGCCCCGGCGTCCCGCGCGGCCCGCCATTCCTTGACGTGCGAGTGGTACAGACGCTCGCGGCGCAGGACCGCGCCCTTCTCATTCTTCGGGGCGGCGTCGTACTCGGCCACGATCCGCAGCTTGTACTCCGGACTGAAGGTGCGGCGCTTCGGCCGGGGAGCCGGGTCGGACCCGGCGGGGGCGGTGCTGGTCATGAGGGGGTGGTTCTCCTGTCGTGCCCTCTCAGGCTAACCCGACGAAGCGGGATGTCTCACCCAAGGCTGACAGACAGGGGAGCGCCAGGGAAAGGGAGGGGTGCTACGGGGGCATCGCTGAGTAGAACCACGCTGGCGAGGCCGTCCGGGAGCACAGCGCACATCGAACGACCATAGGCACCGGTGGCACGGTTCGGTGAACTACTGACGATGGTTACTATGAGTAACTAACACCGATCCGTCGTGCTTGAAGCGTTGCAGCGGTGCGACTGGCTGGCGATGCCCTGGAGACGGTGGTGTCAGCTGCCAATTGAGTCCTCGCCGACACCCGCTTACCCGCTGCCCACCTTGACATGAGTGACTGAGCCACCACCGACTACTCGAGCGAGTGGACGGTCAGACGTCCCCAGGAGCCCGAAGCGTCACTTGTTCGGCGGGCGGCTGGATCACCCTGAGCTGGACTGCGATCTCTTGCAGGCACGCCGGTTCCAGGGCAGCCAGTGGGGCAATGACGTCGTCGGCGAAGCCGTGGGCCAGGGAGCGCTTGACCAGGTCGACGGGCGGTGGGGAGGTAACGGCCGCGGCGAGAGCCAGGCAGTCGGCGCGGTCGTCCTGGAGGTCGTCGATGAGAGGGAGGGCCTCGGTCAGGAAGCCTGCGTCAAGCATCGCTTTGACCAGGTCGGTGAGGACAGCCTCGGCCAGAACCCCGTTCAGCCGACGGGCTTCGGCGTGGTAGCGATCCCAGAGGCGCAGGCGGACGACTGCTTCCAGCGGCACCGTGTTCGTAGCATAGTGGGCGCCCGTGACCAGGACGGTGTGCCGCAGCGTCTCCAGAAGGCGGGTGAAGTCCTCGGTGAGGCCGGTGGCCCGGCAGGCTGCGGTGAGCCAGGGGCGGGCCCACAGGCCGCTGTCCAGCGTTACGTCTGGGTCTGCGGTTCCGGCGAGTTGAGCCGTGACGTCGCGGCACAGGGGCTGGTGGCCGGAGTCGCACATCTCGACGATCATCGCTGCTGCCTGTTCCTGCCTGCGGGCGATGTCCTGCGGGGAACTCGCCGGCATGGCCAGGGCCGTTTCGCGGATCAGGGAGACCGCCGAAGGGATGTCGTCCGACAGCAGGTGCGCGCGGAACTCGAGTGCGCAGCGGTGGAGATCGGTCTTGTCAAGCCGGCGTGCCAGATCGAGGGCCGCGTCTGCGTGCCCGGCGCGGAGGTGGAGGGCGATGAGTTCGTGAGTGACGCGGGTACGCCAGCCGGACATGCTCGGGTCCGTCGACTTTTCGATGCCTTCGGCCACCTGGGCGATGAGCAGCTCGAGATCGGCTGAGCTGTGATCGCCCTGGGCTTCGACGGCCCTCGCGGCATCCAGGAAAGTGTCGATACGGTGGACCTGGTCAGCCGCGAACCTGTCCGCGATCCTCAGGGCGTGGTCGAGGTTGCCCAGCCCAGTGGCTGCGCTTGCCACAGCCCGCGCCTCCCACGTGGCACGGGTGTCGTCGCCTGCCTGCAGCACCGTATGAAGGGCCAGTGCCAGGGCCGGTGTGCCCAGGTCCGTTCGTCCGGCGATGCCGGCGGCCCGGGCGAAGGCCGCAAGGATGGTGGGAGGCGGCGTGTTCCTGGTCTTGTCGAGGGCCGCCTCCGCCTCGAGTACCACGGGAGCGGCGTCCTGGGGTGTGTCGGAGTCGAGCAGCGCCAGGGCAATCTCTGTGAGGTGGTCCGCACGGATGCCCGGGTTGGCGATGTCGTGGGCCAGGGAGACCGCCAATGAGAGGTGGTCATTGGCCCGGGCAGACGTCGTAGCGTCGGCTAGTGGCTCGTCACGCAGCCTTGGCCGGGTATTGGGTCCACTGTCGGATCGGTGAGTCGGGGGCGAAGTTGGTCTTCGGTTCCGCGTGAGTGTTGCGCCAGCGCACGTAGGCGGCGATGGCGGCGTTCTGCTCGTCGTGGCTGCGGTGGTCGGTGCCGTTGAGTGCGAAGTAGCGCAGGGCCGCGAACTCGGCCTCGATCCAGTTCAGCCAGGATCCGTAGGTCGGCAGGAAGACCAGCTCGACCTCGTGGTCGGCCGCCCAGGTACGGACCTTGGCGTGCTTGTGCGGGGAGAAGTTGTCCAGCACCACATACAGCTTCTGGCCGGGCCAGCGGGCCCGCAGGGCCTTGAGCAGGCCGAGGAACTCCCGCCAGCGCTTGCGTGGGCGGATGCGGTAGTACAGCTTGCCGGTGGCCAGATCGAGGGCGGCGAGCATGTGCCTCACACCGCCGTAACGGTTGTAGGTGGCCCGTAACCGGCGCGGACGCCTCACCGGACCCCAGGCCTTGCCCTTGCGCGGCATCAGGTTGAGCGGGCCGAACTCGTCGACGCATATCACCCGCCCGTCCGCCGGTGGGGTGTCGTAGAGGGCCAGGATGCGGTGCATCTTGGCGATGAACTCCGGGTCCGTGGACGCCTTCCACGTGGTGGTGGTCTTCCAGGAGACCTTGCCACCGCGCAGGATCCGGCGCAGGGTCTCCCGGCTGATGGCCGCGGTCACCTTCTGCCTGACCAGATGGTCGGCGAGCTTGCTCAGGCTCCAGGTGGAGAACGCGGTGATCTTCCAGTCGGCGGGGGACGTCCGGGCGATCAGGCAGATGTGCTCGCGCACCTCGTCATTGATCGTCTTAGGGCGTCCCCCGCTCCAATTTGGGTCCAGCGCGTCGAACCCCCGCTCGTTGAAGGCGTGGATGACCTCACGGACGTAGTCCTCGCCGACCTGCATCAGCGTGGTGATGTCCTTGACCGTCTGGCCCTGCGCGGACATCAGCACCACGATCGCCCGGCGGAGTTTCACCGGGTCCTTCGCGGTGCGGCTGATCCGCTGCAGCCGGCGGCCCTCCTCCATACTCACCGGCCGGACGAACACACTCGGCGGGCGTCCCACAACCACCTCCAAGATCAGGTCTTGGAGACAGTCTGCTGGCTCACGAGCAGCGGGTCGATTACCCGGCCAAGGCTGCGTGACGAGCCACTAGCAGTTCATCCGTGGCCCCGGGCTGTCGGGGATCGAGGCCGTGGGCGGCGAGGGCGGTGTAGGCGAGTTCCACGAGATCGAGATCGGGAGAGTCCGAGGCGGGCAGGGCGAGTAGATGGCGGGCCCGGTCCTCGTCCTGGTAGATGGCCGATTCCACGAGCTCGGATGCGGGGAACTCATCGTTCAGGGCCGTGAGGAGTGGCTCTGGAACGTTTCGGCGGCCTCCCTTGGCGACGTGCTCACTGCATGCGGTGAGGAGGGCTCGTTTCCTCCCGTCCAGGTCCAGGTCGGCGAGATGCTGGAGGAGGGGGTCGAGGTCGCCGAGAACTGCGAACGCTGGCGCGAGGAGGCCGCAGAAGTCGGGGCGATCCTCCGTATCGGCGCCTTCGATGGCCTCCTCAATGAGGGTCCGTGTCAGCTCGGGATCGATCTCGGCCAGTGCGTCAGCGACGGTGGTGAGGAACCAACCTCTCTCGTCGCCGCTCTCGGTGACGGCTCGGCAAGCAATGTCGGCTGCGCCTGGTTCGCCGTGCCTTGCGAGCGCGAGGGCTGCGCGCACCGTATGTGCCGTCTGCTCCAGGGGCAACCTGCCTGGCACGGCCATGGCTTCGTGGATGAGGTTCCGCGCCTCGGTCCGCCGGCTGTCCAGCAGGTACTCGCCAATCGTCAGCAGTGCGTCGGCCTGCACGTAGGTGTTCTGCAGGGCGCGGGCCAACTGGATGCCCTCCTCGGCTCGGCCGAGGCGTACCAGCAACAGCGGATACGTCGAGGGCATGGTGAAGTTGTCGTCCTCGATGCGCTCGCGGAGCAGCGACACTCGCGTCAGCAGGGTGAGGTCACAGTCGGGGGCTGCCTCAAGAAGCCTTGCCGCGTTCGACAGTTCGGACAGCGCGGCCAGCTCGCCGTTGCTCCGGCGGCGGAGCAGGGCGCGGCGCTCGGGGGAGGCCAGGGCAGCCAGCGTCCGGCCTGCGCCTTCGGTGAGCAGGAGCGTCGGGTACGCCTCGGTCAGGTAGTCCGGGGTGTCGTCGGGCCAGCCGGCCGCGGCGAAGCCGAGGGCCCAGCCGTCGATAGCGGTGCGGGTATGGGCGAACTCCTCGGGTTCCAGGTCCTCCTGGACGGCGACGGCCAGGGTGTCATGGGCGAGGGTGTACCGGGTCGGCGTACCGGGGCGCGGCTCCACGACCCGGGAGAGCCCCCGTTCCAGGGTCCGGCGGATCGACAGCGCGGAGTCGTTGACGATCGAGGCAATGTCACTGCTGCTCAGCGCGCCGCTGGCGACCGTCAAAGTGGTCAGGACGGTACGCGGGACGGGTTCGGCGAGTACCTGATCCAGCTCTTGGCGGGCGCGCAGGAGCAAGCTCGTCGCCGCGGGGAACGGTGTCAGCACCTGGCGGCGGCAGGTGCGCAGTGGGTGGCTGCCGTCTACGTCGAGCGGCACGTCAGAATGACGGCTCGTCACCAGGACGTGTGCCGCCGGACCGAGAGCAGTCGGAAGCTGCGCGGCGATACTGGGCTCGGCCAGCTCGCGGTAGTCGTTCTCGTCCAGGCCGTCGACGAGCAGCAGCAGGGAACGTCCGGGGATCCGCATCGCGCGTTCCCATAGGCTGAGGAAGGCGGCAGCGTCCGGTTCGGCGGGCGGGAACTCGCCCAGCAGGGTGGCGAGCTGGTCACACATGGCCCGGTGGAACTGCTGGACGCGCATCTGCCCATCGCGCCGGGAGATGACGAACGACACCACGTCCAGCCCGGGGTGGGACCCTGTGGCGAAGCGGGTCACCAGCGAGGTCTTTCCGGCCCACGGACCGGCGACGAGCACTAGGTAGGGGTCCGGCCCGGTCGCGAACGCGAGGAGGTCGGCAAGCTCCCGGTCGCGGCCGGTCAGTTCGGCGCACCGGGCTGCGTACTGGCGCAACATCGCCTCGTAGGCCGGGCGGCGCCGCTCCTGCCCGCGCAGGGGTTCCGGCACAACGCCATGCGAGGCCAGCAGCTCACGTGCGGCAGTGGCACTGGGCCCGGGCTCGCGCTCACCTTCCGCGCGTGGCTCGTACGCGCCGATCACAGCAGCCAGCCGCACAGCCTCCAGCCCGCCCGAGTGGGCCGACTCCACGACGACGCCGACAGCCAACCCCTCGCAGATGACGCCCGCGCCCGAGAAACCGCTCCAGTCGCGCGCTTCCAGGCGGCGGCCATCCGCCCGATGCAGCAGCAGGCGGCCCCGCTTCACACTCGACCCGAGCGGGATCAGCCCGTCGATCTGGTCGCTGTCGCGCCAGGTCGCCGTGTCCGTGTCCGTCCAGCTCTGATGGCGCGGAAAGCCGATCGCGGTGAACGGAAGCCGTCCGTCAGCCTCGTCCGGTACAACTCCGATGGCCATCGGAGCGACCACGTCGAGGTGGACGTCCGGAGCAAGTTCGACAAGCGCGACGTCCAGTCGGGCACCTCGCCACACCGTCCGGCCGGTGACGATGATCTCGTCGGCGCCGCCGCCGGACAGCCGCACCCTGGCCGACCCACTGCCCTCGACCACATGCCCGGCCGTCACCACCAAAGACGTCGCCAGCCGCAGCCCCGAGCCATACCCGGTGCCGCCGTCCTGCTCGACCAGGACCTCGGCGCACCGCCCGGCTAGCGAGTCCACCGCCACAGGCCTCAGCGCGGGAACCCGGGCAGCCGATCGGTGACCGACAGCGGCCGGCCGGCGTCGTCGGTGGGCGTCAGGGTCATCCGCACACGCTGTGTCCGGCCGCCGCTGCGCTTGCCGTCGGCACCCGCCTCAACCACCCACAGCTTCATCCCGCCGCGCCCGCCTGCCTCCCGCGTCATCGTGACCTCGAACTCCAGCTCCACGGCCCCGACGCCGAACTTGACACCGCGGCCTGCCCCTTCCTGTTGTGCCGTCTCCAACTGATCGCGGAGTACGCGGATGTAGTCGGCCAGGAGCACGCCCTCGGGGTCACTCATCAGATGCTGCCTCCACGTACGTTGATATCCATGAGTCTGACAGGCGGATACTTTGTTCGCATGCGAACCGGATCCGTTTGTCCTTGACGCGCCCGTGCACCTCCTTCCGTCTCGAGCGGACCCAACCCATCGAGACGAGGGGAAGAGACCGCCCGGCCCACCGCCGAGGCGACGGAGGCGTTCCAGGAGGTCTACAGCGTCATCGGCGCGGCCGCACCGTGCTCGGGCGCGCGTCTCTGACGCGTACGCCGTTTCGCTCGGTGGTGCGGTGCTGGAAGTGGACGGCGTCCTCGACCTCCGCCCAGTGGGTGTGGACGGGCCTATGGCCGGGGTCCGCTCTCCCGGCCAGATGGAGTGGACACGCCCTCGAGCGGGGCGGCCGAGAAGGTCTTGCCCACGCGTCGCCCACATCGGGGCCCGCCACGAACTGGCGGCGATGCGGTCGTTGTCGGGCAGCCCACACGTACAGCACGGGCCGGCTGTGCCCCGCGCCGATGTGGAGCCGGTCCGCCGCGTCCAGGCCCGCGGTGACGAGCATTCTTGAAATTGGCTCTGTCCGCAATGCCGTGAAAAGGCCAGGTGCGGGAGGTGGCCAAGATCGATCGTCATAGGGTCGTGGCAGAGTGCGCGGTCATGGAGATCAACACGTTCTGGCACGTCATCGAAGCCGCGCAAGCCGGGGCTGCCGCAACGGGCGAGCCATTTGACGAGGTTCTCGTCAAGCAGCTCGCGGACAGGCCGCGGCAGGAGACCCTGGAGTATGCGGAACGCTTCGATGAGCTGCACGACTCCCTGTATCGCTGGGATGTGTGGGCGGCTGCTTACCTCATCGGAGGCGGGTGCTCCGACGATAGTTTCATGGACTTCCGTGCCGGTGTGATCGCCTTGGGTTGTCAGTGGTACGAGCGCGTGGCCGATGCCCCGGACAGCCTCGCTGCGCACCCTGATGTCGTTCAGGCTGCGAGCGTCCGGGACCGTTCCGAGGTGCTGTTCTACGAGGACATGAACTATGCAGCCGGCGGGGCGTTCGAACGGATCACGGGTAATGCGGATGCCTTCTACGAAGCCTGGCGCAGTTTCCGCGGGGCTGATTCAGCGAGCGACAAGGCGGTTGATATGGGCGAGGATTTCGACTTCGACGACGACAGGGAGATGAGCCGTCGGCTTCCTCGTCTGGCCGCCCTGTTCCTTGGCACAAGCCCCTGAAAGAGGGTCCCGCAGTTCGGTGATGTTCATGGCCGGGTGGGCATGCGGCCTCGGAGGAGTTCGAACAAGGCCCTGCTGTGCGTGACTTGTTTGAGTATTTTCACCCAGTTCACGTGTCCTTCGATCACGCCGGAACTCCACGGAAGGCTGCGCCCGGCGGTAACGGCGTCGAGGTCCTGGCGGAGGAAGCCGGGTGAAGCCCTTCAACGGCTTCGGCCTGTCCTGCTCGGTCTGCAGGACCCACTCCCTACCCCTCCACCAGCGCGATTCCCAGCGGCGTCCGCTCATACAGCACCTTGTGCTTCTCCCGCCGGGAAGTGAGCAGCCTGGCGTCGCGCAGCGCGTGAAGGTGTGCTGATACGGACGACGGCGTCAGGCCCAGCCGGGCTGCCAGCGCCGAGGTCGAAGCCGGTTCCGCGAGCGCGGCAAGCACCGACGCCCGGCCCGCTCCCAGCAGCCGCCGCAGCGCGGCGGAGGGCTGGGGGCCGCCCACTGCCCACAAACCTCCGATACCCCGGGCCGGGTAGACGAGAGTGGGCTGCCACGGGGGGTCGAAACCGCTGATCACCTCCGGCCAGGCGAAGACGCTCGGCATGAGCAGCAGGCCCTCGCCGTGCAGTGTGCGCACGTGGGTGCGGTGGCGCCGCACCGTCAGAGTGCCGTCCGACCAGGACACCTCGGGGTGCAAGTCGGCGAAGAGCGAGGCCAGTCCGCCCTCGGCCAACCGCCTTGCGTGGAAGGCGATGTCCGCCTCGAGCAGGGTGCGCAGCCGCGGCCAGTGCGGCGCTACCAGGGCTTGCCAGGCCTGCTCCAGGAGGGCCGCCAGGTCCTGCACTGCCCGAGCCGGATCCGCGAGCAGCTTCTGCCCGGTGCTCGTGTGCAGTGCCCCGCCGTCGGCCAGCGCCCGGTGGATCTCGTACCGGGCCACCTCGAGGTCCGTCGCCCGCACCGCCGAGATCTCGTCCTCGAACGTCGTGTCGAGGCCCAGCGGCGGCGGGCATACGAAGTCCGGGGTGTAGCCCGGCTCGGGCATGAGCAGCCAGAGCGGCAGGAGGTCGAGCGCGCGGGCGGCCTCGGCGCTGCGGCGCAGCCACGGAAGGTGGTAGGGCAGCGATTTGGCGGGGCGGTCCAGCGTGCGCACAGCTTGGTGAGTTTCCCAGAGCGGGGACAGCGCGAAGCGGCAGTGCAGCAGGTCGTCGGCACCGAGGCGCATGATGTGTGGCACGCTGTGCGGCTTTCTCACCTATTTTGTTCGCTTCTTCGGCCGCCTGCTGCCCACACGTTCCGCAGATGCGGGATGCGGCGTCACGTCCAACATTCGGCCAGGGACGAAAGTCTAGGCCACATCCCCTCGGGGCCTCAGGCTGCGACCGTGACCGCACCCACTCCAACGACCAAAACCCCGCCCCGCCGCACCGGCTACCGCGACGTCTTCGCCGTCCGCGAGTTCCGCGCCGTCTTCGCCGCCCACGTGCTGTCGCTCTCCGGCACCGTGGTCGCTGTCATGGCCCTCGCCGTGCTGGTCTACCGCAACACTGGCTCCGCGCTCCTCACCGCGGTGTCCTTCGCCCTCTCGTTCCTTCCCTACGTTCTCGGTGGCGCTCTTCTCGCACCGCTTGCCGGCCGCTATCCCGCCCGGCGGGTCCTCGTCGCCTGCGATCTGGTCTGCGCCACAGCCACCGCCCTCATGGTGCTGCCGGACACGCCCGTCCCCGCGCTCCTCGCCCTGCAGGCCCTCGCATCGTTCGTGGCACCCCTCTTCAGCGGCGTACGGGCGGCGAGCCTCGGCGACATACTGCACGGCGACGCCTTCGTACTCGCCCGTTCACTGATGCGCATCGTGGCGCAGAGCGCGCAGATCGGCGGGAACGCCGGCGTCGGCCTGCTGCTGGTCGTCATGCCGCCGCGCGGTGCACTGCTGATAACCGTTGTCGGCTTCCTCGGCTCGGCGCTGATCCTGCGCTGCGGTACCCCGCAGCGCCCGCCCACGGCGCGGGAACGCGCCACCGGAGGCACCTGGACACTGCTGCGCGACAGGCGGGTCCGCCGGCTGCTCGCGCTGTTCTGGCTGCCGCCTGCCTTCATGGTGGTGCCGGAGGCGCTGGCCGCGCCGTACGCCACGGAACTCGGTGTCGGTACCGCAGCCGTCGGGCTGCTGCTCGCCGCGAACCCCGTCGGGTCCGTGACCGGCGAGCTGCTGGCCGGCGGACTGCTGCAGCCTGCGGCACGCGAGCGGCTTGTACTGCCTCTGGCCCTGGCCGGGCTGCCCCTGTTCCTGCTCTTCGCCGCTCGGCCCGGGCTCACGTCGGCCCTGCTGATCCTGTGTGCAGCGGGGATGACCAGCGCGTACAGCCTGGGCCTGGATCGTTGGTTCTTCGATGCGCTGCCCGAGGAACTACGGGCACGCGGGATGACCCTGCTGACGGCGGGGCTCATGACCGTCCAGGGGCTGGGGATGACGCTTGGCGGGCTGGTGGCGGAGTACGTGCCAACGCACGCGGTGTTGGCAGGCGCGGGTGGGATCGGGGCGTTGTGTGTGCTCGCCGTCGCACGCTCCGTACGCCGAGCGGAGGCCAGGGGACCGGGGTCTGAGACAGGGCCGACCGCCATGTGATCGGCTTGTACTCCCACGCGCCCGGCCCCGACCGGGCCGGGCGCCCCCTCAGAGCCAGTCCGGGCTCGGGCGAGAAATTCCACGTGCTCTGACCGCTCTATCGTGAATGATCTCGGGCTGTCTCCCTTGTATCGGTGCCGTACGGGTGGGCAATGTGGGGAGGTCGCTCTGTCGTCTGGGGCCGGGCGGGTCAGGGCCCAACCGCGGTGCAGGCCCTGCGGGTCGACCACCAGGGACGAAGCCGGGATCGGTGGGTGAGTGGAGGCCGGTGACCATGGCAGCGAGCTGCACCAACAGCCGTTCCCGGGAGATGAGTTCGGTGCAGGCCACGCGAGTGCCCGAACAGCTCCTTTTCAAGGAAGTCCTGGCCGGGATCGTCCTGCGCGGCATGGGCCAGAACGGCGGCCGGCAGCGCCTTCGGATCACCGCTGTCAGGATCCACGAGGAGGACTTCCTCCTCCACTCCGACGGTGCACACCCGATTGCCGCCTTCCTGCCTGCCTGCGCCGCGCAGGGCTTGTCCCGTGCCCCGAGGCTGTCGCTCTCGTATGCGCCCGACTGCCCACAGCAGAGTTGTCGACACCTGCGAAGATCGCCCCCCGGCGTCATTCCGGGCCTCTGGGAGCAGATGCAGCCCGACGATCACCAGCAATGCGCCCACCGCCGTCCCGAGCCGCGCTTCCTGCCGCCCCAGATGCCGCTGAGCCAAAGCGGCCCCGGCTGCTGCGGCCACCGTGACCACTCCCACCTGAGCGATCACGTGTCCTCTGCCGAGGCGCGCGCGTGCGCCCGAAGCGCGGCGACCCTCTCGTCGAGGGTGCCCTCCCACGGGTCGCTGTCGGACACGTACTCGTCGTGCCGCCTCCACCATTCATACGCCCGGGTCTGCGGGTAGCCCTCGGGCGAGTCCTCCCAGTCCTCCTGTCGGCCGAGGGCGGTGAGGTCAAGGTAGCTCCACGTGCTGCCCAGCGCCTCATCGCCGCGGTGGTTGACGAAGTAGGTCCGGAACACCCGCTCACCCTCGCGCAGGAACGCGTTGGTGCCATGCCACTGGTCCACGCCGAAGTCGGCGTCGAAGCCGTCGGTGAGGGTGTACCAGGGAACGTCCCAGCCCATCCGGGCCTTCAGGCGCTCGATGTCGGGCTGCGGCGCGCGCGAGACGCGCGCGTAGGTGGTGTCGCGGGCGTTCAGATGCGCGAGGTGGGCGACCTGGTCGGCCATCAGCGAGCAGCCTGGGCAGCCGCGCTCCGGCCAGCCTGTCACGCCCGGCTCGAAGAAGAAGCGGTAGACGATCAGCTGACGACGTCCCTCGAACAACTCGACCAGGCTCACCGGCCCGTCCGGACCCTCGAAGCGGTAGGCCTTCTCCACCTCCGTCCTCGGCATCCGACGGCGCTGGCCTGCCAGCGCGTCGTGCGCGCGGGTCACCTCCTTCTCCTTGACCCGCAGTTCCTGGCGCGCAGCCTCCCACTCCTGGGCTGACACGATCGGTGGCAGTTTCATGGCGCGGCTCCCTTTCGCTATCGGATCGGTATCGGGGATTCGGTGTCTACCGCGGTCCTGCCAGCAGCGCGGTGTTCTCACGTTCGAGGCTCTTCACCGGGCCGGTCGGCCAGTCGGCGGCGAGGATCGCCGAAACCGGGTCGGGGAAGATCTCCTCTTGTCCGACGGTGACGCCGTCGAGGATCGCCTGCGCGACGGAGGCCGGGCTGGCCTTGGGGATGTTGAGGTCGCGGGACATGTCGGTGTCCACCGGTCCCGCCAGGACGGCGTGCACCCGAACCCCTCGCTCGGCCAGCAGCGCCCGCAGCGCCTGGGTGAGGGAGAACGCCGCCGCCTTGGAGATCGAGTACGCCGGCATCACCGGTACTGAAGTGATCGACGCCGTGGACAGCAGGTTGACCACCGTCCCGCGCGAGGCCGTCAGTTGCGGCAGGACCGCCTGGGTGACGGCGTAGGTACCGAAGAGGTTGACGGCCAGGTGCCGCTTGAGCATCGCGGGATCGGTCAGGTCGTCGAAGATGGCCAGTCCGGCATTGTTGACCAGGACGTCGAGGCTGTCGAGGCTGTCGGCGGCCGCCTGGATCTGCGCGTGGTCGGTCACATCCAGGGACAGTGCCGTGACCCGGTTGTCGGGATGGGTGAAGGGCTGGCGCATTCCCGCGTAGACGCGCCCTGCGTCCCTGCGCAGCGCCTCGTCAACGAGCGCGCGTCCGATGCCGCGGTTGGCGCCAGTCACCAGGACGGTCCGGCCGGTGATGGAATCTTGTGTCGCCACGGTGTCATGCTCCGCATCTGATTGGTCTGTTGAGGACTCGCACAGGGAACAGACGTGCTTGCCGACCGGAAATGGGCGGCCGGGCAGCGCCCAGTTCCGCCGCTGGCCGGTGTCGATACCTGTATCAGCTACCTGATGACGGAGGTGACCCATGTCGGGCGATTTGCTGCAGCGAGCCCGCTCCGGCGACCGTGACGCATTCGCGGAGTTGGTCGAGCCGTACCGTGGCGAACTCCAGCTGCTGTGTTATCGCATGCTGGGATCCCTTCAGGACGCCGAGGACACCCTCCAGGAGGTCCTGCTAGCGGCTTGGCTGGGCCTGGATGGCTTCGAGGGCCGGTCCTCGGTGCGTACTTGGTTGCACCGCATCGCCACCAACCGCAGCCTCAACGCGCTACGATCCGCCACCCGCAAACCTGTGCCCGCGCCCACCCCGGCGGTGCCCGCTCCGGAGCCGTCGCGTCTGGGCGAGGTCACCTGGCTGCAGCCCTACCCCGACCTGCTCCTGGACAACCTCCCCGACCAGACCCCCGGTCCTGAGGCCCGCTACGAATCGCGCGAGGCGGTCTCGCTGGCCTTCATCACTGCCGTCCAACTGCTGCCGCCCAACCAGCGTGCGGTGCTGCTGATGCGTGACGTGCTCGGCTACCACGCCGCCGAGGCCGCCGACCTGCTGGGCCTCACCGAAAGCGCCGTCACCAGCGCCCTCAAACGAGCCCGGGCCACGCTGCAGGCCACCCGTAAGGGCGACCGCCCCGCACTCCCTCCGGACAGCCCGGCCGAACGTGCCCTCACCGACCGGTTCGTCGCCGCCTTCACTGACCACGACGTCGCCGCCTTGATCGCGCTGATGACCGATGACGTCTGGGTCCGGATGCCGCCCTTGCCGTTCGAGTACCGCGGCGCCCAGGCCGTCCGCCGCTTCTTCACCACGGTCTTTGCCCAAGACTGCACCATCGGCCGCATGATCCCGACCCGGGCCAACGGCCAGCCCGCATGGGGCGAATACAGTCGCGATCCGCTGACCGGCCTGCTGCGCTGCACGGGAATCGTGGTAGCCGCCTATACCCCTGCTGGCATCAGCGAACTCACCCACTTCGAAACCACCATGGCCCCCCACTTCGGCCTCCCCCGAACCCTCGCATCGGCCTGATGGGCGCGAGAGGGCTGCCGCCACGGCATCGGGCGCGGTCATTCGACCGCTGCTCGGACAGGAAGCCCTGCTCGGCGCACAGACTCCGGTGTTCGACGACGCCCGGCTGGTCCGCGACCCCGGGAGGGCAGCCGCCCTCGCCGCCGCGCTGGGGGACGCTGACAGCCTCGTCATGCGGGGCAACCGGTCACCGTCGCACGCAGTGTGAGCGAGGTAATGGCCCGCATGTGGAATCTGGACGAGTCGGCGCGGCCGGCGATCGTCTTCGCGGCAGCGGGCCGTCGCACGGACGCGGGCCGAGTGGGCCCGCGAGGGCCGGCGTCTGCCGCTGGAGCCGCAGGACGACCAGACGCAACAGCGGTGACGGCGACCGGGTCTGCGGCACGGCGCACCGGCACCGGCATGCGGTGGAGGAGCACCCAGGTTCTGAGCGCGCCGCCGGCGCATGCCGGTGACCGAAGGGGCCCGCCTGGCCCGGAGGTGACTCAGGACGTGCCGGGCACGGGACGTCCTTCCGGGCTCGGCGGGACCGCCTGCGACGCACCGGCCGAGGGTTCGGGCCATGCCGCGTAGCGCCGGAACCCGTACAACAGCGGTTCGATGGCGCTGAGTTCGCTGATCCGGAGCACCTCTCCGAAGACGATCTGCTGTCCGCCGACCAGTACGGTCTGCACGATTCGGCAGTCGGCCACCGTGTGCGCCGCGTCGACGAGGTGCGGTCCCCCTCCGCTCTCGGAGCGCCTCCAGGAGACGGCGCCGAAGCGATGGGGGTCGCCCGAGGCGAACAGTTCGGCGCACTCACGGCCCTGGGCGTGCAGGAGGTTGACCGCGAAGTGGCCGCTGTCCACGGCGGCCGCGAGCGTGGGACTCGCGGCACGGATGCCCACCAGCAGGGTCGGCGGATCCACGCTGACGCTGCACACGGCCGAGCAGGTCATCCCCCAGGGCTTCTGGTCCCGCCCCATGGCGGTGACCACGCCGACACCGCTGGGGAAACTGGACATGAGGGAGCGGAAGTCCGCCGGGGAACTCAGGTGACGCGGTGACTGAGCGGTTTCCAATGGAATCACTTCACCTCGGTGGGAACACGACCGGCTGTGCGATCAGTGCATCTGCGCCAGGTACTCGTACTGGCTGGGCAGACTCTGCACCAGCGCGCGCGCCTGGTCCTGGACGGTCTGGAGTTCCTTCGCGGCCAGGCTGCCGTCCATGAGGGACAGGGCCGGCGCGGGCTTCAGCGGGATGCCTCCGAGGCCGAGCAGCATGGCGTGGTAGGAGTACGCCTCGAACCCGTGGTAGCGCGGGTAGATCGTCTGCTCCGTCGGCAGCTTCGAGCGCCACTGCTCGACGCGTTCGGCGAGACCGTCGGGCAGGGGCCGGGTCTTGGCATCGCGCCAGTAGTCGTTGTCGGCCCGTGCCGCCGCGAGGTAGTGCACGACGAGGAACTCGCGGACACCGTCCATGGCATGGGCGATGGCCTTGTTGTACGAGTCGCGCAGACCGGGGTCCCAGTCGCCGTCCGGGAAGTGCTTCACCAACTGCTCGACGGCGTTCTGGATGAAGAAGATGCCGGTGGATTCGAGGGGTTCGACGAAGCCGCTCGAAAGGCCCACGGCCACACAGTTGTTGACCCACGAGTTGCGGCTGCGGCCGATCCGCATGCGGATGTGGTTCGCCTCCAGGTCCTCCGCCTCCGGACCGACGAACTCCCGCAGGGTGCGCTCGGCCTCCTCGGGCGAGATGTAGTCCCCCGCGTAGACGTATCCCGTGCCGATCCGGCCGAAGAGGGGGATGGTCCAGATCCAGCCGGCGTCCTGCGCCGTCGCCGTGGTGCAGGGGCGCATCAGGCGCTTCTCCATGTCCACGGGCACCCGCAGGGCGACCGCGCTGTCGTTCGGCAGGGTGTCCTGGTACGAGATGAACGGCTCGCCGAGCTTCTGGTTCAGCAGCAGGCCCCGGAAACCGGTGCAGTCGATGAAGAGGTCACCGGCGATCTCGCCGTGCTCCTTGGTGACGAGGTGGCGGATCCAGCCCCGCTCGTCGAGTGCGACGTCCACGACGTCGTCCTCGATCTGCCGGGCGCCCCGGTCCGTGGCGTACTTGGTGAGGAACCGGGCGAGCAGCGCGGCGTCGAAGTGATACGCGTACGGGAACTGCGTCTTCTGCTCCGAGAGCGTGGACCGCTCCGTCACGCCGGCGGGCGCTTCGACGAAGTCCTGCTCGAAGAGCGTGCCGTCCATGTGGCGCGGGGAGCGCTGCGCGTCACACATCGTGGCCATGAGGAAGACGTCGTGGTCGAAGCGCTCCCCCGGCTGCTGCTTGAGCCACCAGTCGGTGAGCGGGAACCCGTCCACGATCCGCAGCCGCTCAAAGGGGTGGTAGAAGGCGTGGCCCTGGTGTCGCCAGTTCTCGAACCGGATCCCGAGCTTGTAGGTGGCGTTGCAGGCGGGCATCCACTCGTGCTCGGAGAGTCCGAGGTACTCGAAGAAGTGGCGGACCGTGGAGAAGGTGGCCTCTCCGACGCCGATGGTCTGGATGCGCTTCGACTCGACGACGGTGACGTTGACGTTGGCGCCGAGCGCGGCTTGGAGATAGGCGGCCGACATCCAGCCGGACGTGCCGCCTCCCACCACGACGATGTTCTTGATCACAGCGTTCCTCTCCTCATTCTTCGGTCCGGGTCAAGGGGGTCAGGTGCGAGTGGTGCGGTCGGTGCCGTCCTGGCGTTCCGGGGTGTGCCGGTCGGTGGCACCCCCGGCTCGGCGGGGGCCGAGGAGGGCGACCACGGCCAGGCAGCCGATGATCATGACGGCGACCATCTGCCGGAAGCTGAGGACCGCGACGAGGGCCGATCCGACGCCGAGCGAGATGGCCTGGGGGACGGTCAGGATCAGGTTCACCACGGCCTGGGTGCGTCCCATGAGATGGCCGGGGGTGGCGGCCTGCGCGGCCGTGGCGAGCCCGATGACGGCGGCTGGGGTGCCGGCCCCGGCGAGCACCAGACCGGGCAGGACGGTCGAGGGTGCGGGAACGGTCAGCAGCGCGGCTCCCGTGCCGAAGAGGACTGCCCCCGCCCTCATCAGGCGCCGGGATCCGAGCCGTGCGATGAGGAATCCGCCGGCGACGGATCCGGCCAGGCTGCCGACTGCGAGCGTGGTCTCCAGGACGCCCATGAAGCGGGGCGGTCGGTGCAGTCCGTGTTCGAGGAGGGCGTACAACATGGGCTGGAGCAGTCCGACGGCGAGCAGGAGGGTCGTCAGGGACACGAGCAGGCGGTGGATGCCCCGGGTGGCGCGCAGGTGCCGCAGGCCCGCCAGCACGCCGGACGCCGTCTGCGCCTCCTCCTGGGGCGCTCTCCGCTCGCCCGGCAGGAGGACGAAGAGGAGTGCCGCGGCTAGCAGCAGGGCGATGTTGACCAGGGTGAAGACGCGTCCGCCGGCCCAGCCGAGCAGGCTCGCCCCGAGCAGGGGGGCCAGCAGGACGGTTCCGGAGCGCATGCTCTGGCTCAGGCCGATGGCCGCGCCGAGTTCCGCCTCGCCGGAGAGCATCCCCCGCAGCACAGCGCTCTGCGCGGGGCCGAGGACGACCGCCGCGAGGCCGTAGAGCACGGCGACGACGTGGATGATCCAGGTGCCGGACGGTCCGGTGACCAGCAGGAGGGGCAGTGACAGTGCGGCGAGCGCCAGGTTCGTCGTGACGAGCAGGGGGCCGCGGGGAAAGCGGTCGGCGGCGTATCCGCCGATCGGCAGCAGGAGCATCGGGACCGTGTAGGAGAGCAGGACCAGCCCTGCCGCGGAGCTGCTGCCCGTCAGTTCCTTGGCCCAGACGCCGAGCGCCACGAAGACGGCGTTGTCGGCGAGCGTGGACAGTGTCTGCCCGGTGATGAAGAGCCTGAAGTCCCGACGGGCGAGCAGTCCTGGCACGGCCGGCCCCTCAGACCTCGGAGAGGGCGGCGAGCACCGCGTCGTTGTCCTGTTTGCGTCCGACTGTCAGCCGGATGCCGCGACCGGGGTACGGACGCACCGCGACGCCCGCCCTCGTCAGAGCGGCGACGGCCGGTTCGACCCGTTCCGCGTCCGCCAGCCAGAGGAAGTTGGCCCGGCTGTCCGGCACGGTCCAGCCCAGGCGCAGCAGTCCCGTCCGCACGCGGTCGCGCTGGTTGACGAGGTCGGCGATGCGCTCGCGGGTCTCGTGCTCGGCACCGAGCGCGGCACGGACCGCGTCGAGCTGGAACTGGTTCATGCCGAAGGGCAGTTGGTGGCGCCGGATCCTCTCCACGAGTGCTGCGGACGCGAGGGCGTAGCCGACGCGCAGGGCGGCTAGGGCGTGGGACTTGGAGAAGGTCCGCAGGATCACCAGGTTGGGCCAGGCGGCCAGGCGGTCGCGTGCGCTCGGGCCGTCGAAGTCGGGGGCGAAGTCGATGTACGCCTCGTCGAGGAGGATCGTCACGTGCACCGGGACGCGTTCGAAGAAGGCGGTCAGGCGGGCCCAGTCCGCGAGGGTGCCGGTCGGGTTGTGCGGGTTGCACACGATGACGAGCCGGGTGCGGTCGTCGATGCTCTCGGCCAGGGCGGTCAGGTCGTTATGCCCGCCAGCGTCCATCGGGACTGTGACCGCGTTCGTGTCCGTCATCGCGCACAGCATCGGATAGAGGTCGAATCCGGGCGCGGTGGAGACCACGTTGTCGCCGGGTCGCAGCAGTGCCCGGAACAGGTCGTGCGCGACTCCGCCCGCGCCCTGGCCCACCGCGACGGAGGCCGGGGGCACGTCCTGCCACTCGGCCAGGAGTCCGGTGAGCCGCTCCGGCCGGAACTCCGGATAGCGGTTGACTTCGGTGATCGTGGCGTGGAGGGCCGCGGCGACCTCTTCGGCCGGTGCATGGGGGTTCTCGTTGTGCGCGAGGCGGTACTCCGGACGGTCGCCCATCAGTCGGCCTTCAGGACGTACAGCCAGGTGTGCGGCGTCGCCATCGGTTCCCTGCGCGCGATGCGCAGGCCCGCGCAGCGGAAGAGTTCCTCGTAGGTCTCGCGGGGGTGCAGCGGGACCCCCATCATCGCGTGGGCCAGTTCGAACCCGGCCGAGAAGATGGGCAGTTTGTCGTCGAGGCCGGTGACCGGGCGGAGCATCGTGTCCGCGAAGACGAAGCTCCGCGCGCGGGGGAAGGCTTCGCGCATCCGCGGAAAGATGTCCGCCCGGGTGCTCGGGTCCGCGAGGAGGTCGTGGAGGAGCAGGAAGCTCATGACCGCGTCCGCGTCGGCGGCGCCCCCGATGCCGCCGTTCGGCGCCAGCAGGTCCAGCGCGTCGGCGCACACGGCCTCGACCCGTCCTTCGAGTCCGGCTTCGGCGATGTTCCGCCGTGCGATGGCGGTGGCGGGTTCGCTGATGTCGATGCCGAATCCCCGCGTGCCGGGGTGCTCGGAGACGACGCGCCGCACGCGCGCCGACGTACCGCTGCCGAGGTCGGCGAGGGTCTCGAAGTCGACGCCCTCGAAGGCTTGTTGGACCTGGCGCGCGAACATCGACTGGTCGGCCTGTCCGGAACCGAGGGCGACCATCGCTTCGTCCCGGTGGACGTCCTCGTCGTAGCGGGCGGTGCCGGTGCTCAGGGCACCGGCGTGCGCGAAGACCTCGTTGTAGCCGCCCACCGCCCACGTGAAGTAGCCGCGGGACCGGGCGATGTCCCGTCCGGTCTCGGTGGGCAGGAACACGCCCTCCTCCGCCTTGAGGTAGCCGCAGCCGACGGCCGCGCGCAGGACGGCCGCACGGCGGTCGGTGTCCATGGTGGTGAGGGTGTCGACGTCGTCCTGGTACAGGGCCTCCCCCCGCTCCATGCGATCGAGCAGGCCGATCCGGTCCAGCGCGAAGACGACGTTGGCGGCGATGTAGCCGTTGTAGGCGTCCGCGGGCGAGATGGGCGTGGGCGATTGCCCGTGCCACTGGTCGGGGGTCTGTGAGGTGCTCATCGGAGGGTCCTAACTCGTGAGAGGTGCGGGCCTTCGGGACCGCGCGTCGTCGGCGGAGGTCCGTTCAGCGGGTCAGCACGTATCCGTCGTCCGGGCGGTGGTCGCGGGAGGAGCGCAGATCCACCTGGACGAAGGTGCGTTGGAGCCACCGGTCGCCGCCGTCGTAGCGGGGCCGGAAGGAGGTCCGGCCGTGCAGGCAGACACGGTTGTCGACGACGGCGAGGTCGCCGGGGAGCATGCGGAGGGTGCGGTGGACCGAGGCGAGAGCGGCGGACAGCGCGGTGAGCGCGGCCCCGGCCTGTGCCGTGCGTCCGGTGGTGGCGGCGAAGTCGACCCGGATGTCGCAGTCGAGCGGATCGCCGTGCAGCACGGGGTGGTCGGGCGCGGCCTCCTCGCCGGCACCGAAGGAGGGCGGAGCCTGCGTGGTGTACTCCGGTTGGGCCAGCCGGGCGCGGACGTCCTCGGGCAGCAGGTGCAGTGCTTCGCGGATGGACGCGGTACTCAGTCCCGCCACGCGTTCGTGGTCCGCGCGCAGGCACATCAGGAGTACGTAGTCGGGCCGGTGGCGGTGGAAGGCGTTCTCGTTGTGCATCATCAGCTCGACCGAGCCGACGTTGCCCTGGACCTGCTCCTGCCCCGGCACGGGCACGACGTCCTGGACCAGGGCGCCGCTCTTCTCGGCCCGGAAGGCCATGGGCTCACCGAGGCCGCAGGCGAAGGCCATCAACTGGGCCGCGGGGCCGCTGGTGGTCCGCTGCACCGAGTCGGCGACCATCGGGGTGGGCGGCAGCCCGCTCTCGTCGACGGGCAGTCCGCGCACGACCAGGACGCCGGTGGGGCCGGATGCCCTGCGGAACTCCCGCACGCGCACCCGGACGGACGCCGGCATCATCTCCCAGGCGGTGCGGGCGGCTGCCACCCAGGCGTCGTCGTCGATCTCGGACGACACGGATCTCAGGTCCTCGCTGACTCGGCAGATCTCCGCCGACTCGGACGCTGTGAGGTCGAGGACTCCCTCGTCGAGCGGCGTCTGGACGGTTCTGGGCACGGGTGCTCCCGGTGAGGTGGTTCGAAGTGACGGGGATCGGAGGCCGCGGCGGGCTAGCGCAGGCGCTCGGTGAGCACGGCGGCGATCTGTGCCGCGTGCCGTGGGTGGAGCATGTCGCCGTGCCGGCAGGGCACGTGGTGTCGTTCGAGGCGGCCGGTGAGTCGGGTCCGCCAGACATCGGCAGCCGTGGGCTGGGAGGTGTGGGTCGCCGTGAAGAACACGACGTCTCCGTCGAAGACGCCGGGGGTGTGGGCGCCGGCGAGTCGTACGTGGCCGACGAAGGTCCGGCCGAGTCTGCGGACCATGTCGTCGGGCAGCCCGGCCAGGGGGCCGTCCTCCGTCGCGGCCAGACGCACGAACTCGTCCATGGACATGGGAGTTTGGGGGTCTAGGTCGGTGGTCTGGCCGAGAGACACCAGGAGTTGGGCGAGACTGCCGGCCGGGGTGAGTTCGTCGTCGGCGCCCTCGTCGGCCGGATAGCCGTCGAGCAGGGCAAGCAGGGCCACTTCCTCGCCGCGCGCCTGAAGGTGGACGGCCATGGCGTGGGCGACGACGGCGCCGAACGACCAGCCGAGCAGATGGTAGGGGCCGACGGGCTGTACGGTCCGAATCCGGTCGACGTAGTCCGCGGCCATCTCCTCGACGCTGAGGGGGGTGCGCGCGTCGTCGATGAGGCTGCGGGCCTGGAGGGCGTGGACGGGGTGGCCGGGGTCGATGCCGGTGAGCAGGCTGGAGTACACCGAGCCGATGCCGGCACCGGGGTGGACGCAGAACAGCGGGGCGCCGGAGCCGGATGCACGCAGCGGGAGCAGGTCCGCCGGTGTGCCGTCCCCGACGGGGCCGGTGAGCCTGGCGACGAGCGCGGAGACGGTGGGAGCGGCGAAGAGGTCCTGGAGGGACAGCCGCAGCCCGTGGTCGCTCTCGGCCCGCGCGACGAGGCGTGCCGCGAGCAGGGAGTGGCCTCCGAGTTCGAAGAAGTCGTCGTCGACACCGACGGAGGGCACCTGCAGGAACTCGGCGAAGAGCGCGCAGAGCGCCTCTTCCTCCGGTGTCCGGGGAGCGCCGCCGGAGCCTCGGGCGCGGTCGGGTTCGGGGAGGGCCCTGCGGTCCAGTTTTCCGTTCTTGGTGAGCGGCAGCCGGTCCAGGACGACGTAGGCGGACGGCAGCATGTACGGCGGGAGCAGGCGGGTCAGCCGGGTGCGCAGGCCGGTCAGGTCGAGGTCGTCCGTGGTGGGTACGACGTATCCGGTCAGCCGGTCACCGGAGTGGACGGTGGCGGCGGCCGCTCCGATGCCGGGCTGTGCCGCCAGGACGGCCTCGATCTCGCCGAGTTCGACGCGGAAGCCGCGGACCTTGACCTGGTCGTCGGCGCGTCCGACGAAGTCGAGGAGGCCGTCGGGGCGTCGGCGGACCAGGTCTCCGGTGCGGTACATCCGTTCGCCGGGTACGCCGAAGGGGTTGGCGACGAAGCGGGTGGAAGTGGTGCCGGGCCGGCCCAGGTAGCCGCGGGCCAGCAGGCCGCCGCCGATGTGCAGTTCGCCGGTGACGCCCACCGGCACCGGATTGAGATGGTCGTCGAGGACGTACCACTGGGTGTTCCAGATCGGGCGGCCGATGGTGACCCCGCCCTCGCTGACCGTGTCGCCCGGCTCGATGCGGAACTCGGCGCAGCCGACCGTGGTCTCGGTCGGGCCGTACTCGTTGACGACCGTGACCCCGGGGTTGCGCTGCCGCCACGCGTCCAGCGCTCCGCCCAGCAACAGCTCCCCGCCCAGGACCAGTTGGCCACTGGGAGCGCACTCGTCGGGAAGCAGGGCGAACAGCCCGAGGTGGGTGGGGGTGGCTTTGACGAAGGTGGGCTTGCGTACCTCGGCGGCGATGTCGCGGGCGGCTCCGGTGAGGGCGTCCAGATCGACGAGGTGCACCTCGCCGCCCGCGGTGAGCGGGCCCCACAGTCCGGTCACGGTGAGGTCGAAGGCGATCGGCGAGTGGACGAGGGCGCTCCCCGCGAGTGCCGGGTAGGCCTCGCGGGCCCAGGCGAGGTAGAGGCTCAGGGACCGGTGTTCGACCACCACGCCCTTGGGTTCCCCGGTGGATCCGGAGGTGTGGATCACGTAGGCCGGGTCCGAGGGCCGGGCCCGCTCGGCGGGCAGGCCGGTGTCGTCCCACGGGCCGGAGTCCTGCGGGAGTTCGTCGAGCAGCAGCCAGTCGGCGTCCGGCAGTCGATCCACCAGATCGGAGGTGGTCAGGGAGACGTGCGGCGCGGCGGACCGCATCATCTGCGCAAGGCGTTCGCGCGGTTGGGCGGGATCGAGGGGGACGTAGGCGGCACCGGCCTTGAGGACCGCTAGCAGGGTGACCACCGTGGAGGCGGTGCGGGGCAGGGCGACGGCGACGTACCGTTCCGGGCCGGCACCGTGCGCCAGGAGACGGCGGGCGAGGCGGTCGGCACGGACGTCGAGGTCACGGTAGGTCAGCCGGGTGGGGCCGTCGACCACGGCGACGGCCTGCGGGGTTCGTCGGGCCCACGCCTCGAACAGTGCGGGCACGCTCTCCTCGGGAGCCGTCACCGCCGTGTCGTTCCAGCCGGCCAGCAGCTGGTGGCGTTCCGGTTCGTCGAGGAGGTCCACCGTTCCCGCTCGCTGGAGTGGATCGGACACCATGGCCTCCAGGACCCGGACGAGGCGCCGCACCATGCTCTGCGCCGTGCGACGGTCGAAGAGGTCGGCCGAGTACTCCAGCACTCCCTCCAGCCCGGCCGGTTCCCCGCCGTCGGTGGTGCGTTCGTGGAGGGCGAAGGAGAGGTCGAACTTGGCGATGCCCATCTCCAGCGGTTCTTCCCGGACGGTGAGTCCGGGCAGGTCCAGGCCGCCCTCGGTGGTGTTGTGGAAGGTCAGCATCACCTGGAACAGCGGGTGACTGTTCGTCGACCGGGACGGGTTGAGGACCTCCACCAACCGCTCGAAGGGGATGTCCTGGTTGTCGTAGGCGGCCAGGTCCATCTGCCGGACCCGTTCCAGGAGTTCACGGAAGGTGGGTGAGCCCGACAGGTCGGTGCGCAGGACGAGGGTGTTGACGAAGAAGCCGACCAGGTCCTCCAGCGCCTCGTCGGTCCGGCCCGCGATCGCCGTCCCGATGGGGATGTCGGTACCCGCCCCGAGCCGGCCGAGCAGGACGGCGATCGCGGTCTGGACGACCATGAAGACGCTGGACCGGGCGGAGCGCGCCAGATCGCTCAGCCGGGCGTGGAGTTCGGCGGGCACCCCGAGCGGAACGGTGCCGCCCCGGTGGCCGGCGACCGTCGGGCGCGGACGGTCGTAGGGCAGGTCCAGCTGTTCCGGCAGGTTCGCCAACGCCTGCATCCAGAAAGAGAGTTGCCTCGCAGCCAGGCTGTCGGGCACGGCCTCGTCCCCGAGCATCTCGCGCTGCCACAGCGCGTAGTCGGCGTACTGGACGGGCAGCGGACGCTGTTCGGGCCGTCGGCCGACGAGGCGTGCACGATAGGCGGTGCCGAGGTCGTCCAGGAGAGGGGCGACGGACCAGCCGTCGGCGGCGATGTGATGGAGGGTCAGCACCAGCACATGCTCGTCTTCGTGCTCACCCTCGTCCTCGTCCTTGGCGACGGTGAACAGGCGTGCCCGCAGGGGCGGTTCGGTGGCGATGTCGAAGCGGTGGCGGGCGGCCCGCCGGACGGCGTCGTCGAGGTCCTGGGGGGTCGTGGTGACGCGGGTCTCCAGGACGACCGGGACGTCCGCGGGGTCCAGGACGCGCTGGCGGAGCATGCCCTCGTCCCAACCGAAGACCGTCCGCAGGCTCTCGTGGCGCTCGACGACGTCACGGAGGGCGGCCTCCAGGGCGTTGCGGTCCACCCGGCCCCGCAGGCGCAGGGCCAGGGGGGTGTTGTAGGTAGCGCTGGGGCCCTCCATGGCCGTCAGGAACCACAGGCGCTGCTGGGCGAAGGACAGGGGCAGCCGGTCCGGGCGGAGGGTCGCACGCAGGGCCGGACGCGTGCTGTTCGTGTCGCCGGTGTCCAGGGCGCGGTCCAGCGCGGCGACGCTCGGGTGCTGGAAGAGGGTCCGTACGGAGACCTCGGCGCCCAGGGCCGAGCGGATCCGGCTGACCAGCCGGGTGGCGAGCAGCGAGTGGCCGCCCCGCGCGAAGAAGTCGTCGTCGATCGTGACGCGTTCCAGGCCCAGGGTGTCCGCGAAGAGGCCGCTGAGGATCTCCTCTCTCGGCGTGCGCGGAGCCCGTCCGGTGCCGTCGGAGGTGAAGTCGGGGGCGGGCAGCGCGGCGTGGTCGACCTTCCCGTTGGCGGTGACGGGAAGTCGCTCCAGTTGGACGACGGCCGCGGGGATCATGTACTCGGGCAGCCGTCGTCCTGTGAACCGGCGCAGTTGGTCGGCGGTCACGGACCCGTCCGTCGCGACGTGGGCGACGAGCCGTTTGTCGCCCGCACTGTCCCGGTGGACGGAGACGGCGACCTGGCGGACGTCCGGGTGCTCGGCAAACGCGGCCTCGATCTCACCGAGTTCGACGCGGAAGCCACGGATCTTGACCTGCCCGTCGGCGCGGCCGACGAACTCCAGCAGTCCGTCGGCCGTCCAGCGCACGAGGTCACCGGTGCGGTACATGCGCTCGCCGCGCTCCGCGAACGGGGTGGCCACGAACCGCTCAGCCGTAAGGGCGTGCCGGCCCAGGTACCCGCGGGCGAGGCCCGGACCGCCGATGTACAGCTCTCCGGCCACTCCGGCGGGAACGGGCTGCAGGAACTCGTCGAGCACCATCAGTCGGGCGTTGTCGAGGGCGTGTCCGAGCGGCACGGTGGCCGGCACCTCGTCGGCCGCGTGCATGACGTGCCAGGTCTTGATGGCCGTCGTCTCGGTCGGTCCGTACACCGCGACCACGGCGGTGCCCGGGCACGCGGCGAGCAGGGCACGGGCCGCGGCGGGTGAGACGATGTCGCCGCCCGCCCAGACCTCGCGGACGCCCCGGAACACCTCGGGTGCCTCGGAGGCGAGGATCTGGAACAGCCCGGAGGGTGCCTGGACCACGGTCGGCCGCTGCTCGGCGACGGTCGCGACCAGCGCGGCCACGTCGAGGTGTCCTGCCGGTGCCAGCACGATGCGGCCGCCGGTGACCAGGGGCGCCCAGATCTCCGTCGTGGAGGCGTCGAAGGCGCTCGGCGCATGCAGCAGGACCCGCTCGTGGCTGCCCTTCCAGAAGTGCCGGTTGGCCAGCATGTCGACGACGTTGCGGTGGGTGGTTCCCACACCCTTGGGGGTTCCGGAGGATCCCGAGGTGAACATCACGTACATCAACTGGTCGGGGTGCACGGTGACATCGGGGTCGGGGGCGGCCGGATGCTCGGAGCCCGCCTCGTCGAGGTCGATCGTCGCGCAGGAGCCGATCCCGGTGACCGGGTGGTCGCGGTGGGCGGCGTCCACGAGGAGGAGGGCTGCGGCGGTGTCCTGGAGGATGCCCTCCAGCCGGGCGAGCGGGTACCGGTCGTCCAGGGGAACGTAGGCTCCGCCGGCTTTCGCCACCGCCACGGTCGCCACGATCTGGCCGACCCCTCGGTCCATGAGGATGGCCACCGGCTCCTCGGGGGCGATCCCCCGGGCGATCAGATGATGGGCCAACTCGTTGGCACGGGCGTTCAGTTCGGCATACGTCAGGCTCGTGCCGTGGCCGGTGACGGCGATGAGTTCGGGGCTCGATGCGGCCCGCGCCTCGAAGAGGCGGTGCGCGCGGTTCTCGACCGCGGGTCCGGTGCGCGCCCCGCTCCACTGCACGAGCAGCCGGTCCCGCTCGGCCTCCTCCAGGATGTCGAGCTCCCCGAGCCGTGCGCCGGGTCGAACGGCGACGGTCTCCAGGACGCGCCGGAGCCGGTCGGCGAGGGCCCGGGCCGTGTCCTCGTCGAAGAGGTCGGCGGCGTAGATGACCGTCGCGGCGACACCGGCCGGGAGTCCGTCGGCCGAACGGCGCTCCTGGAAGGTGAGGTTGAGGTCGTACTGCGCGCGGAACTCGCCCCCGGACTCCAGTTCGCCGTCCAGCCCGGCCGACCGCACGTCGTCCTGACCGCCACTGAAGGTGATCATGGTCTGTACGAAGGGATGGCGGGCCGGCACCCGGGGCGGGTTCAGGTGCTCCACCAGGCTCTCGAACGGCGCTTCCTGATGCGAGAACGCCTGGAGATCCACCGACCGCACCCGATCCAGCAGCTCGGTGAAGGACGGATTGCCCGAGGTGTCGGTCCGTAGCACCAGTGTGTTCACGAAGAACCCGACCAGGTTCTCCAGGGCCTCGTCGTCTCGCCCGGAGGCCGGCGAGCCGAGGGGGATGTCGATGCCCGCGCCCAGGCGCGTGTACAGCGCGGCCACGGCCGCCTGGACCACCATGAACAGGCTCGCTCCGCGCTCCCCGGCCAGTCGGAGCAGGGCCGCGTGGGTCGTCGCGTCCAGCTCGAACGGGATGCGCCCGCCTCGGTAGGAGGGCACCGCGGCGCGCGGCCGGTCGTACGGGAGGGCCAGCTCCTCCGGGACGTCCGCCAGGGCCTCGCTCCAGTAGGCGAGCAGGCGGCCGAGCAGGCTGTCCCGGTCGGTGGCCGAGCCCAGCAACTCCCGTTGCCACAGGGCGTAGTCCGCGTACTGCACCGCGAGAGCCGCCCACTGGGGGTCCGCACCTCTGAGCCGGGCCGCATAGGCGGTTCCCAGGTCGCCGATCAAGGGGTCGAGCGAGGCTCCGTCGCTCGCGATGTGGTGGAGCAACAGGACCAGCACCCGCGTCCCGCCGGGCTCCGACAGCAGCCACGCGCGCACCGGGATGTCGACGGAGAGGTCGAACACCCAGCCCTCGGCCTCGCGCACGGCGGCGCGCAGCCCGGACTCGTCGGGAAACTCCCGCACGTCGAGGACCGGGCGTGCCTCGTCCACGTCCAGCACCTGCTGGCGGGGCCGCCCCTCCACCGCGGGGAAGACGGTGCGCAGGCTCTCGTGACGGGCGACGAGGTCAGCGAGCGCGTGGTCGAGCGCCCGGGCGTCGACCGGTCCGTTCAGTCGCAGCACCACGGGGGTGTTGTAGAGCGCGCTGGCTCCTTCGAACTGCTCGACGAACCAGAGGCGTTGCTGTGCGAAGGACAGCGGCACCTCCTCGGGTCGCGGGCCGGCAGTCAGTGCGGGGCGGGTCCCGGGCGAACGGTCCAGGCGGCCGGCGAGCCCGGTCACCGTCGGCGACTCGAAGACGGCCCGGATGGGCAGGTCGGCGCCGAGCGCGGACCGGATGCGGCTGACGAGGCGGGTGGCCAGCAGTGAGTGTCCGCCGAGCGCGAAGAAGTCGTCGTCCACTCCCACCGCGGGGACGCCGAGCACGTCCGCGAAGATCCCGCACAGGGCCTCTTCCGCACCGGTCCTCGGTGCGCCGCCCGAGCCGGCCGCCGTCCCGTACTCCGGGCGGGGCAGCCCTGCGGTGTCGAGCTTGCCGTTCACGGTCAGGGGCAGCGCGTCCACGACGGTGACAGCGGCCGGCACCATGTAGTCCGGCAGCCGCCGGGCGACGAACGCGCGGACGGCAGCGGGGTCGAGGGCGTGGTCCGCTGCGGGGAGTACGTAGCCGACCAGGCGCTTGTCTCCCGGGACGTCCTCGCGGACGACCACGACGGCCTGTGCGACGCCGTCGTGGGAGCGGAGCGCCGCTTCGATCTCGCCGGGCTCGATCCGGAATCCGCGGATCTTCACCTGCTGGTCGGCCCGGCCCACGAACGCCAGCTCGCCGTCCCTGGTCCAGCGGACCACGTCACCGGTCCGATAGAGACGGCCGCCGCCGTGGCCGAAGGGGTTCGCGACGAAGCGTTCCGCCGTCGTGGCCGGTCGTCCCAGATAGCCGCGCGCGAGCTGCGCACCGGCGACGTACAGCTCTCCTGCCACACCCGCGGGCACCGGGGCCAGGGAATCGTCCAGCACGTACACGCCGAGTCCCGGGAGCGGCCGTCCGATGCCGCTGCCCGTCATGCCTCCGCGCAGGGGCAGGTGCGTGCCGTGCACGGTGATCTCCGTGATCCCGTACATGTTGACCAGCACCGGGCCGTGCTCTCCCCGACGTGCGTACCACTCCCCCAGCCTGCCGGTGTCCAGTGCTTCGCCGCCGAACACCACCCACCGCAGCGCCAGGTGGGCGGCGGGAGCTTCCGCGTCGGCGCGCATCAACTGGTAGAAGGCGGAGGGCGTCTGGTTGAGGACCGTCACCCGCTCCCGGGCCAGGAGCCCGAGGAAGTCCATCGGCGAGCGCGACACCTCGAACGGCACGACCACCAGGCGTCCGCCGTGCAGCAGCGCACCCCATATCTCCCACACCGAGAAGTCGAACGCGAAGGAGTGGAACCAGGACCACACGTCCGACCCGTCGAATGCGAACAGCCTGCGAGCGGCTTCGAAGAGCCGGACCACGTTGCCGTGCGGTACCACCACGCCTTTGGGAGTGCCTGTCGATCCCGATGTGTAGATCACATACGCGGCCCGGTCTCCCCCGCGCACACCCGGCCCGAGCCGTCCGCCGTCCATCCGCGCGATCCGTGGGTCGTGCACGGACATCCAGCCCGGCTCGTCCGGCAGCTCCCCGTCGGTGAGGACGACCACCGGCCGGGCGTCCGCCAGCACCGTCCGGATGCGGTCCGCCGGATACTCCGGATCCACCGGCACGTAGGCGCCGCCGGCCTTCAGTACGGCGAGCATCGCGACCACGAGTTCGGCGGACCGGCCCATCACGACGCCGACCAGCGACTCGGGACCGACTCCGGCGTCGAGCAGGAGTCGCGCCAGCCGGTTCGACCGGCCGTCCAGTTCTCCGTAGGAGAGTGCTGTTTCGCCGTCCACCACAGCCACCGCGTCAGGGGTCCGCTCCGCCTGTGCCGCGAACAGCTCCACCAGCGACACGTCCGAGCCGGTCTGCGGGTCGGCGACGCCCCTCCGCAGCAGCTCGGCGCGTTCGGCGGGGGCGAGGATGTCGATGGAGCTCAGTCCTCTGTCCGGCTGCTCGGCAACCGTGTCGAGGACGCGGGTCAGCCGCCGGGCCAGGTCCGAGACGGTCGGTTCGTCGAACAGGTCCGTGGCGAACTCGATGGAGCAGGCGATGCCGTCAGGCTCCCCGGTGGCCGACCGCTTCTCGTCGAAGTCGAAGAGCAGGTCGAACTTCGCCACGTTCAGTTCGGCGAGTTCCAGGTGGCAGGGGAGATCGCCGAGGTGGTCGGGAACGGCCTGCATGCCGTTGAACGTGATCACGGTCTGCACGAAGGGGTGCCGCCCCGGCACCCGGGGCGGGTTCAGGTGCTCCACCAGGCTGTCGAACGGGAGCTCCTGGTGCGAGAACGCCTCCAGATCCGCCTTCCGCACCCGGTGCAGCAGTTCGCCGAAGGTCGGATCGCCCGAGGTGTCCGTGCGCAGCACCAGCGTGTTCACGAAGAACCCGACCAGGTCCTCCAGCGCCTCCTCACCGCGTCCCGCGACGACCGTGCCCAGCGGAAGGTCGTCGCCCGCGCCCAACCGCGTGTAGAGGGTCGCGACAGCGGCCTGCATCAGCATGAACATGCTGACCCGGTGTTCGGCGGCCAGGCGCAGCAGGTCCGTGTGCAGCTTCGGGCCGAGGGCGAACTCCGTCCGCGCGCCCCGGTGCGACGGAACGACGTCGCGCGGACGGTCCTGGGGCAGCGCCAGTTCGTCCGGCACGCCCGCCAACGTCTCGCGCCAGTAGCCCAGTTGGCGTTCGAGCAGGCCGTCGCCGTCGCCGGCCGCGCCGAGCAGATCCCGTTGCCACAGGGTGTAGTCCGCGTACTGGACCGGCAGGGGCGCCCAGTCCGGCGCGGCGCCCCGCGCGCGTGCCGCGTAGGCGTGGTCGAGGTCGCGCAGCAAGGGGGTGACGGACCAGCCGTCGCTGGCGATGTGGTGCAGGAGGAGAACCAGGGTGTCCGTCCCGTCGGGCCCCGAGAAGAGCCACGTCCGGACGGGGATGTCGACGGCGAGGTCGAAGACGGACGCGGACACCTCGCGGACCCGCCGGCCCAGCTCGGCCAGGTCGGCGCAGTCCCGCCGCCGGAGCAGCCGTCCGATCTCCGTCGCGTCCAGGATCCGCTGGTGGGGCTGCCCGTCGACCTCGGGGAACACGGTGCGCAGGCTCTCGTGCCGGGTCACCACGTCGTGCAGGGCACGCTCCAGCGCCGCCGCGTCCACGGAGCCGTCCAGCCGCAGGAGCACGGGCGTGTTGTAGAGCGCGCTCGGACCCTCGAACTGGTCGATAAACCACAACCGTTGCTGGGCAAAGGACAGCGGGATCATCTGGTGCCTCCGGCGGGCGAAATCTGAGGGGCGGGGGACGCGGGGGCTAGGAGCCGGTGTCGGTCTCCACGGCGCAGACCGCGATCAGGCGGTCGGTCGCCTTCTCGCGCAGGGCCATGTCCACCGCCTCGGACCCCGGACGGTCCGGGTGGAGCCATCGGCGGAGGGTGATGGTGAACACCGCGCCCGGATCCGCGTTGCCGACGTAGGCGATCCGCTGGTCGGTCACCCTGCGGCGCAGGAACTGGGCGTCGGTGCGGCCCAGCGAGTGCCACAGGCGCAGCAGCGCCGTGTCGAAGATGGAGAAGTAGGACGCGAAGTACATGAGGCCCGCGCCGTTGAGATCCCGTACGACGTCGAGCGTGTACTCGACGGTGTGGCTCCCGCCGGCCTCGGTGAAGCCAGGGGGGCCCGCCGGGTGGAAGGCGCCGGCCGCGCGGGCCGCCCCGACGAGGGCACGCGGTGAGTAGCGGTTCGGCAGGCGTGGCAGGTCGGCGTCGTCGAACCCGGTGGGCAGCACCTGGGCGAGGCCCGTGTTGCCCGTCTCCGTCCTGGCGACCCAGCGGTTGAAGTTCTGGGCGTAGAGGCAGTCCGGGTACGGGTCCTCGTACACCTCGGCGGGGTCGAGGGGGGCGTCGGGGAGGGACAGGTCCGCGGGGGCCAGCCGGTGCAGGGTGATCACCGAGCTGCCGCCGAGCCGGAAGACCCGTGAGGTGACGCGGAGTTCGTCGCCGAAGGTGAGGCCGTGCGGGTGGACGGTCCGACCGCCGCGCACGTGGAAGTAGTAGAAGGCGAGGTAGGCGGGTTTGCCCGCCGGTGTGCGCGCCGCGTGCACGTTCATCCCGCACGCGTCCGCCACGGCGTCCCAGGTCCAGTCGCCGATGCGGCCGAACAGGAGCGAACCGCCGCTGCACATCCCGGGCGTGACCACCACATGGCGTGACGGCGACAGCGTCACGGCCGTGTCCGAGGTTCTCATTCGTCCTCCGTCCCGCAGCCTGTGCGGTCACCTGGGGCCATCGCCCACGGGCGGGTGGTGCGCCAGGTCTCGGCGGCTGCGAGAAAGACGTCGTTGTCCTCCCGGGAGCCGATGGTCACGCGGACGCCCTCGCCCGGGAACACCCGGACGGCGATGCCCTGATGGGTGCACCAGCGGCCGAACGCCGGGGCGTCCTCGCCCAGCGGCAGCCACAGGAAGTTGGCCTCGCTGGCGGGAACAGACCATCCGTCGCGTCGCAGCGCGTGGTGGACCCGCCCGCGATCGGCGACGGTCGTCTCGACCCTGTCCATCAGCCGGTCCCGGAGCGCGAGGGCTTCCATCGCGGCGTGCTGGGCGACCGTGTTGACGGCGTAGGCCAGGCACGCCTTGCGTAATTTCCGCACCACCCGGGGGTCGCCGACGAGATAGCCGACCCGCAGTCCCGCCAGGCCGTAGGCCTTGGAGAAGGTCCGCAGGACCACCATGTTCGGAAAGGCGGCGCCGTAGCCGAGAGCGCTCGCCGCCTCCGGCGCACGGACGTACTCGTAGTACGCCTCGTCCATCGCCAGCAGGCAGGTGGGCGGTACGCGGGCCACGAAGCGCGCGATCTCGTCGGGTTCGGCGATCGTCCCGGTCGGGTTGTTGGGGTTGCAGACCACCACCAGTCTGGTGCGCGGGGTGATCCGGTCCGCCATGGTGCGCAGATCGTGGGTCGCGTCCAGGAGCGGAACGGCGACGGAGTTCACGCCGGCGAGTTCGGCGAGCACCGGGTAGAGCTCGAACGACGGCCACGCGTGCACGACTTCGGCTCCGGGTTCGGCGATCGCCTGGAGGAGCATCTGGAGCAGGGAGACGGATCCGGCGCCGACGACTATGCGGTCCTCGTCGATACCGTGCGCTCGGGCCAGGGCGCGGGTGAGGTCCTCGCAGCCCGGGTCGGGGTAGCGGTTGACCGTGCCGCCGGCGCGGGCGATGGCGTCGGTGATGCCGGGCAGGGGGCTGTCGGGCGACTCGTTCGCGGACAGTGGGCGGGGGCGGTGCTCCGCCGCGTACACGCCTTCGGTCGGCTGGTACGAAGGCATGGTGTCGAGCACGGCGCGCAGCCGAGGGAGGGACATGGAGCTCCAGACGAGTGGGGGGTCGCGCGGAACGGACGGCTCAGGCCCGTTCCTTCCGTTCGGCCACGAGGTGCGCCATCTCGGCGAGGGTGGTGGTGTCCAGCAGTTCGTAGTCCTGGATCCGGATGCCGAGGCGGGCGTTCAGCACCTCCGCGAGTTCGAGGGCGGCGAGCGAGTCGAGCCCGACCTCCTCGCGGGTGGCGGTCGGCAGGATGTCCTCCTCCCGCACCTGGAGGTCGTCCACCAAGATGCCCTTGAGCACTTCGTACACGGTCTGCCTTTCTGGGGGTGGCGGCCGGGGGCGCGCACTCAGTCGAGGCGGCCCTGGCGCAGGCCGAGGGCGACGTCCACGATCAGGTCCTCCTGTCCGGCCACCGCCTGACGCCTGCCGAGTTCGAAGAAGACGTCTCGGGGGTCGACGCCCTCACGCCGGGAGATGTCCAGGACGCGGGTCTTGAAGCCGGAGAAGACGCCGGCGAGTCCGCTGACGACGGCCACCGAGTCGATGGTGGGCGGCGCCGGCATCAGGTGGCGTTCGGCGATGTCCGCCGCGTCGAGCAGCCCGTACAGGTCGATGCCCGTGCGGTATCCCATGCGTTCCAGCACCGGTACGAGGACTTCCAGCTGCGTGTTGCCTGCGCCCGCGCCGAAGCCCCGGGCGCAGGCGTCGAGGGTGGTCGCGCCGGCGGCGACAGCCGCGACGGAGTTGGCGACCGCCATGCCGAGGTTGTTGTGGCCGTGGAAGGCCACCGGCACGTCGACGGCGGTTCGGATGGCGGTGATGCGTTCGGTCACGTCGTCGGGCAGGTAGTGGCCGGCCGAGTCGAAGATGCCGACCGCGCTCGCCCCGTAGCTGACGAGCTGCGCGCACTCCTTGGCCAGCCGCTCAGGGGGCGCCATGTGGCTCATGAGGAGCACGCCCTGTGCCTCGACGCCGGCTTCGAGCAGGAAGCCGAGGTGGCGTTCGGCCAGGTCGCTCTCGGTGCAGTGGGTGCCGATACGAACGACGTCCACGCCGTGCGCGATGGCCTTGCGCAGGTCCGCGGTGGTGCCCCAGCCGGGCAGCATGAACACGCCCATGCGGCTCCGGGTGAGCGCCTCGCGTACGACGGCCAGCATCTCGTCGTCGCTGAGACGGGCCTGTCCCGCCTGGAGGGAGGAGGCGCCGAGGCCGTTTCCATGTCCGACCTCCACCACCGGGACTCCGGCGGCGTCGGCGGCCTCCGCGTAGGCCCGCAGCTGCTCGGCGCCGAGTTGGTGGCGCACCGCGTGGTGGCCGTCGCGCAGGGAGGGGTCGTGGACGAGGACGTCGCCGCGGCCGTCCGCGGACGGTTCGGCCGGTGTCGATGGGTTCATGCCGTCTTCTCCTCGGCGAGGGTGAACGCCTGGGCCGCGTGCCGCTCGGCGACCTTGATCGCGGCGGAGTTGATGATGTCGAGGTTGCCCGCGTAGGCGGGGAGGCGGTCGCCGCGGGAGTTGACCTCCACGGCCACGAAGGCCCTGCCGTCGGCCACCACGCAGGCCGACACGGCGAAGCCCGCGGCGAAGGCCTGTACGTCCGCGGCTGCCTCGTCGACGGCGTCCCGCACCGAGCCGGCGTCCAGACCGTCCCCGATCAGGGTCATCGCGACGCGGAAGGTGGCCGGGGGGCGGGCCGGGCTGACGTTGAGGATCGCCTTGACGCCCTTGACGCCGGTGAAGGTCCGCACCGCCTCCTGAGTGGTGTCGACGTACTCGTCGAGGTTGAGCCGGGTGGACCGCCCGACGCTCAGCCCGGCGGCGGTGGTCACGACCTCCACGTGGTCGACCCGGTGGAGCCGGGTGATCGCGTGCAGGATCGGTACGGCCGCCTGGCCGCCGCAGCTGACCATGTTCACGTCTCCGTGCTCCGGCACGTCCGTGCCGTTGACGCTGGGCACGATCATCCGGCCGACCCTGCTCGGCGTGAGGTCGACGAGGAGGATCCGGGACCGGCCGAGCAGTTCCGCGTGTTCGGCGTGGGCCATGGCGTTGGTCGCGTCGAAGACGATGTCGAAGGGGGTCTCGGCCTCCAGGACGGACCGGACGCCGTCCGCGGAGGTGGCGATGCCGAGGTCGGCGGCCTGCCGGAGGCCGGGGGTGCGCTGGTCTCGGCCCGCGACGAGCCCGCAGTCGAGCAGGTCCGAGCGCATGATCTTGGCGGCGAGGTCGACACCGATCAGTCCGGCGCCGAGTACCGCCACGGTCGGTCGTCCCTGTCGCTTCATCGCTTCATCGACCTTCCGGGTGGGGAGGTTGTCCCGCGTCGTCGCTGTCGTCGACGTGCAGGGTGACGGTGCCGAGCCGGTCGAACTCCGCGACGAACGTGTCGCCGCTCCGCATCGGCACGGCGGCGTGCAGAGCGCCGGTCATGATCAGGTGGCCCGCTTCCAGGGTCACGCCCTGCGCGCCGAGCGTGTTGGCGAGCCAGGCGACGACCGCCACCGGGTCGCCCAGCGCGGCGGCCCCTGCACCGGTGGCCACCGGTTCGCCGTTGCGCGTGAAGACCATCCCGGTGAGCCGGTGGTCCGGGTCCGGGCCGGCGGGCTGGGGTTCGGCGAGTACGACGGCGCCGTTCGACGCGAGGTCGGCGATGGTGTCCGCGAGCCGGATGCGCCAATCCTGGATGCGGGAGTCCACGATCTCCAGTCCGGCCATGACCTCGCGGACGGCCGCCCGGGCCTCCTCGACGGTGACGCCGGGGCCGCGCAGCGGCCGTCCTAGCCGGAAGACGATCTCCGCCTCCACCTTGGGCGCGATGAACGCCGAGACCGGAAGGCGTGCGCCGGAGGCGTGCACGGTCGACGCCAGCACCGGGCCGTAGTCGGGCGTACAGGTGTCGAACATCTCCTGCATCGGTATGGAGGTGAGCCCCGCCTTGTAGCCGACGATCCGGTCGCCGTCGGTGAGCAGGAGCGCGACCAGCTCGCGCTGGACGGCGTATCCGTCCTCGGCCGCGAGGGCGGGGTGGGTGTCGGTGAAGGGCGCGATGGGCACGCCCGTGGCCCGCGCCTCGTACAGGGCGCGCGCCCTCATGGTGCTCTCGTCGGTGGCCTTGTCCACACTCGCTCCTGTCCCGAGCCGTCGGGGCACCCGAACGCCACTACCTGTGCGCCGAGTTGAGATCTGTCCGATCGCACGGGGCGTCGCCCGCCGGCCGGGGTGGGTCGGTCGGGCCTCAGGCCTTGGCCACAAAGACGCGGCTGCCGGGCATGGGCAGCCGGGTGCACCGCACGTCGGAGAAGCCGGCCCGGCGGAACGCCTCGGTCCATTCGTCCTCGGCGGGAAGCCGGACGTCCATCGAGCCGGCGTGGAGGTAGGTGAACAGCGCGCTGAAGGAGCGCTCACCCTCTCCGGAGGCGTAGGGCACCGCGTCGGTGACGACAAGACAGCCGCCGTCGGCGAGAGAGGTGCGGCAGGCGCGCAGGACGCCGTCGAGGACGTCGGGGGTGCTCGACACGTCGTGCATGACGAATCCGGCGTGGACGACATCCGCTCCGCGCACGGGTGAGGCGTCGTCGACGAGGGACTCGACGGAGCGGTGGGCGATCTCCAGGCGGTCGCCCACGCCCGCCTCCTCCGCCGCCCGCCGGGCCTCGTCGCAGGCCGCCGCGCTGAGGTCGAGCGCGAGCGCGGTGCTGTCCGGCAGGGAGCCGAGCAGATGGATGAGCAGGCCGCCGGCGCCCGCGCCGAGGTCCACGATACGGCGGGGCTTGCGGCTGACGATCTCCTCGATGACACCGGGGTAGAAGCCCTGGGAGCCGATCCACCGGGAGGAGACGGCGACACGACGGCCGTCTCGCCGGTACTGCCCGCGGGCGGTGTCGGGATCGCGCAGGATCTCGGGAGCGTGGTCGATGTAGGGGCGGTTCGCATCGAGCGACCAGGACAGATAGCCGGCCGCGTAGCGCTTGGCCGCCATGTCCGCACAGGGCGCGAACTGCCGCTCCTCCGCGCCCTCTTGGACCAGTCCGGCCGCGACGAGCGCCTTCAGGAACTCGGCGGCCGCCGGCTCGGCGAGCCGCGCCGCGGACATCACCTCGTCGAGGGTGAAGGCCTCGTCCCGGTCCAGCAGGGAGGACAGCCCGAGCCCCTCGGCGATCTCCAGGAAGGCCGCGTACGCGGCCAGGTCTGCGGCCGTGTCTCTGTGTTCGGTCCAGCTCATGTGACGCTCCCGACGGTGGAGATGAGGGGGTCATAGGGGGCACGTTCGGCCAGGACCCGTACGCGGTGGCCGGGCGCGATGCCTCCCGGCCCGTCCCGCGGCTTCCTGCGTACCCGTGTCCTTCCGCTACTCATGTTCGATCGCGCAGGTCGCACGGGCATCGGCGTTCGCCGCCGTTACGTGTCGTCCAGCGGGAGCGGTGATGCGGTGGACCGCAAACCGGTCGGGGCCGTGTGGTGCGGCGGACCGTTTCGGCCGTGCCCGGGGCATGCAGAAGGTCCGCGCCCCGCTCGTGTCACGACGAGGGAACGCGGACCGCATCGGTGCGAAGAGCGCAGGGATCAGGACACGTGCGGGACCCTCGGCCGCGGCCTCAGCGCCGGCCGGGCCGCCTTCACGGTGAAGAGCCGGTCGACGAGACGGGCGATGGTGGGGGCGTCGAACACGGCCCGCAGGTCGCATTCGGCGCCGAGTTCCGTGCGGATACGGCTCACCAGCCGGGTCGCGAGCAGAGAGTGCCCTCCCAGCTCGAAGAAGTCGTCGTCGACGCTGACCCTGGGCACACCCAGGATCTCGGCGAAGAGGGCGCAGAGGACCTTCTCGCGGTCGTTCCGCGGCTCGCGCCCACCGGAGACGGTCACGAGGGCGGGGGCCGGCAGGGCGCCGCGGTCGAGCTTGCCGTTGCCGGTCAGCGGAAGCCGGTCCAGCGGGACGACGGCGGCGGGGAGCATGTAGTCGGGCAGGGTCTCGGCCAGCGCGGCGCGCACCGCGTCGGGCGCGGGCATCGGTGCCCCGTCCTCGGGCACGACGTAGGCCACCAGGTGGGTCCGGCCGGTCTCCTCGCGCACCATGACGGTGGCCTGGCCGACGTCGGGCAGGTCCAGCAGCGCCGCCGTCACCTCGGCGGGCTCGACCCTGAATCCGCGCACCTTGACCTGGTCGTCGGCGCGGCCCACGAACTCCAGGTTCCCGTCGTGGCGCCAGCGGCCCAGATCTCCGGTCCGGTACATGCGTTCGCCCGCGGGGCCCGCCACGAAGCGTTCCGCGGTCAGGTCGGGGCGGCCCAGATAGCCTCGGGCGAGGCCGGATCCGGCGACGTAGATCTCCCCCGGCACCCCGACTGGCACCGGCTGGAGCCGGCGGTCGAGCACGTGGACCTGTGTGCCGTCCATCGGCACTCCGACCGGCACGGTGCCGGTGACCGGGTCTCCGGGCCGCATCGGGTACCACGTGGAGATGACCGTGGTCTCCGTCGCGCCGTAGGCGTTGCCGACCACGACGTCCGGTCCGGTGGCGAGGAGTCTGCGCACACCGGCCGGGGAGATCACGTCGCCGCCGGACCAGACGAGCCCCAGCCGGCCCATCGCGGTGGTCGCCTCCTCCGCCAGCACGTTGAACAGGGCCGCCGCGAACACCGCCGACGACACCCGGCCGGCGGCCGCGCCCATCGCGTCCGCGTCCAGCATGCCGGTCGGCGCCACCTCGACCCGCCCGCCGGACAGCAGCGGCAGCCACAGCTCGTACGTCGACGGATCGAACGCGTGCGGCGAGTGCATCAGCGTCGCCTCGCGGTCGCGGGGACGCCATTGCCGGTCGGCGGCGAAGGCGGCCACGTTGCGGTGGCTGACTCCCACTCCCTTGGGCGCTCCGGTGGAACCCGACGTGTACATCACGTACAGCAACTGGTCGGGGTGGACCGGGACGCCGGGGCGGTGCTCCGGCGCCTCCGCCAGGTCCCGCGGGTCGTCGGCCCTCACCACGGGAACGTCGCTCCCGGTCACCAGCGGATGGTCCAGGTGCGCACGGTCCGTCAGGAGCACCGGTGCGCGCGTGTCGTTGAGGACCCACCGCATGCGGGCCACCGGGAACGCCGTGGGCAGGGGCACGTAGTAGCCCCCGGCCTTCAGGACCGCCAGGATCGACACCACCACGGCCGCCGACCGCTCCTGCAGCATCACGACGGGCCGCTCGGGGCCCACCCCGCGCTCTCTGAGCGCATGGGCGAGCCGGTTCGCGCGGGCGTCCAGTTCGGCGTAGGTGAGGGAGTCGTCCCCGTCCACCACCGCCGGCGCGTGCGGTGTGCGGTCCGCCTGCTCCTCGAAGAGCCGCGCCACAGACGCCGAAGGGAGGCTCGTGCGCGGCCCGTTCGCGAAGAGCCGCAGCTGTTCCCGCTCGGCGTCCGACATCAGGTCGAGGCGTTCCACGGGCGCGTGCGGATCGTTCGCCGCGGCCGCCAGCAGACGCAGCAGGCGTGCCCCCAGGTCCGCCGCGGTGCTCCGGTCGTACAGGTCGGTCGCGAAGATGATGCGTCCGTCCAGGCCGTCCGGGCGCCCGCCCGGACCGACCCGCTCGGTGAACTCGAAGTTCAGGTCGAACTGGGCCGGCGCGAACCCCATCGGGTGGCGGTCCGTCTGGAGACCCGGGAACTCGGGGTCGGCGCGGTCGGCGTTCTGCACGGTCAGCACCACCTGGCAGAGCGGATGCCTGGCCAGCGAGCGGGTCGGGGCGAGGTCCTCGACCAGCCGCTCGAACGGCGCGTCCTGGTGCTCGAACGCGGCGAGGCCGGTCTCCCTGACGCGTCCGAGCAGCTCCGCGAAGGTCGGGTCGCCGGAGACATCGGTGCGCAGGACCAGCGTGTTGACGAAGAACCCGACGAGGTCGTCCAGGGACTCGTCGGTACGACCCGCGATCGGGCTGCCGATGGGGATGTCGTCGCCCCCGCCGAGCCTGGAGACGAGGACCGCCAGTCCGGCCTGCAGCAGCATGAACAGGGTCACTCCGTGCTCGGCCGCCACCTTCGTCAGCCGGGCGTACAGCTCGGGCGGGACCGACACGTCTGCCACCGCGCCCCGGTGGGTCGCCAGCGCCGGCCGCGGGCGGTCCGAAGGCAGGGTCAACTCGTCGGGGAGGTCCGCCAGCTGCTGGGTCCAGTAGGAGAGTTGCCGACTCAGCACACTGTCCGGATCGTCCGCCTCGCCGAGCAGGTCCCGTTGCCAGAGCACGTAGTCCACGTACCGCACGGGCAGGGGCGTCCACGCGGGCTCCCGGCCCGCGGACCGGTGCCCGTAGGCGAGCGACAGGTCGCGCCACAGCGGCTTCAGGGACCAGCCGTCGAAGGCGATGTGGTGCATCAGCAGGACGAGGACGTGGTCGGCGGGGCCCACCCTGAGCAGGGTCATCCGCACGGGCAGGTCCACGGTCAGGTCGAAGACGTACGACGCGGCCCGCAGGACGGCCTCCTCCACCTCCTCCGGGGCGACGTCAACGATGTCCGGCCGCGGATCCGCCGTCTCCGCGTCGAGGACGTGCTGCCGTGGCAGCCCGTCGACGGTCCGGTACAGCGTGCGCAGGCTCTCGTGCCGGGCGACGACGTCGCCGAGCGCTGCCGACAGGGCCGCGATGTCCAGTTCGCCCTTGAGCCGCAGTGCCACGGGCACGTTGTACGTCGTGTTCGGGCCCTCCAGCTCGCCCAGGAACCACAGCCGCTGCTGGGCGTAGGACAGCGGCATGTCCTGCGAGTGGTCACGCGCCATCACCTCCGGACGTGCGACGCCCGCCCGCGCGAGCCAGGCGGCGATGCCAGCGGCCGTCTGCCTGTCGAACACGGTCCGTATGGGCACCTCCACGCCCAGGGCGCTGCGGATCCGGCTGACCAGACGCGTGGCCAGCAACGAGTGGCCTCCCAGGTCGAAGAACCCGTCGTCCACGCCGACCTCGGGCACCCCCAGGATGTCCGCGAACATGGCGCACAGGATCTCCTCGTGCGGGGTCCGCGCCGTCCGTCCCCGGCCCGTGGACGCGTCGAACCGGGGTGCGGGGAGCGCCGCCCGGTCGAGCTTGCCGTTCCTGGTGAGCGGCAGTCGGTCCAGCGCCACGAACGCGACGGGCACCATGTACGCCGGCAGTCGCTCGCCGGCGAAGTCCCGCAGAGTCGACGGCAGGGTGCTCGCGGCCGAGGCCTTGCGCGGATCGGACGTCCATGCCGACAGCGGGGTGGTGGCACTGTCCGTGCGGGTGGGCAGGTGCGCGCCGACGGGCGCCGCGGTGGCCGTCCGGTCCGCGCGTACGAAGGTGACGTCGACGGCGTCGGGAGTGCCGGACCAGGCGACACCCACCCAGTAGCCCAGCCTGCCTCCGAGGTCGTGGAACGCTTCGAGGTCGTCGGGCGTGCCGGTGCCGTCCCGCGTGTCGTCGTCGAGGGTGTGACCGCTCCGGATCGCCTCGGCGAGCGCCACCTCCCGCAGCACACGGGTGTTGGGGACGTCGGTGACCCGCAGTGCGGGCGGTGCCGCGGCGGTGAGCCGGTCCTCAAGGGCGGGGAGGGTGCCGAGCTCCGACCAGTCCACCCGCGGCACGTCGGCGATCGGCAGGAGGTTCCCTCCCCGTTTGTGCAGCGCCACGTCGTACCGGTATCTGGTCAGCTCGTTGTGGTGGGCGCCCCGCTTGACACGCAGATCCACACCGGCGAGATCTGACTCCCGCCGGGCGAGTGCGTGGAAGAAGTCGGGATCGACGAGCAGTTCCTTCTCCGTCATCAGGGCGTGCTCGACCTGACGCCTCAGTGCGGGCACGTCGCTCGTGTCCTGCGCCCGGCCCACGTGGACGGCGGTGGTCAGCGCGCGCAGCAGGCGCGGGTTGCGGACGTCGCCCACGAACACCGCTCCTCCCGGAGCCAGCGTTCCCACCGCCCAGCGCAGGACCTGGTGGAGGTAGTCGGCGCTGGGGAAGTACTGCACGACGGAGTTGAGGATCACCGCGTCGAAGTAGCCCTCGGGGATTCCCCCGGTCTCGTGCGCTGCCTGGGTCCGCAGTTCGACCTTGGACGCGAGCGCCGGATCCCCTGCCACCCAGTGCCGTACCTCCTCGACCACGGACTCGGAGATGTCCGTACCCCAGTAGGCCTCGCAGTGCGGAGCGATGCGCGACAGGAGGAGTCCTGTGCCGACGCCTATCTCCAGGACGCGGCGGGGGCGCAGTTCGAGGACGCGCGCCACGGTGGCGTCACGCCATTCGCGAATCTCGGGGAGGGGGATGGGGCGTCCGTCATAGGTGCTGTTCCAGCCCGTGAAGTTGTCGCCGACGGGCGCTTGGGCGGCATCGCTGTACACCGAGTCGTACAGCAGCCGCCAGTCGTGCACGTGGTCCTGTTCGGCCTGCTCGTCCAGGTGGCCCGGAGCGGATTCCGGGACGACGTAGGCGACCAGCCGTTTGTCGCCGGGGCGGTCCTCGCGGGCCACGACGACGGCCCGTGCCACGCCCGGGTGGCCGTGGAGGACTGCTTCGATCTCCCCGGGTTCGATGCGGAACCCGCGGATCTTCACCTGTTGGTCGGCCCGGCCCAGGTACTCCAGCAGCCCGTCCGCGGTCCACCGGACGACATCGCCCGTCCGGTACAGGCGCCCGCCCCCGGATCCGTACGGATCGGCGACGAACCGCTGCGCCGTCAGCGCCGGCCGCCCGAGGTAGCCCCGCGCCAACTGACCACCGGACACGTAGAGTTCACCGACGACTCCCGGCGGCACCGGCCGCAGCGCCCCGTCGAGCACGTAGGTGCGCAGCCCCGGCAAACCGCGGCCGATCAGGCTCGCGCCGTCGGCGCCGCGCCCACCGAACCCAGTCTCGTCCAGCGCATGGCAGCTGCCGTGGACGGTGAACTCCGTGGGTCCGTACATGTTCACCATCGCCGGGCCGGTCCCGCGGTGCCGGGCGTGCCACGGCTCCAGCCGGCTCTCGTCCAGCGCCTCCCCGCCGAACACGATCCAGCGCAGCGCCAGCCGTGCCCCCAGCTCCGGGTCCTCGGCCTCCGCCTGCATCAGCTGGTAGAACGCCGAGGGCGTCTGGCTGAGCACGGTGACCTCTTCGCGTGCCAGCAGCGCGAAGAACTCCCGGGGCGACCGTGACACCTCCAGCGGCACCACCACCAGCCGTGCGCCGGACAGCAGGGCTCCCCAGAACTCCCAGACGGAGAAGTCGAACGCGAAGGAGTGGAACCACGTCCAAGCATCCCCGGGTCGGGGCTGCAACCAATCGGACACGGCCGCGAACAACCGGCCCACGTTCGCCTGCGGGACGACGACACCCTTCGGCTTGCCGGTCGACCCTGACGTGTAGATGACGTAGGCCGCATGCTCGGCCCGCAACGGCGACAACCGCTCCGCGTCGGTGACGGCTCGGCCGTCCGGGCCCGCCGTCGCGTCCCGTGCTCCCGCTTCCGCGTCCGCTTCCACCGGCAGGATCCACTCCGGCACGGAGCCGTCAACGCCGTCCGGGTCGGACAGTGCGAAGCGGTCCCTCGCCTCTCTGTCCGCCAGGACCGTGACCGGCCGAGCGTCCGCCAGGATGTCCCGGACGCGTTCGTCGGGATACCCGGGGTCCACCGCGACATAGGCTCCGCCCGCCTTCAGCACCGCCAGCAGGGCGACCACGAGGTCGACGGACCGCTCCATCATCACCGCGACGAGCGACTCGGGCCGGACGCCGGAACGGATCAGCAACCGTGCCAGCCGATTTGCGCGGGCGTCCAGTTCCGCGTACGAGACCGTGACGTCTCCGCAGACCACCGCCACGGCGTCCGGCGTGCGCGCCACCTGTGCCGCGAAGAGGTCGGGCAGCGTCGCGTTGCTCTCCTGTTCGCCGCTGCCGCTCCACTTCCCCAGCACGAGGTCCCGTTCGGCCGCCGTCAGGACGTCCACGAGACCGAGTGACCGGTCGGGATCGTCGACGGCGGCGTCCAGCAGGAGAATCCACCGTTCGACCAGCGCCCGCACGCTGTCCGGGTCGAACAGGTCGGTGGCGAACTCGACGCTGCCGGTGACACCGGCGTGCCCGTCCGCTCCCTGCCCCTCGTCGACGAGGTCGAAGTGCAGGTCGAACCGCGTCACGGTGCTCGGGGCGTCTGCCACGTCCATCCGCAGGCCGGCGGCCACATGGCGGCGATCCGCCACGGGCTCCAGGGACATCATGATCTGGAACAGCGGACGGTGAGCGAGGGATCCGGCGGGTCCGACCAGGTCCGCGAGGTACTCGAACGGCACGTCCTGGTGCGCACGGGCGGCCAGCGTCGTGTCCCGTACACGCTGCACGAGCCCGGACAGCGACGGGTCGCCGGAGGTGTCGGTCCGCACCACCAGCGCGTTGCCGCGCCCTCCGGCCGACAGGTCCGGTGCGTGGACGGATCCCGGCGTCGGTTGACCCATCACTATGTCGTCGCCCGCCCCCATACGGGACAGCAGGGCCGCAAGCCCGGCATGCAGCACCATGAGCAGGCTCGCGTCGGAGGCCTCCGCCAACTCCGCCAGCCGGGCGTGCGACCGCGCGCCGATACGCACGGGTATCCGGTCGGCGCGGTACGAGGGCTCAGCCGGGCGTGGCCGGTCGGCCGGAAGGCTCAGCTGCTCGGGCACTCCGTTCAACTGGGTCTTCCAGTAAGCGAGATGATCCGCCGTCCCGTGTTCGCCCTCGGGTTCCCCGTAGGACTGCCGGGGTTCCGTCTCGTCGATCGCGGACCAGTCGGGGGACGAGCCGGCGGTGCGCGCCTCGTAGGCGTGGGCGAGGTCCCGCCACAGCAGCCTCAGGGAGCGTTCGTCCGCCAGTGTGCGGTGGGCCACGAGTACGAGCATGTGCTGCTCCGGACCCGCGGCGAACAGGTGCGCGCGCACGGGCGGGCCGATGGCGAGGTCGATGGGTTCGGCCAGGGCGTCCCGTATCGCCGAGTCGAAATCTCCAAGCGCTTCGTTCGTCCGAAGAACGGGCGGATCCGCCCAGCCCTTCTCGTGTCGTTCGACCGCTTCGGCGAAGGCCTGATCGAGCGCTGCCACATCCAAGGGGCCTGCGCAGCGAAGGGCCAATGACACGTTCTGAGCGCGGCGTGCTCCGTCGTGGCCCGCCCTTACGTCGTGCTTGGAATCAGACATGAGTACCTCTCCAGATCCTTGCTCCGGGCCCGGCGGCAGTGTCACGAGGCTCGACGTCGTAGGGGCTGCGCGGACGGTCCGACCGTGCCGGCGGCGGGTGGAGCAGGCCTGCCGGCCGAGCCGAGACGGGCGCCCTGCGGCCTCTGGGGCAGCACCACAGGGAAGCGCAACTCTGGGTTCGGTGCCCTGCTTCCTCTGGTTCCTCCGGGACAGAATCCGTCCCGAGGTCCGTGGGCGACATCGGTGATCGCCACAGTTACGCGCTACGCCGCCGGGCTGTCGCGGTACCCGGCCCGGTGCACCAGGTCGGGGGCCTCAAGGCCCCGGCTCCCGCAGCCTGCGGGCGAGCATGTCGCCGATCACTGCCGCGTGCCGCGTGCTCATCATGTCCCCGTGCTCGCAGTCGACTTCGAGGCGCTCCAACTCACCGGTCAGGTAGGGTCGCCAAGCCTCCGCCGCTTCTGGCTCATGGCTCAATCGTGCGGTGAAGAACACGGCGTCCCCCCGGTAGACCTTCGGGGTGTGTGCGCCCGCCAGTGCCACGTGGTGGGCCAGCGTCCTCGCGAGGTCGCGGACGGACTCCTCTTCGAGACCCGCCAGCGGCCCGTCACCGAGGTCGGTGACGGGCGCCGAACCGCTCTTCGCCGACGCCTCGTTGCGCACAGACGGCCTCGAGTACCCCAGGGAGACGAGGAGTTGGGCCACCTCGTCCCCGGGGCCGATCTCCTCGCGCGTGTCTCCGAGGGGCGGGTAGCCGTCCAACAGAGCCAGCAGTGTGACCTGTTGACCGAGGTTCTGAAGGCGCACCGCCATGGAGTGGGCGACGACCGCCCCGAACGACCAGCCGAGGAGTCGGTAGGGGCCGGTGGGCAGCACGGCGCGGACCAGGTCGACGTATGCGGCGGCCATCTCCTCGACACTCTTCACCGCACTGTCCCCGGTCCCGAAGACGGGGGCCTGGAGCGCGTAGACGGGCTGCTGGGCCCTCAGCGGATCCAGGAGCGCGGTGTACACCCGCCCGATGCCCGCACCCGGATGCACGCAGAAGAGGGGGGTGTGTGCGCCCTCGGATCGGAGGGGTATCAGCAGGGCCGTTCGCGAGGACTCCGTGGCGGTCAGGTGATGCGTCAGGGCAGCGACGTTCGCGTTCTGGAAGAGAGCTCGGACCGACAGCTCGATGCCCAGTGCGGACCGGATACGGCTGACCAGTCTTGTGGCCAGCAAGGAGTGTCCGCCGAGGTGGAAGAAGTCGTCGTCGATGCTGACCTTCTCCAGCGCCAGCGTCTCGGCGAAGAGGCGGCACATGGCCTCCTCCGTGGGCGTGCGCGGGGCGCGACCGCCCTTCGCGAAAGAGGGTTCGGGGTCGGGCAGCGACGTGCGGTCGACCTTCCCGTTGGCGGTGAGCGGCATTCTGTCCAACGGGATCACCACGGACGGGACCATGTACTCGGGCAGGTGGCGAGCGGCGTACGCGCGCAGTTCGTCGGCGTCCGGCCGCGGGGCGCCGGTCACGTAGGCGACGAGGTGTCTGTCGCCGGAGGCTGCGGTGTGCACGACGACCACGGCATGGCTCACCGCGCGGTGCTCGGCCAGGACGGATTCGATCTCACCCGGTTCCACGCGGAATCCGCGGAGCTTCACCTGGTCGTCCGCCCGGCCGGCGAACTCCAGGACGCCGTCGGGCTTGCGGCGGGCCCGGTCGCCGGTCCGGTACATGCGGGCGCCGGGTCCGCCGAACGGGCAGGCGACGAAACGGTCGGCCGTCGATGCCGGGCGGCCCAGGTAGCCACGGGCCAGGCCGGGCCCGGCGATGTACAACTCGCCGGTCACACCAGCCGGGAGAGGCTGGAGGTGCTCGTCCAGAACCAGGACCGTGGCGTTGTCCAGCGGTCGTCCGAGGGGGACGACGGCGGGGACCTCGTCCGCGTCCGTCATGACGTGCCACGTCTTCATGGCCGTCGTCTCGGTGGGGCCGTAGACGGCGACGACGTCCGTCTGTGGGCAGGCTCGCAGCAGGCGGCGCGTGGCGGCCGGGGAGACGACGTCACCGCCGGTCCACACCTCGCGCACGCCCCGGAGGCTCTTCGGGTCCTCGGACACGAGGAGTTGGAACAGCCCGGAGGGAGCCTGGACGACCGTGGGCCGCAGGGCGGCGACCGTGGAGACGAAGGTCGCGACGTCGAGGGGGCCCGGCGGGTGGACGACGATCGCGCCGCCCGTCACCAGGGGACCCCAGAATTCCGTCGTCGAGGCGTCGAACGCACTCGGCGAGTGGAGGAGCACTCTCTCGTGGCTGCCCTTCCAGAACCTTCCGTTGCCGAGCAGGTCCACGACATTGCGATGGGTGATGCCGACGCCCTTGGGCGTGCCGCTGGAACCCGAGGTGTACATCACGTGGACGAGCTGATCGGGGTGGACGGCGACCACCGGATTCCGGTCGCTCCCGCCGAACGCGGCCAATTCATCCCCGATGTCACCGGTGTCGACGGCTTCGCACCGGCCGGTCCCGGTGACGGGGTGACCCCGGTGAGTGGGGTCGACGAGGAGCAGTGACGCCTGCGCGTCCTCGATCACGGTCTCCAGGCGGGAGAGCGGCGAGCGGCCGTCCAACGGCACGAGTGTGGCGCCCAGCTTGGCGATGGCCAGCGTCGCGACGACCTGCCGGATGCCCCGGTCCATCAGGACCGCCACCGTGTCCTCGGAGGCGATCCCTCTGGCGATCAGCCGGTGGGCCAGCCGGTTCGCTCGGGTGTTGAGCCCCGCATAGGTGAGGGTCTCCTCGCCGGTGGTCACGGCGACGGCGTCAGGCCTCGCTTCCACCTGGTCTTCGAAGAGTCGGTGCACCCCCTGCTCGGTCAGCGGGTCCGACGCCGGACCCTTGCCGTCCGCCAGCAGGTGCTCCCGTTCGTCGGGCTCGAGGAAGTCGATCGCGCCGAGGGACAGGCCGGGCCGGGCCGCGACGGCCGAGAGGACACGGAGGAGCCGGCGTGCGAGCGTGTCCACGGTCTGCTCTTCGAAGAGGTCCGCCGCGAACTCGATCAATCCACTGATGCCCTGCACGTCACCGTCGGCGGACCGCCTCTCGGTGAAGCCGAACAAGAGATCGAACTTGGCGACGTTCAGGTCGACTTCCTCCAGACGGCAGGCCAGATCTCCGATACGGATCGGTTCCGACGCCCGGGTGTTGAGGGTGACCACGGTTTGCACCAGGGGATGACGTGCTGCCAGGCGGGTGGGATTCAGGTGCTCGACGATGCTTTCGAAAGGTGCTTCCTGGTGCGCGTACGCCTCAAGGTCGACCGCCCGCACCCGCTTGAGCAGTTCCACGAACGACGGATCGCCGGACGTGTCCGCGCGCAGCACCAGTGTGTTGACGAAGAATCCCACGAGGTCGTCGAGTGCCTCCTCGCCCCGGCCCGCCACCGGCGTTCCCAGCGGAATGTCGTGCCCCGCGCCCAGTCGCGTGTACAGCACCGCCACGGCGGCCTGGACGACCATGAACAGGCTCACCCGGCACTCGGCGGCCAACCGGACCAGTTGCGCGTGCACTTCGCGGTCCACGTCGAAGTGCACGGAGCCACCGCGCCGCGAGGGCACCGCGGGCCGTGGGCGGTCGTACGGCAGGGCCAGCTCCTCCGGCAGTCCCTCCAGGACGCCGCGCCAATGGCTCAACTGCCGTCCCAGCTCACCGGTCGGGTCCTCGGCGGAGCCCAGCACCGTCCGCTGCCAGACCGCGTAGTCGGCGTACTGAACCGGCAGCGGTGCCCAGTCGGGCGCCGCCTGCCTCGTGCGTGCCGCATAGGCGGTCGAGAGATCTCCGAACAGGGGGCCCAACGACCATCCGTCGGCGGCGATGTGATGCAGCAACAGCACCAGGACGCAGACTCCGCCCGGTTCGCGGAGCAGCCAGGTCCGTATCGGGATGTCCGACGCCAGGTCGAAGGCATGGGCGGCGGTCTCCCGGACGGCCGCTCTCAGCTCCGCCTCGTCGCCGCACTCCCGCACCTCAAGGGCGAGCGAGACCTCGTCGATGTCCAGCACCCGCTGGACGGGACCCCCGTGCGACTCGGGAAGGACCGTTCGCAGGCTCTCGTGCCGGACCACCACATCGCGCAGCGCGGCTTCCAGAGCGGCCACGTCCGGCGCGCTCTCGAAGCGAAGCGGCAACGGCATGTTGTAGAGCGCGCCGACGCCTTCGAACTGCGCGATGAACCACAGGCGTTGCTGAGCGAACGACAACGGGATCAATCTCTTCCTCCGGCTCAAGACCATCGACCGCGACCGGCTCCGACGAACGCGGGAATCGGAGGCGCCGCCGGGCGGCCGGGGAGGCAGGGGCCTCCCCGAGGAGAGACCGCTGGGCCCCCGAGGCCGCCCCGGGCAACTCCGTCCTCCGCGCCGCTCGCGGCACTACTCCATGTTCATCCCGCGCTCCGCGGCCCACGCGGCGATGTGGGCACGAGACCGAAGCCCGTGGCTGGTACGGATGTTGCGGATGTGCGTCTCCACGGTCCGTACCGACACATGCAGCCGCGCCGCGATCTGACGATTGGTCAGGCCATCCATGACGAGCGCGACCACTTCCCGCTCCCTCGCGCTCAGCAGGAGGTCGGCGGCGGACGGAGCGGACGTACCCTGCCTGCGCGGGTCCACGGTGATCTCCACGATCGGGTTCCGCCTGGACTCCTTGCCCGCGCGGAGAGCGGCCGCCGCACGGCCGGCCGGCAGCGCCTGGAGGGCGTCCGCGTAGGCCGCCTGCACCCGGGTGCGCCACCACGCTCCGCCCCACAGGCGTTCCTGCCCGATCTCCGTGACCGCGCCGATCAGCCGGAGCCCCACCTCGTGATGGGAGGTGCGTGCAGCCACCAGGGCGAGCCCTTCCAGCGCGCCCGCGAATTCCCGGGACTGGTCGGCGCTCTCCTCCATGACCTCGGTGAAGAACCCCTCCGCGACGGACAGGTCTCCCTTCTCCAGCGCGAGCATGCCGGCGGTGATCAGCGCGGGGCGCAGCACCCGCGGCGACCTGGCGGCGCGCAGGACGGGCAATGCCTCACCCAACCCCCGCTCGGCGTCACCGAGCGCGCCCTCCCTGAGATCCGCACGGGCCAGTCCGCTCCGGCACTGCGCCACGACAACGATGTCTTCGGGGCGGCGGGCGAGGCCGAGGGCTTCCTGGAGATCCTCTGACGCGCTGTCGACCTCGTCGACGAGTTCATAGAAGGTTCCGCGCAGGAGCAACAGTCTGCACAGCAAGGGGTCGTTGGCCAGGCTCCGTTCCCGTTCGATCGCCTGGGTGACGTGGTGGAGAGCCGTGACGAAGTCACCTTGCCCCGCTGCCCCCATGGCGGCGCCCTCCAGCACGATGCCGCGGTAGAGGGAGGAATCGGATGTACGGCCCACGGCGTCCGTAATCAGGTCTATGACATCAAACGATGAATAGGCACCGTCCTGCTCGGACAACACCGCTGTGGCCAGCGCGCCGGCCAGCAGGGCGTGGCGATCGTCGTCGTGGTGCAGTCGCCCCAGCAGGTGGGCGATGTTCTCGCCTTCCGTCGCGATGCGGCGCAGTGTCGCCGGCGGCACGTAGGTCTTCTCGTGGAGCGGAGCACATAACCCCGTGAGCCAGGAGAGCAGTAGGCCGTACGTCTCCGCCTCCTCCCCCTCGGCCGCGAGCTGTTCGTGCCCGTGCCGGCGTACGGGCTCCAGCATCCGGAACCAGGCGGCGCCCCCCTGCCCGGCGCAAGGCATGATGAGCGACTTCGCCTCCAGGGCGATGAGGAGTTCCGCCGTCTCGGCCGCGCTGTCCCGGCTCGGGCGGAAGACCGCCGCCGCGGCACCGGCCCCGAATCCTCCGGGCAGCACCGACAGACGCCGGTACAACAGCCGCTCCTCCTGGCTCAGCAGGTCATAGCTCCATTGGAGCGAGGCGCGCAGACTCTGGTGACGGCTGTCCGCCAGACGCCACCCGCTGGTGAGCAACCCCAGGACGTCGTCGAGCCGTTCGACGACCTCGGCGAGCGGAAACACCCGGACCAGCCTGGCCGCCATCTCGATCGCCAGTGGCAGGCCTTCGAGCCGTCGGCATATCTCACCTATGAACGGCGCGTTGTCCTGGGTGAGCTGGAAGTCCGAGGCGATGGTGCGCGCCCGGTCCAGGAAGAGCAGGACGGCATGCGAGCGCAGGCATTCGGTGAGGGGGGTGCCCCTGTCCGGCCGGGGCATCGTCAGTCCGCCCAGCGAGAAGACCGTTTCGCCCGGCAGCCGCAGGGGCTCACGGCTGGTCACCAGGACCCGCAGATGAGGTCGGGCCGGGAGCAGTCTGCTGAGCTGGTCGCCGCAGTCGTCGAGCAGGTGCTCGCATCCGTCCAGGACCAACAGGCGCTCGGCGTCGTACTGTTGGGCACCCGTGCTGCCGCCGGTGACGCCCGCCCCGCCCACCGCCTCGGCCAGGTGCCGCCGCAGTTCCGCCACGTCCGTCACCTGTTCGAGTGTGACCATGGCCGACGCACACCGTCTGGCGCGTTGCGCCCGGCTCGCGAGTTCCAGTGCCATACGGGTCTTCCCGACTCCGCCCGGTCCCGTGAGCGTCAGCACGCGTGCGTTCTGCAGCAGGCGCCCGGCTTCGATCATCTCGTCGGTGCGGCCCACGAAGCTGCTCAGGTGCATCAGCGGCGAGCCGATCGGCACCGCGTCGTGAGTGACCCGCTGCCGACGCCGGTAGGAGCGCTGACGGCAGGCATTCGAGCAGTAGCGGGAACGAGGGGTCACTCCGTCGGACGAAGGCGCACACCGAATGGGCATTTCACACATCTCGCATACGACTACAGTATGTGACGACACCATGTACCTGCCTTTCGCACTTCTCCGCGCTTGGACGGCCTCGCATGATCCGGACGCGGTGTGCCCGTACCGTGACTTCGCCCTGCTCACCGCAGCCTTCAGCGTCAATCCGTCCACCATTGGCACCCCGTATGACCAGCGGCAGAACAAACTCCTTGGACCACGGTGCCGCCAGGACGCGATCCAGTCGCCGTCACCGGATCAGCCGGTCGGATCGTGGACCGGCGCGGCGCCGAGCCGGCGCACTCCCGGGCCGGTCATCAGGGTGGTGACCAGAGTGACGATCGTGAGGATGCCGAACATCTGGTCGTTGACGAGTCCGGAGTCATGTCCGATGCCCAGGACGACCAGTTCCGTCAGCCCGCGCGCGTTCATCAGGAGACCGAGCGTCGCCGAGTCCCGGCGGTCCATCCCGGACAACAGGCCGGCCAGGGTGACACCGAGCACCTTCGTGACCACCGCGACGGCCAGCAGCAGAAGCAGGGTGCCGAGCGTTCCCCAGGAGAGGGGCAGGTCGCCGAGGTCCACGGAGAGACCGAACCCGACGAAGAAGCAGGGCAGCAGAAGTCGGGACATGACACCGAGGGGGCGATTCACGTTCGACTCGGACGGCAGGTCCGGCGGCCAGGCGAGGCCGAACAGGAAGGCGCCGATCAACTGGTGGATGCCGAGGAGCGCGGTGATGCCCGAGGAGGCTGCGATGCCGACGACCGCGATGGTGAGGACCAGCAGGGTTCCCGGCCGCACGTGCCGGCGCAACACCTTGGCCAGCAACAGCCGTATGGGCCACAGAATGACGACCGCCACCCCGGTGCTGAGCAGCAGGGACCGCCAGAGGCTGACCATGCCGTGTCCCTGCGCCAGCAGCAGGATGACGGTCAGCAGCACCCAGCACAGGGCGTCTCCGAAGGCCGCGGCGAAGAGGCTGAGCCGTCCGACGCGCCCGCCCTCCATGCGCAGGTCCATGAGGATGCGGGCCAGCACGGGGAAAGCGGTGATGCTGAGGGCGCAGCCGAGGAACAACGGGAAGGTCAGGCTGTCGCCCGCGGTGCCCGCGAAGCGGGCGGTCAGCGGGAGCCCGACGGCCAGGCCGGCCACGAACGGCACCAGGAGCGAGGTGAGGGCGATGAGCACCCCCTCACGGCCCGTCTGGTCCCGGTTGCTGCGTACCGCCTCCTGTCCGGTGCTGAACATGAAGAAGATCAGACCGAGTTGAGCCAGGGCGTTGATGCCGCCGATGACATTCGGCGGGAAGAGCCACTCGACGGTGCCGGGCACCAGGCGCTCCAGGAGCGTCGGGCCGAGAGCCACTCCCATGACGATCTCGCCGATCACCTGTGGCTGGCCCAGCACCACGGCGAGCCGTCCCGCCAGGTGTGCCGCTCCCACGACCACCGCGATGGCGAGCAGGAGTGCGGCCGCACCGTGGTTGTCCAACGTCAGGGCGCTGTCGGTGGCGGGATGTCGCCCACCGACGCCCTGGACGAGGAGAAGGACGCCGACCAGCAGGGGCACGGCGACCAGCAGTCCGTAGCCGATCGTTCGACGCCCAACTGGCCACCGTTCGGAGCCGGTTGACGTCGACAGCGCCGTGTCCGTCTCATGTGCGCGTTGCACCACATCCACCTCTGATTCAGGGTCGGCCATCCGGCACACCGCTCTGCGGCACCGGAATGTGGGGGAGGTCGATCCAGACACTGCCTTGTGGCTTCGCCACGGGCCGGGCTCAGGCCGGAGCAGGGCCGAGAGTGAGACCGGGAGGGATGCGCCCCGGGACCTGTGGCCCGTTGGCAGGTCGATGGTTGTTCAGGTGGGCAGCAGCCGCGCGAACGGCCCAACGGAGCGCTCTGCGGGCTGCCGCTGCGCCTGCGCCTCCGCCTGACGAGCCCTGCAGTTCCGGCCCCAGCCGATCGCGTACATCGGGGCTGCTCCTCTCGCTGAACCTGCTCCGCTCGCGTAGTGGCGTTTTCAACATATGGACGTTCGCCCGCGATCACCAGCCCATTCCCTGATCAGTCTCTGTTCAATGAGTGCTCATCACCGGTGGTCAGTTGAGGTCGCGGTCCACGGGTGTGCACACCCCGCACATCAGGACAGGACCAGGCATCTCCAGCCGAGTCGGCAGAGCGCGCGTCGCGCCCTGCCGCCTCATCGCCCTGGCGGCGTGGTACCCAGGGACGCGCGGTGCCGGCGAGCCCCTTCATCTCGCCGCACCGCCCGATGAGAGCCGGTCGTGCCACAGCCAGTCCGACACTTCCTCGATTCCTTTGGTCAGGTGTCTTCTGTAGGTACTGAAAGGCAATCCGAGCCGCGCGGCGGAGGCTTCCTGGTTGGGTGTGTCGACGAAATATGTGGCATACAGGGCGTCGAAATGCTTGCGGTTTCTCGGGTTCCTGGAAAGTGTCGTCACCGCCTCACTCAAGATCCTCTTCAGCTCGGCCCCGCTCGCTGCGACCTGTGCGGTGCACAGTTGATTTCTCTCCAGACTGTCCTCACGTTCCAGGTTCTTCAGCGCGTCTCGGACCGCCGCACGGAAGTCGGCCCGTGACATCCCGGCGCTCCGCCGTCCCCCTTGGTCGCCCCGCGACGATTTGCCACTCAATTTTCCGAAGATGCTGCGATCGGCCCAGTCTCCGAGAGGTTCTTCGGTCCAGTCATGCCCATGGATCGCGAGTGGTGCGCCGTCCAGATTCGGGAATTCCTCGATCAACGGATGCCCGATCGACGCTATCCGCCGCGACCAGACCCGCGGGTTCCGAATCGCTATGAACGACCAGATCATCCGCTCGGAGCGGATCCACTCGACGATCGTGCGGACCTGCATCGTGTCCACCACTCCGGGCGGAGCGACACGGGATCCCAGATCGACCTGGAAACGGGAAACGAGGATCTGGCCGTCGTCTCGCATTCCGCCACGCCTGTCGACATAGTCATATATCGCGGCGACGACGGGATCATTCGCCACGGCGTCCGGATCGGATTCCTCCAGGTGCAGCAACCCGTAAAAGGCGACCAGTTCGCCACTGTCGACCGCTCGGTAGACGTGGAAGTCCGACGGCTGCCGATCGAGCCAGTAGGCAACCGCAGCGGCCGATTCCGGCCCTTCACGTTGCGCCACAAGTCCAACTATTCTGTCACGATCCTCGGGTTCGTAATCGGTCTCCAGGAACCGGCTCGCCTCCTGACAGACAGGGGCACTTGCCCTGGTTCTCGTCTCACGGCACGAATGGACGAGGTTTCTGGCCGCATCCATGGCGCCCGGATCGTCCGCTGCTCTGACCTTCATCAACAGATAGCTGTGGATCTTCTGGTGCAACAAGGTGAATCTGTCGGGGTCCCGCCACCTCAGGTCCTCGGACACGACCTCTCGGATGAGGCTGTGCACACGAATACCCTTTTCACCCGCCTCCACATAGGGAAGCCTGCGCAGCCAGGAGAACACCTCGTCGACTTCACCGTCGATCACATAACACAGCAGTTCTTCGTTGGCGCTTTCAGCAATGGCGCATACTTCGAGTGCCTGCCGGTGGAGGCGCGAAGGAAGATCTCCTACAACCTTGTCGAGCACGGCACCATTGAAGGCGGCGTCCGGCTTCACGGGACCGCTGCCGAATTTCCTCCGCCGGGTCATCTCCGCTGCGAGCACCAGGGCGAGCGGGTGACCGGAGGCGAGATCGAGCAGCCCGCGGATCTCGGCGTGATGAAAGCCGTTCTCCTTGATCAGGGTACGGGCTTCACCGTCGGCCATCTCCTTGAGTTCGATGACCTTGAGCGTGCCGCTGAGTTCCGGATCGGTCCGCCAGTTCACGTCCGGCGGCACGCGGCTCGCGACAACCACCAAGGCGTTGCCGAGTCTCGCCGGCCGGAGCACGAAGCGCAGCCAGCTCTCCCATTGCTGCGCGCGATCGAAACTGTCTATGAGAAGGATGGCGTCCTCGACGGCCAGTGCCTCCAGGACCTCCGCCTGAAAATCGGAGAAATCGAACATCTCTATCGCAAGGTCGATCTCCGTCACCTTTCCCCGTCGAACCATGGCATCACCTGCCAGCTTCCGGAGAAGAGTGGACTTCCCAATGCCGCCCATCCCGTGCAGATAGACAACGGTTAAGTCGTCACTGTTCCGGGTCGCACACTTCAGGAGAAAGTCCTGTTCCGCTATTCTCCCCACAAAAACGCCGTTGCGGGCATCTGCATGGTGAATCACCTGTTACCTCCGAGGGTGAAGCAGAAACCACTGACCGAGCGGGGGAGGCCACGCTCCGACGGGAACCGCATGATCGTTTGGGCGAGCTTAGCGCAGCACGCGATTGCCTCTCGGTGGTGTCAACGAGGCGGCGTACCCCTCTCCACCTCGTCGATCAGGTCACCGAGCGGGTCCGCCTCGGCGTCCGCCGCGATCCGTCGCAGCAACTCGCTCAGCGGGACGTCCTCCAGGAACCGGGTGATCGGGACGTCGATGCCGAACCGGTCGCCCATCCGTATCAGCAGATCCACCGCGTGCAGGGAGTCGCCGCCGGCGAGGATGTACGACTGATGGAGTGCCTCGGGACCGCTGAGACCGAGCGTGTCGATGACCAGAGCGGACAGGGCGTGCTCCAGCGAAACGTCCTTCTCCTGCCCCTGCCTCTCGCCGTCCTGCGCCCCGTCGTTGCCCGTCCCGTCCGCCGCGTCCGCTGTCCGTCCCGGCAGTCTCAGCGCGCCCATGGCTTCGCCGGTGAAGACATGGGCCGTCCGGGGCCTGGTGGCGCGGTGGGGCGGTGGGGCCTCTTCCAGGACCACGTGGACGTTCGTACCGCCGATCCCCAGCGAGGTCACGCCTGCGCGCAGTGGTACGCCGTCCGCGGGGACCTGCCATTCGGATGTCCGCAGCACCAGACGGAACGGAGAGCGCGCCAGATCCGGGTGAGGACGGGTCACGCCGGGGCTCGGCACGAGCAGCCGGTTCTCCAGCATGAGAACCGTCTTGGCCAACTGCGCGATGCCCGCCGCCGCGTCCAGGTGTCCGATGTTCGCCTTCACGGAGCCCAACGCGATCCCACCTCTTTCGGCCGCGTGGAACGCCGCCGCGGCTGCGGCGATCTCCACCTGGTCGCCCAGTTCGGTGCCCGTGCCGTGCGCCTCCAGGTACTGCGCCTGCGCCGGTTCCAGGCCCGCCGCGGCCCACGCTTCGGTGATGGCCCTCGTCTGGCCCTGCACCCCGGGCGCCGTGAAACCGACCTTGCCCGCGCCGTCGTTGGTCACGGCCGAGGCACGGATCACGGCACGGACCGGGTCTCCGTCCGCCAGGGCGTCCTCCAACCGGCGCAGCACGACGAGCCCGACGCCATTGCCGGGAACGGTGCCCGAGGCCCCTTCGTCGAACGGTCGGCAACGCCCGTCCGCCGCGTAGATGCCGCCCTTCTGACAGTGGTAGCCGCGCGGCTCCACGGCGTCCACGGCCACCCCGCCCGCCAACGCGGTGTCGCACTCCCCCAGCATCAGGGCCTGCACCGCCAGGTGAACGGCGGTGAGCGAGGTGGAACAGGCGGTCTGCACCCCGATGCTGGGACCGTCCAGACCCAGCCGGTACGAGATCCAGGGGGCCAGGAACTCCCGATCGGTGAGGATGCGCGTCTGCAAGTCCCCGACAGGATCGCCGGCTTGGTGCGCCGAGCGGGCCGCGAACATGTGCTCGGTGATGCTGCCGCCGGCGAACACACCGGTCCGGGCCGGTGGTGCGTACGGGTCGAGACCCGCGTCCAGCAGAGCGGACCACGCGGTCTGCAGCAACAGCCGGTGCTGCGGATCCAGTACGGCGGCGTCCGTCCGGCTGAAGCGGAAGAGGGCATGGTCGAAGCGGTCGGCATCGGCGAGCCAGCCCTTGGTGGGTACGTACTCCGCGCGCCGGACCTCCTCCTGCGGCACTCCCGCCGCCAGCAGCTCGTCCGCTGTGAAATCGCGCAAGGAGCACACGCCGTCCCGCAGGTTCTCCCAGTACCGGTCGAGATCGGGAGCGCCCGGGAACCGTCCACTGAGACCGATGACGGCGACGGCGCCCTCCACGGAGTACTGGGTCATCACACGCTGCCTTTCGGTTCGTCGGGCGATCGGGCGTCGCGCAGCCCGGCGGTCCGGGCACGACGGCGCAGGCCGCGCTGTCGCGCCTCGGCGACGGAGTCCGCGTCGTCGTTCGGCGGGCCGGTCCCGGACCGTCCGGCCAGTCCGTCCAGGTGGGCGGCGAGTGCGGCGACCGTCGGAAACCTGAACAGGTCCACGAGGGCCAGGCCCTCGGTGTCGCCGTCGGCCGGTTCCGCCCGCAGGGCGCTCAGCACGGCCAGTGTCCTGAGCGAGTTGCCGCCGAGGTCGAAGAAGTTGTCGTGCGTCCCGATCCGGTCGTGTCCCAGCACCCGGGACCACACCCCGGCCAGCCGGTGCTCGGTGGCGGTGACCGGCCGGGCAGCGGGTTCGTCGTGTGTGAGCCGGGCGACCGAGGGGTCGGGCAGTCTCGCCCGGTCGATCTTCCCGGAGCGGTTGAACGGCAGGGCGTCGGTGTACACGAAGTGCTCCGGCACCATGTAGCCGGGCAGTCGCTCCGCGAGATGGGAGCGCAGTTCGCCGACTCGGGGGTGGGAGCCGGCGGTTCGGACGACGTGGGCGACCAGCCGACGGTCGTCGGGACCGCCGACGGCCGCGACGGCCGCCATCACCACCTCGGGGTGGGTCGCCAACGCGCTCTCGATCTCGGCGAGTTCGACACGGAAGCCGCGCACCTTCACTTGGGCGTCGACGCGCCCGAGGTAGTACAGCTCCCCGTCGGGGCCGTATCTGCCCAGGTCCCCGGTGCGGTACATGCGCGATCCCGGCGGGCCGTACGGATTCGCGACGAAGCGTTCCGCCGTCATGGCCGGCCCGTTGACATACCCACGGGTCAGGTTGGCGCCGGCGATATGGATCTCGCCGGTCGCCCCTCGTGGCGCCGGTCGAAGCCGGTCGTCCAGTACGACGACCGACGCGCCGCCCACCGGCCGTCCGAGGACGACGGGTTCACCCGGTACCAGTGCGGCCGTGGTGGAGTACACCGTCGTCTCCGTCGGACCGTACACATTGAGGACCCTCCGCCCTGGGGCGGCCCAGCGGGAGACCAGTTCGGCGGGGCACGGCTCCCCGCCCACCGCGAGGGTGCGCAGCCGGGGCAGTCGGTCGCCGGGGCCGGGTACCGAGAGGGCCGCGGTCGGTGGCAGTACGACGTAGGTGATGCGGGACCGCCGCAGCCGCTCCAGCAGGTCCTCGCCGAGCCGTTCGTCGGCTGTCGCGATGTGCAGTTCTGCGCCGGCCGTCCAGGTGAAGAAGAGGTCAGAGACAGCCGGGTCGAAGCCGAAGTTCATGTACTGCAGCACCCGGTCGTCGGCGCCGATCCCGAAGTCCCCGCGCACCGACTGGGCGAGGTTCGTCAGAGCGCGGTGCTCGACCGCGATGCCCTTGGGCGTGCCGGTGGAACCTGAGGTGTAGATGACGTAGGCGAGTTGGGAGGGTGCCGGAGGCGTGGGCTCGAAGGAGGCCGTGGGGCCTAATGTGTCGGTCCGCAGGACCGGTACGCCCAGTTCGGCGGCGAGGTACTCGGTCTCGGGGGCAGCGAGCACCACGCGCATCGCCGAGTTCTCGGCCATGTGGGCGAGCCTGGACGGTGGATTGCCGGGGTCCAGGGGAACGTACGCGCCGCCCGCTCGGAGCACCGCGAGTGCGGCCGTGCACATCTCGGCGGACCGGGGCAGTAGCAGGCCCACGGTCACTTCGGGACCGACCCCGAGCGACCGAAGGCGTGACGCCAGTCCGTCGGCGCGGTCGAGGAGTTGCCGGTAGGTGAGGGTCGTCGTCCGGTCGGTGACGGCCACTGCATCGGGCCGTTCCGCGGTTCGCGCGGCGACCAGTTCCGTGACCGCCGGGCCGTCTATCGCCTCGGCGGTTCGGTTCGCGGCCTCCAGGAGCAGTTCCTGTTCGTCGGCGCTCACGACGCGCTCGGCCGCCAAGGGTGTGTCCGGGGCGTCGAGCAGGCGCTCCAGCAGGGCGCGAAAGTCGGTGCTCCACCGCCGTACGGTGGCCGCGTCCAGCAGGTCGGCCGAGTACGAGAAGTGCGCCGTCACCTCCTCGCCCGTCCGTTCGGCGGTCATCGCCAGATCGAAACCTGCCGTGGGCGCGGGCAGGGGAATCCGGCGTACGTCGGCGCCCGCGATCTCGAAGGTCGGCGGGGCTTCCTCGTAGGCGAAGGCCACGTGGACGAAGGGCTTCTGAGCGGTCCTGCCGGGAGCCGAGGCGTCGACCACGTCGACGTAGGGTGCGTCCCTGTGAGACTGTCCCGCGAGCATGCGGGTCCGGGTCCGCCGCATCAGGTCGGCGAAGGTCGGAGAGCCCGTCAGGTCCGCACGAACGGCGAGCAGAGTGGTGAACGGGCCCACGATGTCTTGGAGTTCACTTCGTTCGCGCCCGGCTGAGGGTACTCCCACGATCAGATCGTCCGTCGCGCAGAGACGGCCGAGGAATGCGCTGAACGCGGCGAACAGCGTCATGAACGGCGTGCAGCGGTGTCGATATGAAACTTCGTCAAGTCGTTTGCACAGAGCAGAGTTCAGGACGATGGCCGCCGTGCCTCCGTCGGCGGTACGGCGTGTCGGTGGCGTCCGGTCGGTGGGTAGCCGGACAGCCGGTTCGGCTCCGCGCAGCTCGTCCGTCCAGAACGCCACGGCCTCGGTGTAGCCGCCCGAGTCACGCCACTCGCGGTCCCAGAGCGCGAAGTCGCCGTAGTGAACCGCCGGTTCGGCCGGTTCCCACGGCGCACCGGCACCGAATGCGGTGTAGGCCGCGGAGAGTTCGCCCAGGAGCAGCTGCCAAGACCGTCCGTCGCACACGAGTTGGTGGGCGACGAGGAGGACCTGGGTGCTGCCGTCCGCCACGCGGTACACGATCGCGCGCAGCAGCGGGCCTGATGCGGGGTCGAAAGGGCGTGCCGCCTCGGTGAGCATCCGGTCGTGCACCTCGCCGACGGACACGTGGTGCTCCACGACGTCGGCGTGCACGGCGTCGGCCGGCACGACCCGTTGCACCGGACCGGCGTCCGACGGGCCGACGACCGTGCGCAGCGCCTCGTGGCGGCCGACGACCGTGTGAACGGCGCGGCGGAACGCCTCGGTCTCGAACGGACCGCGCACGGCGAAGGCGACGGGTACGTTGGCCCGGCCGGAGTACAGGCCGGAGCGGGCCGTCGCCATCAGCCCTTCCTGAGCCGGTGAGACGGGGAACTCTTGGGTCATGTCCAACTCCCGGAAGGGTGGCGACCTGAACGGGTTGTCGGCGGTGTCGAAGGTGGTGTCTACGCCGGCGGTGTCGTCCTCCGGACGCGTGTGAGGGGCAGTCGTCCGGGCACGTGCCCCGTCGTGGCCTCCTCGTCGGCGCCCACCGGCCGGGCCAGGCTCGCGAGGGCGGCCGGGGTGCGGGCCTCGAAGACGTCCACGGGTGTGAACAGCAGGCCCGCCTCACGGCCCAGGCCGACGAGTCGGATCGCCATCACGCTGTCGCCCCCGGACTCGAAGAAGTCGTCGTCGACGGATACCTGTTTACGCTTCACCAGCCGCGCGAACAGGTCTCTCAGCACGGCCTCTCGCGGTGTCGGAGGACCGGCGTCCGGGCGGGCGGGGCCGGCCGTCGGAACGGGCAGCGCTCCCCTGTCGATCTTGCCGTTCCAGGTCAGCGGCAGCGTGGCCAGCTCGACGTAGGTGACCGGCACCATCCCCGGCAGGAGACGCGATGCCGCATGTGCGCGCAGTTCCTTGGGGTCCACCCGGTGACCGGGACGGGGGACGACGTACGCGACCAGTCGGCGCTCACCGGGGGTGTCCTCCCGGAGCACCACCACCGCATGGCGGAGCAGGGGATGTTCCGAGAGCACCGCCTCGATCTCGCCGGGTTCGACGCGCAGGCCGTTCAGTTTCAGCTGGTCGTCGGCGCGGCCCAGGAAGTCCAGACCGCCGTCGGGCCGGACACGGGCCAGGTCGCCGGTGCGGTACATGCGGGTGCCGGGTCCGCCGTACGGATCCGCCAGGAAGCGTTCGGCGGTCAGGGCCGGTTTGCCCTGGTAGCCCCGGGCCAGTCCGTCCCCCGCCACGTACAGCTCGCCCTGCACGCCGACGGGCAGCGCGCGCAGCACGGGATCCAGGACGTACGCGCGTGTTCCGGGAAACGGTCCGCCGATCGACGGCAGCGCGTCTTCGTCGGTGAGGCGGGTGTCCGTCGCGATGACGGTGGTCTCCGTGGGGCCGTACAGATTGAGGACCGTACGCCCGGCGGCGAGCCATCGGGAGACCAGGGCGGCGCCGCACGCCTCGCCGCTGAGGCCGACGGTGCGCAGATCGGGGCACTGGTCGGGAGACACGCCCTCGAACAGGGCAGGGGGCACGAACACATCGGTGATCCGCTTCTCCCCGATGAGCCTGCCCAGTTCCTCTCCGGCCCATGGACCGGGTGGCGCCGCGACCAGGGTGGCGCCGGAGCGGAAGACCATCGCGGTCTCGGCGACGGACATGTCGAAGGCCGGTGAGGCGATCTGGAGCACGCGGCTGCCCGGCGCGAGGCGGTACAGCCCGGCGAGGTGCCCTGCGAGGCCCGCGAGGCCCGCGTGCGGGACGACGACGCCCTTGGGACGACCGGTGGTGCCGGAGGTGTAGAGCAGGTACGCCGCCTGCTGTGGCGCCGGGACGCGCGGCGGTGCCGGCGCGGCGGCGAAGGCGCTCTCGTCCAGTTCCAGCACGGGCAGTCCGGTGGGAGCGTAGGGCGTCGGCGCGTCGGGCTCGGTCACCAGGAGCACCGGATGCGCGTCGTCGAGCATGTGGCGCAGGCGATGCACCGGTCCGGCCGGATCGAGCGGCAGATGGGCCGCGCCCGTGTGCTGGACGGCGAGCGCGGCGGTGGCGGCCGCGGCTCCACGGCCGAACGCCACGGCGACGGTCGTGCCGGGACCCGCGCCTCGCGCCACGAGCGCACCGGCCAAGTGTGCGACTCGGTCGGTGAGTTGGGCGTAGGTCAGCGTCTCGCCGTCGGAGTCGAGCGCCGGTGCGTCGGGAGTTCGCTCGGCCTGTCGACGCAGCAGTTCCGGCAGGCTCGCGCACTCCGCGCCGTCTCCGACTCCGCTCAGCAGGTGCTGTCGTCGGCCCGCCGTCAGCAGGTCGTACGACGCGACCGGTGTCTCCGGCTGGCTGACCAACGTGGGCAGCAGTGCGGTGAACCCGTCCGCCCAATGCCGGACATCCGCCGGGTCGTAGACGTCGGTACGCACTTCGAAGAAGCCGCGGAAACCGTCGTCGGAGTCCTGGACGATGGCGACCAGATCGTGTTCACCACCGGTGTGCACGCGTTCAGGCAGGGTGAACTCGCGCAGCCGCCGCGCACTCTCCTGCTGCGGGGTGTAGATGAACAGCCAGCGGAACAGAGGGGACTTGCCGGCGGTGCGTGCGGGCGAGGTGCGCTCCACGATGCTGCCGACGGGTACGACGGCGTGGGCCAGCAGATCGGGGAGTTCGCCGGCGAAGCGGTCGATCAGGGTGGCCAGGCTGTCGGCCGGGCCCACCCGCCAGCGAGTGGGCGCGAGATTCATGACATAGCCGATGACCTGTTGCACCCCTTTGGCCGACCGGTTGGCGACGGGGGTGCCCAGCACCAGGTCGGAGGCGCCGGTGAGGCGGGCGGTGAACGCGGCGACCACCGCCATCAGGACCGTGTACACGGTCGTGCCGCGGCTGTGGGCCAACTGCCGTACCGCTCGCGCCGTCTCGGCGTCCATGGCGAAGGGGACTTGGGCGATCCCGAACTCCTCAGTCGCGGCGCGGGCTCCGGGGACGAGCAGGGGTGCGGGTGGGTCGGCCAGGTAGCTCTCCCAGAAGCCGAGCCGCGCGTCGAGGACACCGGCCGCCTTCAACTCGCGCTGCCACGAGGCGAAGTCGGCGTACTGGACCGCCGAGCGCCGCAGCGGGGCGCCGCCCGCCGTCACCGCTCGGTAGGCGTCGGCGAACTGGGTGTGCAGGACGTCGAACGACCACCAGTCGGTGATCATGTGGTGCAGGGAGAGCAGCAGAACGGCACGCTCGTCGTCGACGGTGACGAACAGGCCCCGGATGAGGCGTTCTCCGCCCGCGATGTCGAAGGTACGGTCGCGGAAGGAGGTGAAGACCTCTTCCTGGGTCCGGCCGCAGGCGCGCAGGTCCAGTCGTTCCAGCGGGAAGGGACCCGTGGGCGGGAAGTCCATCCGCAGGCTGCCCGGATCCGTGGTGTCGCCCGAGACGCGGACCCGCAGGACGTCGTTGTTGTCCTGCACCATGGTGAGGGCGGCGGAGAGCTGTTCCGGTTCGACCGGTGCGTCGAAGTGGTAGGCGATGCAGAGATGGAGTGCCGCGGTACGGGGATGCAGCATCTCGAAGACCCAGAGGTCTTCCTGTGCGGGGCTGAGCGGCACCGGTCCGTCGCCGTCACGGAGCGGGACCACGGCCGGCACCTGGTCCACCCGGCCGGCCTCCACCAGCCGGCGCATGAGCCGGATCCGCTGTTCTGCGTCCAGGGCCGAGAACCGGTCGAGCACCGAAGAGGACACGGGTGTGGTCATGCCAGGTCCTTCCGTAGGGCGGCGAGTCTGTGCAGGCCGGCGAGGACACGGTCCTGACCGAGTCCGAAATCCACGAAGCAGGCGACTTCGTCGCAGCCGAGGTCTCGCAGTTCGGACAGTCTGGCCGCGCAGGTGTCCGGCGAGCCGATCAGGCTGCCCCAGGAGAGGTAGCGGTGGAAGGCGAAGTCGGTGAGCTGGTCGACCTGCCGTTCGTCGAGCGGGGTGGGTGCTCCCTCGTCCCTGTTGCTCTGCATCTGCCGCATGTGGGACGAGAGATAGGCCTTGAGCGGAGCCTCGGCCGTGTGCCGCGCCTCGGCGTCGTCGGTGCCCACGTAGGTGTGGGCCATGAGCGTCACGGTGCCGTGGTCGCCGTGTGGCCCCTCCGCGGACGGGGACTCCGCGGTGCGGTAGGCGGCCCGGTAGCGGGCGATCCGCTCGACGAGGTCCGGCCTGTTCTGTCCGACGGTGGCACCAAGCACCCCTGTCCGCAGCCGCCCGGCCGTCTCCCACGTGGCGAGGGAGCCGGAGGCGCTGAGCCAGAGCGGAAGCTCCGCCTGCACGGGAACGGGCTGGGGCCGTACGGCGACCATGCGGCCGGTGCCGTCGGCGAACTCCCCGCTCTCGCCGCTCCACAGACGGCGGAGCAGCGGGATGTCCCGCAGCGCGCGCTCACGGCGGTCGTCGTAGTGATCGGGGGCGAGGACGAAGTCGGCGGAGTGCCATCCGGTGGCGACCGAGAATCCGGCACGCCCGTGGGACAGGTTGTCGACCACCGACCAGTCCTCCACGACCCGCAGGGGGTGGTGCAGCGGGAGCACCACGCTGCCGCCCCGCAGCGCGATCCGCTCGGTGACCATGGCGAGGGCGGCGCTGAGGAGAGCCGGGTTGGGAAAGACCTGACCGACCTGCTGGAAGTGCCGCTCCGGCGTCCATACGGCGGCGAACCCGAGTTCCTCGGCCGCGCGGGTGACGGCCACGATGTCCTCGTACTTGGTCGCGTGTTCGGTCTCCTGCGCCACCGGGTCCGCGCCGAAGAACATGATGCTGCACTCCACGGTCTTCCCTCACTCGCTGCGGAGTTGCCTCACCGCGGGCCGGCCACCTGACCGCTGCGGGTGGCTAACCGCCCATCGCCTCGATCAGACTCTTGGGCCTCATGTCGGTCCAGTTCTCCTCGATGTAGGCCAGGCACGCGGAACGGCTGTCGCGTCCATGGACCACGTCCCAGCCGTCGGGCACGTCGATGAAGTGGGGCCAGAGCGAGTGCTGTCCCTCGTGGTTGACCAGCACGAGGAATTCGCCGTCAGGGTCATCGAAGGGGTTCATGGCCACGATTGTCCTGAGCCGGAACCCGGCGCACATCGGCGATGACCACAGTTACGGCGGTCGGTGTCGCGCTTTTCACGCACCGTCCGGCAGGCGTCGGCGGCATGAGCGGCGCGCGCGGCCGCACTGGTGATGTGTCGGTATTCGAGAGCTGCAGTGATCCGGCCCCGGGACGGGAAGCCGTGGTTGTCGGTAAGAAGCCGGACTGAGCGCCACCAACCGGGAGACGCCGGCCGTCGACCGCTCCGATGGCCAGGACCTCGGCCTGCTGTTGGCGTCGGCTCGCCGTCCGAGGAGCGACTCAAGGCGTTGCCGAACAGGACCGCCACTGTCCACGGTGAGCCAGACGCTCGATCTCCCGGGGAAGATCCCCTTCACCGAGCTCGAGTGCGGTCATGACCGGAAGTGTCGCAGCACCTCTCTCGGTGCCGACGCCAGCCATCGGCCGGAGGGCACACCAGTACGACCGTCCCGCCGGGGGGGCTGTTGTCAGTGGCCGCGGCTATTGTGCGGCGCAACCGACCGCATCCCCCTCATCCGGGAGGAATCATGGCCTCACGCCTCAACCCGTACCTGATGTTCGCCGGCGACGCCCGGCAGGCCCTTCAGTTCTACAAGGAGGTCTTCGGCGGCACCCTGGTGCTCAACACCTACGGTGAAGCCGGCCAGCCCGACACCTCCATGACCGACAAGATCATGCACGGCATGCTCGAGACCCCCAGCAACTACACCCTCATGGGCGCCGACACCCCGGCCGGCGAGCACAAGCCGGGTAACGCCTACTCGGTGAGCCTGAGCGGCGACGACGACGCGGAGCTGCGCAGCTACTGGGAGAAGCTGTCCGACGGCGCCACCGTCGCCGTCCCCCTCGACAAGCAGATGTGGGGCGACGTCTTCGGTATGTGTACGGACCGCTACGGCATCACCTGGATGGTCAACATCACCCAACCACAAGGCTGACAACGGCGCACCACCCATCGCCGGCCGGGCGCCCAGGCGGCGCCCGGCCCCCACCATCCACCCCGGACACGCTGTGGACGAACGTCTGAGCCGGACGGGAACTCCATGCACTCAGGCGCGTGTGTCGCGGCTCCGGACCTTCGCGTCGGCGATGGATCTGGCTCTGCGACCCCGTCGGCGCTTTCGGGATCGGTCTGCGAGATCGCCTCCGACGAGGACGACCAGCCCGAAGCAAGCCGAACTGATCCCATTCAAAGGCGCCTCGTCGGTAAGCCTGCTGGTGAGCCAGACCAGAAGCGTGGCTGCGGCCCATGCCGCCAAGAACGGCCCGCTCGCAGCCCAGCTGATCCACCTCTTACGCACGACGGCAGCCCATCCGCCACCTGTGGAGTGCCTGTCCACAGGCCCTGTAACGAGATCAGCCCTACAACTGCGGCCCCTGGTACGAGCTGAACATGCCCCCGCCCTCGCTCACTTCCGGCGCCGGCCCGCACACCAGACGGCAGGCGCCGAGAACGGACCGACGACGAAGCCTTCGTCGCCTACGGCCTTGACGACGAAGCCGTCCGCTCTGCGCGCCTGGGCCGTGCAGTGGACCGGTGACCTCGCGGCCCGGCTGCTCGAGGAGTCCGACGAACCGGACATCTACTGATCGCACCGAGCTCCGATACGGCTATGCGCCCCAGCGGCGCTGCGACCTGTACCCAGGATGCGGTGCGCCGGGCCCGCCATGGGACAGGCCGTGCCCGCGATCCGGTCCAGGCACAGCACGGCGAGGTCGTCGGTATGCCGGTCCGCGTTCGGCGTGCGGGTGCGGGTGATGCGCTCGTCAAGAGAGTGCCGGGACCGGCCGCGTGAAGCGTGTCGCTGATGCGCAGCAGACCCTCCACCTCCGCCCAAGGTACCCAAACATACCTCCCTGACCTGGGATGATTGAGGTTTGGGTACCTCGGCGGTATCCTGCTGGCCATGGCAGCACTCAACGTGGAATATTCCGAGGCGGAGCTCGAAGACCTCAGGGCGATCGCGCGGGAGCTCGGCGTGCCGATGAAGCAGTTCGTCAGGCAATCCACCGCCGACGCGATCCATCATCATCGGGCCCTGCGAGAAGGTGCAGAAGTCTTCCAGAGCGTCTTCCGCGATAACGCTCTGGCCGACGCCATCGCTGCCGCAGGCATCGATGACGGCCAGGCGCCCGGCACGACAGGCAGGGCCGCCTGAACCCATGCCACCTGCCATTCACATCGATGTGCGCTGGCTTCTGCAACAGCACGAAGCCGCCCTTCCCGAGCAGCCGCACATCAGCGACTTCTCAGCACTCGTCGCAGCCGTGGCACGGCACCGTGTCGAGCCTCCCCGCCTCGGGGTTGAGCCGGATGCGTCCTGGCGGGCGGCCGCGTTGTTGCACACACTGCTGTTGCTACGGCCACTGCCCTCACTCAACGTCCGTTACGCGTGCGCCGTGACGATCGCCTACATGTACGCCAGCGGCGAGGGCTTCCATTCCCCCTACGGTGACCTCGTGGAACTCTGCAAGGACCTCATGGCCGGCAAGGCCGACGTGTTCGGCGCAGCCGACATGATCCGCAGCTGGCGCACCTGACGGCCCACCTCCGGTCGCAAGGCCGCATCACAGGCCGTGTCCACCCTGCCCTTTCTGTTGCGCACGCGGAGGACTCGGGCGCGGGCGCCTGCGGCACGGCATGCGTGAACGGCACGGCGCAGGCCAGCGGCGTCTGGCCCGAACCCCACCGTGCAGTCTCCTGCCCGGTCGGGCCGGGAACGCACAATGGGGGGCATCCCCAAAGGAGCTTTGCCTGCCTGGGGCGAGGCCACTGGCCGGGGCACCGCTGACACGCCGGCGGCTTGCCCCGCCCGGTCACTGGGTGGTGAGCATGCCTTCGCGGAGTCGGGCCAGCAGGCGGGTGATCAGGCGGGAGACGTGCATCTGGGAGACGCCCAGGCGTTCGCCGATCTCGGCCTGGGTGAGCTCTTCGACGAACCGCCAGTGGATGATCCGGCGGTCGCGTTCGCCGAGTGCGGCGATCATCGGCGCGAGGGCGTGGAAGTCCTCGACCAGTTCCAGGGCCGCGTCCTCGTCACCGATGAAGTCGGCCAACGCGGACTCCCCGTCCTCGCTGTTGCCGATCGCCGCGTCCAGGGAGGCGGAGGCGTAGCCGTTGGAGGCCAGCTGGGCCTCGACGACCTCGTCCTCGGGCAGGCTCATCAGCTCGGACAGTTCCCTCGTGGTGGGGGTTCGGCCCAGCCGGCTGTGCAGTTCCTCCTTCGCGCGCGCCAGTTGCACGCGGGCTTCCTGCAGTCGGCGGGGCACATGCACGGCCCAGGACGTGTCGCGGAAGAACCGCTTGATCTCCCCCACGATGTACGGGACCGCGAACGAGGTGAACTCGACCTCACGGGACAGCTCGAACCGATCGATCGCCTTGATCAGCCCGATCGTGCCGACCTGGACGATGTCCTCCATCTCCTCCGGCCCCCGACTGCGGAACCGCCCGGCCGCAAAACGGACCAAGGATATGTTCATCTCGATCAGAGTGTTGCGGGCATAGCTGTACTGAGGTGTCCCCTCCTCCAGCACCGCCAACTGCTCGAAGAACAGCCTCGACAACTCCCGGGCGTCCCTGGGTGCGACCTTGGACGGGTCCGCGATCTGCGGCACCTCCACCATCTGCTCGACTGCCTGCACGGTCGTCTCGACTGTCTGCACGGTCGTCGTCGCCACGACGCGCCCCTCCCGGTCGTTCGGTTCCCATCCCGCCGGCCTTGTCCTCCGGCAAGCAGGCGCGTACCCGACGTCCGACCGGTTATTCCTGAAAACTTTTTCCTGCTTCCCACGGCGACCGCACTCGCAGATGTCGGCACAGCTCGCACCCGTGCCGGCGAGCGGCCAGGCGAGGTAGTGAAGTAGATCGCGTACGGCGGCGCCGGTGTCGCCCACGAGTACGACGTCGACCGGTACCCGGCGCACGATGTGGGTGGCGTCGGTGTCCACCTCCATGACGGTGCGGTCGCTGGGATACCGGTGCCGGTAGGGGAAGTCTCTACCGAGCAGCAGGAGGGTGTCGGCGTCGTGGAGAGCCGCAGCCGCCGGGTTGCCGATCAGACCAGCCCGGCCGGCCGGCCGGGAAGCGATCAGTGCGGTCCTCGAAGCCCTCCTTCGCTCGGGGCGCGTCAAAGCCTGCGAGGTACCCACCGCTCCCTGCACAACAGGATCCAACCAGCCCTGGACCCCGTCACCGCCGGCCTGTCCACGCCCTGAAGCTCTGGCCAGGTCGACGGCCACGTGGCCAGAGCCAAGCTGATCAAGCGCATGGACTACGGGCGGGCCAACCTTGATCTGCTCCGCAAACGCATCCTCCTCAGGACGTGATCGCCGAGCCTCGCCATATTCCTGCAGCCGGCGTTCAGGTCGGCTCCTGGTCCGGCTGCGGATAGCCGACCTGGGAGATGTCCTGGGCCAGGTCGGTCAAGCCGATCTCAGGGTTCAGCAATGACACGAGCTCCTGACTCAGCGGCCGCAAGGCATACACCTGGCTCACGGCCTCCAGGTCCACGGGGACGTCGTAGTAGTCCTCGGCGAAGCGCGGGAATGCTTCCGGCGAACGGTCGACCAGAAGCGCGAACAGGCCCATCGCTCCATCAGGATCGACAGCGCGGTCGGGGAAGTCGATCGTCCCGTGGTGCCACCGATCGTCCGTCGCTCCCCGCCACATGCAGGCCGTCACGACAGGGACGTCGTCCTCGTCGGTGAACGCTGCCTCCTCGACGAAAGGCTTGAAGAGCTCGGGGACCTCGTCGATCACTCCCGGCCAGGGCTCGCCGTCGTTGCCGTACGGGCTCATCGGCGATTCGTGGTCGAAGCCACGTATATAAGTCCCGGCAGTCGAGAACACGATGGAGTACTCGTTCCCCGACCCGTTGCGCATCGAGGCCATCTCCTCGCCATCCGCCCAATCGGCGTTCATGGAGTAGTACCGATCTTCCCAGTCCGGGCTGAGGATCGCATCGAGCATCGCCAATGAACGGCACAGGTCCCGCAGGTCGGCGATGGCAGGGAGCTGGCGAGCTACGTCATAGACAGTCACGTGCCCATCCAACCTGACACCAGTGACAGCCAGGCTGCCGCTCCTGGGGAGACAGTACGCAGTAGGCGTGCACCTCGCCGCACCCCCACCGGCCTCAACCTCGCGGCCGGCTCTGCTGCGTCGCCTCGACGCGAGTTGCCGGCCTCGGCCGGAGGCTCAGAGCGAGAGCTCCGCCAACACTGGGTTGACCGCTAGCCTCGGATGCTCGACGCTGAGCTGCGTCAGCACGGCCTCTCGAAACGCAAACCAGGCGTTCTTGAGATCGGCCCGTTCGCAGACCGTCTCACCCATTGCGTAGGTGCACGAGACTCGCACCTTCTCCCCCTCCGGGACGAAGTCGATCAGCTCGGCGTTCTCGGTGAAGCCGATCGTCGTATGTTCGCTCCGCTCCAGGTGTTCGAGTGCGCCCTCCATCGACCACAGGAAGTCGAACACGGGCGTCCACGACCACGGCGGGCTCAGGTCGGCCTCGTCGATCGTGAACGTAAGGTCGGACAGGAAGTAGTACCAGCGCAGGTCAACGCGGCTGACGACCGCGAGGTCCACTCCTTCACGGTTCTCCTGGCCTTGGTCCACATACGGGCCGGTCTGGCGATATTCGATCTTGATCATTGGACTCCCGTTGACGGGATCGCGACCGGACCTTCATAGTCCGCGCATGAGATCGGCGGAGCCTGACTCCTCACCGGACGCGGCTGGAACACGGCGCGCAGGCGGGCAGTCAGCGCGGGTACGTTGATCTGGACTTCACGCATCGACGCCGCCGTTTGCCCGGCCAGGCGCTACTCGAGCGGCTCATCGGCCGAGGCTCGGCACGTGGTCCGGTCTCGTCGTCGTAGCGGTCGAATTGGCGCAGCGCACGGTCGGCGTTCGGTTAAGGACGGTGCGTCACGTGGCCTGCTCCTCAGCGCTCTTCATCAGCCGACGCAGATGCTCGTCCGTCCATCCGGTAATGCGGGCGATGGCGGCCTGGGCACCACGCTCGTCGGTCTGACGGAGGAAAACAACAGCCTCGGCCTGCAGGTCTGCGCGGGCTGCGTCGAGCGCGGTCTCGGCTTCCCTGTAGCGCTGGGCTGCGAGTTCGAGCTTGGCGGTGTCCATGGGCGCGAGCTTCCCACACGACAACTCGGTCTGTGGTCCGCTCTGCATGATGGCGAGGCCGGCGACCACCGCGAGCCACTTCATCACGCGGTCCACCGCGGCTGCCGGAGACGCGTTCATCATCGCGGATGCCGCCCGGGCAATGCCTCACACCCTGCGGGTGATCGACGGCGAGGGCGAGACGATCGCCGAACTGGAGATGGTCGTCGGCCTCGACGACGACCTCGCCGGCGAAGCGACCCGGGTCGCCAACCGGCCCCACGACCTGCTGACCCAGATCCATCCGTCCCTGGAACGAGTGCTGGGGCCGCGGTTGCGCACCCGGCCGTCCTCACGTTGCTGGAACGGTTCGGATCACCGGCTCAGATTCGCAACGCCGGCCGGCGCCGCCTGGTGAAGCCGTTACGGCCGAAGGCGCCGAGGATGGCCGAGCGGCTGGTCGACGACATCTTCGCCGCCCTGGACGAGCAGACCGTCGCCGTTCCGGGCACCGAGGCAGCCGCTCTGATCGTCCCGAGCCTGGCCCAATCTCTGACCGCCGTCCTTGACCAGCGCAAACTCCTGGCCGGGCGGATCGAGGAACTCCTGGAGGCTTACTCTCTTTCCAAGACACCTCATGGTGCTAACTCGTCAAGGCGCCGGCTGCGGTGTTCGAACTACTGCAGGTAGAGGGCAGCCAGACGCGGCAGGCGGCGAGCCATCTCGTCTGAGTCGTCGAAGTCGAAGGCCCAGGCAGGGTCCAGCTGCGGGTAGCGGATGGTGGGTCCGCCCGCGGGAAGCTGGTCACCGGTCGCCGTGATGTGTGCGTTCCAGGCGATGACCAGCATGTCCTCACCTTCCAGGTCGTCGCCGTCTGCTGCGGCGGCTTGAACGATGGGCAGTTCTGCGAGGGCATCAGGATTAGCGACTGCGCGCTCGAAGACGTCACGCCCCTGGGCGATCAGCCAGCCGCGGAAGTAGTCGAAGCCATCGTCGGAGCATCCGCCGTTGGCGATGTAGGCAGCGGCCCACAGAGGGTTGGTGTACGACTCAACCATCAGGTCCCACAGCACCTGCTCAGCGGTGATGATGTCCTCGACCGGCCGGGCGGCCAGCAGCGAGGTCGCTTCGTGGGCGACCGCTTCGCTTTCGTGTGGGGTGATCGTTCGGTCGCGGGCCGCCGCGATGAGCTCCCAGAACTGCTCCTTGTTCATGGCGGGAGAGCATGCCACCTCGTACTGACAGAAGGAGTTCTCGACCGTTGGAGATCAGGCTGCCGCCTTCTCTGCCTCCAGGCTCGGGGTCGGAAAGGCGACCAGCTCATCGAAGGGCGTGTGCTCCTGGAGGCAGCGATAGAGCTGGCCGAGCATCCGGTTGAAGAGGTTGCGCAGGGCGGCCGCGTGCCAATCTCCGTGGACGTCGCGTCGGCGCCGTGGCGTCCTGCTGAGCGCGGGCCAGGACGGCGACGGCGCGGGCGAGATCGCTGTCCTGTGGCAGGGGTCGATGGGCGTGTATGTCGGTGCGGAGGATGTTCGCCAGGACTAGGGCGTCGCCGGGGTCGGATTTCTTGCGGGAGACGGAGTGGCGGTCGCGGTAGCGGGCGGCTGCCATCGGGTTGATCGCGAACACCTGGCGCCTGCCGGTCCGCAGCACGGCGACCAGCAGGCCGCGGGACGTCTCGATCGCGATCGGGATCGGGGCTTCTTCCGTGTCGCCGTACTCGGCGAGCAGGTCCATCAGCAGTTGGTAGCCGGCAGCGTCGTCGGTGATGCGGCGTTTGGCGAGCAGCTCGCCGCTGTCGTCGACCAGAGCGACGTCGTGGTGGCGTTCGGCCCAGTCGATACCACAGTAGATCAAGTTGTTCCCTCCCCATGGCGCGGATGTTGCGCTGGTCACGAGCGCATGCGGGCCACGCAGCGACCTAATTCCAGGGCTCAGCCGCCAGGGCTGGTCCGACACCTCATCAGCCGTGTTCGTGGCACCAGCTCACCCCACGGGCCTCGGTCTACTCGGGAGCTCGGGCTCGCGTCTATCAAGAGGTCACCGTGCGGAGGGCTCGCACCACCAACTCCAACGAGTGATCAAGCCGACGGTGTTGACGGGCCTGTGGCCGTAAGTGCTGCCGATCTTGGAAGAGGCATTCTGCGCCCGGTCCTGACGAGGCATCCAGCAACAGTCCACAGGCCCGCCAACGTCGGATGTGGTGGCGGTCGTGAAGACGTCGAGCGTCGCCGCTCTCTGCGACGCCCACAGGCTCGCCACCACTACAAACACCAGGACCGAGCACCGGTCTATCCGGAGGCTTCTATCAGCCGGAGTGGCAACAGAAGTCACGGTCCCCGTGTTCGAACAGGCCCAGCAAGACCCCATGCGTGGTGGGTGATGCTGGATCCGTCAGTAACGAATTAGGTCCTGACGTCCATGCCGGGAGTCGGCGTCAGGACCGGAGCCAGGATCCTCATTGAGGTCGGTGACGGCAGCACCTTCCCGACCGCAGGCCACCTCGCCGCTTACGCCAGGCTCGCACTGAGGACCCGCGGTTCGGGGTCCTCGATCCGAGGCGAACAGCCGTCTCGGAGGGAAACAAGCAGCTCAAACGGGCGTTCTTCCTCTCCGCGTTCGCTGCCCTGGGCGACCCTGCATCGCGGGCCTACTACGACAAGAAGATCGCCCAGCGAAAGCACCACGCGCAGGCCCTGCTCTGCCTCGCCAGACGACGGGCGGACGTACTCTTCGCCATGCTCCGCGGCGGAACTTCTACGAACCGCAACCTGTCAGGGCGGTCGCTTCGCAGACCTAGACCCAATGCCGTTGCTTTTACGGGTTCGCCGGTTGGGGTCTTATGACGAGAACGGCTTGCGTGCCGGTGCGGGTCGGCTGCGGCCAGGCACGATGCTCGGCTCGTCTGAGGTGGTAGTTGGACATCTTGCGTTTCACGACGCGGGGCTGGCTGCGGAGCCGTCTGACAGGCAGGAGTCGTTCCAGGAGGTCCTGCTCGAGCATCACCAGTGCTCTGACCAGGAGGTCAGGGGGAAAAACTGCCCGGCGTGACGGTCACGCTGCGCCGGGCAGAGCGCAGGGTCTCGGTGAAGGAAACCCGATCAGGGTCCAGGCCACGGGTGGCAGCCGTTCTCAGCATGAGCTCGCGCAGTGCGTGGTGGACCAGGAGGTGTGCCCAGATCTGCTGACGGACACCTTCGGGTGTCTTGCTGCTGAGGACGACGCGTGCGCCGCGCTGGTGTGTCTTGATCTCGGCGAAGACGGACTCAATCTCCCAGCGCTCGCGGTAGAGCGCGGCCAGTTGCCGGGCCGGATACCGTCGGGCGTCCAGCAAAGTGGTGACCAGGCGGTATCCGTCACCCCCGTCCGCGCCAGCCTGTTCTTTGACCCGGTAGGCCAGGACACGCACCACGACCGGTTCATCGCGGGCGGGGCCACTGCTCGCCCGGATATGAGAGAGCCACGACCCGTCACGGAACTGCCTGATCACCGGCAGGACGCGGTTGGCGGGCACTCGCCACACCAGGTCGGCGCCGGTCGCGGTGAACGCCTGCCACAACGGGACTCCGAGGAACTCACGATCGGCCAGGACGAGTTGGCCCGGGCCGACCGACCGGGGCAGGCGGGCGACCAGGGTGACTTCCCCGGTGCGGCAGCCGGCGAGTTCCGCGTCCAGCACCGCGTGACTGCCCACCTCCACCAACGCCGCCATCCGCACCTGCGGGAACGCACTCCTGCCCGACCCACGGCCACTGCCGGGACGTCCGAAAGCGGCTTCGTTCGCCTCGCTGTCCGCGACGTCCCAGCAGGTTCCGTCGACGGCCAGCAGCCGTAAGTCCCGCCAGAACGCACCGGGAGTCGCCTCGGTGGCCATGGGCTTCGCGGTGGTGGCGAACAGCACCCGCAAAGGCTCGGATCCCAGGCGCTCCCGAGCCCTGAACAGCGAGGACTTCGCCGGAACACGCCAGGTACCCAGCAGGCCCACACCCCGCAGTCCCTCGACGAGGTGCCGCATCACTTCCAGATACGGAGCAGGCGAGAACAGGGCCAGCCCCAGCACGAAGTACACCACCAACCGGGCGGGAAGCAGCCGCTGACGCTGCTCAGAACGCCCACACGCGGCCACCACCCGATCCACCAAACCTGGCGGATACACCCAGGTCAACAAGCCAAGACCCGATAAGTCAGACACACTCGCAGCCACCCGAACCACCCCCGAGACCCACTGCCAAGCAGACTACGCCCACAGCAAAGGCAACGGCATTGGACCTAGACCTTGGTCAGGAGGTGATCCGTGGGGGCGTAGTCGATCTTCCAGTCGGCATAGACCCCAACGGCGCCGTCCTTCCGGCACCGCAGCCCAACGGTCACCCAGCGGACCGATCCGTCGTCGGCCAGGGAGAAGGCGACCGCGATCTCGAACTCCTCGCTCCCGCACGGGCAGCATGCCTCGCCCGGATCCGCGTCCTCCCAGAACTCCTCGCTATCCGCGATGAACACGCGGCCTCCGCAACCACCGCACACCCGCTCGGCTCCGCCCTCGACATCGTCGACGAGCACGAAGAACACGCGCCCACCACATCCGCCGCAGACGGAAGCAACGATCTTCACCGGACGGCCGTCGGCAGCGTTCCCGAGAAACACCGCGAGCTCCGCAGAGACACCCTCGCCAACCTGATCATCAGCATGCACAGGCACATCGTTCCAGACGCCCGAACCAGCACCCATCCACCTTGACCAAAGACATTAGGGGCCCCCTAATCGTCGTCCGGTTGGCCTAGGCAATGCGTGTCCCGCCGAATCGCCCTTTCGCTGACGGATGTCAAACGTCAGCCGCCGCGGCCATCACGGGCCGAGGTCCTTCGGCGCGCATACCACCCGACCGGCCGACCTGACGTGCCGTCGGCTGCCGGGCCCGGAAGTCTAGACTCCGTCAGCAGCCACCGCGCCTGCCCATCCTTCCGGCACGGGCGCAAGGGCCCATGCACGACGGAGGAGGCGCCATGCTGCACCGCTCCGGCAGGACGTCCTGGAGACGCTTCGCCGTCGTCCTCGTCCCGTCCCTCGCCGCCGCGGCGGCCCTGGGTATCGGCATGGCCCAAGGAGCGCTGGCCGTGTCGTTCTTCATTTCCGGTCAGCGCTTCCAACTCGCCGCCGACACGCTGCGCGGCCGGGGCGTGAGCATCTACCCCATGGTCGACGTGACCCGCAAAGGCGCCCTCGTGCCGGTCGTGGTCCTGGGTTTCCGGCACGCGCAGATCAACAGACTGTGTCTGTCCGTGGTCATCCCCATCCCCGTCCTGGGCCCTTACACCCTGGTGGTGACCGGCGGCATCGGACGGCCGGTGGAGGCGGCGAACCTGTTCATCGACGCCACCTCCGTCGCGGCCGCCCAGGCCGACACCAACAACATCGACATCGGTATCGCGGCAGGCGCTGTCACCAAGGGACCGATCAACCCCCAAGACAGGAAATCGCGCTGGTTCGACCCCAACGTCTTCGCCCAACAGGCACAGTCCGTCGTACTCAAAAACGTACGCGTCATCACGGTCGCGAACTCCGCCGGCATCCTGAACATCCCCAACTTCAGGATGCGAGTCGAACAGGGCGACCAACCCTGCTTCTGACCCCCCACCGAGGCGCCCCCGCACCCCCTCCTTTCTGCGGCCGGTCTCTGTCCGCGGCGGGCGAGCACACCGTGTGCGGCTCGTCCCGCAGCACCCCCGCCCCCCTCTTCTTGTTCAGTCCTCACCTTCGCGAGAGACGTTTTCCTGGATCCGATGTCCGGCCCACGCCCGGCACGGCGCGCCACGACGGCGGTCGCCGGCGTATGGCGCGGGTTCGGATCCTGGCGGAGCGAACGGCCCTTCAGGGCAAAGTCCTTCACCATGACGGCGGGATTGCCCATCATCTACTTCCCCTACACGGACCTGGATCCGCAAGGCATCGTCCTGGCCCTGTTGACCACATCCGGGGCAGGGGTCCTCATCATCGGAGTACTGCTCGCCGTGCTGGGCCTGTCCCTGTGGTTCCAGCAGCAGCACCGCGTCTTCGCCGGGTTCACCACCCTGCTGCTCTCCCTGACCTCCTTCCCCCTCGCCAACTCCTGCGGACTGTTCACGTGGGGTTGACCTGTGGCCTGATCGGTGGCTCCCTCGCCTGCTCTTGGATGCCCGCACCCGACTCGCCCACAGCGGAGGAGGACCGCGAGAGCCCGCAGGACTGGGAGGAAGGGGCGGAGTTGGAAAACGTGCCGGACCCGGGTGGGCGAAAAGGGGAAGGACCAGCAGGAACAGCTGGAGGGCCTGGACGAGCGGAAGGACCGGAAAGGACGGGGGGACGCAGCACGCCGGACCGTGCCGTGAAGAAGGCCACGGGCCATGTCATTCCGCGGGCTGCTGGCCTGCGAACCGGGTTCACCACCTATCTCCTTCCGTCAACAGGACACTGCGACAGGCCTGACGCCCGAGGCCGCACAGTCCCGGGGCGTGACGTGCCTGCACGAGGGCTGCCGTAGCGGCAGTAGCACGCGACCCTTCTCCCAGAGACAAGAACTTTCCACGAGCACCTGCCCGCCCCGTCCAGGCCCGAACCGACCGGCCGACCGCACGGATTCAGCAGCGCGTCAGCCACCGCGACCTGGACAAGTCCGGAGATGGACGAACCGCCGCCCGCCGACACGGACAGCGGACAGTCACGACCGGCCGTCGGGTGCGGCCGCAGTACGCCCCGCGCGGCGCACGGCACGAGCGCGCGATCCCTCCCCCGGCCGGACACAACCGCTGATCCCCAGGGGCGAAGCCCGTCCGCGATACAACCGGGCTCAAGCGCACCCGAGTTCGGGAGGCGTCCGGCGAACCCGCACTGCTCGCTCGCTGGTTGGGGCACCCTTTAGAGCCTTGCAGCCTGACGTTCAGCGTGGGTGAGCCCACCCCGCGTGCCGGCCGGTGCACGTTCCGGCCACCCCTGAAGGTCTTCCGAGAGCCGCCGGGGGCAGACGGACCCACCCGACACGAACGTCCCAGCGGCCGCCCGGATCAAGTCACCGGCTTCCGGTGGGCATGCGAGCGCCCGGGAGCGCACGCGGGTGCGCGGGACGGCGGCGGCTGAGCCGCGGCCTACGCCGATGGGACGCCGGACTCATACCGTTCGGGCAGTGCGCCCCCGGGGTGCGGGCTCGTGCAGAACTGCCCGGGGGCGGGGCCGTTAGACTCATTGACAAGCGGCCGGTCGAGGGCGGGAAGAACCAGCGGTGCCCAACACACTGCAGGAACTGATCAAAAGCAAGCTGGATCAAAAAGGGTGGTCCTACAGCGATGTAGCGCGCCGTGGCGGCATCTCCCGCTCGACGGTCCACCATCTCGCGACGTCCGCGCGGCTGGCGCAGATGCCCCAGCAGGCCACCTTGGAAGGCCTGGCCCGGGGACTGGGAGTACCGGTGGCGCCGATCCACCGGGCCGCGGCCGAAGCCGCGGGCGTGCATGTCTACTTCGAGAACGCACCCGAGATCGCCGACCCCGAGGTGGAGATCCTCATCGCCAGCGTTCACAAACTCAGCCCCACCGACCGCCGGCACGTCGCCGTCCTCGTCGAATCCCTGCTCCGCGCCGGCGAATCCTGACCTCCCTCCCCTTCCACGGTTCCTCTTATTCCTCTCCTGCTCCCCGCCCGTGCGGGAGCCTTCGGGGCCGGGGCAAGCAGGCCCTGAGACGGGATCCAGGGGCGGGTGACGGCTTGCAATCGACCTGGGTCAGGGCCGCCGGGTCGCGGCAGTTGTGATCCAGTCGATGACGGCCTGCACAGTGGGGTAGTCCAACTGCGCCAGCCTGACGACCGCCTGCACGGCGGGCGGGTCCATCGGCACGCACCCTGCGTCCAGCGCGCAGTACAGCAGGACCTGGTGCGCCTGGGTCGCCGACAGAGGCCCGCCGTGATTCATCTCGCTCCGAAGTGTGGGGGCGATGGGCAAGGGTGGGGTGATGTCCATGTCTCTTCGTCATAGTTGGATCGGATGTGACGGGTCGAAGTACGAACGGGCGGGTCGGCGGCCGCCGAATCGTGGTCCGGGCGGATGTCTCATATGTGCGCCGGGCTCGGGGACGAGTGCGCTGCAGGGGTCAGTGGTGCAGGAGCGATGCCGAGTGCGGGTTTTGGCCGGGGGTGGGTGGTCAGGGTTGGCGGGTGAGGCGTTCGAGGGTGTCGAGGAGTGCCTGGCCGTGGTGGTCTGCTTCCGGCCGGGCGTGGTGGACGAGTTCGCGGCGCAGGGTGTGCCAGAACGCCTCGGTCAGGGAGTGCTCGTACCAGTCGCCGACCGTCCCGGAGCCGGGCGCGCGGCGCAGGGCGTGGGCGCGGGCGGTGAAGGAGCAGCCGGCCAGTTCACCGGCCGTGTCCGGGGCGGGGGGTGTGGCCGCTTCCTGGGCGATCGCCTGGTCCAGTGCCTGCTCGATGAGGTGGCCGGTGGGGCGCCTGCCGGTGGAGAAGGCGATAAGGCGGTGGGTGGTGGTGTCCAGGACGATCGCAGCCCACCAGACGGCGTAAGGATGATCGGGGCTGTCGACGTCGATGATCCAGCGCCGGCCCCCCACCCCACCAGCCGGCCCGCTGCCCGGACCGGTGGCCGGCCCGCCGGCCGGCCCGGGGCCGTGGTAGCCGACGCGTCCCGAACGGCCGCGCAGGCCCGCCTGGCCCATCAGGCGTTCCACGGTCTGATGGCTGACGTTGATGCCGTAGCGGTGACCGAGTTCCTGCCGGATACGGCGGTATCCGAAGACGGCCCCCGAGGAACGGTGGATGTCACCGATGATCCGGCTCAGCCACGCCTGGCGCAGCGAGCGCGCCGACGGAGTACGTTCCCGCCAGGCGTAGTAGCCGGACTCGGACACCCCCAGCAGGCCGATGGTCATCCGGGCGGTGAAACCCTCCCGGGCCATCACCGCGATCATCTCGTACCGTCTTTTGGGGGCACCACTTCCTTCATCAGGTCGATCAGATGCCGACAGGCCGCGACCTCACCCTCCAGCACCTCGATACGGGCGCGGGCCTGCATCAACTCCGACTGCGAGATACACGTGCGGTGCCAGCGATAGACGGTCTGCTGAGGCAGCCCCAGCTGCACCGCCACATCCCTGACGGAACGCCCCTGGAAAAGAAGCTGCAGAGCCTGATCGCGCACATTGGACGGATGAGAACTGCTCACCGGACCTCACACGGGAAAAGAAACAAACCACACCCGACCGCGCCCCGCACCCACTCACCCGCCCACGCCAGGCCGTGCCACCGAACACGACGGCACGAAACAGGGCGACGAAGGGGGCCGAGGGCGAAGCGGGGATGGGGCCGGTCGGGGTGCAGGAACGAAGGACAGAGGGGGTGCTCCCCTCCCGGGGGCTCAGGGCTGCGGTGGGAGTCCGCAGCCCTGAGCGCTTGAAAGGGGGCCTCAGCGCACGTGGCGGTACATCGTCACATGCGGAGCGAAATCGGCCAGCGGATCCGAACCGGTCGCCCTCGGCGCCCGCGCCATCTCACCGTCCAGCACGGCCTTGACCCGCCGCGCGAGCACGTCCGCCTGCCGGGTCACCTCCGCCACCGACACCCGCGAGGTCTTCAACGCCTCCACCTGGTCCTCGATGACGGCCAGTTCACGACGTGCGGCACTGCCCAGCGTGAACGCCCTCGGCGTGGCCACCACGAACTGATAGGCCCCGGAGAACGTCTGACACCCCGGACAGTGCTCATTGACCGCCTGACTGAGATTGGTCGCATTGATCAGCCGCGCATTGCTGCCCGCCGTGGTCACGATCTGGAACGACAGAGCAACCGACCGGCACGGCGCATGGACCGAACAGCCCACCGACTGGGCAACCGCCCGGTTGTAGGCGCTCACCGCGACCGACGGCCCGTACTCGTGAATCCGGAACGACTCATCGAACTGATTCACCCGCGTCCGATCCGCACGCGCCTGCGCCAGATCCACAGCGATCGCCGCACCACCCGACCGGCCCGCCACCGGACCCGCCGCCGCCGTACCCGTGGCCGCCACGAGAGACAACGTCGCACTCGCCGCAACCCCCAAACCAAGACCGACAGCCGACCGCGAACGACGACGCGTCGAAGGCTTGCGATGGTTCATGAAAATTTCCTCCTGCCATAAAGGCGGTAGAGCAGACGCCGGACAAGGCCAACGGCCCCACGACGCCCACACCGAAAATGACCTGCGTGAAGGCGAAGACGAAACGTCAGACAGGCCACCCCCGAAACCCCGGGGAACCCAGTGACCGGATGGATGCAGTGAAGGGGGGTGACCGGACAGCGGGGTCACCGGGCGAACGGAGTGGATGGGGTGACCGGGTGGATGGATGGGCGAACGCGAGAGGTGGCGGGATGGACAGGCGAGGGGGGTGGCGGGGGTGTTGGTCGTGGTTGGCGGTGGGGTCGGCTGTTGCCTGCGGTCCGCCGCGACCGAGCGGGCGTCAGGTGCCGCCGCGACCCGGCGGCCCCGGCAGCGACGGTGACGTGCCCGAGGGTGAGGGTGACCGTGTGGGCGAGGTGGAGGTGGACGGTGAAGGTGAGGGTGAGCCGGTGGGGGGTGTGCCGGTCACGGACGGGGTCGGGCTGCTCCCCGACGGATCCGGCGTGGGGTGGGTGCGCGTAGGGGACGCACTCGGCGTCCGGGAGACGCTGCCCGGACTCGAGGAGGCCGGGGCGGGGCTGGAGGCAGCGGACGACGGCACGGTGGCCGGCCGGCGGGACGGCGGAAGGGCGGGACGGCGGGAGGGGTGCGAGGGGGTGGGCGAGGGGCTGGCCGTGGAGGTGGTCGGTGCGGGGTGCGGGGCGGGCACACCGGGCTGCAGCACCGGGGTGACGGGCGCGGCCGCCGGGAGCGGCTTCGGTGTCAGCCCCCGCACCCAGGCCACCCCCAGCACCGCACACACGGCCACCACCGCCCCCGCCACTGCCAGCCGCATCACCGGCCGGCCCTCCGTGGCCCGCAGGCCCGCACGCCACACCCGCACCAAGATCCGGCCCGCCAGATAACAGCCGCCCGCCATCGGACACAGCAGCATCAGCGTGCCGACCACACCCACCAGCCCCGCCCACACCTGCAGATCGGCGAACGCCTCGAAGGTGCCCGACACCTGCGCGGCTAGCGCCCGGCCCGCGGTCGCCACCAGTCGGGGGAGGTTCCACAGCACATAGCCGACCTCGGCGAGCAGCAGCGGCACCATGACCGCCACCCACACCGTCACCACGATCCGCGCCGACCGCTTCAGCCCCAGCAGCGCGGCCGCCTCCCGCCGCCGCCCCGGCAACAGGCTCATCAGGATCGGCTTGACCTTGCCGTACAGATCCGGGACACCCGCCAGATCACCCAGAATGTAATAACCGTCCAGCCGAACCAACGGCATCAGCTGCTCCAGCACCTCGAAATGCGCCAGATACACCGCAGCTAAAAACAACGGCTGACCCGTCAACAGATAAAGGCCGGTCAGCACCAGCATGAAAATGACGTTGAAATACACGCCCCCCAACCCCGTCCGCAGCCGGCCCGCCCTCCCCACCCGGTATACATCCGTGACATCGGTATACATCGACGGCCAGATCAAGAAGATCCCGCAGCCGATCTTTCCCGGCACCGCGCCGCTGTAATGACACGCCGACGCATGCCCGAATTCATGAAACACCAACGATGCCACAGTCAACACAAACAGAATCAACATCCACAACGGCTGCTCCAACACCTGCAGCACCGCCGTGATCCCCCCGTGTACCCCGAACAACCAGCCATCCATCACCACCGCCGCCACCAACACCAACGCCACGATCAGCGGGGAATGCAGCCACCTCAGCGCCGCAGCAATACGAGCCACCCACCGCTCACCGAAAACGACCCGGTGACCCTTCAACGCCAACAACAAATCCGACCGTGGAGCCGCGCCGCCACCCCCAGCGGACGGGAGCGTCACCCCCATCGGAGTCAACTTCCGCTCCACCAAAAACACCACATCCTCGGCCGACACCTCCTGCCCATACCGGCCGCTCACCCGATGCGAAATCGCCTCCGCGTCCCGCGCACCATCCACAGACCCGGCCACCAGATACAAAAGCTGCGACACCTGAATGACCTGCCCATCCCCCCTCCGCAGCAGAAACTTCCGCACCACAGAGCCCGACCCTTGATACTCCCCCAGCAACTCCAGACCCTCGCACAGCTGCGGAACCATCACCCCCGCACCCGACGACACGGGCTCAGACGCACCGGAATCCGAAAACACAGCAGAGCCCGAAGGCACAGGCGTACTCAACGGCACAGCCGAAGGCACGGTGGAATGCGTGAATCCGACAGGATGCTCAGCTACAGAATGGTGCGAGGGGCCTGCGGACTGCCCAGGAACGGCCGTGCCCAGCGGCACGGTTGAGGGCGCGTCAGAGTAAGAGGGAGAGGCTGGGTGTGGGAACATGCCGGCACTCTCTGACATCGTCGAATCCGCGCTCCTCGACGCGTCCACCGCAAACGCCGCGTCCGCTCCCTGCACCGGGTACGCCGAAGGTGCCGGGTGCGTGGTAGACGCCGGGTGCGTGGAATGGGTCCCGTGCGCGGACGGCGCCGTGGGCGTCCTCGGCACGACACGCGCCTCGCCCACCGGCGGTGCCGAGTACGTGGCCGCACCCGAGACACCGGCCTCGACGGCGTCATGACGCACCGTCAACTGGTTCCAGATGTGGGCAGACTGACGGTGCCTTCCGCTACGACCACGGTTCCCATCGGACGCCGTCATTCACTACTCCAATACACGTACAGGGGAAGGCGATCCAGCCACCACCACGACCGTCCCCGGTCGACATGACCAACGAGGGCTGGCACGGCCGAAACGGCCGACGGGCTGTCGAAGCTGAACCGGCACAAGGGACAGGAACCGCGTCTGAGGGGTGCAAGCCCGGGCGGTGCACCGCATGTCGCGGCGGCAACCGCACGCGCCGAGCGACCACACGGCAGGCAGAGCAGGCGGCCTGGACAGAGAAGACAACGAGGCACAGGGTGGCTGGGATGGCGTCAGACCTGAAGCCCATGCCGATTCCGCACGAACATCCCACCCGCAACCCGCACACCAGACCACACACGGCCCGCGTCAAACACACCGCAAACCAGATGTGCGACTGACGCCCTTCGGACGGGACCGGCTGCCGCGGTCGGCGGAGTCCAAGGTCACGTCCCGCAGTGGGCGGAGCACAGGACCGCACGCCCTCACAGCGGGCGGGATGCAGGACCGCATTCGACAGTAAGTGAGCGGGATACGGGCCCAAGTCACACAGCAGGTGAGACACGGGCCGGGGAGCCGCAACCGGCGGGGTGCAGGGCCGCGTTCTGCTGCACGAAGCGGCCCTGCACCACCAGCGGGCCTTACTGGTGCACGCTGATGGCCTGCGAAGCCTGAGACTGCGCGACCGCGTACGGCGAGCACGAGTTGACCGCCTCGGACTCGTTGTGCGCGTCCACGTGAGCGACCTTCTTCGTGATGTTGGTCATCTTGGTGAAGTTGAACGAGAACTTCCCCAGCGCCTCCCGCCCGGGCAGCAGCTCCGCGGTCTCGGCCTCAAGCTGGTCCATGTTCATGGAAGAAACACCTTTCATCCTGTCAAGGGAACGGTCGAACAGAACGGGCACCGAGCCCAGGCGGCCGAAGAGTGAACCCTCCGAACCGCCGCCCTGGGCCGCGTCCTGCACCTGCGGAGCGAGAGCCAGGCCGGCGGTGAACCACACACCGACCGAACCTCCCGCACCGCAACAGCGTCCGAACGAGGGGGACCCACCGCTCCGCAGCCGGGTCATGCGGGAACCCGGCTGCGGAGCAGCGGAAACGGCGGACCCATTGGCACAAGGGCCAACAGGTCATGACCAAACCCCGCCGTCCAAACACTCCGAACAATTTGTCCGGAGGCCCTGGACGGTAGCCGAACCTCACACAGAAACGCAAACCCCCCATACCCGACAAGCGTTCAAAAACGCACAACCGTTCACACCGCACACCCGCAACCGCAAGCTCCCCCAACCCACCCCCGTAGACACGCGATCGCCCCGACCACCCACCCAACAGTGGTTATGAGGCCGACGGACTGGCTACTGAACGAGGCGAACTCGCAGGCGACCAGCTGCATTTGCGCTGCAAAGCCGACGGACCCGGAACCAGACGCGATGGTGGAGACTCAACGCCCAACAGCCACCTGTATCCCCGGCAACTCCGACCCCGCCAAAACCACTCCAGCAGAATCAGGCCTCGCATACAGAGCAAGCAGAGCCACAACCCACGTACAGTCCAACGAGTTCGCTGCCCACCGAACAGAGCCGCCGTAGTCCCCCAGCTCCCGGGACAACTCCCCGCTCCACGGAGGCACTCCACAACCCGACAAACCCATGCCGCGCCCCCAGTCAGTCAGACCCCACCAACTGTGGCGCCGTCAACGCCGCACTTCTCAACGCCCCGAACACCAACCCCCTTCGCCAGTGCCGGATACCCCAGATCGCCCCGTGCCGCCGGGCAGCGAGAGTCGGCGGACCGGCACGACGACGTGCCCGGGGCCGGCTTGGTCGCAGGCTTGCAGTCATGGAACCGGCAGGGCCCTTGACCGCCGACCGGACCGGTCCCTGCGCCGCCGCCCCCGCCGGAGGGCTTCAGCCGATACGCACCCCTGCGCCGCTGACACGAACGCGCGTATCACCTGCTCGCAGTGTCACCGTGAGCTCGCCGGGACGGCCCAGGTCCTCACCCTGGCGCAACGTGAGAACAGCGTCCTCGGCGACCAGGCCCAACTCCCGGGCGTACGCACCGAACGCGGCGGCCGCCGCGCCGGTCGCCGGGTCCTCCACGACGCCGCCGACGGGGAACGGGTCGCGAACATGGAAGACGGTCGCCGACTCGCGCCACACCAACTGCAGTGTCGTCAGATCCAGGCGGTGCATCAGGGCTTCCAGCCGCGCGAAGTCGTAATCCAGATCCGCCAGGCGCGCGCGGGTCGCCGCCGCAAGGACAAGATGGCGGGCGCCTGCGAAAGCGATGCGGGGCGGAAAAGCCGTGTCCAGATCGGCGGGCGGCCAGCCGAGTGCGGCAAGCGCCTCGGCCAGGTCGGCGTCGGCGATCTCTTCGAGGTGCGGCTCGACGCTGGTCAGCGTTGCCCGGAGCAACCCGCCTTCTCCCACCACGTCCACCGGCACGGTGCCCGCGCGCGTAGCGAACACCAGTCGGCCGGGACCGATCCGCTCGGCAAGCGCGACAGCAGTTGCAACGGTGGCGTGCCCGCAGAACGGGACCTCGGCCTTGGGACTGAAATAACGGATGCCGTACGCCCGCCCCAGCTCGCCGTCCAGCCCCTCCGGTGGCGCGGTCAGGAACGCGGACTCCGAATACCCCAGCTCCGCGGCGATGGCCAGCATGTCAGCGTCGTCGAGGGCGCCGGCGTCCAGCACGACACCGGCCGGATTACCACCCTCAGGAACACCGGAGAAGGCGGTGTAACGCAGAACCTCAGGCCGCTGCACATTCATCGTCATGCCCCCGGCAACACGAACCGGCACCGCCGCCATTCCCGGACGGTGAAGACCGGGCCGCCGAGAGGTCCTCCCCCGCTCGCCGACGGCGCCATCGCCGTCCCGATCACCTGCCAGACGGAACTCGCCGAGGCTCGACCGGAAAACCGCCGCTTCAGATCCCTACAAGCACCGTCGTCGCCCCCGAAGCACATGCGTTCGTGCCCTCAACCCCGTGGCCGCCACACGAAGCACTCGCCGCCCAAATACCGGAATGCTCAGCCAGGCCCTGGAGGACCCTCGACCGGAACATCGAACACCGACTCGGCGGCACCCTTGCGTACCTCTCGGCCAGATCCTCGTCCATCAAAGCGCCGCCATTGATGTCGTCGCTCTGTGCATCGGCGTGAGGCAAGACATCACGCCGGGCATCGACGGGCCTGGAACACTCAACCCCGCATCAGCCAGACGGCTGCCGGACAGGCCCTACAGCACTGCCCCAATTGACGGCGCACCAATGCCCGACCGCCCGCCAGGGAGTGTCCCGCCCCATCAGGGGCAAGCGCTGGCTAGGCACCGGCGTACGTCACCTGGCGTGAAATCGAAGGGAACCTCACCATGTTGTCCATAGTCTCGGCGGTCCTGTTCTTCATCGCCTTCCTGATCAACGCAGCTGACATCTCGACCAACGACACGTTCACCTCGACGAACATCATGCTCATCGGCCTCGCCGTGTTGGCTCTACACCTCGCGGGGCTGGGCAGCGGCTGGCGAGTCCGGGGCCGCAGACGCTGAAACCCGCTACCCGGCAGTCAGCGAGAGGCCGTCAACACGCGACAGCCCCTGGGCGGATGAGCGCGCGATGATGCGTGCTCCGGCCTGACATGACCGAGCCGGCCACCGGTCGGCGACCTGCTGCGCCTCCTCGAAGTGACGCAACATCGCCGACCCCGCGTCTCGATGTGTGTCTGGCTCCGGACGACTTGGACACCTGGTCACAGGTCCTGCAGGAACTCGCAGCCGGGCGGAATGCCGTCTGGATGGATGACGGGCGCAATCCCGAGATCCGGTTCGACCTGTCCGGTCGCGACGGGATTGCCGTGTTCGTGGTGGCGGACACGGCTGCATCGGGACCATCCGTCCGCGTCCCGGTGCGCCTGGCCGGCGGCAGGGCCGAAGAGCACCACGAACGGCTGCAGCACGTCCGTGCAGCTTGGCCCCAGGAGGTTGTGGAGACCTCTCCCGGCGCCTACGAATGGCGGCGCTGAGCTGTCGAGAATCGGCGCTTGCAGATGAGTACGGTCCCACGGAGGTGATCAACGGTCGCCTCGAACACTTCCGTGGGATCCGTGCTCGGACTCCGCAACCTGTCCAACTACGTTGCACGGTCGCTGCTGCTCGAGACCGGCGGCCTCAGGCCGCAACTGTCCCTCGACCGTGAAGAGTCCCATTGAAGACCGGTCAGTCCACGAGCAGCACGAGTTTGCCGCGCACAGTCCCGGCTTCGCCGACGCGGTGCGCGTGGGCCACCTCGGTCAAGGGGAAGGTCTGGCCGACCTGGATGGAGAATCGTCCACTTTCGGTCATCTGAGCGACCTGGGTCAGCGCGTAGGTGGCGCGGCCGGTGTCGCCGCGGCTGAAGCGGACGCCCGTCCGCTGCGCGCCGCGGAAGTCGGCGACCGTGATGACATGCTCGGGCGTACCCACGAGGTCAACGAGTTCGGGAAGGACCCCGCTGCCGGCGACGTCCAGTGCGAAATCGACACCCGACGGCATGATTGCCCGGACTCGTTCTGGCATCCCGTCGCCGTATGCCACCGGCTCGGCCCCGAGCGAGCGGAGAGCATCGTGCGTGCCTGGACTGCCCGTGCCGATGACGCGCGCGCCGCGCTCAACGGCGAGTTGAACAGCGGCACTCCCGACGCTGCCGGATGCCCCGTTGATGAGCACCGTGCTGCCCGCTGTGACGTCGAGCTGGTCAAGCGAGCGCGCTGCGGTCTCGGCTGCCGCGGGGATCGCTGCGGACCTCGCATAGTCGAGCGAGTCCGGGATCGGGGCCCAATAGGACAGCACGGCCAACTCTGCTTGGGCGGCTCCGTACGGTGAGGCTCCGAAGACGCGGTCGCCAACCGCGACACCCGAGACATCGTCGCCGATCTCGTCAACGAGACCCGCAGCCTCATAGCCCAGAGTCTGTGGAAGTTCCTGGTCCATCAGGCCCTGACGCTTTTTCCAGTCGCTGCCGTTGATCCCCGCGGCACGGACCTTGATCCGTATCTCTCCGGCACCGGGATGGGGATCGGGCAGGTCAACGATCTCGAGAACCTCCGGGCCGCCGAACCGGCTGAACTGTGCTGCCCTCATGACGCACTCCTTCCGCGGAAGAAGTGGCGGATCGTCCGATACCGCGTGTGCGCGTACTCCCTGTCCGGCTGTTTGCTCGGCCCCAGAGCACGTTTCTACTCCGATACGTCCGACCCTACGTCATGACCGCCCACGCGCGGCGAGCCCCCTTTGGAGCCGCCTCGACCCACACAACCCGCCGGCTCCCATACCCGCCGACGGGAGGAGGCCCGGCTGTAGAGAACCCACGAGATCCCTGATCGAGACCGTGGGAGCTGTGACGAAGCTCTTCATTTGTCCAATGAAGCTACATAGGGGGCAAGCTTGGCAGGGGCCACCACCCACATGACACGTTCGATGCCCCGCTCCGACACATCGGCGGTCAGCAGAGCCACCGCCTCGCCATGTGCTGTAACCAGGGCAGCCGGCCTACCGTTGGCCTCGACCCAGCGGATTTCCGTCTCGGGCCAGAACCGCGGGGCGTAGGCAACAAGGGTCTTCGATACGTGCGGACGCCCGACAACCGGAACCTTGGATGCCCCACGCTTACCAGCGCTGTCGGCATAGCTGACCACGTCAGCGGTGAGAAGTTCTTCGAGCGCCGACAGATCGCCTGTACGTGCCGCGCTGACGAACGCCTCCAGCAGCTGTCGATGGACGTCGGAACTGACAGGCTCCTTGCGTTCTGCCGACAGATGCTTGCGGGCCCGGCTGACCGACTGGCGCGCGTTGGCCTCGCTGGTCTCGAGGATGTCCGCGATGCGCTGGTACGGATAGTCGAAGGCCTCCCTCAGAACGTAAGCGGCCCGTTCCACGGGCTTCAGCTTCTCCAGGAGGAAGAGAACCGCCATGTCGAGGACCTCTGCCCGTTCCGCACCCAACTGGGGGTCCGCCCTGGTGTCCACCGGTTCTGGAAGCCACGGGCCTGTGTAGGACTCCCTCCGCGCTCTGGCGGACTGCGCACAGTTGATCGCCAGACGAGTGGTGATCGTGGCCAGGAACGCCGCCGGTTCCTCGACGACGGCACGATCTGCGGTCTGCCAGCGCAGCCATGCGTCCTGGACGATGTCCTCGGCCTCCGCGGCACTGCCGAGCACGCGATAGGCGATGCCGAAGAGCCGCGGACGCGCCGCCATGAAATCCCTCGTCGCCTGGTCAAGGGAGTCTGGGTCGTCACAGGCGCGCATACGTTGCCTCCTGGTCTCAAATCCACATTACAAGCCGTCGCTGCGGCGCGCGTCGCGATGCGCAGTTGCCCCTCTCCCTGCGTGCGGGGGCTCCCACGAGGCGCTGTGTCCAGTCCCTCGGCCAGCCACAGCACGGGCACACGGCGATCCGCAGCACTGGATGAGGCGTCGGCGTTCCCGGACAGGGCCACGACTCCGTCATGACCGGGGCAGATCCATCGAGGGCCCGTAACGCGCCCGGCAGTGAAACCGCAGGCAGCGGCGAACAGGACCGATTTCCGACTCCACGGAATTCAGGTCAATAAAAGACAAGAATTCACCCAGCGAGAGCCATTCAATTCATTTGCTCAAACAGGCCGGACATGCAGTTGCGCCACGAGGAAGAATTCGCCTGGACGGGTGTTTCAAGAAGGACCGGAACTCAACGCCCCGCGCCCATGCGAATAGGCTGTTGAGCTGCATCTTTACGTAGGACTCGTAATCCCGACCGCCTACCCCCGCACGCCTGACCGCCTATCAGCCTGCGCAGTGAGGCATGGAATTCGAGGTAGCGTCTGACGCAGCAGCAGGGAAATGATCGAATTCCTGCTGTTCGAAAGGAGAGTTCGTGAAGACCATTGCTAGGGCTGTGGCAGTCGCGCTGTTGACTGCCGGAGCCGTTGCCGTGCCCCTCACGGCAGAAGCCAGCGCCACCCCGCTGCCGGGATCGGTTTCCGCGGCGCCCGCCATGTCCGCCCTCCATCGCGGCGACAGTGCGCGGATCCACCACCCCTCCCACTACCGCAACAACGGGGATCTGCGCCGCTACCACGGCGTCGACCTGCGGCGGTACCGCGGCTACGATCGCGACTACTGGCGCTGGGACAGGTACCGCAACCGCTGCGACCGGCACTCGGGCTGGGACCTGGGGCGCTACGGAGGCGGGCGCTACGGAGGCGGGCTCTACGGCCTGTACTCCAACGGTTGGGACTGCTGCCGCTACTGACCCAACAGCACATCCACCTTCCATGAAGCCGCGTCGCCCGCCGTCGAATTCCGCCGACGGCGGGCGACGCGTGTTCCCCCACAAAAAGCAGAAGACGGGCCTCTAGCCCGCCAACCCCGCCAGACCACCCGGCCCACAGCCGGTACTCAGTCGTCGTCGGACAGCCTGTAGACCGTCAAAGCCGCACCGTCGACCACCACACCCGCACCCGCACGCCCCGCCCGCAAACGCGGAATAGCCCGGCCTACGGCACGCAACTCAACCTCACTCAGAACAGCCGAAGCCGCCTGCACCATATCCAGCAGCGCCTGCTCCGGCACACCCCGATGCCCATTCCCGGACAGCAAAATGACCGGCTCACCCGTACTGCCACGAACGACAGCAGTCACCGAGGCACCCTGCACAATGAGCACCCGCCGCCCCTCTCCCCGGCACGGACAACCAACTCACCGATCCTGGCACGCCCACACAAAAACCCACGCACTCCCCGACGCCCTTGGGCGTGTTGACGCCCATCAACCAAGAAAAACCCCCGAAAACCCCGGCACACGCCATAACCACCTCGCTTCGGCCCCGTCCGCCTGCGAGCGACCCCGGCAGGTGACCCGTCCGGCACGACGACGGTGCGGAACGCGGGCGGAAGCAGGCGCGGAGTTCGCCTTGTCCGCGGCGCGGGTGACGCATCCCTCACGGGCCCTCGCCGGACAGGACTGGACCGGCACCTCCGCCCGGGCGATCGTGGGCGACATGAACGATCACCACGCGGCGCCCGTCGATCCCGACGCCATCTCTGAGCCCGTCCTCGCCTCCCGTTCCTCCCGTATCACCGGGGCGCCGAGGCCGGACCGAGCCACGGGTGCCGGCCCGGCCGTCTGCGAGGGGACCCCGGGCGAGGAGGTCCAAGAAGTCCGCCGTTTCTGGCAGGGGCTCGGTCTTCCCGGTCTGGTCGACGTCCACACACACTTCATGCCCGAACGCGTCCTGCACAAGGTCTGGGACTACTTCGACGCGCAGGGGCCCCTGACCGGCGGGCTCGCATGGCCCATCACTTACCGCGCGCAGGAGGCCGAACGCGCCGCCCTGCTACGGGAATTCGGCGTCAGGACCTTCACCGCCATGCTCTACCCGCACAAGCCCCGGATGGCCCAGTGGCTGAATGGATGGGCCGCCGACTTCGCCCGCCGTACCCCAGAGGTCCTGCACACCGCCACACTCTTCGCCGAACCGGGCGTCGACACCTATGTCCGCGAAGCTCTCGACGAAGGCGCCCGCGTATTCAAGGCACACGTACAGGTCGGAGGCTACGACCCCGCCGACGAGCTTCTCGACCAGGCCTGGGGAACACTGGCCGAGGCCGAGGTCCCCGTCGTGATCCACTGCGGCTCCGGGCCCGCCCCCGGCACACACACCGGCACCGGGCCGATCGCACATGTGCTCGCCCGGCACCCTCGACTACGGTTGATCATCGCGCACCTCGGCATGCCCGAATACGAAGAGTTCCTCGACCTCGCCGAACACTACGAACAGGTACGGCTCGACACGACGATGGTGTTCACCGACTTCACGGAGACGTTCATGCCGTTCCCCCGCCGGGCCCTACCTCGCCTGGCCCGACTCGGCGACCGCATCCTCCTGGGCACAGACTTCCCCAACATCCCCTACCCGTACCCGCACCAACTCCGTGCCCTGGAACGCCTGGACCTCGGACCCGCCTGGCTACGAGCGGTATGCCACGACAATGCCATCACCCTGTTCGGCCTCTGAGAGTCGAACACGCGCCACATCCCGTGAGTGGGAAGTCGGAGGCCAGGCAACCCTGGCACAGGCACGACGGGCAAGCCCTGCGCGAGCGTGCCTTGCCTGACATCGCTGCCTGGATCGACGCAACCCGGCACGCAGTCCAAAACCCGGGCCCGAGCACCGTACAGCCGCTCCCTGCGGCTCGCCGGCAACACCGTCGCCCAACGGGTCGACGGACTGTCCTATCCCCAGACCACCATCACACGGTGAGCCAGTGAGCCGGAGAGTCGATCCGTCACCTCCAGGGCAACCGCTCACCCCACGGGCCGCCGGCTGCGGCAACCCCGCGTGGACCGGCAGCCCGTGAAAGGGGCCGCGGCACCCTCAGGTGCCAATCCCTGGCCCAACGGCGACCAATGAACACCACCCGGCCCCGATTAATGACGGCCTTCGTGCCCGGAACCACCAGTCACGACGGCTACGGGCGCACGGCGCACCGGCACCCGGCCCTCTCACACCGGCCATCTACTGCACCGGGGCACGGCACTTACCCCGATCCCGAAAGACAGAGGTGACCGGGAGGTGGTGCGCCCCTAGTCCGTGCGCCCCGGCTCACCCCAGAGCGACCACCCCCCAGTCCCCTGCCGCGTCCAACTCCTCCTGCAACTGGATCGCCTGGGTGATACTCCCGCCGAGCGTCTTGCGGATGATGGGATCGGTGATCCCCCACGCATCCATCGCCTCCTGCGCGGACAGCACCGACGCCACCACCACATCCTTCTCCACCGACTGCGGCCCGCGCTGCTCCGGGATCAGACCGCTCTCCACCAGCATCCGGCGATGATCAAGATTCAGGACCGTCGCCCAGGTCGTCAGCTGCGAAGGAAGCGGCAACGTCTTGCCGTCCAACGTCCGACTGATCGTCGTCAAACTCAGACCGGTCACGGCCGCCAACTGCGCCCGGCCGCCCTGCCGCCGCCGCACGTCGTACCCGGCCGCGGTCGCCACCGCCGTCAAAAACGCACCGACCCGCCGCGCCTGCGCCTGCCGCCTTGCCCGACTCCCGTGGGGGGGATCTTCCATACTCCGCATCCCCGGAGAGTAGCGCGCCGACCCCGGAGGGTAGCGCACATGCCAACTACTGCCCCCCAGTTGCACTCCTGCACCTTCGCAGGTCACAGCCCTAGATCCACAAACACACAGGCCACATCACCAACACCGAACTCCTGTGCGCATCAAAATACCCTTGCGTCACTCCAAGCCGACAACTTGCATACGTTGCGTGCGCGTGGGCCAACCGCACAAAGGCATTCCCAGAGGGGGTCCCAGACCATGCTCCGCCTACACATGACCACACTCCTGGTCAAAGCCAGAGAACACAGCGACGACACCGTCGCCGCCGTGGCCGAACGCACCGGCATCAGCAAATCCACCCTCCACCGCCTCGCCGCCGGCACCAAACAACCCAGCCTCACCACCCTCTGGACCCTCCACCACACCTACGACATCCAACTCGACACCCTCATCTACAACGACCCACACACCACTTCGGCCACACACCGGCCGGCCACACCCAACTGACGCCGGAACACCTCAGCACTCGTCGGTCGGGCCGCAGCAGCCCTGCACCACCACACGCCCAGCCGCATACGGCCGACACCGGCACCACCCATGCCGGCCCGGCCCCCGGGACACCACTCAAGTCCACGTCACGCATCCACGCCGACCCGGCACAACTGCGGTCCAGGTCGAGCGAGTCCCGGCGCCCCCGCTCAGGCCGGTGCCTCACCGGCACCGCCGCAGCCCCGCCCCCGGCATCACATCGCCTTGATATCCGACCCGCGCCGCCGCAGCCCCCGGCCTGGGGACCCAGCGTCCACCACGCCGCGCTCCGGCCTCACACACTGCGGGCCGGCCATCCCACCTCCGGCCGGCGGCCATCAGCCCGGTCACCCACCCATCATCCACCCAAGAGAGCAACCCTTGATCACCAAGACACCCACCACGCCACGTCACAAAGAGGCCGAACCCGCCCTCATCGCCCGCGCCCAACAAGGTGACCCCGACGCATTCGGCGAGCTCTACCGCATGCATCACGACATGATCGCCACCTTCATCAATCACCGCGTCAAGTCCAACCCCACCCTCACCGAGGACCTGACCGCCGACGTCTTCGTCAAAGCCCTCACCAAGATCACCACCTTCACCTGGACCGGCACATCCATTCGCGCCTGGCTCTGCACCATCGCTCGCAACACCATCGCCGACCACTACAAAATCGCCGCCACCCGTCGACTCACCTACGTCGACCAGATCACCCATGTCCACGACACCTGGACCGCCCCCGCCAACACCGCCGAAGAGACCGCCCTCGCCACCCTCGCCGTACACGACCTCCACCACGCCCTCGGCAGCATCACCCCCCGACAACAAGCCGTCATCCGCCTCAGGTTCCTCAACGAACTCACCGTCACCGAGACGGCACAGACCCTCGGGACCACCAACGCCGCCGTAAAGACCCTCCAATGGCGCGCCCTCGACACGCTCCGCAAGACCTACGCGATCCCGAACCCCTCACACCCACAGAAACCGCAACGAGAACACACAACGGAGAACCACCACCCCCGGAGTCCGCACACCCCCCGGCCCCTGTGCGGCACTCAGACCTAGCCGACCAGCAGGACAGGCATCTGTACAACGCAGCGCCGACAACCGAACACCCGTCACACGGCAGAAGGAAGAGTCAGATGACCACCGCTCCCGACCACCACGCCGACATCGAACAAGACCTCACCCGGCGCCTCGCCGAACTCGCCCGCGCCTTCATCGCCGACCTCTCCGCACGAGGCCACCTCACCCACACCCCCCACCAACACCAAGCCACACCCCCTCCAACACCCCGAGCACCCAGTCCCGTTGAGACGAACCTCAACACCGCCGAAGCGCTCACCCCGCGACCGGAACAACCCGGACCACAACACGCGCCTCACGCCCAGACCCGTCCGCCCCAAACTCTTGCCGATCTGCACGCCCTGCACCCCGACCCGCCCCAGACCCTCGCCGACCTCCTCGCCGCCCACCTCACCACGAACGGCGCACAACACACGCCCAGCGACCCACCCGACAAAATCCCAACCCCCACCGATCCACCGGACAACCGTCAGGCCGTCACCACCCTCCTCGCGCCACAGCACGTCCTGCTCGGAACAGACCGCACACCCGTCAGCATTCCCACCCCCAGTCCCATGCTCCGCGGTGCCATCACCCTCCCCCGCACCACTCACCGCACACCTCGCTGGGCCCGCACCACCACACCCGACGAAGCCCATACACCCGATGAAGCCGGCTCACCCGACGGTGCGCCGTCCGACACTCGAACACCCGACAGAGCCCACACCACCGACCCCGACCCGGACCGCGCCCGGCACACGGCCGCCACCGCCAGACACCTTCACACCAACCACGCCCACCGACTCGAACTCGCCCACATCACCCCCCACCACGACCACATCACCGTCCACATCAATGCCGCCACCCTCAACGATTGGGAGTACTGGCTCACTGCCATCAACGCACTCGACACACCCACCCACCGCATCGGCACCACTCAAACCACCACCGGACACATCAACGACACCCCCATCCACCTCACCGCCCATCACGTCCCTCATCTCCTCGACCAGGCCACCCAGGACGCCAAAGATCCCTATTACCACCACGGCCGCATCTACGACCTCGCCCAGCCCCACATCGACCGCCACGGGCAAACCTGGCACTACACCGGCCAACGTCAATCGGACAGCACCCCCCTTCTCGCCCTTCCCGGCACCAACCACCCCCCATATCCCCCCACCGCCATCACCACCACCAACGGCCCCCTCACTCCCACCCACACGACATCGGACGACGGCAACGCCTGATCGCCGACCACCAAACGTCATCGATCCATAACGACGCGACCGCGCTCCCCCGCGACCTGCAGGCCCCTTACAGGCCGTTCCTAGTTGGTTTGTGTCCTGATGCGGAATCGCATGCTTCCCGATGCCGCATGGGAGCGACCGGGCATGAGGGACGGTTCAGCCGTCCAGAGATGCAACCGGTGCCGAGGGTCTCGCCCCCGGTACACTCTGCAGCCGAGATCACCACCGCCGAACCCGAATAGCGCAACTCCCCCATAGGTCCGCCCTCGACAGGGCCCCGGACCCGACAGAAATTCAGTTGACCTGGCCACGGGTCAACGCTGCACTGTGGCGGGTACTACGAGCCGTGGTGCCGGAATTCCGGGGAGGCAGCAGCAATGGAGATCCGTCCCACAACCGAGCAGGACCTCGACGTTTTCGTCGACACACTCCATGCCGCGTTCGGACGCTTCCCGGAAACCCCGACCGAGAACGGTGGGGTCTGGTGGTCGGCGCTCGAAATGGACCGCAACCTCCTTGCCCTGGCGGCGGACGGGCGGCCCATCGGTACCGCCGGTGCGTACTCCTTCGAACTCACCCTGCCCGGTGAGGTCCTCGTTCCGGCCGCAGGAGTGACCGCCGTCGGCGTCCTGCCCTCGCACCGACGCCAAGGCGTGCTCAGCGCAATGATGCGGAATCAGCTCGCCGAGCTGCGGACACGAGGTGAGTTCCTGTCCGTGCTACTGGCCTCGGAGGCCCGGATCTACCGCAGGTTCGGCTACGGACCGGCGACCTATACGCAACGGCTCACGGTCCCGCGCCGGCAGGCTGCCCTCGACCTCCCCCGGGCTCACGTCACCGCCGACAGCTCCGCAACCGGACTGGACACCGGCTCGATCGAGCTGCGGCGGCGTGCCGAGTGCGTCGAGATCCTGGAAGACGTCTACGACCGCTACCGCCGCGCGCAGCCCGGTGCGCTGTCCCGTCCGCATCGGTGGTGGGCCTTGAGCGCGGGACAGCCTCCGGTGGCTCCGGCTCCGCGCTACGTAGCCGTCCACCGGGACGCCGACGGCGTGCCGGACGGGTACGCCAGCTACTCGGTCACCGATCCCAACACCCTGATCGTCGACGAGACCATCGCGACCGACGACGCCGTTTTCACATCCTTGGCCCGGTTTGTGCTCGAACACGACCTGGTCAATCAGGTCGTGTTCAAGCACTTCCCACCGGATCACCCGCTGCGCTGGCAGCTTGCAGACTTCCGCGCCGGTCAGGTGAGTGACGACACCGACTGGCTCTGGGTACGGCTGCTGGATGTCCCGCGGGCGCTCACCGCGCGCGGCTGGTTCGTGGACGGGGAGCTCGTCCTCGATGTCAACGACCCGTTCCTCGGCGAGCACGGCCGCTACCTACTGACTGTCCGGAATGGCAAGCCCACGTGCGTCCCGACGGACCGGGAGCCCGATCTGTCCCTGGACCTCAGCGACCTGGGCTCGGTCTACCTCGGCGGCACCGCCCCGAGCACGCTCATACGTGCCGGACACATACGAGCCCATCGCCCCGGCGCGGCCACCCTCGCTGACGCCCTCTTCCGCGCCGAGCGCTCGCCGCACTGTCTCCATTGGTTCTGACCGCACGCTCGCTGGGACTCCTGCGGAGGAGACGGGAGTGTCCGCAGTCATCCACCGAGACCGAAGGTCAGTCCTTTTTGATCGTCGCTCAGGGACCTTCTTATGGCGTTGACCAGTTTCACCTGCGCCCTTGCAGCTCCCTGTCTGGCCTCCTCGAACTCCTCCGGACTCATCGGGTCCCGCACCGTGTCACGACTGCGCGCCACTCCGTTGAGGAAGGAGTTGATCGCGCGGCCGAAGTTGTCGATCTCGGTCGCGACTTCGGGAGGCGCGACCAGGCTTACTCTCATCAGGGCCGCGCTCCACTCACCCCAGTCGTAATCCCAGCCGCGTCGATCGGCGTGTGCCCGCCTGAGTTCCATTGTGAACTTGGCATAGTGACCGAACAGCTCCCGATATGCGATCAGCTGCTGGTCACGTAGCCACTGACGGTCCTGTGCGCGACGTGTGACGATACCGCCGACCAGAACGCCCATCGTGGCGAAGAGAGCCCCCGCAGCCGTCGTCACCAGCGTGTCAAGCACCAGACCCCCCGGACCCCTCGACCGTTGGCGAGACGAACGTACTGACAGCCGGGCTCCGTTGACAACGAACTGCGGGCGGGCGGACGTATGAGTGCCGCCCGCCCGCCACGACCGAGCGGGTCAGCGGTTCGTCGTGAATACCGGTGCGGAGGGCGTGGAAGAAGGCGTAACCGCGCCGCGCCCCGGGATCCCCAGTGCCGTAACCGCCCCCGCAAGCGACAGCGCGCTGCTGACCGTCATCGCCGCGGTGAACCCGTCGGTGAAGGCGGCCCGACCCGAATAGTCGCCCGTCCGGCTGAACGCGAGGGCCAGTACCGCGACTCCGAAGACGCCGCCCAGTTGCCGGCCCGTGTTGAACACGCCCGATGCCTTGCCGAGTTGTTCGGGGGTGACGGCGTTGAGGACGGCGGTCTGGGTGGCGGGCATGGCCATACTGACGCCGGCTCCCGCGATGAGCATCGGGGCGATCAGTTCCCAGTACGGCAGGGAGGGTGTGGCGACGAGGGCGAGCCATCCCATGCCGGTCGCCTGCAGGGCCAGGCCGAGCGAGGCGAGCGGTCGTGCACCGATCCGGATCGTCAGACGTCCGGCCAGGGGTGCCACGATCGTCACGGATGCGGTCCAAGCCAGTAGATGCAGCCCGGAGGCCAGTGGGCGGTCACCGCGCCCCGTCTGGAAGTACTGCGCGGCGAAGAACAAGGACCCGTAGAGGGAGGCATAGAGGAACAATCCCGCCGCGTTGCCCGCCGCGAACCCGGGCAGCCGGAACAGGCGCAGCGGCACCATCGGCCGGTCGGCGACCCGCTGCCAGGACACGAAAGCGGCCGCGCAGGCCGTACCCGCGATCAGTGTCCCGACAACCTCGGCACTGCCCCACCCGGCGGCGGACGAGCGGACCAGACCCCACACCAGTCCGAGCGCGGCGCCCGTGACCAGCACCAGCCCGCCGGCGTCCACGCGCCCCGCGATGCCCCGACTCTCCGGGACCCGGCGCAGGACCAGCGGGATGACGGTCAGGCCGATCGGGAGGTTGAGCCAGAAGATCCACTGCCAGGCGAGCCCCTGTGTCACCGCGCCGCCGACCACCGGACCTGCCACCACTGCGAGCCCGGTGAGTCCTGCGAACAGCCCCAGCGCTCGCGGCCGTTCCTGCGGCGGATAGACGGCACTGAGCAATGCCATCGCCAACGGCATCACCAGGGCCGCGCCGGTACCCTGCACCGCCCGTGCCGCGATCAACCAGCCCACTCCCGGCGCGAGCGCGCAGGCCACCGAGGCCGCCGTGAACAGCGCCAGCCCGGTGGTGAACACCTTGCGACGCCCGAACCGGTCGCCCAGCACGGACCCGGTCATCAGCAGGACGGCGAAGCTCAGGCTGTAGGCATTCACCGTCCACTCGAGTTGTTCGATCGACGCGCCGAGATCCAGCCTGATCCGACTCAGTGCCGTCGTCACGACCGTGGCGTCGAGCGCCACCATCACCGAGGCCGCGGACGCGAGCCCCAGTACCCATTTTCTGTTCATGCCAGTACCGACCGGCGGCCCTTCCCGATTGGTCGGCCCCGGTCCGACGAATTCCGGCGGCCCGGCGGGTCTGTACAAGAAAGGGAGGGACATCGCGTGACCGTGATCGAAGAACAGCGTGACGAATTCATCCGCCTGACCACGCCACTGAGGCGTGAGCTACTCACCCACTGCTACCGGATGCTGGGGTCGTTGCAGGATGCCGAGGACCTGGTGCAGGAGACCTACCTGCGGGCCTGGCGGGCGTACGGCGAATTCGAAGGCCGTGCCTCGCTGCGTACCTGGTTGTACCGGATCGCCACCAACGCCTGCCTCAACGCACTACGGCACGGCAGCCGCCGGGTGCTCCCCGCCGGACTCGGCGCCCCCGCCACCGACCCGATCGCGTCGACCGCCCGGCATCCGGAGATCGCCTGGCTGGAGCCGATTCCCGACGAGCGCGCCGATCCCGCGGCGATCGTCTCGGGGCGCGCCGGTCTACGGCTGGCTCTCATCGCCGCCCTGCAGCATCTGCCCGCACAGCAGCGAACGGTGCTGATCCTGCGCGACGTACTGGCCTGGTCGGCCGAGGAGTCCGCCGACGTCCTCGGCGTCAGCCCTGCCGCCGTACACAGCGCACTGAAGCGCGCCCGAGCCCGTCTGGAGCGGCTGGCCCCGGCGATCGACGAGATCACCGAGCCACCCGAGCAGGAGCAGCGCGACCTGCTCGACCGTTACGCCGCCGCCTTCGAACGCGCCGACATCCCCGCCCTCACTCGCCTCCTCACCGAGGACGCGGTCTGGCAGATGCCGCCGAATCCCGCCTGGTTCGCCGGCCGCGACCACGTCATCGCACTGCTCACCGCCCGCCTGCACGGCAGGCCGGTCCGCCTGCTTCCATTGCGCGCCAACGGACAGCCCGGCTTCGCCTCGTACGCGGCCGGCAGAGCCTACGGCGTCCAGGTCCTCACCTTGCGCGGCTCGGCGATCGCCGAGGTCACGGCCTTCCATGACGCAAGTCTGGTAGCGCGGTTCGGACTGCCGTCCCGGATCGAACACCCGTCGACTCCAATGTGATCCACATCACATGCTGCGCGCCGGTCAGGGCGACTACTTCCTCTCAGGTGGCTGGTCTGCATATCCAACCGAAACGGACCACCACCTCAGGAGTGCCCGATGCCCGATCCCCTCCACGCCATGTCAGATCCCCGCAGGACCGCCGTCGTCACGGGTGCCGGCCGCGGCTTCGGGCGCGCCATCAGCGCCGCGCTCGTCGCCGCTGGCACCCACGTCATCGGCATCGCCCGCACCGAACGGGACCTGCTGGCCGTACGTGACGAACTCGGCGAGGGCTTCACGCCCCTCACCGCGGACGCCACCGACGAGACCGTCGCGGAACAGACGATCCGCCAACACAACCCACGCCTCCTCGTCCTCAACGCCGGGGCAGCCCCGCACATGGCCCCCGTTCACGAACAAACGTGGGAGACATTCAGTCGCAACTGGCACACCGACACCCGCCACGTCTTCGCCTGGACCCGTGCCGCGTTGCTGGCGCCGTTGACGCCTGGCAGCGTGGTCGTCAGCATCTCCAGCGGCGCCGTACTGGTCGGATCGCCGCTCAGCGGCGGCTACGCCAGCGCCAAAGCGGCCGTCCAGTACCTGCGTGGCTACGCGGCCGAGGAATCCCGCCGTGCCGGGCTGGACATCCGCTTCCTCACCCTGCTCCCCCAACTGACCCCGGCTACCGCCCTCGGCTCGGTGGGCGTCGCGGGCTACGCCGCACAACAGGGGGTCGACCCGGACACCTTCGCCGCCGGCCTGCAGCCGATCCTGACTCCGGAACAGGTCGCCAAGGCCGTCACCGACCTTGCCGACGACCCCGGCAGCGTCCCGGAATACCGGATCGGCGGTGACGGCCTGCGCCCGCTCGGCTGAACAGAGAGCCACACCGGAGACGGGCTCGTTTCCAGTTCAGCATGGCGGAAGCATCCTGCTGGGGCAGCGGCCATCGCCGTCCTCTCGCTCACGTGCGAGAGGACGGCAGAACGGCCGCGGACAGCCCGGCCGGTGACCGTCGTCCACCTGCGCCCGACATGCCGAAACTGCTGGAAGCGGGTGCCGATGCCCTCTGGAGGGGTGGTGGTCCCGCCTTGTGTGCTGGTGGGCAGTTCACACACAAGGCGGGACCGGTGGTCGCACGCAGTGCTCAGGCGCAGATGCCCGCCGGCTGGTTCCGGGTCACCAGGTCGGTGTCGGTCGTCGTGGAGTCCATCCACAGCACACGACTGCCGGTGCCGGCCACCGCGTTGGACTGCTGGCCGACGCTGCAGGAGACACGACCGAGCGGGGAACCGTCCGGGGTGTACTGGTACAGCTTTGCCAGGGAGTCGTTGGGGTCGTCGAAAACCTGGCCCCACGAGGGGTAGACGGTCAAAGTGACCGCGGAATCCGAGGCGGTGAGGCCGTAGGCCGGCGTGGCACGGTTGCTCTTCTCGGGGATGACATCCGTGACCACCGCACCGTCAGGGCCGCCGAGGTGGGCCCGGCGCAATGTGGTCTGGTCCTGGTCGGTGTAGTCGGTGTCGATGAGCCAGTACACATCCGACGAGGTCATGACCGGGGTGCTGATCCACTCCGGCTGTGAGGGCGCACCCAGGGCCGTGGTCGTGCCGTTCGCTATGTTGTACATCTGGATCCGGACCCCGTACGTCCCGTCGAACAAGCCGTCCTCGATGTACGCGATCCGCCCGTTCTTCAGGGACGGTTGGGAAGCCTGGTTGTGGTCACGGGCCATCGGCACCTGCTGCGGGACGGTGGCACCGTCCTTGAGGTAGGACACCCGCTGCAGCCCGCTCGCCGGGTCCCGGAAGGACCACGCCACGGTACCGCCGTCGATGCTCACACCCGTGACCTCGGAAGGGGCGCTGAACAGCGTCTTCGGCTTACCGCCCTGCACCGGCGCCGACATGATGTCGTACGTGTGGGACCACGGGTCGTCGGGAACGTTGCCGACCGCCACCCAGACGACGTGCTTGCCGTCGGTGACCGCGCTCATGTGGCTGCGGCCGTCGTCCGGGGAGACCTGGTGCGGCCGGCCCTTGCCGTCGATGCGGCCCACCCACACCGAGTACGGGTCGACTCCGTCGGGGCTGGACTTAGGCGCTGCCCACCAACCGCCCCCGGCGCCGGGCGCGTTGCCTGTGCCCACATACTGCGGCAGCGTGCCGAGCCTGCCGAGCAGCACGTTGCTGTCCAGGCCGAGACCCTTCTCCCAGCCCGGGATGATGCCGTGCGCGTCGAAGGCGCCCTTCACGGCAGCCAGTTCGGCGCCCTTCACGCCGAGCGACCTGGCCGCGGCGACGACCGCGTCCCTGCCCTCCTCGAAGCCGTCGAGTGGGGTGATGTACGAGGTCAGCGCCCGGTAGACGATCTTGTCGGCCGACGCGCCGCCGAGGCTCTCCCGGATGTCCCACAACGCGCCGCTGAAGATGGTGGAGTTGAGGTGCACGCCGCCGTTGTCACCGGCTGCGCCGAGGGGCAGGCCGAGGAAGTGGGCAGTCGTGGCACCGTCGTTGAGGTCGCGGAAGGCGCACTCCTCGGGCGTCCGGGTGCGGCACAGGTCGCCGCCGATCAGTCCGGCCTCCGGGTCGCTCATGGCGGTGTGGTTGACGGTGACGTCGATGACGTTGCCGAAGTAGTCGGCCAGTGCCTCGTTCATCGCTCCGGACTGGCCCGAGTAGACGAGGTTCGCGGTGTGCTCGACCACGCCATGGGTCATCTCGTGACCCACCACGTCGAGATCGGAGGCCAGCGAGCGGTATTCGTCGTCCCCGGTGCCGTACACCATCTTGGTGTGGTCCCAGAAGGCGTTGACGAACGGGCTGCCGTAGTCGGTCACGCCGACCAGGGAGTTGATCGCCATGCCCTGGCCGTCGAGGCTGTCGCGGTGGAAGGTGTCGCGGTAGAACTCGTACACCTTCCCGGCCGCCCAGTGCGCGTCGACCGCGCCGACGGAGGTCAGCTCCGGTCCGACCTTCGAGGTGGGCGAGGCGAAGGGCACGACGCCGTCCGGCCATACGCCGGAGACATCCTGGTACCAAAGGCTGGAGGCGTCCCAGGTCTGGATGACGTTGTGTCCCTTGGTGCCGGCCATGTGCGCGGTGTCACGCAGCAGATAGGCACCGGTTGCGGCGTCCTTCGTGAGGTACAACGGCACAGTGGAGCCGTTGAGCAGGGTGCCGCTACCGGTGATGCTCGCCGCCCCGGAGCCGGATGCGGATCGGTCGGGCCTGCTCTGTTTCGCCGGCGTGCCGCTCGGGTGAACGCCCGCAGCCTGTCCTGGCGCGGTGAAGGTGGGCAACCCGCCGGACTCGAACAGCGCCGTACCGGTGACCGCGTCGACGTACACCTCCTGCACCAGCGGTGTGCCGGTGGCAGGGTCGGAGCCGCTCACGGTGACATGGCGGGCGAGGACGCCCTTGCCCGTGGGCAGGATCGTCAGCCCACGGTCGTCGCCCGACAGGGCGGCCGTGCCGTTCTTGGCGTGGCTGGGGCGGTAGCCGCCCCTGTCCAGCTCGCTCCGCACGTGCCGTACCGCGTCGTCCACGGCGGTCCTGGCGGGGAGGGTCCTCTGGTCGGTGTCGACATCGAGGTCGGTGAAGTAGGAGCCGGACGTGCCGGTGACCGTCCGCTTCCCGCTCTTGTGGGTCATGCGCACCACGTACTGGGCGCCCAGGACCGGCACACCCCGGTACTTCTGGTCCAGACGCACCGTTTCTGCGCCGTCGGCGTCCGCCGTCACGGTGTCCGCGACCAGGTCCCGGTCGGGTGAGGGAATGTGGTACCGGTTCTTGTGACCCGCCAGATGCGTACGGGCCGCGGTCGCAGCAGACACGGACGCGTCCACCGAGTCGGTCAACCCGTCCACCAGCGCGGGAGTGTCCGTCGTCGGTTCCGCGGCCTCAGCACCCACGATCGGTGGCTGGTCCGCATGTGCCGGCGAAGTCATGCCGAGGGACAGCAGGACCGTCGCAGCGAGCAATGCGATCGGACCGGTGTGGCCGGGTCTACGGCGTACGCGATGACGTATGTGTGATGGCATGGACAAGTGCCTCCGACGGCCCGGCGCAGCCCGGGCCCGGTAGTGGGGCGTCAGTTGAGTGGCGCACCAGCGCGCCCGCGGCTCGCCCTGCATCTTCACTGCCACATGCGCAACATGACAAGGAAAAGCCGGGGGGTAAAACGCGCAGTTGCGCAGGTGTGAAACCGGCCCCCTGGTGAGGCACCAACAGGCGGACACCAGGCGGCTGCTTCGGCGCCCCGGTTACCCACGCGTACTGGATGAGCCGCACACCGGGGCCTGCGCAGGGGTGTTCAGGGGACGGCTCGGCACACTGACGACTCCCGTCGCGACACGAACTTTCTCGCCCCTGACCAGCGGTTACGGGTCACGCCTTGAGTCGGTTCATGAGTGGCTCTGCATATCGACTGCTCGAGCCGACCCCGCATGCGCGGGACCTCGGGCAAGACTGACATGGCATCTGAAACTCATCGAAAATGATCAACATCTGCCAGGTAAAGATCTGTTCATGATCCATACGAATCTCTTGCAGAGGCAGTTCTTGCTGTCACGATCACTCCCGCTGCAATCCGCAGTCGGAGGCAATGTGGCCTCCAGCCTCCTTGTATCGGCGGCCGTCGACATCGACAGACGGCCGAACGGAAGGACCCGGGATTGATTTCCTCCAGCAACAGGGCTGCGCCCCCACAGGGTTCGCACCGACCCCGACGGCGTCTGGCCGCGACCGTGGTGATCACGGCCGCAGCACTCGCGGTCTCGGCACTGCCCGCCTCGGCCGGCGCCGCCGCCACTTCCAATGCACCAGGGAACGCTCGGACGGTGGGAGCGCTCCCGCAGATCAAGGCGACAACCAGGCCTGACGCCAGGACTGTTAACCTGTCGCCCGCTCAGCGTCGACGGCTGCTCGACCAGGCGGCCAACGCAGCACCGGACACCGCCCGTTCACTGAATCTCGGCCCTCACGAGAAACTGGTCCCGAAGGACGTCATCCAGGACGCCGACGGGACGGTTCACACCCGCTACGAGCGAACCTACGCCGGACTGCCCGTGATCGGCGGTGACCTGGTGGTCCATCAGCGGCACGGGGCCCACACCGTCACCTACGCCACCAAGGCGAAGCTGACCCTGCCGACGACCACCGCCAAGGTGCCGGCCGCCACGGCGAAGAAGTCGGCCCTGAGCAAGGCGACGGCGAAGGGCACCCGCAGAGCGGGCTCGCACTCGGCCCCGAGACAGGTCGTCTGGATGATGAGCGGCAGGCCGAAGCTGGCCTGGGAGACGGTCGTCACCGGCGTGCAGCAGGACGGGTCCCCCAGCGAACGTCACGTCGTGACCGACGCCGCGAGCGGCACCACCCTGGAGAACTCGGAACACGTGGAGTCCGCGCAGGGCAACAGCCTCTACAGCGGACAGGTCACCATCGGCTCCACTCTCCAGGATGACGGCACCTACGCCCTGATCGACCCGGCGCACGGCGGTCACCGGACACTCGACTCGAGCGTCAACTCCAATGGGGTGCTGTTCACTGCTGACAACGATGTCTGGGGCGACGGAACGGTGGCGAATCCCCAGACCGCGGCGGTGGACGCGGCGTACGGCGCGCAAACGACGTGGGACTTCTACAACGACCGCTTCGGCCGCAACGGCATAGCCGACGACGGCCGCGGCAGTTCCTCCCGGGTGCACTACGAATCGCAGCAAGGGGTCCCCCTCGCCAACGCCAACTGGCAGGACGGCTGCTTCTGCATGAGCTACGGCGACGGCGCGGACGGACAGCATCCCGTGACGTCCCTGGACATCGCCGCCCACGAGATGACGCACGGCGTCACCTCCTCCACGGCCGGCCTCGGCGACTTCGGTGAATCACCGGGCCTCAACGAGGCGATCAGCGACATGATGGCCGCCGCGGTCGAGTTCTACGCCGACAACCCGAACGACGTGCCGGACTACACGATGGCCGAGCTGGACAACCTGCACGGCGACGGCAAGCCCATCCGCTACATGGACCGCCCCTCAAAGGCCGGCATCAGCTCCGTCGGATACGCGCCGCTGGACTACTGGACGCCGCAGGCGAAGTCGCAAGAACCTCACATGGTGGCCGGCGTGGGCGACCACTTCTTCTACCTGCTTGCCGAGGGCAGCGGGCAGAAGACCATCAACGGCGTGAACTACGACAGCCCCACATACGACAAGCTGCCGGTGGCGGGCATCGGACGTTCCGGCGCCGCCGACGTGGTGTACCGCGCCCTCACCGTCTACATGACCAGCACCACCGACTACGCAGGCGCCCGCACAGCGACGCTCCAGGCCGCCGCCGACCTCTACGGCTCGCAGAGCAGCGCCTACGAGGCCGTTGCCAACGCCTGGGCGGCCGTCAACGTCGGAAACCGTTTCGTCAATCACATCGCCGTGGAGCCGCCGCCGACCGAGCCGGTGGCTGTCGGTCAGCCGGTCAGCCGCCAGTTCAGCGCCTCCAGCACCCGGCCGGGGCCGCTGACCTACTCCGCCGAGGAGCTGCCCAAGGGCCTGTCGATCAACCACACCACGGGCCTGATCACCGGTACGCCCAAGAAGGCCGGGGACTACAAAACGGTCATCGCCATCCGAGATGCGGCCGGAGACACCCGGAAGCTTGCGTTCACCTGGACCTCTCTCGAATCCGGCGGACACTTCTTCGTCAACCCCAGCACATATCCGATCCCCTTTGAGAGCAAGGCCGAGTCCCCGCTGATCGTCCAGGGGAAGCCGGGCCATGCCCCGAGTGACCTCAAGGTCGCGGTCGACCTCGACCACCAGTTCAGCAACTTCATGATCATCGACCTGATCGGCCCGGACGGCACCGTCATTCCCGTCAAGCCGTGGGGGCCGGGCTGGGAGCCCCTGCCCGAGCTGCACGAGACCTACACGGTCGACGCTTCGGCGATCACGAAGGTCGGCACCTGGAAGCTGCGCGTCACCGACGGCACCCCGGGCATCTACAGCTCCTGGGACCCGGGCCATCTCCAGCGCTGGAGCCTGACCTTCTAAGGCTCCGGCCCAGCAGGTCGTAGCCCAAGACCAGCCGGTAGGGAACGCAACGGCCACCGCTTGGTCGCCGGGGGTCATGCCCCTGAAGATCATGCGGTGGCCGTGAGCCGCCCCGCCCTGGGATCGCCCCTTCGGCTTTCGGGGGCGCTTGCCGACAGCTACCTCAACTACCCCGCATCGCCGGAAAGCGCGTCCTGGCGTTCGCCGTGTGAGCGTGCATGACCAGCTGCGCCCGTGCGTCGTCGCGGTCGGCGATGGCCGCGATCAGTTCACGGTGTTCCACCCACGCCTGGCGCGCGATGGGCGTGTAGTACCGGCGGACCCTGCGCTCGACATGGGCCGCCAGTTCCGCGAGCACCGCGTTCCCGGCGAGTTCCATGACGCAGGCGTGGAAGGTGGCGTTCGCGATCACGACCGCGTCCACATCCCGGGCGGTGACCGCGGCCTCACCCATCGCGCACAACTCGTCCAGTCGTTCCAGCCCTTCGTCAGAAGGACCCACCGCGGCCAGTCGTGCCGCCTCGGTCTCCAGCAGGGCACGGACGACGAAGAGTTGGTCGGTCTCGTCACCCGTCGGCTCGTGGACGAAGGCACCCTGGGCGGGGCGAAGGTCCACCCACCCCTCGGTGTTCAGCCGCTGCAGCGCCTCGCGGACAGGCTGCCGGGACACCCCGAGGAGACCCGCGAGCTCGCCCTCCACCAAGTGCCGGCCAGGCTGCAGTGAACCCGAGCTGATCAGCTCCAACAGCGCCTCGTACACGCGCTCACGCAGCGGTTCCGGGCGCTCCAGCCTGGGCACTGATCCTCGCGGCAACCCGTCGAACACCATCTTGGCCCTCCCGGAGCTCACCCATTTCATTGATCAATGGAACTCGCCTGGCATCAGGGAGAGTACCGAACCCGGGGACGAGCCACGGCCCAGGGGCGCACGAGGCCCCTCGAGCTGGTCACGTTCCGGGTCCTCCGCCTGGGCGAGTTGAAAAGACCAGCGACAGCGGACGCCGTAACGCCGTACAAAGCGCACTGCAAGTGAGAATGACTGCCGTGCCCCTCGGAGGTGCGTGCACGGACGGATGGTTGCGCGGCGACGTAGACCTGGCCGGTGGCCCGAATACCCTTGTACCAGGCCACCGTCCGGCGCGGGGAGCGCGGACAACTCCCCGCGGGTGGCATGGTCCGGCCGACGCGGTGTTTCGGCCGACCCAGACACGCGACCACCTTCCACCGTCCCCATGCCCTTGATGCCCGGGCCCTCGAACGAGAGGCTCAGTCCGAAGCCTTCCGCTCACCGGCCGGGCGCCTGCGCCAAGCACGTTCGGTCAGCGACGGCGGCTGCCAGGCGCCGTCGGCCTGATAGAGATCCGTGCCGGGCGCCACGATCTCGTCGATGCGGTCGAGCACCTCGTCCTCAAGCAGCAGGTCGGCTCCCTTGAGAAGAGAGGTGAGCTGCTCCATCGTGCGCGGACCGGTGATCACCGATGTGACGGCCGGGTGCACCAACGGGAAGGCAACAGCCAGTTCCGGCAGCGTGCAGCCCACCTCCTCGGCGAGAGCGACAAGCCGCTCGACGGCCGCGAGCTTCGCGGCGTTGCCAGGGATGGCGGGGTCGAATCGGTGCGGAGTGAGCGCGGCGCGGCCGGTGGTGAGGTCGACGGGCCGGCCCTCGCGGTAGGCACCGGACAGAAAACCCGAGGCGAGCGGTGACCAGGTCAGCACTCCCATGCCCAGGCGCTGCGCGGTCGGCAGCACAGATCGTTCGATGCCGCGCGCGAGAATCGAGTACGGCGGCTGCTCCGTGCGCAGCCGCATCAGTCCGCGCCGCTCCGAGACGTGGTGAGCCTCGACGAGGTCCTCGGCGGGGAACGTGGAGCAGCCGAACGTCCGGATCTTGCCTGCCCTCACCAGGTCGCTGAGGACGGACAGCGTCTCCTCGATGTCGGTGGTGTGGTCGGGACGGTGCACCTGGTAGAGGTCGATCCAGTCCGTGTCCAGCCGCCGCAGACTGTCCTCGACGGCCTTGAGGATCCAGCTGCGCGAATTGCCGCTGCGATTGCGCCCCTCCCCCAGCGGAAAGTGCACCTTCGTGGCGAGCACGACGTCGTCACGTCTGCCCTTGAGCGCCTTGCCGACGATCTCCTCGCATTCGCCGGCCGAGTACATGTCGGCGGTGTCCACGAAGTTGATGCCGGCGTCGAGCGCCGCGTGGATGATGCGTGCGCTGTCCTCGTGGTCGGGGTTGCCGACGGCACCGAACATCATCGTGCCAAGGCAGTGGGTGCTGACCTCGATACCGGTCTTGCCGAGGACTCGATAGCGCATATCGGTGCTCCGTCTCAGATGAGGGCGGGTTGTGGGCTTCAGCCTAGGAGTTGGAGTGCACTTGACGGCAAGGCCACGCCTCATCGGACCGCGTTCGCTGTGACTCCCGAGGTGATCGCCCCGGGTGGCCCCGAAACAGTCGACACGACGGAGATCGCCTCGGGTCGTCCGACCCGTCTCCGGGCCTGTCACTACCCCACCGCAGGCCGCGAGGGCTCGAGTGCTTCGGCCCGACGTCCTGGTAGTGCCTTGAGATCACCCGGTCACAACCCTTGACGCGTCGACAAATACGGACGAAGAATTGCCGCCGTCCACTGACAACGTTGTCTTACCCCGGGCAGAAAGGCGTCCAGAGTGCCACACGGACCCCTGCAGATCGACCGCCGTCGTTTCATCCAACTCGTCGGCGCCTCCGCCGCCCTCGCGACCGTCCCCGTCGCCCTCGGCACCCGCCCAGCCGGCGCCGAGGAGCACTCGAGCGCAGTGTCGGACGAGGTGGCGGAGACCTACTACCGCGTCCTGCTGAACCACACGCACTGGTCCGAAACGCAGTGGGACCAAGCCCGCGGCTACTACACGGACAAGGACTTCGGTTTCGCGGTCGTACTCGGGAACGCCGTCCTGCTCACCCACGGTTCCTACGACGGTGATCGCGCCGGAGTGGATGAGCAGACGTTGAGGACCAGGACCATAGCCACGATCCAGCACTTCGCCGCGTCCAACCGGCTTACCGGTGGCACGCAGTGGGGCCGCACGCTGTTCTTCGACACCACCTTCCAGTTGTACTTCGTACTGGCTGCCCGCCTGTTGTGGTCCGATCTCGACGAGGCGACCCGTGCCAACGTCGACACCATTGCTCGTGAACAGGCCGCCTACACGACGAAGTTGGGGACGGGCAATGACCCGAACTCCGGCAGTTGGACCCCCAACGGGCTGACGGGCGGCTATCAAGGCGACACCAAGCTCGAGGAGATGGGTGTCTACGCCCAGTCCCTTGCACCCGGTTTGGCCTGGGCCGCCGACGATCCGCGGCACGCGGACTGGGAAGCCGCGTTCGGCACCTGGTCACGCAACGAGGCCGGGCTGCCACAGGCGGACCTCGCGAACCCGGCCCGCGTCGACGGCAGATCGGTGTCCGACAACACGGCCCGGAACCTGTACGACACCTTCATCGTCGAGAACCACGGCTCCTTCGGGCCGCACTACCAGGAAGAACTGTGGCGCACGTCGGGCCGAAACGCCGCGCATTTCATCACCGCGGGACGCCCCTTGCCGCAGGTGCTCACCAACCAGCCGAACGCCGACCCACTGTGGCGCACCCTACTGGGAGTGATGAGTGACGCGGGCGAGCCGCTGATGCCCATGGTCAACGACCGCGAGCACCTCTACGGCCGAGACGTCATCCCGCTCGCGTTTCTCGCTCAGGTGGGTGGCGACCGAGCGGCCGCGCGGGCCGAAGTGGCCCTGGCGGAACGGTTGGAGGCCTACCAGAAGTACCCGCCCGAGTACCGGCTGGCCAAATTCTCGGGTGAGCCGAAGTACGAGCCGGAAGCACGCGCCGAGCTGGCCATCAGCTATCTTCTGCACCTGTGGGCGGCGGGGCAGCACCGCACGGTCCGGCCTCTGTCCCACGACGAACTGTTCCGACAGGCCTCGGGAGTCACCGACTTCGGTACCGGACCGGGTCTGGTGTCGCACCAATCGACCGCGGCCTGGGCCGGGGCCGTCACCAAACCGGGCTTCGTGAAGTTCGCCTGGCAACCGGCCCACGACGACTGGCTGTTCCGGCTCAGCGGATCGACCCCGATGTTCCTGCCGACGGTCACCGCGCAGGTGACAAGCCGCCAGGTGCGGACCTATACGAGGCTCCGCGACGGGTTCCACGGCAGCGCCACCGTGCTGCGGCTCGGTTCGGGGTACGCCGGTCTCACCACCCTGCCCTCGGGCGCCGTCGTCTATGCGACGACGGGTATCGGCGCCGGCGAGGGACATCTCGAGGTGCACAACCTCACGATGCCGGGCATAGCGGGTCTGACCGGCTCGCGCACCTACCGATTCGCGGAGGGCACCGCCACGGTCACCGCACAGGACGCCCGTCCGTCTGCCACCACACCACGCGTGGACGAGCTGACGTTCGGGCGCACCGAGGTTCGGCATCTACGTATGCTCGGCGTCAGGCCCGACCCGACCTACGGCTATTCGCTGTACGCCTTCGAGGCGCGCGACGGGGCGGGCGGCGCCGACCTCGCCCAGGGTGGGACGGCCACCGCCTCCTCCTTCGACTCGGGCAAGGAGCCGGCACTGGCCGTGGACGGGAACGCCACGACCCGATGGGCGGTCTCACGTGGCGACCGGCCCCGCGCGGACAGCTGGCTCGCCGTCGACCTCGGCGCCGCGCACGCCGTGGACCGAGTCACCCTGCGTTGGGAGGCTGCTGCCGGACGCGCCTACACGGTGCAGGGATCGGCCGACGGGCAGCAGTGGTCGGATCTCGTCTCCTGGCCCGTACCCGATGTCGCCAGCCGGGGCGGCTGGCTCGACATCGACGGCCGCGCCGGCGTCGTCGTGCGCGGTGCAAAGCAGCAACTCGCCGTCTACGACGACACCGTCATCCTGTCCGACGGACCGGCCGCCCCCCTCCTGGTCGAGGGACTCCCGAACGCCTCAGCCGACACCCTGCGGAAGCTTGCCCAAGGCGCCGTACCCCAGTCCCAGGACGACGCCGTCCGTGTGGCTCTCACAGAGGACCACCTCAGCCTGTTCAACCTGTCCGACGGGAAGATCACGACCCGCGTCGACCTTCCACAGGACCGATCCCGCGTCGTGCTCTTCGAAGGTCGCCAAACAGTGACTGCGCAAGGCAGTTCCTACGAGGCGGAACTGGATGCGGGCACGGCCGTCCTGTTGCCGCCGCGGCTGACGCTTCGACCGCTCTCCGGCGGCTCATTGCCCGTGGGCCTGGTTGCGGAGGTCGTCGACGGCGCCACGCTCAGGCTCACCGGCCCGTCGTGTCGTATCCAGGTGGCCGGGCAGGGCGACAACGAGGTGGCGGTGGTCCGCGCGGGCCGTACCACCACCGTCTCCCTGCGGCGCGCCGACGCCTACCCGCTGAACGACCTCGCTCTCGGCCGTACGGTCTTCCCGACCAACCCCTTGCCGCCGGGAATGTCGGACCCCTCGGCCGCCGTCGACGGTGATAGGGAGACGGCGTGGGTTCCCGGCTCCGATGGCCGCATGGTCGTCGACCTCGGGGCCCAGCTCCCGATCCGCAGTATCCGCACGGAGTGGACGGGGGGTCGGCTCCCCGCTCTGACAGCGGAGCTCAGCAGCGACGGCCTCAGCTACACACCGGCCGGGCGGCTCACCGGTCACGGCCGGACGCGGCAACTCGCCACGGATGCCACCGCGCGCTACGTGGCACTGGCGACCGACGCGAGCGGGAAGAACGACGCCCGGCTGATCAGCCTCTCGGTGATCTGACGGCACCCCGGGACTCCGGCCGACCGGCCGGAGTCCCGGTCCGGCGCGGATCCCGTCCCGGGTCTCCGACTTCTGACTCATCCGGCAGCCCTCCGGACGTGTAGAGCCCAGGAGGTGCGCTCACCGTGACGGCCAAGCGACGCGGCAAAGCCGTGACTGTCCCAGCGGATTGAGACGGGGGCGGGGGGCACACAGAGCAGATGGGCGTCCTTCTCGCGTTGGCTTCTGCGGTCTGCTACGGCTTCGTCGACTTCGCCGGCGGGATGCTGTCCCGGCGAGTCCACTTCGCCGTGGTCACCTTCCTCGGACAGACCGGAAGCCTGCTGCTCGCGCTCGCAGCCGCTCTTCTCTTGCCCGCCGATGCGGTCCGGCCGGCTGACGTGATGTGGGGAACGCTTTCCGGGGTGGGAAGCGCCACGGCCATGCATTTCCTCAACCGCGGGCTGAGCCGAGGTGCGATGAGTGTGGTGATACCGGTGAGCGCCGTCACCGGGGTGGCCCTGTCCGTGTTGTGCGGTGTGTTCTTCCTTGGTGACCGTCCCACGCCACTGGCCTGGTTGGGCATCTGTGTCACTGTGCCCGCCCTGTGGCTCGTCTCCGCCGGCGGCACTGGCCGCGGAGACAGCGAAGGGCCGCAGTCCGGACCGGTACTGACAGACGGTCTGATCGCCAGCTTGGGGGTGGCCGCGCAATACATCGGCCTCGCCCAGGCGCATCCGGCGAGTGGTCTCTGGCCCGTGGCTGCCGGCCGCCTTGCAGCGGTGCTGCTGTTGCTGCCGATCACCTGGCGCCACACTTCCGAGTTCAGGCAATCCGCCAAGTCGTCGGGCTGGGCAGTCCTGATCGGGGCGGGAGCCGCCCTCGGTCTCATCCTCTATCTCTGGGCCACACGACTGCAGATGCTGGCCATCGCTGTCGTCCTGGCCTCTCTCTACCCGGCAGTCCCGACAGCCCTCGGCCTCGCGGTGCTGCGCGAAAGGGTCACCCGTGCACAGGCGACAGGACTGGTAAGTTCGGCCGCCGCCGTCATCCTGCTCAGCCTGGGGTGAATGCCCCGCTCTGTTCTCGTGCCAGACCAGGCGACCCGACCGAGTCGAAAACTCCCATTCAGCCGACCGGATTCGCCAAAGTGTCGTGAGAATGCCGAGGGCCTGCGTCCGGCGCCACGGTGGATTAGTGTTCTCGACCATGACCGTGCTGCATGGCGCCTTCGTCGTCCTCCGCCCCACCGTCACAGAGGACATTCCCGCTTTGGCCGCCATTCGGGCCACGCCCGAGGTACGCGCACGGTGGAGGGTGGAGGACGACCTCAAAGCAGACATCGCAGCCGATCTCGCCGACCCCGGCGTCGACATTCTGACCATCCTCTACCAGCAGCGGACGGTCGGTTTGATCCAGTGGTACTCCGAGGAGGATCCCGACTACCGCCACGCAGGTATCGACATCATTCTCGATCCCGCGGTGCATGGGCGCGGTCTGGGCACCGACGCGGTTCGCACACTGGCCTGCCATCTCGTCGACGACCACGGGTTCCACCGTCTGGTCATCGATCCTGCGGCCGACAACAGCCCTGCGATTCGCTGCTATACGAAGGTCGGTTTCCAGCCGGTCGGCATCATGCGACAGTACGAGCGCGGCCCGGACGGCACCTGGCACGACGGTCTCCTGATGGATGTCCTGGCCGCCGAACTGGTGCGCTGACCGACCTCATCCCGCTAGAAGCAATCCGCAGCTGCCCGTATGTGCGGGTGACTGCGCCGAGGGTGCGGGGGCGGGTGCCGGCTGCTCGAGGTGGAGCACGACAAGGCGAAGAGCGCCCGAGATCTCGGATGGTATAGACCGTACGTTCGATTTGTAGCGATCGAATGCTGCGCCGAGCCGTGATCGGCACCCCACCACGCCGGCGCGCCCCTCGTAATACCCGATCGCCCATCACTGCACGTAGAGCACCGAACCGACCGAGGTCACCACCACCCCGCTCCGACCGTGCCTGACGTGAGAGAGGTGGGTTTCGGTGTGAGACTGGGCGCGGAAGGGGTGATCCCCGTGTCGGACCCACCGCATGCGTCCGCCGGCCCCGACGCCGCGATCGACGAGAGTCGACTGGAAGAGCTGATCATCGAGGCGCAGACGGCTCTGCCGTTCGAACTGCCCGGCCTGGCGAACCGGTGCGCTGCAGCTCTCGGCCTGGACTCCGCCTTGATCTACCTCGTCGACCTGCAGCAACAACTGCTGATCTCCCTCGACGAGGCGCTGGAACCGCTGCCGGTGGACTGCTCCTCGGCCGGCTGGGCATACCGCACTGTTTCCCCGCGAGTGGTCGAGTCCGATGGCGGCGTAGTCGTCTGGATGCCTCTGGTCGACGGTGCGGAGCGGCTCGGTGTACTGGCGCTGCGGACGACCGCCCTCGATGGGGTGCGGATGCGCCGCAGCCGGATGCTTGCCCATCTGTTCGCCATGCTGATCACCTCCAAGCGCACCTACAGCGACTGGCTCGCCGCCCGCACCCGCACCACGACCATGCGACTTCCGGCAGAGATGCTGCGGGCGTTCCTGCCACCGCACACCGTCGGCAGCCGCAGATGTGTCTCGACCGCAGTCCTGGAACCGGCGTACAAGATCGCCGGCGACGCCTTCGATCACTCGGTCGTCAAGAACATCCTCCACACCATGATCCTCGACTCCATGGGGCACGATCTGGCCGCCGGACTGGCGACATCGGTGGTCATGGCGGCGGCGCGCACCTCCCGTCGCGGTGGTGGTGACCTGACGGACATAGTCAACTGCGTCGACCAGTCACTCGCCCGATGGCGACCGGATCACTTCTGCACCGGCGTGCTGTGCCGGCTCGACGCGGAGACCGGGGTGCTGCACTGGGTCAACTGCGGTCACCCGCCGCCGCTGCTGATCCGGGCCGAGCAGGTGGTCCACGGCGTGCTCGACAGTCCACCGCAGCCCCCGTTCGGCCTGGCCGGACCCTTCGCTCCGGGCGCCCGGGAAGTCCACGAGACGACGCTGAGGCGGGGCGATCAGGTCCTGCTCTACACGGACGGTGTCGTGGAGGCGCGTGACGCGAACGGAGTGGAGTTCGGCCTGGACCGGTTCACGGACTTCATCATCCGCTCCTCCGCGGCCGGCCAGCGCCCGGCCGAGGTGCTGCGACTCCTCATCGACGCCATCCTCGACCGCCAGCGCAACCAACTGCGGGACGACGCGACCATCCTCCTCTTCGAATGGCGCCCGCAAGTCCACTGAAGTGGCGCTACGCCTGTACAGCGGGGGCAGGACCGCGACGCACTGACGAGGCGAGAGCCTCGGCGGTCGGCCGACAGCCGGCCGAGTCCGCTTCCGGAGTCGTAGAGGAAGATCACCAGATCTCGTACGGCCCGGTCCGGGGGCAGTACGGGGCGAGCGGTCGGCATCAGGCCTCCTCGGTGAGAGCGGCCGCCAAGTGAGTCAGTCCGTACTCGTAGGCCCGGTCCACATCGCCGCCGAGGTTGAAGGCGTCGGCCAGCTCCATGCTGATGAAGCCGTACGCCCAGGCGGTGATCGTGCGGGCCGCCTCCAGGGCTTGAGCGGGGCCGGCCAGTTCTGCGGCGATCTGCAGGACGGGGGCCGCCGCGCGCGCCAGGCGGGCGGGATCGGGCCTGGTCGGCCCCGGGGCGCCGGCGAAGATGAGGTGATAGGCGGCCGGGCGGGCGTGGGCGAACGCACGGAAGGCCCGAAGGAGGTCGGCCAGTGTCTCGCGGGGGTCGGCGGCCGACGGTACGGCGTCGAGGTGTTTCTCCAGGTCGAGGAGGGTCTCATCGGTGACGAGCAGGACGAGCGCGTCGCGGTTGCGGACCCGCTTGTAGAGCGAGGGGGCGCGAACGCCGACCCGGTCGGCGACAGCCTGCATCGTCAGCTGCGCGAGCCCTTGCGACTCCAGGATGTCGCGTGCTGCTCCGACGATGGCCTCGAGCGAGGTGCGTTCGGGCGTCGGCATGCCTTCCCCTTCCGTACTGGTGCGGTGTCGTCTTCATCATAGCTATTGGCCATAGCCATGATGGCTATGTATCGTAGCCATCGTTCCCGGTTCGACGAGGAGAAGGTTCATGAAGCTCGATCAGCAGCTGTATCGCATAGGCAACGACATCGTGGCGGTCTACCTGGTCGTCACCGACGACGGCGTGACGGTCGTGGACGCCGGAATGGCCGGCCACTGGGGTGAGCTGACTGCCGAGCTCGCCGCCCTGGGCCGGACTCCGGCCGACATCCGCGGCCTCGTGCTCACCCATGGCGACACCGACCACCTCGGCTTCGCGGAACGGCTCCGTCGCGAGTACGGAGTACCGGTCTTCGTCCACGGCGCCGATGCCGCGCGCGCCCGCGGCGAGGTGAAGGTCAAGAACACCTGGGGCAAGGCGAAAATCGGCGCCACTGCCGGTTTTCTCTGGTACGCCAGCCGCAAGGGCGGCCTGCGCACGACGTATCTGACCGAGGTGTCGGAGGTGGCCGACGGCGACGTGCTCGACCTGCCGGGCGCGCCCCGCATCCTGGGGATGCCCGGACACTCACCCGGCAGCATCGCCGTCCATGTGCCCGCGGTCGACGCGGTGTTCGTCGGCGACGGCCTCACGACCCGGCATGTGCTGACCGGACAGCACGGCCCGCAGCCGGCACCGTTCACCGATGATCGGGACCTGGCACTCGAGTCGCTCGACCGGCTCGGCGAGCTGCAGGCGAAGTGGGTCCTCCCGGGACACGGCACCCCTTGGAACGGGGGCGTTCAGGAGGTCGTCCGCCAGGTCCGGGCCGCGGCACGACCGCAGTAGCGTCCGGGTGCGCATCTGCACCGGTGCCGCGACGTTCGGGGTTGTCCATGGTGGGCGGCCCCGGTTGTCGTCGGGCAGCGGGGTACGCGCCGAGGCGCCGGACGTCAGGGTCCATCGACTGTGTGGGGCGGAACATCGTCGATGCCCGCCAAGACGGCCCGGGAGGGCACTCTGCACATGACGGAGACGTCTGCCTCGTGGGGGCCGGGGGTATGAGAGGTGGCCCCGGCGTCCAGGTCACACGAGATCTGGTTGCGACCCCGGCGGGGGAGCATTTCGACTGCGGCGGGCCATGGTTGACCGTGATTCACCGGTTCACCAGCTCGGAAAACGCCGTATGCGGATGGGGCTGACCTGACAAGGCGCCGCCCCGGGCCGAAGTGCGATCGGCGCTGCTGTCTCCCGTGGCTCCCCTCCGTCTCCCCCCGGATCGGGCATGCAACGGGCACGGCCAGGTTTCGGTCCTGCATGGGGTTGAAGGGACCTCTGGCCACCCGCGCGACTCAGCTGAAGCGAGCCGCTGATGTCCCCGCGCCGGCGCGCGCACTGTGACACACCGCTCGTATCGTGGAAAGACAGACAGCGGCGGCAAGGCAGGAACGTCATGTCGGAACCGGAGGTCGACTACGCGGCGGTGTTCCAGGCCCTCCCTGGGGCGATAGCACTGCTCAGCCCGAAGATGATCTTCGTGGACGCCAACGAGGAGTTCTTGCAGATCCGGGGTCTCACCCACGAGCAACTGATCGGTCGCTACCTGCCCGACGACCACCCCGCGAACGACCGGCCTTTCCTGCTCAAGATTTTGGCGTCACTACGCCGGGTGGCGGACACCGGTGAGCCCGACACACTGACGCTGGAGCGCCACGACGTGCCGGACCCCGAACAACCCGGGGTATGGCACGAGCGGTATTGGACCCTGACCAACGTTCCCGTCTTCGGCTCGGATGGGCGGTTGACACTGTTGCTGCGCCGCGTGGAGGACGTCACCGAACTCACCGAACTCATTCGGGCCCGTGAAGTCGCGCTGACCTTGCAAGAAGCCATGCTGCCCGCGCCCCGCCCGGTCGGCCGCCACCCGGCGGCCGTACGCTACCGACCCGCCGCCGAAGCACTGAACGTGGCCGGCGACTGGTACGACCTCATCGACCTGCCCGGCGACCGCATCGCCGTCGCGGTCGGCGACGTCGTCGGCCACGGCCTGCCCGCTGCCTGCATCATGGGACAACTGCGCAGCGCCCTCAGTTCCGCTTCCATGGTCGCCGAAGGCCCCGCCCGCGCCCTGGAAACCGTCGGCCTCTACGCCCGCACCATCGACGGCGCCGAGAACACCACCGTGGCCACGACCTTCATCGACTGGGACACCCACACCATCACCTACAGCAGCGCCGGCCACCCCCCACCCGCACTCCTGCAAAGGGACCGAACCGTCGAGTTCCTCGACCAGGCCACCGACCCCCCACTGGGCGCCCGCCCTCAACACGCACCCCGGATCCAAGCCACCACAACCTTCCACGAAGGCGCCCTCCTCGCGCTGTACACCGACGGCCTCATCGAACGCCGCCACGAAGACATCGACACCGGCCTCGCCCGGCTCGCCGACTCCCTCACCCGCCACCAAGCAGACGACCCCGAAACCCTCGCCGACGCCGTACTCACCGACCTGCTCCCACCCGAGGACGCCACCGACGACACCGCCCTCGTCATCGCCCGCCTATGAACGCCGCCCCCAACACCCGCAAACCCGGCCACCCCGCAGACCACAGTGAAGGCACCGCGATCGTGCGGCCAGGGTCATGATCCGGCCCGATGACGAGAGACGTCGGCACCCCGTGACATACGTCTGCGTACGCGGACGTCCGTTGTCATTGCCGTCAGATGGCCCTCTGGGGCCGATGACCACGGATGGTGCGAGACTCGGGCATCTTCCGATCCGTAGCCGGACACAGATCGGCCACCGAAGGCAGTCCCCTTCCGTCATGGCACGACAGTGACACGGCTCCGACTTGGCTGTGCTTGCACTTCATAAAATAGGAGCATATGCTCCTATGTGTTTGATCCCCAAAGCGCCGCTTAGGAAGCGAAATGATCAATGCAGAACGATCTGATCAGCCGGAATGCTGCGTTCGCCGCCGGTGGCTCGCATGAAGGCCTGCACATCCTGGGCAGCGGCAACCTGATGGTCATCGGGTGCGTCGACTCCCGTGTCGATCCGAGCCACGTGCTCGGGCTGGACCTCGGCGAGGTCACGGTGATCCGCAACGTGGGCGGACGCGTCAACCCGGCCGTGTTCCGCACCCTGCTCATGCTCGCGAAGGTCAGGGAGGCCCACCGCGGCAACGTCCCCGCAGCTACGCACATCGTGGTCATGCATCACACCGATTGCGGCATCAGGGACATCGCGGCGTTCCCCGAAAAGCTCGCGAACGACTTTGACATCCCCGTCGAGGCGCTGGACGGGAAAGCCCTCATGGACCCGGTTGCCGCCGTCCGGCTCGACGTCGGGGTCCTCAAGGAGGTGCTCTCGACCAGGATGCCCACAGGCCTCGTGACAGGGCTCGTCTACGACGTCGAGACCGGACTGATCGAGGTCGTCGTCCCGACCGCGAGAGCCGGGGAGGAATTGACACCGGCTCCGACGACGTCGCTTGACGCTGCGGAGATTTGAGCGTGCGCTCGCATTCGGACGTGACCGCAAGTCGCGATCACTTTGAGTGTCCGGCCGCGCCAGGCCGACCTCCCGGCCGGCGCCAACAGTTGATCTGCCCCGGCCCGAAGCGCCGACCCCACTCCGTGCTGTCCGCAACTCCACAAGGTGAAGAAATGATTCTTGTAACCACCGCCAACGGTGCCACCGGGCGACCGATGGTCGACTACCTGCTCGAGGACGGCTTCGGCGTCCGAGCCCTGGTCCGCAAGGACGACGCACGGGCACAGGAACTGCGCGAGGCGGGCGCCGAGGTCGTCTTCGGCGACCTTCTCGACCTCCGTGAAGTGCGAGCGGCCCTCGACGGGGTCCAGCGTGCCTACTTCAACTACCCGCTGGCCGACGGCCTGGTGGAGGCGGCCGTCATGTTCGCACAGGTAGCGAAGGAGCAGAAGCTCGAACTCATCGTGAACATGTCGCAGTTTCAGTCGCATCCCGTCGCACGCAGCAAGACCACCCAGAACCACTGGCTGGCCGAGCAGGTCTTCGAATGGTCCGGCGTCCCGACCACTCACCTGCGGCCCACGGTTTTCGCGCAGTGGCTCCTCTACATCTCCGGATTCATCCGCCGTGGCCGCTATGCGATGCCCTTCAACGGGGACAGCCGCGTCGCTCCGATCGCCGGCCGTGACGTCGCACTGACCGCCGCCAAGATCCTCGCCTCGCCCGACGAACACGCCGGCCAGACCTACAGGCTCACCGGCCCGGTGGAGTACAGCCACCGGGAGCTCGCGGCCGAGGTGTGCCGGGTGCTGGGCAAGGACCTTCCCTTTGAGCAGATCACCGTGAGCACGTTCCTCGAGTCGACCGGTCTTCTCAACGACACCGCCAAGCTCAAGCACTTCGAGGCGATGATCATCGACCAGCAGGAGGGGCTGCTGGCAGGCGTCAGCGACGCGGCCCCGAACATCACCGGCCAGCCGCTGGTTACGGTCGAGGAGTTCATCAACGAGAACCGCTCCGCGTTCGGGCTCGGCCCCGACAAGTCGGCAGGCTGACCTTCCCCGACGAGCCCGGCCGCAGCATCCAACTGCCCCTGAGTTGCCGGCATCCGCCAATGTCGTTTCGCCTCGGACAGCGCACGGACGCCCCTGCCCAGCCTGGAGGTGCCGCTGGCAGAGGTTCACGAAGAGCTGTGGGTGCAAGTCACGCTCCCGGAGGGCACGGACGTCCTTGACAAGCCCAATGACGTGCTACTGCGTGACAACCACCACGAGGTACGCCATGCCGACGACGAACGGCCAAACAGATGACGACTACAGCAACCGCCGGCTGTCGTCGCTCGTCGACGTCGGTTCGCCTCGGGCGGCCCAGGGACGGCCCGACAACCAGGGCTCGACACCTGATAGGCGTCGCCTCGGCGAACCGATGTCAGGCCAGCCGGTGCAGGAGGGAGTCGCGCTGATCCTGCTCGACCTCGGCGAGCGTCAAGTCGGGGTCGCGCTGATGAGCAAGAGCCACTTCGGCCGGCGTCGGCTGCTCCTCCTTTAGCGGCCACGCCTCGGGGCGCCAAACCTTCGACCGCACAAACGCCTTGGCGCAGTGGACGTACACTTCGTCGGCCCGCACGACCAGCGCGGTCTTCGGCGGCTTGCCGACCGGGGTCAGCCGCGCAAGCAGGTCCCCATCGGCCGTGATCCAGGCTGCGCCGTTGACACGAAGCGTCGTGTCCCGACCGGGGATGACGAAGTTGAGCCCGGCGTGACCGTTGGCCAGGATGTTGCGATAACTGTCGAGCCGGTTGTTCCCCGTCGCGTCCGGGATCACGACGTGCCGCTCGTCGAGAACCGTGACGAAACCGGGAGTGCCGCCCCGAGGGGCCACGTCACAGCGGCCATCGGCATCACTGGTGGCGACGAACACCACGGGCGAGACCGCAATGAGACGACGCGACATCTCGTCGATGTGGTCAAGTTCTTTGCGTACCGCCCGCTCTCCGGGGTCGGCGTACAGCTCTCGGAGCTGCGCCTCACTGGTCAGAGCTCGGGGTATCAGGGAGTCATCCACTCTGGCGATCATAGTTCTGCGAGAGGAAGACACGAAGGGCGAGCCCGCGCGGGCGGTGGAGCGGTCCAGTGGCTGGTCGCACCTCTGATACGACACCACTGCGTCCCCGCGAATGGACCCTGTGGCGGGACTCCCGGCCTTTGTGCGGGCTCAGCCGGCGACGAGTACAGCGACTGCCGAGTCGAACAAATCGTTCAGTGCCTCGTACGCAGCCGCGTCCGCGAGCCATTTCGGCTCCCAAGCCTCCTCAGCCAGCGAGTCCATGACGACGAAGCCGGTCGCGAAGGCGATACCTCGGTACTGCGCCACTGCTGCCAGGGATGCGGCTTCCATCTCGACGGTGAGCACACCTTCGGCCCGATAGGCCAGTACTTCCTGGCGAGTCTCCCGATAGACCGCGTCGGTCGTCCAAGTGCCGCCTACCTGCACTCGGCTGCCCCGCTTCTTGAGCACGTCGATCAACTCGACTGTCAGCTCCTCGTGCGGCCGGACGTAGCGGTCGGGCTCCAGGTAGTGGTGCGAGACGCCCTCATCCCGTACAGCCCGGTCGCAGACCACCACGTCGCCAGGAACCTGTCCGACACAGAGCCCACCAGCGCCACCAATGCTCACCACGCGCCGTACACCCGCGGCGATGGCCTCCTCCAGAACGGACGCGGCGGCCGGGCCGCCGATACCGAATCCGCTCAGCAAACCGACTTGCTTGCTCCCCACCTCCACGACGTGGAACTCGCCGAAGAAAGCTTCGAAGCGTCGTGATTCGTAGCGTTGCAGGACCTCACGTCGAAGTCTGGCGCTGTACATCATCACGACGGCGTCCGGCACGACTTGCTGCCGAAGGGCGTGCCGCAGGGTGTCGCGGGGCTGGAAGAGAGACGGCAAGGCGTGCTTGCCCGGATGGTTGGGGAAGGCCATGCGGGCATGGTCGGCGTCAACCTGCGCACAGGGCAAGCGGATTGCCGTGTCCAGGGGCGTGCCGGCCGTCGACACCCGCCGCAGGAGTTCGAACCCGTGGCGGCGCGACCGCCCGAAAGGGACCTCGTTGCTGATGGGTCTTCCCTCTGAATCGCCGCCGCAGCGCACCAGCGGGCCGTTGCCGTACGCAAGGCGCCCACCCAGCCAGGATCCGTCCGCGCCCGGTCGCCCCGGTCGACCAGGCGATCTCGGTTCCCATGACGATGGCGTTCCCTCTGCGTCCCGGGCCGCCGATCGGCTCCGCCGGCGACCGGGAACAGGGCGGCGCAGTCCCGGCCGCTCAGCCGACAGCGGGCTCGGGGACGTCGCGCAGCCCCAGCCGTAGGTGCTCGACGTGGTAGAGGGCCTGCTCCAGGAGCTCGGCGACGTGGTTGTCGTAGAGCGCGTAAACGACCGACCGGCCCTGACGCTCACCGGTGACCAGGCCGAGATTGCGCAGCAGGCGCAGCTGATGGGAGCAAGCAGACTGTTCCATGCCCACCGCGTCGGCCAGTTCCGTGGCCGCGCACGGCCCCTCCTGCAGTCGGGCCAGGATCCTCAGCCGCGAAGGCGTGGCCAGGGCCTGGAGGGTGGTGGCCACATCGGCGGCACCAACGGATTCCAGGCGCTCGCGTGCGGTGGCGGTGGTATCGGCGTCAGCTCCATGGCCCATGGCCACCATCCTACGGACATGAACGCATGAATGTGTGTTCATGTGTTCCTGTACGGTGGAGAGGTGGCACCGGCTTGCCCCGGTTGCCGTCACCTTGTCATGCCGTCGCGAAGGACTCTCGTCTGCTATGCCCTCCACCCTGACCGCGCCTTCCACGGAGCGGGCCCCGGCCCCGCGCGATGGCGGTCCGTCCCGGCGCCGCACCCGGATCTTCGCCCTGCCCGAGGCGCGCTGGGCCGCCGCTGCCACCGTCCTTTTCCTGCTCGCGCTCCCACTGCAGCTGACCGGTGCCCCTGTGTGGGCGTGGGGACCCCTGTACGCACTGGCGTACGCGGCCGGTGGCTGGGAGCCGGGATGGGCGGGCCTGCAGGCGCTCAGAGAGAAGACGCTCGACGTCGACCTGTTGATGATCGTGGCCGCGCTGGGGGCGGCGGCGATCGGTCAGGTGATGGACGGCGCGTTGCTGATCGTCATCTTCGCCACCTCGGGCGCGCTGGAGGCGCTTGCCACCGCTCGGACGGCAGACTCCGTGCGAGGACTGCTGGACCTGGCACCGGCCAAGGCCACCCGCTTCGACACCGATGGAAGCGAAGTGATCGTCCCCGTCGAAGAACTCGAGGTCGGGGACATCATCCTCGTACGGCCCGGTGAGCGGGTCGGCGCCGACGGTCGTGTCATGGACGGGGCAAGTGACGTCGACCAGGCGACCATCACCGGTGAGCCGCTGCCCGTCACCAAGGAAGCGGGCGACGAGGTCTTCGCCGGCACCCTCAACGGCACCGGCGCCCTGCGCGTACGAGTCGAGCGGGACGCCTCCGACACCGTGATCGCCCGAATCGTCCGGATGGTGGACGAGGCGTCCGAGACCAAGGCGCCCACTCAACTGTTCATCGAGAAAGTCGAACAGCGCTACTCGCTGGGCATGGTCGCGGCGACTCTCGCCGTCTTCCTCATCCCGCTCGCCGTCGGCACGGGCCTCACCCACTCGCTGCTGCGCGCCATGACGTTCATGATCGTGGCCTCGCCGTGTGCGGTGGTCCTGGCCACCATGCCGCCGCTGCTGTCGGCGATCGCCAACGCCGGGCGCCACGGCGTGCTTGTGAAGTCAGCGGTGGTCATGGAACGGCTCGGACAGGTCGACGCGGTCGCGCTCGACAAGACCGGAACGCTGACCGAAGGCACGCCACGGGTGACCGACATCCGACCGCTCGCCGGGTCCGGGCTGAACGAGGGCGAACTGCTCACCCTCGCCGCAGCCGCCGAGCACCCGAGCGAGCACCCACTGGCCCGCGCTGTCGTGGACGCAGCCCGCGAGCGAGGACTCGACCTCCCTGCGACGGACGACTTCGACTCCACGCCCGGCGTCGGGGTGAGCGCATCCGTGGACGGGCGAGCGATCGCGGTCGGCGCGCCGGCACGGCTACTCGAGCGGTCTTCGGACGCACACTCCGTCCTGGCGGCCATCGCCGCGCGCGAACTGGAGGACAGCGGCAGGACCGCCGTCCTGGTCACCGTGGACGGCACTCCCGTGGGGCTGCTCGCCATCGCCGACCGGCTGCGCATCGACGCCACCGCGACCGTGGCCTGCCTGGCGTCCCTGACCGGCACGGCGCCCATGCTGCTGACCGGCGACAACGCGCGCGCAGCCACCCGTCTGGCCGACGAGGTCGGTATCGACGACGTACGGGCAGAACTGCTGCCACAGCACAAGGTCGAGGCGGTCAAGGAGCTGGAGCATGCGGGCCGCAGGGTGATGGTGGTCGGCGACGGCGTCAACGACGCCCCTGCCCTGGCGGCCGCCCACACCGGCGTCGCCATGGGCCGGGCGGGATCCGACCTCGCGCTGGAGACCGCCGACGCGGTGATCGTCCGCGACGAGTTGCGTACGGTCCCCGCCGTGATCGCACTGTCCAGGCGGGCCCGCAGGCTGGTCGTGCAGAATCTGATCATCGCGGGTGTTTTCATCGCCGCTCTGGTCGCCTGGGATCTGATCGGCACCCTGCCGCTGCCTCTCGGTGTAGCCGGCCACGAAGGATCCACCGTCATCGTCGGCCTCAACGGACTGCGGCTGCTGCGCGAGACGGCATGGAAACGGGCAGTCCAGTGAGCCGCAGCAAGGTCTCCACGCAGGCGGGGCCCCGGTGCACGGGCACTGTGCGCCGCGGGGAGTTCGACACGGCAACCTGCGCTCCACGGTTCGACCAGGTTTTGGACAACGTATGGCGATATCGCCGCCCGATACCGACGGATGAGTCACACTGAGGTCTTGGAGGGGGGACGGACGCCTCGGCCGCTGCGCCGACGCGCCATCCCTGGGTTCGCGCTGCCTTGGGGAAGGTGGTGTGGAGCTGGTGGGGGGATTCATGACGCAGTCGCTTCCGGGGCAACGCCCTGCCCATGACGAGCAGTTCACCGGGCACGCGGGACTTCCGGTCGTTGTGATCGGCGCCGGCCCGTACGGGCTGTCAGTGGCCGCTCATCTTCGGGGAGCTGGGGTGCCGGTCCGCATCTTCGGTGAGGTGATGGGCAGTTGGCGGCACGCGATGGCGACTGGGATGTTCCTGAAGTCGACCCCGGCCGCAACCGATCTGTCCGCGCCGAGGCCGGGCGGCCGGCTGGCGGACTTCCGCCGGGTACATGGTGAGGAGGAGTTGACCGAGCTGACGCCGATCCCGTGCGACGTCTTCGTCCGGTACGGAATGTGGTTTCAGGAGCGCTACGTCGGCGAGGTCGACCCGGCCGGGGTCGTGGCCGTAGACCGCGCCCCGCGGCCGAACCCCGGCTTCCGCGTCCGGCTGGACGACGGCCAGGAGCTGCCCGCCGCTGCCGTGGTGGTGGCCACCGGGCTGAACGGCCTCGCATCCATTCCGGAGGAACTGCGGCGAGTTGCTCACGACAGGCCGGGCGTGGACGCCCTGGTGTCGCATACCAGCCACCACACGGATCTGTCGCCGTACAGCGGCCGCAGCGTCGCCGTCGTGGGTGGCGGCCAGTCGGCGCTGGAAAGCGCCGCACTGCTGCACGAGGCCGGCGCCGAGGTGCGGGTTCTGGTCCGGGAACCGCGGGTGCTGTGGGGGATGAAGCCGGAGCCGGCACGGCCCTGGACACAGCGCTTGGCCAAGCCCGCCTCGCCCCTGGGCACGGGCTGGCTGCTGGCCGCGGTCTGCCGGGCCCCCGAAGGGGTGCGGCACCTTCCGGCGGCTGCTCGCATGCTGCTGTTCCGGCGTGCTTTGGGACCGTCCGGAGGCTGGTGGCTGCGCGACCGCGTCGAGGGCGTCGTCGCCGTACGCACTTCGAGCCGCGTCACCCACGCCGAGGCGTACGGGTCCCGGGTGCGCCTGGACATCGACGGACCCGGCGGTTCCGACACGCTCACCGTCGACCATGTACTCGCGGCCACCGGCTACCGGCTCGACCTGGACGCTCTGCCCTTCCTGTCCCCTGCGTTGCGGGGTGCCATGGTCCGTGTGCCGGGCTCGAGGGCACCCCGCCTGTCCGCTTCGTTCGAGTCGTCGGTCCCGGGCCTCTACTTCACCGGTTCACTCGCCGCTCCCATGTTCGGGCCGATGATGCGGTTCGTGGCAGGAACGGAGTTCGCTGCGAAGCGCATTGCCCGACACGGGGCCCAAGCCTCGGCGATCCGCTGAACCGACCCGGACGCTCGCCCTCGCGATATGACCGCAGCCCTACGACGGACCGCCGATGCCGGTCGTGGTTCCGGCGGGTGGAGCCGCGTGCGCACTCGCAGAGAAGCAAGTGGCGACGGACGGTCCCGCCCGCCGCCCCTGAGCAACCGATGCGCCGAGCAGGTCCTGCCAGGGCCCAAAGCCGACCCATATCGCCACCCGATATCGGCCACCGTAGGATGGCACGGAGATCCGATCATCCATGGGGAGCGCTTGATGAGCAGACCATCGGAGGCGGCCTCCGTCCCGGGTGAGCTGGAGCGGCGGTTGGGCGTGCCGGATGCCGTGCTGATCGGGCTGGGGTCGATGATCGGGGCGGGGATCTTCGCAGCGCTTGCTCCCGCCGCGCACGCGGCCGGCTCCGGGCTTCTGCTCGGACTCGCGGTGGCGGCCGTGGTGGCGTACTGCAATGCGACATCGTCGGCACGGCTCGCGGCCCGCTACCCGGCCTCGGGCGGTACCTACGTCTACGGGCGTGAACGACTCGGCGAGTTCTGGGGCTACCTCGCCGGCTGGGGCTTCGTGGTGGGCAAGACCGCGTCCTGTGCGGCCATGGCGCTGACCGTCGGCGCCTATGTCTGGCCCGGGCAGGCACACGCGGTGGCCGTCGCGGCCGTCGTGGCACTGACCGCGGTGAACTATGCCGGAGTGCAGAAGGCCGCGTGGCTGACCCGGGTAATCGTCGCCGTGGTGCTGGCCGTGCTCGCCGCGGTCGCTGTAGCCGCTCTCACCTCTTCCGCCGCGGATGCGACACGGCTGGACGTGGGCACGGACGCGTCCTTCAGCGGGGTATTGCAGGCGGGTGGTCTGCTGTTCTTCGCATTCGCCGGATACGCGCGCATCGCCACCCTCGGCGAGGAAGTACGCGATCCCGCCCGCACCATCCCCCGGGCCGTTCCGCTGGCCCTCGGCATCACTCTGGTCGTCTACGTGGTGGTGGCTGTCTCTGCCTTGTCGGTGCTGGGCCCGCAGCGGTTGGCCGACGCGACAGCGCCGCTGTCCGACGCGGTGCGGGCTGCGGGGGCGGCCCGGCTGGTGCCCGTCGTGCGAGTCGGGGCGGCGGTGGCCGCGCTCGGTTCCCTGCTGGCTTTGATCCTGGGAGTCTCCCGCACGACGCTGGCCATGGCCCGCGACCGGCATCTGCCGTACGCCCTGTCCGCCGTTCACCCCCGCTTCAAGGTGCCCCACCGGGCGGAGCTCCTGGTCGGCGCGGTCGTAGCACTGTTGGCGGCGACGGTGGACGTACGCGGGGCGATCGGCTTCTCGTCCTTCGGGGTGCTGGCCTACTACGCCGTCGCCAATGCCTCGGCCTGGACGCTGACGCCGCAGGAGAACCGGCCGCCGCGCGTCATACCTGCGGTCGGCCTGGCCGGCTGCCTGCTCTTGGCCTTCACTCTGCCCATGAAGTCCGTGGTGTGGGGGGCGGCAGTACTCCTGCTGGGGGCCTGCGCATACGCGGTACGCCGCGCAATGAGCGCACGCCCTACTTCGTAAGGGGGCTCCCGCGAGGAGGAACAGCGCACGCAGGTACCTCCAACCGCATTCCCCTCACCCAAAAAGTCGGTGCCGTGGCCGCCGGCGGACATGGGTCGATGCGGCTGTCAGTCCGTCCTGGGGGAGGTGTCGTTGCCCAGCACCTCGCGTGCCAGTTCGGCCAGTGCTCTGCGGTCCTCGGCCAGTGCCTGGCGGCCAGCTTCGGTGGCGGTGTAGACGCGTCGGGTGCGGCCGTCGACAATGCGCTGTTCGGAGATCAGCAGCCCGTCGGCCTCCAACCGATGCAGCGTCGGATACAGGGTGCCCGGACTGATCTGGTAGCCATGGTGCGCCAGCTCCTCCGTCATCCACGCACCATGGATCTCTCCTTCGGCAGCATGGTGCAGGATGTGCAAACGCACTGCTCCTCGCTGGAATTCGCGCACCGTCCACCTCCACGCCACCGCACCTGCAGTGACGAAACCGATATCGGCCTTCGAGTTTACGCGGCGTCAGCCAGGGCGCGTCCCCACGGCATCCGGACCGTTGCACGGCTACCTTCTTCTGCTGTGCCGAATTGGGATTACATGGCCCGATCTGCACACATACTGCAGACCCGATCCGTAGGAACGGGGAAAGGAGCAGAGCTGTGTCCATCACTCGTCGCGACGCCCTCAAGCTGGGTGGCGCGTCCCTCCTCGCCGGGGCAGGTGCCCCGGCACTTGCCGCTTGCGACTCCTTGGATCCCACCGGCGCGGCCGCTCCCGAAGGGGAAGCTGATTACACGGTGCGCATCGCAAGAAGTCGCATCGAACTCGCGCCGGACACGATCATCTCCACCACGACGTACAACGGGCAGTTCCCCGGCCCGCTTCTGCGGTTCAAAGAAGGCCAGCCGGTCATCGTCGATGTCCACAACGACACCGGCGTCCCCGAGCTGTTGCACTGGCACGGCCAATTCGTTCCCGCGGACGTGGACGGCGCTTCCGAGGAAGGCACCCCCTTCATCCCCGCACACGGGATGCGCCGCCTGTCCTTCACCCCCGCACCGGCCGGCTTCCGCTTCTACCACACCCATGTGGCCGCACACGGTGACCTGACCCGGAGCACGTACACGGGGCAGGTCGGCCCGGTCTATATCGAGCCGAAGGACGAGCCCGGCGCCTACGACCAGGAAGTGTTCCTGACGCTCAAGGAGTTCGAACCCTCTCTCAGCCACGGCGGGGACATGGCCCAGAACTTCCTGGCCGGCTCCCCCGTCGAGGAATTGAAGACCCAGGGCGAGAAAGCGATGACCGACTCGCTGGCGCGTGGGATGCCGCACGGCTACGAAGTCGGCTACCGGGCCTTCAGTGTCAACGGCCGCAAACTGGGCCACGGCGAGCCGATCAAAGTCAAGGCCGGGCAACGCGTGGTGTTTCACGTCCTCAATGCCAGCGCCACAGAAATCCGTAGCCTTGCCCTGCCGGGCCACACCTTCAAAGTGATCGCACTCGACGGCAACCCGGTACCACGCCAGGTCAAGGTACCGGTGCTGTGGATCGGCACCGCCGAACGTGTCTCGGCCGTAGTGGAGATGAACCATCCCGGCGTATGGGTGCTGGGAGACCTGTCCGACGACGACCGCAACGCCGGCATGGGCACCGTGGTGGAGTACGCCGGACGCAGCGGAGTGCCGCAATGGATCGCACCACCGAAATTCACCTGGGACTACCGCACCTTCGCCCACCCCGGCGCTCCCGCACAGCAGCCCGACCACCCGATCGACCTGCTGGTGGAGAAGAAGAACGCAGCCGACAAGGGATTCAACATCTGGTCTCTCAACGGCGCCCCCTTCGACATGAGCGTCAACGAGCCGGTGATGGATCTCGCGCACGGCAAGCGGTACCGGCTGCGATTCCGCAACGCCACCGACGACATCCACCCCCTCCATCTGCACCGCCACACCTTCGAGGTCAGCCACATCGCCGGCACTCCCACGCACGGCCTGCGCAAGGACGTCGTCATGCTCGGCGGATACCAGACCCTCGACTTCGACTTCACCGCCGACCAACCAGGGCTGTCACTGTTCCACTGCCACCAGCAGCTCCACATGGACTACGGGTTCATGATCCTGCTGCGCTGCACCTGACCTTCCCTGCAGCGCCGACCGCTTCACCCGGCAACCGTGGTGGCCCGGCCGGGCGAGGAAACCATGCCTTCCCGTCAGGTGAGCAGCAGCGCCGGGCCGACCACGTCGGCGGGTCCTCGGGGGGCGCCGGTCTGCTGGTTCTGCTGCGGCTTTCAGTGGGCGAGCGGCATTTCCGTAAAAGCCAGCAGGTCCGGGCCCGGCGCCGGGCGGCTGGTGTCGCCTACGAGCGGGTGCAGCCGCGACCGGCAGCGCATCCAGCCCGGCCGAGGGAGTGCCACGTCAACTCGACACTTCCTCCCGTCGCCGGTCATCGCCGGCCGTGGCGGGGATGGCGTTCTCGATGAGGACGGCGGCGATGGCGGCGGCGGCGGGGAAGGCGTCGGCGTTGAGGACCCGAGTGCGGGCCGCTGCGCCGTCGATGAGCAGCGCGAGCTGCTCGCCGAGCTGTTCTGGGTAGGCGGCGCCGGCTTCGCGGGCGGCGTCGGTGAGCCGCGCGGCGACGGCTTTCTTGTAGTCGCGTGCGTACTGGGACGCGGGGTGCTCGGGGTCGTTCAGTTCGACGGCGGCACCGATGTAGGGGCACAAGGGGGTGGTGGGGGGGATGTCGAAGGCGGCGAGGAGTCGCTCACGGGGCGTGAGGTCAGTGCGGTCGAACACGCCGGACAGAACGGAGGGGTCGAACCGGCGCAGGTACTCGGCCACGAGTTCGTCCTTGCCGGTGAAGTGCTGATAGGCCGTGCGCTTGGACACCTCGGCCACCGCACAGAGCTGGTCCATGCCGGTGCGGTTGATGCCCTGCTCGCGGAACAGCTGCTGGGACGCGCTGAGGATGCGCTCGCGGGCGCCCCGGCCGCGGCGGCGGCCCTTGGGGCCCTTTTCCAACTCCGTCATAGGCCCATGGTACCTGAAATGGGTAACGGTCGGTGTACATAGTTTGCGCCCCGGCCGCCTGCCCCGTACGGTAAGCACACAAGGCGGTGTACATAACACTGTCATCCCAGGTGCGCACGGCACCACCGACCCAAAGGGAACGACTATGGGAAAGCTCGACGGCAAGGTCGCGGTCATCACCGGCGGCACCACCGGCATGGCGCTGGCCGGCGCGAAGCTGTTCGTCGATGAGGGGGCGCACGTCTTCATCACCGGCCGCCGCCAGGAGGCCCTGGACGAGGCCGTGAAGCAGATCGGACGCAACGTCACCGGCGTTCAGGGCGACGCCGCCGACCTGGACGACCTGGACCGTCTGTACGACACCGTCAAGCGGGAGAAGGGCAGCCTTGACGTGCTGTGGGCCAGCGCCGGAGGGGGCGAGCCCGCCCCGCTCGGCGAGATCACCGAGGCCCAGTTCGACACCTGGTTCGGGCTCAATGCCCGCGGCACCCTGTTCACCGTCCAGAAGGCCCTTCCGCTCTTCAACGACGGCGGCTCCATCCTCATGACCGGCTCCAACGCCTCCCTAGGCGCCTTCCCCGGCTGGAGCGTCTACGCCGGCAGCAAGGCCGTCCAGCAGGCCTGGGCCCGCATCTGGCTCAACGAGCTCAAGGACCGCCGGATCCGCGTCAATGTCCTGACCCCCGGCCAGGTCGCCACCGCCAAGCAGGAAGAACTCTTCGACGAGGCCACCAAGCGCCAGTTCGAGTCCCTCATCCCCCGCGGCCAGATGGGCCGCCCCGACGAGATCGCCACCGCCGCCCTCTTCCTCGCCTCCGACGACTCCAGCTACGTCAACGGCATGGAACTCGTCGCCGACGGCGGCACCACCGCCATCTGAACCGAACAACACACAATCAGGGCAGGACATCTCATGAGCAGCATCAGCATCATCGGCACCGGGAACATGGCCCGCACCATCGGAGCGAGGGCGATAGCGGGCGGCAACACCGTCGAGGTCATGGGCCGCGATCAGTCCAAGGCCGCTGACCTGGCCAAGGCTCTCGGCGGCGGCACCACGACGGGGGAATGGGGGACAGCCCCGGCCGGGGACATCGTCATCGTGGCCCTGTTGTACGACGGTGTCGTGCCGGCCGTCGCCCAGTACGGAGACGCTCTCGCGGGCAAGGTCATCGTCGACATCTGCAATCCCTTCAATTCCACGTTCGACGGACTGGCCCACCGCGAGGAGACCTCGATCGCGCAGGAAGTCGCCAAGGTGGCCCCGGCCGGCGCCAGTGTGGTGAAGGCGTTCAACACCGTCTTCCGCCATGTCCTGGAGAAGGGGTGGCCCGACGTCTTCATCGCCGGCGATAACGCGCAGGCAAAGGCAAGTGTGGAGGCGTTCATCGAGAGTCTCGGGCTGCGCCCGCTGGACGTCGGCGGCCTGAAAATGGCGCACTGGCTGGAGGGAGCGGGTGTGGTCACGGTGGGCCTCGCCAACCACGGGGTGGGGAACTTGAACTTCGCCCTCAGCATCACCGAACTTCCCGGCTGAGCAAACGATTGACTGAGCCTTTTCGGAGCGGCCGCCGATCGGCGGACGGAGCCGGCGTGAGGGCGGGGTGCACAACGCACAGGGCTCCCGTGCTGTTGAGGGAGGTGTCCATAGCCTCAACTCAGCAGCACAGGAGCCTTGTTGGTTCCCTGCCCGGCCGCACTCGACCTCCCGCACACCCTGGTCGAGCCGGTCACGATGCTCACATCACCCGTGAAGGTGACAGGCGCTGAAAACTCCCGCCGCACCGGCGCGCACTCGTCGTGGTGTGCCAGCAGGGTACGTCACGCCGTAATTGCTCAATTCGCCCACGAAGGCGGAGCGTCAGCCAGTCCTGGCGGGCCATTCGGGGCTCGCGCCCTCAAGAGGTCGTCCGATGCGGCCGGGTGGGCTGTTGGCCGTGGCAGGAATAGTTGAGCAGCTGGGGGCGGACGAGTTGTGGGATCGGTTCCATCACGTGGTGTCGGAGCTGTCCGCACGGTCTCAAGGAGGTGGCATGCCTCGCCACGGTGACCGAGCCGTCCTTGCCGCGATCGTGTTCGCGGCAGCCCCGGGCTGCACATGGCAGCAGCTGCCGGTTGCCTCGTTCGAGTCGTCCGGCGCGGCGGCCCACCGCCGGTTCACCGATGGGACGGCGGGCGGGGTGTGGGCCGATCTCCACCGCCTGGTTCTCGACGAACTCCGCTGTCCGGGGTTTGGCGTCGGCACCGCAATGCGCGATGTCGCTGCGGCTGGTCCGGAGCGCATTGCCAGGCTTCCGGAGCAGGGCGCGCTGATCTCAGCCTGTTCCGGTGCCTCGTGGGCGGCCCGCGCCGGCGGGGTGGCTCGCACACCGGCCGATGCCGGTACCGGGGTGACGCAAACGCTCAACCTGCGAATTCAACGCGCCGCTCAGCGTGGGCTGTACCCGTCGGGATCAGTTGCTGACCACGGCTGGCACAGCCCACGCAGTTGGCGATCGACAGGCAGGGTGGTCTACCTGCCCACTCGATTTCAGGCCTGGTACGCCAACAGCGCCGTCATCCCTGCCTCGCCGTGATACGCGTTGTGGCAGTGCAGCATCCACTGGCCGGGGTTGTCTGCGTCGAAGTAGACGGACACCGTCTTCTTCGGGAGCACGATCGTGGTGTCCTTGCGCGGGCCGTCCGTGCCGAGTTGGTAGGTGTGGCCGTGCAGGTGCATCGGGTGCCACATGGTGGTGTCGTTGACGAAGTCCAGTCGGACACGCCGGCCTTCCTCGACGAGGACCGGGTTCGCTGTCGGGTCGTTCATGTCGAACCGCTCGCCGTTGATTGCCCAGTCGTACGCGGCCATGTCACCTGTGAGCTCGATGCGGTGGACCCGGTCGGCCTTCTTCGCGGGGAGCCGGACATCGTCCGCGGCCTTGAGTTGCGAGGCGGTCATGATGATGCCGTTCAGTTCCGCCGGTCGGACGGTGGACTTCGGTGCGCTGCCGGATCCGGTGCGGACCAGCGCCATGCCGGAGACGTTCTTTCCTTCGGCCAGCGCGACCAAAGGGAAGACACCGTCGGCGAGAGTGACCAGGACGTCGTAGCGTTCCCCCATGCCGACCAGCACGGCATCGACTTGCTGGTGCCGGACCGGGAACCCGTCGGTATGAGTGATGGTCATCTTGTGGCCGCCGAGCGCGACCCGATACGCCGTATCGCCGCCGGCGTTGACGATGCGCAGCCGGACCCGTGTACCGGGCTTCGCTGTGTAGACGTCCGGGTCTGCCGGCACACGGCCGTTGATCAGGTGGTACGGGTACTTGACGTCCCCGGCGTCCCCGCCCAGCAGCGCACTGTCGGAGTGCATGAGCATGAACTTCATCGGCATCCCGCCCCCGGAGGCGGACGGCAGGGCACTCATCCCGTCCATGCTTCCTCCACCCATGTCCATCCCGCCCATGTCGCCCATGTCGCCAGAGGACGAGCGGGGGCTCTGCACGGCCCTCCCGCTCATGCCTTGCTTGAGCTCGGCGAAGACCTCGTCGGGCGTCCCCGTGACGTCGTCGACCCAGTCGTCGAGGACGACGACCCACTCGTCGTCGTAGCTGAGCGGCTCCCTGGGGTCTTCCACGATCAGGGGTGCGTACAGACCGCGGTCGAGCTGAACACCGACGTGGGGGTGGAAGAAGTAGGTCCCGGGGGTGTCGGCTACGAACCGGTAGGTGAAGTTGGTGCCGGCTCGTACCGCGGCCTGGGTGACCGGAGGCACGCCGTCCATGTCGGCGCGCAAGGCGATGCCGTGCCAGTGGATGGACGTGGTGGTCTTGTTCGGCAGCTGGTTGGAGAATTCCGCTACGAGCGTGTCGCCGGCGGACAGCCGCAGCTCCCTGCCCGGGGCTCGACCGCTGAAAGCCCAGCTCTTGGCCATGACGCCGCCGCCGAGGTCGAGCATCGCGAGCGCGGCGGTCAAAGTTGCCTCATGCACCTTGCCGGTGCTCCTGCGCTGCTTGTCCGCGGCGGCGACCTGCGGGCCGCGAGGGTTGATCAGGTCAGGCTCGGCGCTGGAGTTGCCGGAGCCGGTGCTGCACGCGGCGAGCGCGCCCGCGCCTGCGGCGCCGAGTCCGGCCAGCAGGACGGAGCGGCGGTTGATGCTGTTCATGTGGTGGTCCTCTGTTCGATGTGCCGTCGGTCAGGCCGTATGCGGGCACACCTCACTCCCGAATGGGGCGCGAGGGCGCCTCGGGATCGCGGCCTAGATCAGCAGGCGAGAGAGGACGGAGAGATCGGGCGGGGCGCGAAGCGCCGTCCCCGGAGGGACGTGCCCGACGAAGACGCCGTACAGGGCGTCCGTAGGGGCGGTGAAGGGGGCGGCAGCAGGGGGCTCGAGCTGCCACGTGTTGATGCTCGCGGCGGAGCAGTGCCCCGCGAGCAGGACCGAGCAGGCGCTGTGGTCGCCGTCCATGGGCGGTGCAGCGAACCGAAGGGCTTCGCCGTCCATGGGTGGTGCGGCGGCCTCAGAGGCTTCGCCGTCCATGGCTGCGCTCCCCGTCGTCATCCCTGTCGACGTGTGATCCATCCCGGGCATCCCGCTCATCGCGGGTGGGGGGCTCGCGGTTGTCGGAGAGGGCGCGTCGTGGTGAACGAGGACTACGAACGCGGCGACCAGCGCAATGATCACAGCCCGAGTCCAGCGCATGGCGCTGCCCGGGGATTCGCTCCGCCGGTGTAGGGCTGTCGTCATGGCTTGTGCACCTGATTCGTTCGGGTAGGGCCGAGCCTCAATATACCGGGGCGGGGTATTGCCGCCACTCGACGCACATCGTCGAGGTGCAGTGCACACCAAGGTGCCGACGGCCGCGCGGGTGTCATGGCGCTGGTGGTGCGGTCTTCCACGTCGCGGCGGACAGTGCGGGCGCAGGGCATGAACATCCCGGCCTGACGTGGGACAACCGTCCTTCTACCCCCTACGCACCCAAACCAGATCAGACCACCATCCACTGGGGCGCCTCCACTCCTCAAAATACCCCCGGGGGTACCCCTGCTAGAGTGAGGGACAGATACCCCGGGGGGTACATCGCTCGCTCGATAGGAGTCGTAGTCGTGTTCTTCGTCGACACCATGGAATTCGAGGGTCTGGGCAACCGCAGCTACCTGTCCGGTGGGATGCGGTCCGCGCTGGTGGTGGACCCGCCCCGCGACATCGAGCAGGTCATCGCCGCGGCCGCCCGACGCGGGGTGCACATCGCGCTCGTGGCCGAGACCCACCTGCACAACGACTACGTCACCGGTGGTCTGGAACTGGCCCGCGTGACCGGGGCCCGCTACCTGGTGCCGGCCGGCGCGTCGGTCGCCTTCGCCCGCACCCCGGTCGCCGACGGAGACACGTTCACGGTGGACGAGCACCTGGAGCTCCGCGCGATCGCCACCCCCGGTCACACCCCGCACCACACCTCCTACGTGTTGGAGGAGGGCGGCCGAGCAGTGGCGGCGTTCACCGGCGGATCCCTGCTGATCGGCACCGTGGGCCGGCCGGACCTGGTCGAGCCGCGACTGACCGAGCAACTGGCCCGCGCCCAGCACGCTTCCGCCCACCGTCTGGCCGGCGAACTGGACGACGAGGTACCGGTGCTGCCCACCCACGGGTTCGGCAGTTTCTGCTCCTCCGCCCAGGCGGAGGGAGACACGAGCACCATCGGCCGGGAGCGCCGGGCCAACAACGCCCTGACCCGGAACGTGGACACCTTCGTCGCCGAGTTGCTCGCCTCACTGGACGACGTGCCCGCCTACTACGCGCACATGGGACCCACCAACGCCGGCGGCCCCGCGCCGGTCGACCTCACCCCGCCCGCGCCTGCGGACGGCGAGGAGATCGCCGCCCGGCTGGCCGCGGGAGAGTGGGTGGTGGACCTGCGCAGCCGGGTCGCCTTCGCCCGAGGACACGTGGCCGGAGCTTTCAATTTCGAGGGCGAGGGCAAGCTCGCCACCTACCTGGCCTGGCTGATCCCGTGGGGCAAGCCGGTCACCTTGCTGGCCGAGACGTCCGAGCAGGTCGCCGACGCACAACGGGAGCTGGCCCGGGTCGGCATCGACCGCCCCGCCTCCGCCGCCACCGGCGATCCCGCCGGTTGGCTCCGCCCAGGCGAGGTGCTCACCTCCTTCCCACGTGCGCGCTTCGCCGACCTCAGGGCGGTGCGCGAGCGCGGCGAGCAGGTGGTGGTGCTGGACGTACGGCGCCATGCCGAGCGTGCGGGCGGGTTCGTCGCCGACTCGGTCCACATTCCCGTCCACGAGCTGCCCGGCCGCGTCGGCCAGGTGCCGGACGGAGTGGTGTGGGTGCACTGCGCCGGAGGGGTGCGCGCCGCGATCGCCGCGTCCCTGCTGGATGCCGCCGGCCGCGATGTGGTCGCCGTCGACGACGGCTTCGACGCCGCCATCACGGCGGGCCTCACCCTCACCAACCGCAACGACACCGACTGAACGACTCGCACGGAGTGATCAAACGATGTTCTCGCTACTTCGCCGTGGCCCCGCCCGCCTCACCCCGCAGCAGGCCCACCGGCAGACCAGCGAAGGGCAGGCGGTCCTGCTCGATGTCCGCGAGCTGCCGGAGTGGCAGGCCGGGCACGTGCCCGGTGCGCTGCACCTGCCGCTGAGCCGCCTGAGAGCAGGGACGGTTCTTCCCGAGACTGCGCAAGGCAAGCCGGTGGTCGTCATCTGTCGCTCCGGAAACCGCTCCCGCACAGCCACCCGCATCCTCGCCGCTCGCGGTGTGAAGGCCGGCGACGTCGCCGGAGGCATGACCGCCTGGGCCGGCGCAGGCCTGCCGGTCACTGTGGATCGCGGCACCAGCGGTCCCATAGCGTGAGCGCGCTGATTCTGGCGCTGGCCGCGGGTGCCGTGGTCGGGCTCGCGCTCGGCGCGCTCGGAGGGGGCGGCAGCGTTCTCGCGGTGCCCGCGCTGATCTACCTGCTCGGCTTCACTCCCGCCGCGGCCACCACCGCGAGCCTGATCATCGTCACCGCCACCTCGCTCACCGCCCTGTATGCCCATGCCCGCACCGGCACCGTGCACTGGCGGGCCGGCGTCCTGTTCGCCGCGGCCGGGCTTCTGCCCGCCGCTGCGGCCGGCGCTGCGGCCGCTCGCCTGCCGCAGCCGGCCCTGACCGCCGCGTTCGCCGCCGTCGCCGCTCTCGCTGCTGTGCGCATGCTGCGCCCCGGCCGGACGGGCACCGGCCGGACGGCGGTGCGCCCGGTGAAGGCCGCGGGGGTAGGCGCGGGGCTGGGGGCGCTGACCGGACTGCTCGGGGTCGGCGGAGGCTTCCTGGCCGTGCCTGCCCTGGTCGCGGTGCTGACATTCGAGATGCAGGCCGCCGTCGGCACCAGCCTGCTGGTCATCTCGGCGAACTCACTGGCCTCGCTCGCCACCCGCGGCGCCACCACTGCCGGTGTCGACTGGGCGGTGATCGCGCCCTTCACCGGGGCCGCGATCCTTGGGGCCTGGGACGGCAAGCGTCTGGCCGCCAAGGTCACCGGCACTCTGTTGCAACGTGCCTTCGCCGTCCTGCTGATGGCCGTCGCCACCTTCATGCTCATCGACGCCCTTGTCCGAGCCCAGGAGTCGGGCCGGTGACACCGGCTGCTCAGGCCAGCGACAGAAACAGCTTTTCCAGACGGGCGCGCATCTGCTCCCGGTCCTCCGGCGCGGCCATGTCCTCATCGGCCAGGCAGCGCTGCAGACCAGTGGCGATGATCGCGAACCCCGCCTTGTCCAGGGCCCGCGAGGCGGCCGCAAGCTGCGTGACCACGTCCTCGCAGTCCCGCCCCTCCTCGATCATCTTGATCACACCGGCGATCTGGCCCTGTGCCCGGCGCAATCGGTTGACCACTGTCTTCAGTTCATCGGCCGCCATCGCCAAATCCACAGCCCACACTCCTTCACGGAATACCCCCTTGGGTATCCTATCGGAGGGGGTAACCCATGAAGAACAAAGGAAAATCCTCCGTGGCACACACCACTTCCCTCACCGCCGACCAGGCCCACGCCCGCCTCGCCGACCTGACCGTCATCGACGTACGCACTCCCGGCGAATACGCCTCCGGCCACCTGCCCGGCGCTCACAACATCCCTCTGGACCACCTCGACATGGCCCTGCCCGCCCTGAAAATCGCCGCCGACCGCGGCGGCCTCCTCGTCGTGTGCGCCTCCGGTGCACGCTCAGCCCAGGCCCGGGAGCGCCTGGCCGAGCACGGCATCGCCGCCGCCGGCCTGACCGGCGGCACCACCGCCTGGATGCAGCTCGGCCACGACGTCCACCGCCCCGCCCGCACCCGCACCGCCTGGGCGATGGAACGCCAGGTCCGCCTCGCCGCAGGCTCCCTCATCCTGGCCGGCCTCCTCACCGGTCGACGCCTGCCCGCTGCGCGGTGGCTGTCCGCGGGCGTCGCCGGCGGCCTGGTCTTCTCCGCCGTCACCGACACGTGCGGCATGGCCAGGATCCTCGCCAAGCTCCCCCATAACCAGCCCAAGGCGACCGACCTCGACGCCACGCTCGCCGCCCTGGTCGGCTGACGCCGCGGGCGCGCAGGGCACGGCGCATGGTGCGGCCGCCGGGCTTCCGGGACGGCGGCGCGGACGTCGTGGCGTCCAGTTGCGATGCAAGTTCGATGACGCAACGGGGTGCGCCCCGCACCGGGCGTGCCCTGCGCGCTGCACCGTCCGTGCAGCAGTCGGGAGACGGGCCGCCGTGGGCCATGTCGCTTTCGGAGCCGGAACGGCGACGACCGTCCCGGAAGGTGACGCCGGGCAGGTGGGGGCGCTTGCCTTTTGGATCACGGCCCCCGTATTGCACATGGCGCAGTCTTCCTCGTCTGCGGAGTGCCGACCGGCGCGGGCCCGGGCCTGCTGTCCAAGGGCAGCATCACCACCCTGCTCGCCTCCGTCAGCGTCACCCGCCCGCATCGCCTTCCGAACTGGGCTTCCATAGGCGTGCGTCGAATCGAGCCGCCGACCTCCGGCAGCCATGAGAATGTGAGGTCAAAGGCACTCGAGGGGCAAGGAAGACGCCTGTGAGGAAAAGGAGTGCCACTGATGCTGTCCCCCGTGCGCCGCGCGATGGCGGCCGTCCTGGTCCCCGCGGGTCTCGCCGCAGCGCTGTTACCGGCATCCCCCGCTCTCGCAGCCACCCATAGGTCTGTTCTCTCCGCCGGCGCGACCACGGAGAAGGACCAAGACGAAACGCTGCTGCTGCAGTCGGCACGTGCGTACGCCACCGCGCTGGGGAACCTGCCCGGACCGGCGCTGGAGCAGGCGTTCCTGGCCGGGATGATCCCCCATCACGCCGCTGCGGTCGCCATGGCCCGCCAGGAACTGGCCCGGGGAAGCCGGCCAGAGCTCAAGGCCATGGCCCGGAACATCATCAGCACTCAGAGCAAGGAAATCAGCCGGATGACCGGCTGGCTGCACACCTGGTACGCACTCACTCCCGAGTCGGCGAGAGTGCGGGTCCCGCACACCGTCCAGCAATTGGGGACTCCGATAACCACTTGGATGGACACGGCGACCGCCCAGCTGTCCACCGTGCCGCCGGGAGCCCGCTTCGATCAGGCGTTCATGCAGGCCATGATCCCCAACCACGAGACGGCCGCCATCGCTTCCACGGCCGTTCCGGGCCACGCGACGCACGAAGCGCTCACCACCCTGGCCCAGCAGGTCGTCGCTGCCCAGAACGCTCAGGTCGAGCAGATGCGCACCTCGTTGCACGACTGGTACCCGAGCTGACCCAGGTCCCGTCGTGCCGCCGGTGAATCACGCCCCCGCCCCGCCGTCCGCCTGACGCCTCACCGGACCGACCGGCGGTCGTTGTCCCGGCGGTGGCTCAGGAGTGTTGACGAGCCCACCGGGACGAACCGCACTCGCTCAGGCAACGTTCGCCTGTCGTGAGTGGTCCATGAGCCTTGCCGTCGGGTGGTCGGGCTGGAAGGCTCAAGTTCATGTCGATCTTGGTCAGGGATGCCGGGCTCCGGGACGTGCCGACGCTTGTCCGACTGCGTCTCGCGAATGCCGAAAGGCATGTCCAACTCGATCCGACCATCTACCGCGTTCCCGACGTCGAGGCCGTACGCAGGCACTTCGAGGAAGTGCTTGCGGCCGATTCCAAGGTGCTGATCCTGGTTGCCGAGCTGGCGGGCGATGTCGTGGGCATGGCGGAGGTGATCCTGTTGGCGGACCCCCCGGCCCACCAGATCCTTGCTGCCCGTCGCGCGGCCGAGATCCACACCGTTGTGCTGGACGGGCATCGCGGCGCGGGGATCGGGGCGGCCTTGGTGAGCGCGGCGGAGCACGCCGCCGCTGAGCGCGGAGTCACCATCATGCATGCCGGCATCTTCGCGCCCAACGAGGGGGCCATCCGCATCAAACCCATGACCGGCGCCGACGACCTCGCGCGATCACCGTACGAGCCCTCGCGAAGACGGAGTCCCGCCGCAACCCGGACGGTTCAGGAATGGCGGTGGTAGGCCTTGTTGGCTATGCGCCAGTCGTCCTCTGTCCGCACCAGCAGGAAGACATCGGTGAACCTGTCCGGACCGTGCTGGAGCGTCATGGTCGCCGTCGCCACGGTGCCCTGCACGTCGATGGAGTCGATCCGACGCGCTCGGACCGGCTCGTCCGGGGCCGGATGGCCGGGAAAGAGGGCGCAGTAGTCGTCCAGACGCCATGAGACGAAGGCACCCTCCCGGATTCCCTCGATGTGGGCGCTGGGCAGGAACGCCTCACGGAAGTGGGCAGGGTCGCCTGTGGCATGACCACGGATGTAGGCGTGCAGCGGTTCCAGCACCGCGTCCTCCACAGCCGGGGCCATGGCGGCTGCGGTGATGTCGGCTTCCGGGTCCGCCGCGGCGTCGGCGAGAACGGCCCCGCAGCGCAGGGGCACGTTCGACGCGGCGGCCAGCACCGCCATGTCCTTGGCCAGTGCGCCGATGGTGAACTGAGCCTTGGCGTTGGGTGCGGCCGGCCGGCCGGTGAGCAGGGGTCGTTTGCGGGCGACGAGTGAGCCGAGGTGGCCCAGTTCGAGGATGTCCAGTACCCGGGCGCGGGACAGCCCCAGGGCGTCGGCCTGTTGCAGAGAGTCGCGCAGAGCGAGGACGCTGCCTGCGAGCGAACTGTTGGCGATCAGCTTGAGTGCGGCGGCGGTGGCGGCGTCTTCGACGGGGTGTACGGTGCCGAGCGTTTCGAGGATCGGCCGCACGCGTTCGTATACGACTGGGTCGGCGGCGGTGAGGATCTCCAGGGCGCCGTCGGCGGCGGCCGGCACGGAGCCGAGCACCGGGGCATGGACGTAGAGCGGGCCGATTCGCCGGGCCAGTTCTGTGGCTTCGTCGGGTGCGATGGTGCTGGTGTTCAGCACGATCGTGTCTGCTCGCAGTGAGTCGCGGACGTCGTCGAGCACCTGTCGGCAGGCGGGGCCGTCGAACAGCGCAAGGAGCACGATGTCCGCCTTCGCCACGGCCTCGTGTGGATCGTCGGTGGTCCTGACGGCGGTCGATGCGCGCCCGGATCGCGTCCAGCCGACGACGTCCCGTTTCTGGGCGGTGAGTCGGGTGGCGATCGTGTGTCCCATGCGTCCCAGGCCGAGGACGGCGACGGAGTGCGGTGTTGTCATGCGCTCCAGAGTGATGCGCCTGCTGGGTTGCGACAAGCGCAGATTTCGCATGCCTGCCCTGCAGAGCCCGCATATCTGACAGGCATACTGACGCCATGGAACTGACCGTGTGGCGGACCTTCGTGACCGTGTGCCGACTCGGTTCCCTGTCGGCGGCGGCCGCCGAGCTCCATCACACGCAGTCGGCCGTCTCCCGGCAGATCGCCGGGCTGGAGCGGCAACTCGGCGTACCGCTGGTGGAGCGCCATGCGCGCGGTGTGCGCCCGACGCCGGCCGGTGAGGTGTTCCGGCGCCACGCCCTGGCCACGCTCAGGGAGGCGGACCGCGCCGTTCGCGCCGTTCAGGATGCACGGGACGGGGCGTTCGATCGGCCCCTGGCAGTCGGCGCGACTCCCTCTCTTGCCGCGGGAGTCGTGCCCGAAGCCATCCGGGGCCTGCTGAGGCAGGCCGGACCGGTCCGGTGGAGCCTGCTGCCCGGGCTGAGCGCGCAGTTGCACAGCCGCGTCATCGCCGGTGATCTGGACGTCGCCGTCGTCACGGACGCACCGCCAGGACTGCCCAACGACCCTCAGGTGGAACGCCGTTTGCTCACGGTGGACGAGATGATGGTCGTCCTTCCGGTCGACCATCCACAGGCGGGCCGCGGCCCGGTGCACATCCGCGCACTGGCCGACGAGCTCTGGGCCGAGGACAACGACGGTTCGGCGGCGCTGCTGCGCCGGCACGCGACCCGCGCCGGAGTCAGCGCGCGCATCGACCTCGCGGCGGCCGACCTGCACGGCAAACTGGCCCTGGTGGCGACCGGTCACGCCATCGCGCTGATACCCGGGGTGCTCAGGTATGCGCTACGGGCCGATGTGACGGCGGTGCCGCTCGTCGATCCCCCCACGCGCGGCATTCACACCCTCACACCACGGCACGACGCCCACCCCTCCACGGCCGCCCTGCTCGATCAGCTCACGGCGGCCTGCGCCACGGCACGGCCCACCGACGCCGAGTACGGGCCGGAGGCGACCCGTTCCGGCGCGTCACGCGGGCGCGGCACAGCGGTGTGACGGGCTCGGTCGACGAGGACCGTCCGCACGACTGAGTCGTAGGCGGAGAGCGGTCATGGCTCAACAGGTCGGTGCCGTCTCCTGGGTGAGGGGTGTGCAGAAGCCTCCAGGGCGAAGAGGGCCTTCGTGTGGGCCGGCGTCGAGGGCACATCGCCGGGGTGCCACGGCCGCCTCCGCGCTGTTTCCGCGCGGAGGCGGTACCGTCTCTCAGCGTGTGGTCGGCCGTGACAGATAGCGGCCCTCCGGGTCCCCGATGACCTTTCCGTCCGTGTAGACCTGTCGGCCGCGCAGGAACGTCGACTCCACCCTTGCGCCGATCTCGAGTCCCTGCAGCGGCGTGTACTCCTGCGCCGACTCCGAGTCCGCCGCGTCCACCGTCCAGGATCGCGCCGGGTCGACGAGTACGAGGTCCGCGTCGTAGCCCTCGGCGATCGCGCCCTTGGTGGCGAGCCCGAAGCGCTGTGCGGGAGTCCACGCGGTCAGTTCCGCGACCTTCTGCAACGGCAGGCCGTGCCCGGGCGCCGCACCCACGAGACCGGGGAGCAGGTATTCGGTGCCGCCGAAACCCGACTTGGCCGCGAAGACGTCGCTCTTCGGGTCCCCGAACTTCGTCTCCTCCTTGCAGCACGCATGGTCGCTGACCACCCAGTCGACGTGGCCCGCCACCAGGTGTTCCCACAGGGCGTCCACGTCCTCCTGCGGCCGCAGCGGCGGGTTGACCTTGCCGCCGATGCCCGACGCGGTCTCGATGTCGGCCAGCAGGTGGCCGATGGTGACCTCGCGCCGGAAGTTCACCTGGGGGAACGTCTTCGCCATCAGCATGGCCGCCTCGATGGCCTTGCGCGAGGACAGGTGCAGCAGGTTGATGTTCGGCAACTGCGTCTCGGCGGCCAGGTAGCTCGCGATGGTGACGGCGAGGCCTTCCGAGTGCGGCGGGCGGGACGCGCTGTACGCGGCGAGGCCGTCGAGCTTGCCCTCCTCCTCCACCAGCTTGGTGTACGCCGTCATGATCTCCGCCGTCTCGCAGTGCAGCGACAGGGAGATGGCGTCCGCGAACTGCGGATACGCCTCGCGCGCCGCCTGCACCCCTCGCATGACGAACTCGAAGTGCGCCAGGTCGTAGCGCTCGTCCGGCGGGATCATCAGGAACGCGTTCTGGTCCGCCGACCGGCCGTGCAGACCATGGCTGCCGTAGAACATGAACACCTTGAAGGAGGTGACGCCGAAGCGGGCGATCAGCTCGGGGATCTCCGCGATGTGCGACTTCTGCATCGGCGCGAGGTGAAAGCCGTAGTCGACGTACGACCGGCCTTCCGCGTTCTCGAGGACCAGTGGGAAGACCTCGTTGTAGCTGCCGCCCCGGTTCATGTAGTACTGGCCGGTCCTCATGTACGTAAGGGCCGTGGTCACACCGCCCTGGGCGCAGGCCCGGCTCTCCGTCGCGGTGTCGTCGGACAGCGGGTTGTAGATGCCCCAGTGCTGGTGGGCGTCGACGACGCCGGGGAAGGCCAGAAGTCCCTTGCCGTCGACGACGTCGCGGGCGTCGGATGCGGGGATGCCGGGGGCGATGCGGTGGAAGACGCCGTCCTTGACGCCGATGTCGGTCGTGGGGATGTCCGCGGCGTTGTGCTTCACCAGGCGCACATTCTTGATCAGCAGGTCCAGTTCCGTCATGTGTGCTTGAGCCTCTCTCCGTGTGCGTGGGTGCGGGACAGCGTGTTCGCCGCCTGCCAGGCGAGACCGAGTGCCGGCAGCAGGCCGTTGCCGGCCAGATAGCCGTCGGCGCCGCATCCCGAGATGCCGTGTGCCGCGCCGCCGGACGCGAACAGTCCGGGAATCGGCGTTCTGTCCTCGGTGAGGACGCGGGCGTGTTCGTCCACCGCCAGGCCGCCCTGGGTGTGGAACAGGGCGGGGATCACTTCGACGGCCGCGTAGGGGGGACGCAGCGGCTCCTCGAAGAACGTCCGGCCGTAGGGATCGGGCTCCGCCGCCCCGCGGGCCGCGGCGGCCTGGCCTGCGATCGCGTCGTTCAGGGCGTTGGCGTCGCAGCCGGTACGCTCCGCGAGTCCGTCCGGGTCGTCGGCCCATGTGAGTGCTCCGGCGTCGACCGTCTGGCGGAAGTCCGTGAACGGCAGACACAGATCGTGGATGCGTTTGTCGAGGACGATCCATCCGCGGGCTCCGGGACGGGCCGCGAGGGCGGCCGCGTACTCGGAATAGCCGGTGGTCTCGTCCCCGAACCGTCGGCCGTCCCTGTCGACCATCACCGCGCCGTGCATGATGGTGGCCCAGCCGACGAGGGTGCGCGACCGGCGCGCGAGCGCTGCGTGGCCCTGATAGGCGTCCAGGTAGTCGGCGTGTGCGCCGTGTTTCTGGCCGATACGAAGGCCGTCGCCCCTGGAGAACTGGCCACCATGGTACTCGGCCTTGGCGATCTCGGGCAGATGACGGCCCACGAGCTCGCGGTCGGCGCCGTACCCGTTGGTGGCGAGCAGGACGGCCCGTGCGGGGACGGTCTCCTCGCGCCCGCCCGGGTACGTGAGTACCGCGCCCGTGATCTCGCCGCCCGGGCCACGCTCGACATCGGCGAGGCGGGCAGGGACGAGGAGGTCGATATGGGGCGAGGACCGCGCCCGGTCGTACAGGTGCCGTAGCAGCGTGGAGCCGTGCCGTCCTTCCACGGTGTGCAGGCGGTCCGCGGAGTGGCCCGGATAGCTGAAGTCGGTGACCAGGGTCAGCGGCAGTCCCGCTTCGTCGGCCAGCCACTCCATCAGTGGGGCGCTGATCCCCGCGAGGGCCGCGGAGAGTGCGGGGTCCGCGGTGCCGTGGGTCTTGGTGGTGATGTCGGCGAGGAAACGCGCGGGGCCGTCCTCGATCCCGGCCGCGCGTTGCCAGCGCGAGCCCGCGCCGGGGATCATCGCGGTGGACATGGAGGTGTTGTTGCCGCGCAGAAACTGTTCGTCCGCGTCGACGACGAGGACGTTCAGTCCCGCCTGTGCCGCTCTGAGCGCACCCGCGAGTCCTCCGCCGGCGCCCGCCACGACGAGGTCGACCGCGCCGTCCTGCCCCTGTCCGTCGCCCTCTGGCACGCCTTCGCTCATGCCCGTGCCCCTGCCGCCAGCAGCCGCAGGGCGCGTTCCGCGGGGTCGACCAGTCGCACCGGGTGGGGGGTGTCCGTGTCGACGGCGGAGCAGCCGTTGATCACGGCGGTCACGCCGCGGACGGCGAATTCGTCGAGCGCGCGGCGTACGGCCTCGTTCCATCGCAGGGTGTCGGGGATGGTGTCGAAGTCGAGGTCGAGGACGGTCACCCCGGCGAACCACGGACCGAGGCCGTACTCCTCGATGCGTTCGGCGAGGGCGTCGCCGATGGCGCGGTTGCGGGTGACGGCGCCGAAGACCGTGCCGGTGTCGGCCAGATGGCCGGCGGTGAGGCGCAGCATGCCGACGGTCGGTACGGTCGAGCCGTCCGGGGTCACCGGGACGGCCGGGTCCAGTACGCAGTCCGGTATGCGGAGGGTGTAGTCCTCGGCGGACGCCTGCGTGAGTGCCTTGGTGACGGCGGAGGTCGAGGTCTCGATGTCGTCCCGCGTCGCGAACTGCCGGGGCACTTCGGGGCCGCCGTCCTCCAGGACCACTTCAACACCGGGTGGCGACAGGCGCCGGTAGCGGGCGCGTCGCCGTGTCAACTCGGTCGCGTCGACGCGTACCGGGGTGACGGAGTGGATTTTCATGCAGTGCCTCCAGTACTCGCCGTCGAGGGGATCGTGAGGTGGGTGAGCTCCCGCAGCAGCGATCCCACGTCGTCGGCCTTGGGTAGGTGGTTCGCGGCCCGCCGCAGGTACTCCACCAGGGCTTCGTCGCCGAGCAGGCCGGTGAGCACGCCGGGCAGGGTCCGGGCCGTGAAGGGGTGGTGGCTGCTGTCGCCCACCGGGTGGGGCGCGAACAGCACCACGTGCTCGCCGCTCTTGAGGACCGCGGTGAGCCGGGTGGGGCGCTCGTGCGGCAGCCGGGCGGTCAGGGTGAGGTCCTCGCGTACGGTGACCTTCCCGGCGAGGGCGAAGAGTTCGGGTCTGTCGGCCTGGGTCGCCTCCGCGGTGGCAGGGGCGACCGCACCGTCGAGCAGGGCGGCGGCCACCGCGTAGGGGATGGAGAACATCGCGCCGAGCGGGCCGTCCCAGCGGGTGCGGTCCAGCGGCGCGGCCAGCGCGTGAGTCTCCACCCGCATCTCGGTCACGGCGTCCGCGACCTGATGTGCGGTCAGTCCCGCGAGGGGTCCTTTCCGCAGCCGCAGCGCCAGGTCGGCGGCGGGGTGCGTGTACGAGCACGAGGCGTGCCGTTTGAAGTAGTTGTGCGCTATCTGCCAGTCGTCCCCGAGGCCGTCGGTGAGAGCGGCCGGGTCGAACGAGCCGAGCAGACTGCCGAGTGACAGGGCCGCCGTACCGCTGTTGCCGACGACGCCCGCGGCGGCGAGCCGTGCGGCGGCGAGTCCGGACATGGCGGCGGCTCCCATCCAGGCGTCGCGCACACGGTGGCCGTCGAGCGCCGAGTCGAAGTGCCCGGCCACGGCCAGGCCCGCGGCCGTGTCGACGGCGGCCGCCACGCCTGCCGCGGGCAGTCCGAGCAGTACGGCGCACCCGGCGGCGGCTCCGCTCACGCCCCAGTTGCCGTGGGGGTGGACGCCCCGTGCGAGTGCGGTGGCACGGCCGAAGCGAGCGGCGACCTCGTACCCGGCGAGCAGGGCACGTGCGGTGTCCTCGCCCGAACTGCCGAGGGAGGCGGCGAGGGCAAGGATCGCCGGGAACGTGTGTCCCGCGGGATGTCCCTTGGCGTACTTGCCCCCTTCGTCGAGCTCACAGCACACCAGCGCCGTCGCGTTGAGGTAGGCGGCGGCATCGGGCTGGGTGCGGATGTCGGTGCCCAGCACGGGCACGCCGCCCGGCGGCGTGGGCCAGGACTTCCTGATGCGCCGCTGCCCCTCGGTACGCGATCCGGCGACCGTGACGGCAAGGGTGTTGAAGAGGACCAGGGAGAAGCGCTCACGTACGGCCTCGGGGACGTCCGGCCAGGACAGCTGCGAGGCCCAGCGGGCGAGTTCCTCGGTCTTCGTGGCGGCCGCGCGTTTGGGATCGCCGGCCTGGTGGGGTTTTTCGCGGGACGGGTCGACGGGCACCTGTCCACCTCCCTCCAAGTGTTCCATTCAGCGGAACACTTTCATATATCGATGATTCCAGCGTGTTCGGGATTCCGTCAATACCTCTCGGCAAAGCCCGGGAAAACCTGATGTTTACTGGGGAATGGCTCTTGACCTCGTCCGGAACCAATGCTTCTCTGTTGTTCCATTGAGCGGTACGGACAAAGAGTCCGACACGGGAACACACCCGTGATCACACTCCCAGGGCAGGCGAGAATGAGCCCATGACGACTCAACCCGGAACCGAGACCGCAGGCCGCGTGATCGACGTGCTGCTGCTGTTCACCGACGGACCCGACGAACTCGGCGTCTCCCGCATCGCACGGGAACTGGGCCTCAGCAAGGCCGTGGTGCACCGCATCCTGCAGACCCTCGTCGCCCGCGGCATGGTCACCCTCGACCCGCAGACCCGGCTGTACCGCCTGGGCGCGACCGCGGCCGCGCTCGGAGCCCGTGCACTGCGCGAACTCGATCTGCGCGCCGTTGCCGCGAGCGCCCTTCGGCGGCTGCAGGAGGAGACGCGGGAGACGGTGACCCTCACCGCGCTCGTGCCCGGCGGACGTGTCTACGTCGACCAGATCGTCAGCACTCACGAGGTGAAGATGACCGTGGAACTCGGCCGCAGATTCCCCCTGCACGCGGGCAGTTCGGGCAAGTGCATCCTCGCCTTCCTGCCGGAAGGGCGACGCGAGGAGGTCCTCGCCGGCGGCCTGCCGGCTCTCACCGGCAGCACCCACACCGACCCCGACGCGCTCCGCGCCGAGCTGGAGGCCGTCCGGGAGCTCGGATACGCCAGCTCGCAGGGCGAGCGCCAGGCCGACGCGGGCTCGGTCGCCTCGGCCGTGTTCGGCCTCGACGGCGACGTCCGAGGCTCGGTGTCCGTATGCGGTCCCCGTTCCCGCTTCACGTCGCAGTTCGTCAGCGCCTGCGCACCCCGAGTGGTCGCGGCGGCCCACGACATCTCCACCGCCCTGGGGTGGACCGGTATCAGCCCCGTGGCCGCACCCAAGGTCTCCTCCCACGCGACAACGGAAGGATCTCCATGACCGACACCGCACCCGCCGCCCCGCCCGCCAGGGGCTCCGCCCTCGCCGGCATCAAGGTGCTGGACATCGCCACCCTTTTCGCCGGGCCCCTGGCGGCCACCCTGCTCGCCGACTTCGGAGCCGACGTCACCAAGGTCGAACACCCCAAGGGCGACCCGGTGCGCAGCCACGGCGCGAGCAAGGACGGCGTGGGCCTGTGGTGGAAGATGCTGTCCCGCAACAAGAAGGCCGTCACCCTTTATCTGGGCAGCCCGGAGGGCCAGGACATCTTCCGCCGCATGGTCGCGGACACGGATGTCGTCATCGAGAACTTCCGGCCGGGCACATTGGAGCGCTGGGGCCTCGGTTACGAGGCTCTCGCCGAGATCAGCCCCCGCCTCGTGCTCGCCCGCGTCACCGGTTTCGGCCAGATCGGCCCGTACGCCAAACGTCCCGGCTTCGGCACCCTGGCCGAAGCGATGAGCGGCTTCGCCGCCATCACCGGTCAGCCCGACGGTCCGCCGACGCTTCCGCCCTTCGGACTGGCCGACGGCGTGTCCGCCCTCACCGCCGCCTTCGGCATCATGACCGCTCTGCACGCCCGCGAGCGCACCGGACGCGGCCAAGTGCTCGACCTGGCCATCATCGAGCCGATGATCACCCTGCTCGGTCCGCAGGCCATCACCTACGACCAGCTCGGGCAACTCCAGCCGCGCACCGGCAACCGGTCCGTGAACAACGCCCCGCGCAACACCTACCGGACCAAGGACGGCAGTTGGGTCGCCGTCTCCACCAGCGCCCAGTCCATCGCGGAACGGGTCATGCGCCTGGTCGGCCGTCCCGAGTACGTGGACGAGCCGTGGTTCGCCTCCGGCGCCGAACGCGCCCGGCACGCGGACGAACTCGACGCGGCGGTCGGCTCATGGATCGCCGACCGCACCCGCAGCGAGGTCGTCGAGGCATTCGAGGAGGCCCAGGCGGCCGTCGCACCGATCTACGACATGAGTGACATCTTCGAGGACCCGCAGTTCCAGGCCCTGGACACCATCACCGAGGTGGAGGACGAGGAGCTCGGCACCATCCGGTTCCAGAACGTGCCCTTTCGGCTCAGCGACACCCCGGGGGCCGTCCGCTGGCCCGGTCCGCGCAAGGGCCGGGACACGGCGGAGGTGCTCGGCCGCTACGGCGTCGGAGCCGAGGAACTCACCGCCCTGGCCGAACGGGGCGTCGTATGACGGGCATCCCGCGGACGGCCGGCGCCGTACGCTCCTGGCTCTACGTCCCCGCCACCCGGCCCGACCTCCTGGACAAGGCGATGGCGGGCGAAGCGGACGCCGTCGTCCTGGACCTGGAGGACTCCGTGCCCCCGGACCGCAAGGACGAGGCGCGCGCGCACGCGGTCAAGGCGGTGGCCGCCACCTGGCCCAAGCCGCTGTGGCTCCGCATCAACCAAGTACGGCTCCCCCACGGGCAGGAGGACTTGGAGGCGCTCGCCGGTGCACCCGTGCAGGGCCTCAGACTCCCCAAGTGCGAAAGCCCCGACGACATCAGGGCCGTACTGGACCGGGTCGACACCCCGCTCCATCTGCTGTTCGAGACGGCCCTCGGGGTGGAACGCGCCTACGAACTGGCCACCACCGCACCGCAGGTGGTCCTGCTCTCCCTCGGCGAGGCCGACCTCGCCGCAGATCTCAGGGTGAACGTCGACGAAGCGCTCGACTGGGCACGCGCCCGCACTGTCAACGCCGCCCGCGCCGCCGGACTTTCCGGCCCGGTCCAGAGCGTCTGGACACAAGTGGCCGACCTGGACGGCCTCAAGGCCGACACCGAACGCGCCCGCGCCCACGGCTTCTTCGGCCGATCCGTCGTCCATCCACGACAGGTCCCACCGGTCAACGCGGCCTTCACTCCCGAGCCCGAGGAGGTCGAGGACGCCCGCCGGCTCGTCGACTCCCTGCATCGCGCCCAACGCGCGGGCAACGCGGCCTGGCTCGACGACCGCGGACGCTTCGTCGACCCCGCGGTCGTCGCCCGCGCGCGCTGGCTCCTCGAACTCGCCGGCTGACCACCACACCCGCGACCGGCCCCGGACCCCGGCCACCTACCCCCACTCCCCCAAGCAAGGCAGGTCATGACCCTAGTCCAGCACACCACCAACCCGTTGCTCGCCGCACTCCCGGCCCATCCCCGCATCGTCGAGCTGGGCCAGCCGCTGTTCACGGGCATGCCCTGCTCGCCCAACCACCCCGGGTTCCGTATGACGTTGGCCCGCCGCCACGGCGACACGGTCCGCCCCGACGGGGGCTCCGCGGCCAACGAGGTGATCATCACCGGCGGTCATGTCGGCACCCACATCGACGCCCTCTCCCACGTCAGCCACAACGGCCTGCTGCACGGCGGGGTCGACGCGGCCCAAGCGCAAACCGGCGGCTCGTTCTCGCAGCACGGCGCCGAGCACACCCCGGCCATGGTGACCCGTGGCGTACTGCTCGACGTGGCCGCGGCGCTCGGCAGCGACACCCTCCCCGGCGGCTACGGGGTGACCGCGGCGGACCTGAGCACGGCGGCGGAACTCGGCGGAGCCGAGCCGCGCGAGGGCGACGTCGCCGTCGTCCGCACCGGCTGGGCCCGGCACTTCGACGACCCGGTCGCCTATCTGGGCAAGGAATCCGGCGTCCCCGGCATCACGGAGGACGCGGGCGAATGGCTCGCCGAGCGCGGGGTGCGGGCGGTCGGCTGCGACACGACGGCCTGTGAGCAGATCCCACCGGGCGCGGGCCACAGCGTCCTGCCGGTGCACCGGCTGCTCCTGGTCGACCACGGCATCTACATCATGGAGCACCTGGCGCTCGAGGACCTCGCCGCCACCGGCGTACACGAATTCCTGTTCATCGTCGCCCCGCTCAGGATCGTCGGCGGCACCGGCTCCCCGATCCGCCCCCTCGCGGTGGTGGCCTGATGACCGACGCGTCCACCACCACGCCCACCGCCGCCCAGCAGCTCGCGGCGTTCGCCGTCGCTACACGGGACGGCGGACTCGGCCCGGACCTGCGCGACAAGGTCACCGGCCATCTCCTCGACCTGCTCGGCAACAGCCTCGCAGCCCTGTCCCAGCGGCCGGGCGCCGCCGTCAGGGAACTCGTCGAGGAGTGGGGTGGCTCCCCCGCCGCCACCGTGATCGGCTCATCGGAGCGGCTGCCGGCCCCGTCGGCGGCTCTGGTCAACGGCACCCTCGCGCACAGCCTCGACTTCGACGACACCCATCTGCCGTCCGTCCTGCACCCGTCGGCTTCGGTACTGCCCGCCGCCCTCGCCACCGCCGAGGCGGTCGGCGCCGGCGGTGCACAACTGCTGACCGCTGCGGCCGTCGGCATCGAGATCACCTGCCGGCTCGGGATGGCGCAGTACGACGCCGAACTCGGCAACTCGGTGTTCTTCGACCGTGGTCTGCACGCTACCGCGATCTGCGGGGCGATCGGCGCGGCCTCCGCCGCCGCCGTGCTGCGCGGCCTGGACGCGGACGGGATCTGCTCCGCGATCGGCATCGCCGCCAGCATGGGCTCGGGCATCATCGAGGCCAACCGCACCGGGGGGACCGTCAAACGCGTGCACTGCGGCTGGGCCGCCCACGCCGGTGTCGTCGCCGCGGACATGGCACGCCTCGGCCTGACCGGCCCGCCCACCGTCCTGGAGGGCCGTTTCGGTTTCTTCCAGGCGTTCTGCGGCGACCGCTTCGACGCCAAGACCGTCGTCGCCGCGACGACCGAGGGCCTCGGCGAACACTGGGAACTGTCCCGGCTGTTCATCAAGCCCTACCCCTGCAACCACTTCACTCACGCGGGCGTGGACGCGGCCATGAGGCTGCGCGCCCAGGGGGTCGAGCCCGACCGCATCGTGCGGCTGACGCTCGGCGTTCCCGCGCCCGTGCTGCGCACCATCGCCGAACCGGCGGCCGAGAAGGCCCATCCGCGTTCCGGCTACCACGCGGCGTTCAGCGGCCCCTACACGGTGGCCGCGGGACTGCTCGCCCGGCCCGGGGAACCGGGCCACGGACTCGGTGTGTTCCACGAGGACTTCACCGACGAGGCGGCGGCCGACCCCGCTCGCCTCGCCCTCGCCGCCCGCGTGACCTGCGTCGCAGACGAGGAGTGCACCGCCGTCTTTCCGCACCAGTTCCCCGCCGTGCTCACCGCGGAACTCGACGACGGGACCACCGTGACCGAGCGGGTCATGGTGAACAGGGGGAGCCCGCAGAACCCTCTCGACACCGGCGAACTCACCGCCAAGTTCCTCGCCAACGCCCGCGGCGCGGGAGCGGAACAGGCCGTGCGGGACCTGGCCGACGAGGTATGGAACATCGCCGCAGCCCCGGACACCACGCGCCTGACCCGCGCGCTGTCGGCGGTGACCGGCGCCTGACGCACCGCAGACTCCTCATCACTCCACCGAGGTGAACCCATGAGTTCCTCGCGTTCCAACGTCCGGTGGCTGACACTCGGACTGATCGTCGCCCTCATCGTCATCAACTACATCGACCGCAGCGCCATCAGCTACGCGGTCGACCCGCTCACCAAGGCGTTCGGCATCAGCAAGTCCCAGTACGGACTGATCAGCAGCGCCTTCTCGATCGGCTACATGGTTTTCGCCTTTCTCGCCGGCCCGCTCGTCGACCGCTACGGCGCCCGGCGCATCCTGCTGGTGGGAGTGGCCATCTGGTCGGTGGTCACCGCGGTGACCCCCGTCTCGGGCTCGTTCATCGGCCTGTTCATGGCGCGGGTGGTCCTCGGCGCGGGTGAGGGCCCGGGCTTCCCCGCGGCGACCCGGACGGTCAGCCGCTGGCTGCCGCAGAAGGAACGCGGCATCGCGCTCGCGATGGTGGGCGGAGTCGCCGTGGCCGGATCCCTGCTGATCGGCGGGCCGCTCGTGACACAGCTGATCGACACACTGGGCTGGCGCGGAATGTTCTGGGTCCTCGCCGCCCTCGGCGCACTCTGGTTCGCCATCGCCTGGGCCCTGTTGAAGAACACCCCCCACGAGCACCGCAAGGTCTCGGCCGCCGAGCGCGCGCACATCGCCGCGGGCCAACTCGAGGAAGAACGCTCTTCCAGTGGCAGCGTCCGCTGGCGGCCCGTCCTCACCAACCGGAACCTGTGGGTCATAGCCGTGGGCTACTTCGCCTGGGGGTTCATGTTCTGGGGCTTCATGTACTGGCTGCCCGAGTACCTGTCCTCGCAGTACGACCTCAGCATCAGCGCGGTCGGGCTGTTCACCGTGGCGCCCTGGGCGGCCGGCGTGGCCGGCGCACTCCTCGGGGGCGTGCTCACCGACCAGGTGTTCGCCCGCACCGGCAACCCCCGCACCCGCCTCACCATCATGGGCGTGGCGCTGCTGCTCTCCGGCGCCGCACTCATCCCGATCATCGTCGCACCGTCCCTCACGGTGTCGGTCACCTTCATCTCCATCGGGGTCGGTCTCGGCTTCGTCACCGGAGGCATCTGGTGGGTCGCGGCCATCGACGCGATGCCCGCGCAGCCCGGCGTCGCGGCAGGGTTCGCCGACGCGGCGTTCGCACTCTCCGGCATCGTCGCGCCGTCCGTCATGGGCTTCATCGTCAGCTCCACGGGCAGCTTCTCCAGCGGCTTCGTCGTGATGACCGCCCTCGCCGTGGTCGGCGCCGGTTCGATGCTGGTCCTGCCGAGGCACCGCCCGCGCCTGGAGGTCTCGGCACCGGGCGGCAAGGCGGGGCTCGCCGTGGGGCAGCGTTAGCCCCGGTCGACTCCCCCGCCGGCTCGGGCGGGAGGAAGTCGTCGTGGTGGCCGGGCGTAGCCCATGCCCGTCATGAGGTGTCCAGCCGTACGCGCTCCGCACCGGGACCGCCTGCGCCGAGGTCATGTCCCCCCGCATGCTCGCCAGGTGCGGAGCGTGATGACGATGGGTTCGCGACGATGGGTTCGACGCCCTCTGCGCAGGCCCCGGGCCCGAGGGCTTTGCCGGCGGGCAGGCGGTCGCCCTTTCAGACGATGTCGAGCACCTCGGCCACCGGACGTCGGGGCGTGGGCTGCCCCTCCGGGCCGTATCCGAGGCGGAGCACCATCTGCACATGCGCCATGGCCGACGTGGGGTCGCGGACAGCCCACCGGAGCTCGGGCCATTCCAGGGGTTGGGAGGTCAACGAGACGACCAGGCCGTCCATGGTGGCCTGGAGCCAGACCCGCTCCAGTGCCTGCCCCGCCCGTAGCCAGTCCACCGAGTGGTCCTGGGCCGTACCGAGCAGGGCGATGTGAGGTCGCCTTTCGAAGGGGGCCCAGCCACGGCCGGCCACCGTTCGGCCGCCGGTCAGGTCACGTACGGGAGAACTGGCTCCCCACTGTCCGGGGCCGAGCGCTTCCGCCGGAATACCGTCCGCAGGCGAGCTCTCGCCCGAGGGCTCCGTGTGGACCCACCGCGCCGTCTCACCGCGTACTTCGGGGGACCATGCCTCACGGCATTCGGCATCGTGCACAAGATTCAGTACCGACTCCGTGTGCCAGGCGTCGGGGAAGACCAGACGGGTTCCTTCGAGGTGGGCCGACAGGCACAGTTCGTCCCGCAGGAACTCCGGTATGTCCTCCTCGAGGAAGGGCCGGCGGCTGGTGTGACGTCGGCGGATCAGGGGCTGCAGCAGGGCGAGCGGGTCATCCGGGGATGCGCTGCCGGTGAGGTCCACCTCGGCCAGCAGCACCGGATCGGAATCGTCCGGCAACAGCCGCACGGCGGGTTCCCTGCCTGCCGCCACCGCGGCGACACGCAGATTGAACAGTGCGGCTCCACAGCCCATATACATGCCGCGGTTGTCCGGATCCGTCTTCGGCAGTGCGCGTTCCAGGTCGGCGTACAGCCGCAGGGTGCCGCTGTCGCGATGGAACCGGAACTTCCAGGGCTGCGCGTTGTGCAGGGACGGGGCCGCCGTGGCGTCCTCGACGAATGCGGTGACGGCGGACGTGTCCAGGGTGAGTGCGGTCACCGGAGCCTCCCTTCGGGGTCGGGCGGCCCATCTCCCGGCCATGGCGGACGGTGGGATCGTCTCGTTCGCCGTACCACCCGCACGACGGAGGAGAAGGTCGTCACGTGTTCAGGCTGCGAGCGGGAGGCACTCCCGCGGTAGGGCCACCCGGACCCTTCCGAGACCCAGTGGACCCGCGACTCCAGGCGGGTATTCAGCGGCTCCAGGAGAGGTTCTCCGGGCTCGAACCGGCCTTCCGGCCATCGGCGTCCCCGAGCGAACGGTCATCGGCCGCGGCACCAGGCCTGGTACGCGTCCACGGCGGTGGGCAGTGTCGGGAAGATGCGGTCGGGGCCGACGGAGTCCGCGAGGCCGTACGCCTGCAACTGGTCCAGCAGGTCCTGCTTGACCCGGGCGAGGGCGAACACGATGCCGCGGTCCGTGAGGTCCTGGCGCAGGTCGTCCACGGCGTCCAGGGCGGTGATGTCGACTTCGACGTTGGCCTCGGTGTTCAGGACGAACCAGCGAACCGGATCGGTCTGCTCAGTGACCGCTGCCAGTGCCCGGCGCCGGAAGTCCTCCGCGTTGGCGAAGAACAGGGGCGAGTCGTAGCGGTACACGACCAGTCCCGGGATGGTGCGTGCCTGCGGGTAGTCGTCGACGTCGTGCATGCCCGCCATCCCGGGAACCAGCCCCTCGATCGCGTCGTGCGGCCGTGCGACGCGGGTCAGCAACTCGGCCACCGAGAGTCCGACGGCCACGAGCACCCCGTACAGGATGTCCAGGACGAGCACACCTACCAGGCAGCCGAGTGCCAGGAACAACTCGCGGCGCCGGAACGACGCAAGCCTGCAAAAGCCCGGGACATCGACCATGCGCCCCGCCGCGTAGATGACGAGCGCGCCGAGTGCGGCCGAAGGCATCCGGGTCAGCAAGGGGCTGAGGAAGAGCAGAACGGCCAGGACGACTGCCCCCGCGAGCAGTGAGTACGCCTGGCTGCGGGCGCCGGCGGAAGCCGCCAGGGCCGTACGGCTGGCGCTGCTGCTGACGGGGAAGCCGTTCACCAGTCCGGCGCCCAGGTTGGCGGTGCCCAACGCGAGGAATTCCTGGTTGGCGTCGAGCGCGGTGGACTTGTCGGTGCGGTCGGCGAAAGCTCGGGAGGTGAGAATGAAGTCGGTGTAGGCAACGAGCAGCACACCGATCGCCGGCAGCATCAGGTGCGGCAAGGCGTCGAGATCGGGCAGTGCCACGTCCGGAAGACCGGAGGGCACCGGCCCGATCACCGCTACGCCGTTCCGGCCGTCGAGATCGAGGACCACCACGGCAGCCGTCGCCAGGGCGACGGCGAGCAGCGGCCCGGGAAGGGCCGGGAAGAAGCGGGCGAGGACGAAGAGGAAGGCCAGCACCGCGATGGAAAGCATCACGGTGGCCGGTCGGGCGCGCGTCAGATCCCCGAGGAAGGACCAGATCTGGGGGAAGAACTCCGTCCGGCTCGTCCGTACACCGGTGAGCCTGGGCAGCTGGTCCACCGCCATGGTCAGCGCCACGCCCGCGAGATAGCCGACCAGGACCGGGCGTGAGAGGAGATCGGCAAGGAAGCCCAGCCGGACCGTTCGTGCCACCAGGCAGAGGAGCCCGACGGTGACGGCCAGTGCGGCTGCGAGCGACACGTAGTGCCCGGGGTCGCCCTTGGCCAGCGGGCCGACCACCGTCGCCGTCATCAAGGCGGTTGTGGACTCCGGGCCGACCGACAGCAACCGTGAGCAACCGAACAGCGCGTAAAGGGCGAGCGCCGGAAGAATCGCCCAGAGACCGGTGACGGGCGGCAGACCGGCGACACCTGCGTAGGCCATGACCTGTGGCACGAGGTATGCGGCGACCGTCAGACCCGCGACCAGATCACCACGAAACCAGTCGCGTCGGTGGGCCGACGGTGTGCGGAGCCCGGGCATCAGGAACGCACCTCTCGATGTGCGCCCGCCCGGGCCATCGGCCATGAGCCAGTCCTCCGTCATCCGCTCGCGGGACCGACCGTCGCGGGATGCACGCCGTGCGCACCCGCGGGCCCGGGCGGCGGGCCGTTCGATCTCACAAGAACCGTCCCCCGATGCCCGGCATGCGCAGTACCTGTCCTGCGACAAGTGGGTGAAAGGCGACGCGATGCCTCACATCCCCGGCCATCACGGCCCCGCTGGGTCGGTCGGTCCCGCTCGGGGACGTTCGGCCTCTGCCCTCGGCCAAGACCGCGGCACCACACTGGTAACTGCGGCGGAGCACCGCACCTCAGCGCGTGGGCCACACGTCGACCGCGGGCCGGCGTCATCCTGTCCGTACGGACCTGGTGTACCGGGAAGTGACTCGCGATGTATTACTGGAACCACCGGGGCATGAATGGATGGGGTTGGTTCGTCGCGTCGATCAGCGCGATCCTGTTCTGGGTGCTGCTGATCCTGCTCATCGTGTTCTTGGTTCGCACAATGAACCGCAGCCCCGGGCGGTCGCACAACGCTCCGGGACGGTTGCCGCCCGAGCGGGTGCTCGCTGAGCGGTTCGCTCGCGGAGAGATCGACGAGGACGAGTACCGGCGCCGACTGGCGGTGCTGCGAGAGGAACACCATGGTCCCGACAAACGCGAGCGGGCGCCGTAGTCCTGCCGTACGGTGCACTGGTCGAGCAAGGTGACATCCAGCTCGTCGGAGGAGGCCACGCGCCGAGACCATGCGAGTGCGAAAGCCGCCCGGCACCTCCGTCGCGGGAATCGCCGAGGCCCTCACACAGCCACCCGGCTCAGGCAACAAGACCATTCCGCGGACGCACAGATAGGGGACGCCGAGCGATGGGGCACCGCAGTGTGGGCGATTTGATGACTCCCACCGCCGTGAGCGTGCGGCCGGGCACGACCTTCAAGGAGATCGCGCGCCTGCTCGACGAGTACGACATCACCGCCGTTCCCGTGGTCGACGACATCGGTCGGCCCGTCGGGGTGGTGTCCGAAGCGGACCTGCTGCGCAAGCAGACGTCGGTGGGCGTCGGCATCACCGCCGGTGCCTTGATGACCAGCCCCGCCGTCGTCGCGAAGCCGGAGTGGGACGTGGTCCGTGCCGCACGCACGATGGAAGGAAGCAAGGTCAAACGCCTTCCCGTGGTGGACGACGACGGCCACTTGATCGGTGTGATCAGCCGGAGCGACTTGCTGCAGTTGTTCCTCCGCCAGGATCGCGCGATCAAGGAGGAGATTCTGGAGGACGTCATCGTCGGGACGCTCGGTCTGCCGCCTTCGTCGCTCACCGTCGAGGTCGCCGACGGGAGGGTCACGCTGAGCGGCAGAGTGGAGCGCAAGAGTCTACTTCCCGTGGCCGTGCAGTTGTGCGAGGAGGTCGACGGCGTGGTCGATGTCATCAACCGGCTCGACTTCGACCGGGATGACACTGTGGACGTGGCCACGCGTTAGTCCCGTAGGAGTCCGGGCAGCGACCGTACTCAGCCCACTGCTCGTACAGGCGGTCCAGCGCCCTGTACCGGCGCCTCGCCCACGGTCAGCGCCACGGCCGCCGGCCCAGTCTCGCCTCGAGAGGCGGACAGATCGCACGGTGTCTCCCTTCGACGGTACTGATTGGCCTGTCTGGAGTAGGTGCGCGGTCCGACGCCGCGGCTTGTGTCAATCTTCGGGTGCGACGCGGGCTGCCTTCGGTCCCGGCAGAGCGAACGGAGAACAGGCGTGGTCACGAGGCGTCGAGTCATCCAGGCCGCCGTCACCGGAGGCGCGCTCGCTCTGCTTCCCTCCGGTGCCGGGTTCGGCCCGACACGGCTGTCGTCACCGTCGGGGCGAGCCGCTCTCGATCCCGAAAGCATCAAGAAGTACCGCGTACCACTGGTCATCCCTCCGGTCATGCCACAGTCCGCCCGCGGCTCGGCGGAGGGCATCGACCACTACTCCATCGGTGTCCGTCAGTTCCGGCAGCAGGTGCTGCCCCCCGGCCTGCCCGCGACGACCGTGTGGGGATACGGCTGTACGGAGGACCCCGGCACGTTCCACTACCCTGCGTCGACTTTGGAAGCCCGGGTCGGCAGGCCCGTGCAGGTGCGGTGGAAGAACGAGTTGGTCGATCGCTCGGGCCGGCATCTGCCCCATCTGCTGCCGGTCGATCCGACACTGCACTGGGCCAATCCGCCGGGCGGTTCGGGCGGCCGGGACGGGCACCCGATGTTCCGGTCGACGCCGGGTCCCTACACCGGCCCCGTGCCGCTCGTGACCCACCTGCACGGAGGCCGGAACACGGAGGAGAGCGACGGATACCCCGAAGCCTGGTACCTCCCGGACGCCGTCGACATCTCCCCCGGCTACGCCCGGGTCGGATCGTTCTACGACCTGTACAAACAGAAGGCCCAGGCTGCCTACGACGTCGCCTGGGGCCCGGGAGAGGCCGTCTTCCAATACGCCAACGAAGAGCGTGCGGCGACGCTCTGGTTCCATGACCACGCCCTGGGTGTGACACGCCTGAACGTCTATGCCGGGCTCGCCGGGTTCTACCTGCTGCGCGGTGGACCGGCGGATCTGCCCGAGGGTGTCCTGCCCGGGCCCGCCCCTCGCACCGAAGACCCCTCGGGGCGGAGCTGTCACGAGATCCCGCTTGTGATCCAGGACAGATCCTTCCATGCGGACGGGAGCCTTCTCTATCCTTCGGCACGCGCCGCCTTCGACGGGTTCAAGGGCCCCTATGTGCCGGACAGCGACATCCCGCCGATCTGGAATCCCGAGTTCTTCGGCGACACGATCGTCGTCAACGGCCGAACCTGGCCGGTCCTTGATGTCGAACCCCGCCGCTACCGCCTGCGCGTACTCAACGGGTGCAATTCGCGGTTCCTCATTCTGAAGGTCGTCGCCAACCCCGCCGCCCGCCGTCCGGCGGACGCCGCACTCGGCTTCTGGCAGCTGGGAAACGAAGGGGGCTTCCTGCCCGCGCCCGTGCAACTCGAGCAGCTGCTCATCGCTCCCGCGGAGCGCGCCGACGTGATCGTCGACTTCGCCTCGGTACGTCCCGGGACCGCCTTGTACCTCATCAACGAGGGCCCTGACACCACGTTCCAAGGCGGGCGAGCAGGTGTCGATTTCGCGCCCGCGAAGCCGGGCACGACCGGACAGGTGCTGAAGTTCGCCGTCCGGTCACAAACCTCGCCGGACACGAGCGTGCCCCCCTACCGACTGACCCTGCCGTCCCTCACGCCGCTGGGCACGGCGCACCGTGTCCGCCGGCTCTCGCTCAATGAGGAGGGTTCCGCCGTGCTTCCGCACATCGGCCCCCGACGGGCGCTTCTCGGGACCGTCGACGTACACGGGAAGCCGGTCCCCATGGGATGGAGCGACCCTGTGACGGAAAATCCGGCACTGGGAGAAACCGAGATCTGGGAGCTCCACAACTTCACCGTTGATGCTCACCCGATCCACGTCCACGAGGTCCAATTCGAGATCGTAGACCGGCGCACGTTCACTCAGAAGACCCCTTCTCCCCCCGAGCCGTGGGAGCGCGGCTTCAAGGACACCGCCATCGCGTACCCCGGCGCAGTCACCCGGCTCAGGGCGACGTTCGACCGGCCCGGCCAGTTCGTATGGCACTGCCACATGCTCGAACATGAAGACAACGACATGATGCGGCCCTACCGCGTGGGACCGGCGCAGAGCAACCCGCCGCAACACGACCAGGGGATGTGACCGACGGACACGTCCGAACCGGGCGCCACGCCCGGCCCGTCCCTTTCGCGGGCGGAGGTACCGGGGCCGACCGGCCCCTACGTCACCCCCGTACGGCCCATGTGAACACCTTCGACGCGATGGACGCTCGAGGTGTCGAGAGGCTGGAAGAGGTGCGTGATGACGGACGGCACGCCCAGCAGGCGCGGGATACATGCGGCATCCCGCCATGGTGGCCGCGCCACTGTTCGTGATCGAACGGATTCACGGTGCGAGTGCCCGCGGCTCCGTCCGCGAGCAGGCGTGATCACGGGCAAGCACCTCACGTATCCGCTGATGGTTGTGGCCCTGGCCCGCGTCTCGACCGACACAGCCCGGTATCGGCTCGGCGCTTCCCCTCACCGGCTGGAAGGCCTCGAACGGCTGCTGCCGTACCCGCCCGGCGGAGCAAGCAACCCGCCGCAGTCCGCACAGCCCGGCGTCGACCCCGTCCTGGCGACATCGGATGGAGGCGACTGGCAGAAGGAAGGGACATGAAGCACAACAAGGTCGGCTCCGTCATGACCAGCGATGTCATCCGTGCCGACTACTCCACACCGTTCAAGGAAGTCGCACGGCTGCTCGCGGACGGCCGGATCAGTGGACTGCCGGTCGTGGACGACGACGAGAAGGTCATCGGCGTCATTTCCGAGACGGACCTGGTGAAGCGGCAGTCGGAACCTTTCGACACCGACGAACAGGTGCGCCCGCTCGCCGCCGGCAAACCGACGTCCTCGGCCCGTGGAAGGCCCGCGAGGTCCAGGGCCTTCACGGCCGGGCAGCTCATGACCGTGCCGCCCATCACGGTGCACGCCGAGGAGACCATCGCCCAGGCGGCTCGCATCATGACCGAGCAGGACGTGGAGCGGCTGCCGGTGCTGGACGAAGAGGACCGCCTCGTCGGTATCGTCACGCGTCGAGATCTCCTCAAGGTGTTCCTGCGGCCCGACGGGGACATCCGCGACGAGGTGATCGACGAGGTGTTGCTCCGCACACTGCGACTGGCGCCCACCGCCATAGACGTCTTCGTGGTCGAAGGGGTGGTCACCCTGACCGGCCGGGTGCCGCGCAAGAGCGAGACGGAGGTCGCCGTCTCCACGACCCGGCAGATCGACGGAGTGGTCGCTGTGATCGACCAACTGGACTACCGCTTCGACGACTCCCTGCCGCAACCCGACAGTCGGTCACAACACGGTATGGCCGACAACCGGCTGCACAAACTCTGAAGGAGGTGACGATCATGGCCGCACGCCCGTCGTCGCACCCTGCTACAGGGCACCCCGTCGGCGACCTCGGACGCAGGATCACACAGCGGCGACAGGAACTCGGCCTGTCCCAGGCGGAAACAGCCGATCGGGCGGGAATGTCCTCCAGCTACCTCCAGTACCTGGAGGAACAGCCCACGGTCGCCCCCGGTCCTGCGTCCCTCCTCAGGCTGGCGGGGGCCCTGCAGACCACCGTCCGCGAACTCACCGGCGGCGACATCGATCTACCACCCGGCCTCGGTCGGGCAGGACGGCATCCGAAGTTCACCGAACTGCCCTCGGAAGCATGCTGGGACCTGCTCTCCACGCACGGCGTGGGCAGGCTCGCCATACCCGTCGGCACCGGCCCGGTGGTCGTCCCCGTGAACTACAGCGTGATCGAGGGGGTCATCGTCTACAGGACAAGCCCCCAAGCAGTACCGGCACAGGCAGTGGGCTGCCAAGTGGCCTTCGAGGTCGACCACATCGACGCGGCGCTGAGCCAGGGCTGGAGCGTCCTCGTCACCGGACCCGCCGGCACGGTGACGGACCCCGACTGCGTACGGCTGGTGCGACAGCAGGCCTACAGCGAACCGTGGCCGGGCGGACAGCGGGACATGTGGATCCGCATAAATCCCCTCAGTGTCACAGGGCGTCGCATCACCGTGTGACGCGGCGGTGGCCGTAGCCCGGGTGTCGACTCCACTTGGACTGCGCTCGCAACTAGGCCACATCCTCCCGTCGTACGCGCTCGCCCGACGGCGGCGCGCCGGTCTCCGCCCCAACAGGCCCCGTACGAAGGGACGTTCAGCCCAAGGGGTACGGCCCTTCGGCATCCGGTCCGGTACTCGGCAACCGACGAGAGTGAGGGATGTCGGAACAACGGCGACTCACAAATCCCCGAAGGGATCACCACCATGGCCGTACACGAGGACCCTCAGCGGAGCCCGGGCATCCACGTACCGCCTTTCCGCCGGCACCGGACCGCGCCCGCATCCACCGTGTCGGCAGACCTCGACACGCACACAGCACAGGCCTACGCCCTCGCGTCCCTGCGCATCCTCACCGGGTTCGTGTTCCTGTGGGCGTTCCTGGACAAGACCTTCGGCCTCGGTTACGCGACCGCGTCCGGCAAGGGATGGATCGACGGCGGGTCGCCGACGAAGGGTTTCCTCAGCTCCGTGGCCGCGGGTCCGATGGAGTCGACCTTCCACTCATGGGCCGGTGCTGCATGGGCGGACTGGCTGTTCATGCTGGGGCTGCTCGCCGTCGGCGTCGCCGTCATGACCGGTGTGGCGCTGCGCCTCGCGGCCGGCGCCGGAACGGCGATGATGGCACTGATGTGGCTGGCGGAGTGGCCGCCCGCCAGGCACCTGTCGGACGGGGCGCCGAGCATGTCGTCCAATCCGTTCGCCGACTATCACGTGATCTACGCCGTGGCGCTGATCGTGCTGGCCGCTGTCGGCGCGGGCGCGGCGTGGGGGCTGGGCAGGGTCTGGGCCCGGCTTCCGATCGTCCGGGACCGTTCCTGGCTGCGCTGACCGGCCGTGGTGCGACGGGCCCCGGGCCCGTCGCACACGCCTGTCCGCGGGGCCGGTGCGCCCGGGGGCGTGCGTGGACCCGCAAGCCGACGGCCACGGGCTGGGGCCCATCCCGTCCACCGTGCGGTCTGGCCTCGCCGCACGCATTCGCGCCGGTCCTTCGCCTGCGACGGCGCTCCTCAGCCTCGGTCCGCAGGACGACACGCCGGTACGCGCACCTGCTCACGGCGCCCTGCCCATGGACGTCGCCGGCGCGGACCAGGCCCGACGACGAGCGATCGCATGAGGCATCGATCAGGACACACGTTCTTCGACATTCCGTGCCGGCTCACGACACGCTCAGGTCCGTGACCGGGGCCCGTGCCAGCCCGGGGTCGCTTCCCGTCCCAGTGGGCGACCCAGGGCCGAATGGGCCCGAGGCTGACCGTGCGGCCCATACACGCCTCAGGCTCGTGGCGAGATGCTGGCTATGGCAGACAGGAGGTAAGCCCCATGGTTGAGCCCGTCATCGTCGGAGTGGACGGATCGGCCGAGAGTCTCGCCGCCGCCGAATGGGCTGCACGCGAGGCGGTACGCCGTGAGCGACCTCTGCGCATGGTGCATGCCTGGAACTGGCATCTCCACCAGAGGGACGGCGCGGGGCGCGCGAACGCCGCGCAGCGGAACCTGGCGCGGCGCGTCCTGCGGGAGGCGTCGGAGCGCGTCCGCCACTCCGTCCCCGGCGTGCAGCTCACCGACGTGCAACTCGAGGGCCCGGCCACCGAGGCCCTGGTCAAGGCAGCCCAGCACGCCGAACTGCTGGTATTGGGCTCCCGTGGGCTGAGCGGTTTCACCGGCTTTCTCGTGGGATCCGTCGCCATGGGCACGGTCGCCAAGGCCACGCGTCCCGTCGTTCTCGTACGCGCGGATGAGGAGGCCGAGGACGAACACTTCCCGGCGGACGACGGCGAGCCGTCCACCGACACCGGCTATCGAGACGTGGTGCTGGGAATGGACCTCCGGGATCCCTGCGACGAGGTGATCGAGTTCGCGTTCGAGGCGGCGGGGCAGCGGCACGCCCGGCTCCATGTCGTCCACGCATGGCAGGCACCTTCCGCGATCAGCCTCGGGCCCGGGGACATCGCACTGATGCACAATCCCCAGCAGGGTGAGGAATGGCAGGAATTCCTGTCCGCCGTCCTTCAGGTCTGGCGTGACAAGTACCCCGAGACGGAGGTCCTGGAGACCGTGGTGGAGGGCAGAGCCGCGACCGCCCTCGCCCGGGCCGCCTCCCCGGCGAGCCTGCTCGTCCTGGGCCGTCGCATGGCCGAGCGGCCGACGGTCCCGCGTCTCGGTCCCGTCACTCATGCCTCGGTTCATCACGTCGGCTGCCCACTGGCGGTCGTTCCCCACGAGTAGGACGCCCGGGGCCGGGGAGCGCATGGCTCCCCAGCGCGGCGAACAGGCGGTGGGAAAGATGACGGAGCTGCCCCTGGTCGTAGGGGTCGACGGATCGGACTCGAGCCTCGTGGCGGTCGACTGGGCAACGGACGAGGCGGCCCGGCACGGTCTGCCCCTCCGGCTGGTGCACGCATCCTTGTGGGAACGCTACGAAGGTGTCCTGCCGTCGGGCAGCCCTGAACGCCCGTCCGAGCAAGTGATGGCGCAGAACATCATCGAGACGGCGGCGGAGCGCGCACGGCGGCGGAACCCCGCGGTGAAGGTGTCCGCTGACGTGGTGCCCGAAGACGCTGCGTCTGCCCTGTTGCGCGAAGGAAGCAACGCCTACGTCCTGATCACTGGCTCCCGCGGCCGCACCGCGTTCGAAGGGCTGCTTCCGGGGTCGGTCAGCCTGGCCGTCGCCTCGCGTGCACACGGTCCCGTGATCGTGGTCCGCGGAGACAGGGCGGGGCTGGCCGGCGTGCATGGGCGCATCCTCCTCGGTGCCGGAGAACCCGGGGCGACGAACGAGGCGGTGCGGTTCGCATTTCGTGAAGCCGAGGCACGCGGATGTGTCCTCGACGTCGTTCGTACTTGGCGCCGCCCGGCACACGGGGCCGTCGAACACCCCATGTCCGCCGGGGAGGCAGTACGCGACGACGAGCAGCGGGCGTCCGATCTGCTCGACGTCCTGCTCGGCGATGCGATGACGGACCATCGGAACGTGAGGGTGCGCCGCAGCACGGTGGAAGGGCCTGCCAAGTCGGTGCTGCTCAGGCGCTCGGCCGCTGCGGATCTCGTGGTCATCGGGGCGCGGCGCACGCAGGGCCACTTGTGTCACCTCGGCCGGGTGGGTCACAGGCTGCTGCACCACGCGGACTGCCCGGTCGCGATCGTGCCTCAGCGGCTGTGACCCCGGAACTCGTCCTGCGCCGTCGGCGTGGAGGTGCCGGGGGCACCGCGACGGCACCACATCCGCCCCAGGGCGGCCGGCGAGCACAACTGGAAGGCGGAGGAATCGAGATGAGGCGCAGCCTGACTGTGGCTCGTGTTCATCACGCCCACAATGACGGCTCGCGTCACCCCTGACGCGGCACAGCTGACCGCGCGATGAAATGACCGGGATGGGATCATTGGGGTAGCCGGGTGATCGCTCAACGATCGCGAGGGAGCGGCGGTGGACGCTTCGAATGAACTCCTTCGAAAGGCCGAGCCGTCGGCTCTGTTGTGCCCGGACGGCATCGTCCGCTCGCTCAACCGCTCGATGGCTACGGCACTCGACAGGCCGGCGAAACGATGTGTAGGCCGATTCCTACGGGAGCTGTTGCCCGAGAGCCAGCGCAACGTGGTCGAGCGCATCGTGGCGCACGCCGGCAAGCATCGACTGGCCATGCAGGTGCTGGAGCTGCCCAGACAGGGCCGAGCATCCGTGGTCGCTCTCATCGAAGCGCGGCCGGTGACCTCCGCCGGAGGCGAGCAGCTGGTCTGGGTGCACTCACTGAACGTGAGCAATGATCTCGGGAGTCTGCTGATCCCGTTCCGACTGTCGGCGAGGTCCGCCGGCCTCGGCCTGTGCATGTATCTGCCGCAGGTACGTCAGATCGAGTGGCTGGGAGGCGCGCCCGCCGTGGCCGCGCTGTTCCCGGAGGACTCGGTCTCCCTGCCCTGGGTGGTGCGTCACATCCACACCGACGATCGGCCTTCCCTGCGTCGGCTCCTGCGCTCGGACAACAGCCGGCGTTCCTGGACCACCTTGCGGTTTCAAGGCGACCAGGGTGACTGGCACCGCCTTGCCTGCCAAACCCGTCGGATCCAACTCGGGTACGAGGGTCCCGAGCAGATCTTCGGGATGATCCGCGACGACACCTGTGACGAGGCTCGCCGACGGGAGATGGTGGCGGCGGTGGAGGCCCAGCGACGTCGTGCCGACGAGATCGCGGAATTCTCCTCGGCCCTCATCACCGCTTCCACCGAGCAGGAACTGCGACAGGTGGTCCTGACACGACTCGCCGCAACCTTCGCCGGCACCGGCGCGGCACTGGCGCTCGTCGACGACGAGGAGCACCTCTCGGTGTCCTCGGATGCCGGGCTCCCTTCCTGGCACGTCGACGCCCTGCACTGCCGCTCGCTGGATGAACAGGGTCCGCTGCCCCATGCGATCCGCACGGGTGAGCCGCTGTTCATCCGGAACCAGGAGGACCTTCTCCGCCGCTGGCCCAACGGTGACGCCGCACCGCTGGCCTGGCCAGGCCCCGACGTCGCCATGTCGATCACACCCCTGGGTCTCGGCGGTGACCAGGCGCCCGGCGCCTGGGTGGTCACGTACGACAGCGGCCACCATCCGTCGCCGGACGAGAAAGCCTTCATGATCACGCTCGCCGAACTCGCCGGACAGGCGCTCGGGCGGATCAGATCGCAGCAGGCCCGGCTCGAGCTGGCCACAGCAGTTCAGGATCACATGCTCCCGAAGTTGCCCGAAAATCTGCCCGGCCTGGAGGTCGCAGCCCGCTATCGGCCCTGCCGAGCCGGGCTCGACATCGGCGGTGACTGGTACGACGCGTTCCTCATGACGGATGGTGCGATCGCCGTGGAGATCGGCGACGCCCAGGGGCACGACGTGGACGCGGCGGCCTTCATGGGACAGGTGCGCAGCTCCATGCGAGCGCTCGCCGCGCACGAGCCGGACCCCTCGAGTGTGCTCACACACACCAATCAGCTGCTCATCGCGATGGGCGCGCCCCGGTTCGCCAGCTGCACCATGCTGCGCATCGATCCCCACAGCGGACGGGTCACCGGGGCGAACGCCGGCCATGTGCCCCTGCTTGCCGCGCATCAGGACGGCAGTCACGAGATCCACGCGCTGCCGGGCGGTCCCGTTCTGGGAATCCTGCCGAACGCCGACTACCCGGAGGAGACCTTCACCCTCGACAGGGACACCGCGCTGGTCATGGTCACCGACGGCGTGGTCGAAGGGCCTGATCTCTCACTGGACGCCGGACTGGAGCACACCGGAACACTGGCCGCCCGGGCCGTCCACGACGGACTCAGCGCCGACGAAACCGCTGATCTCGTCCTCGACGCCGCGGTCGCGTTGAACCACCCCGACGACCTCGCCGTGCTGGTCGTCCGACGCACTTGATGGACTGCCGGGTCAAGGAGCCCGTTCTGCCCTCGGTCGGGTGGTCGGCCGACCACCCTGCCGTGCCACGGGCAGGGCGCAGCACACCGCACGTTCTCAACAACTCCTGACCTCGCGCGAAGCCGCGTGATCGATGTGGGGCGATCATGAATTCGACAAGTAACTTGACAAAGTTACTTGTCGAGATCTAGGCTGAGGGTCATGACCACGGACCCAGGACCGAAGCAGTCCGCAGTGACCGCGCAGCGGCTCAGTGATGCGATGAAACGGCTGCGCGCACGGCTGCGCGCGGAATCCGGGCAGCACTCGGTCGGCCTGACCCTCACACAGCTCGCGGTGCTGGGGAGCGTCGTGCGGGAGGGCCCGGTCACCGCGGCCCGCCTCGCCACGCTGGAGCACGTCAGCCCGCAGTCCATCGCGCAGAGTCTGGCGGTGCTCAAGGCCGCCGGGCTGGTCCACAGCGAGCCGGACCCGCAGGACGGCCGCCGAAAGCTGATGAGCGCCGACCCCTCCGCGACCCAGCTCATCGACAACCTGCTCGCGGGGCGCGCCGCCTTCCTGACCCGTGCCATCGACCGGGTCGTCGCCGCGGAGGAGCGCCAGGACCTCGAAAAGGCCATCGTGTTGCTCGAACGCCTCGCCGCGGCCGACCTGAGTGACGGCGGCATATGAGGGCCGCCACCAACCAGGCCGAGACAGAGGCGCGCGGCCACTCCCTCAAGCCGTTCGCGTGGACGTTCACCACCCCGCTCTACGTGGGCTCCAGCCTCAACCCGATCAACAGCTCCATCATCGCGACCGCGCTGGTCCCCATCGCCGCCGATCTGCACGTCTCCGTGGGCAGCACCGCCGCGTTGGTCTCCTCGCTCTACCTGGCCAGCGCCGTCGCACAGCCAACGGCGGGCAAGTTGGCGGAGGTACTCGGCGCGCGCCGGATCTTTCTCTCCGGCATCGTGCTCGTGCTGGTCGGCGGTGTCATCGGGGGCCTCGGCCAGAGTCTGGCGATGCTGACCGTCGCCCGGGTCCTGGTCGGCATCGGCACTTCGGCCGCCTTCCCCTGCGCAATGATCCTGATCCGGCGCCGCGCCACGGAGGCAGGTCTTGACGCTCCACCGGGCGGGGTGCTCGGCGGAATCGCGATCGCAGGGATGGCAACCGCCGCCATCGGTCCGCCCATCGGCGGGCTGCTGGTGGGGGCCGCGGGTTGGCGCTGGGCGTTTCTGATCAACATCCCCGTCACCGCGATCGCCCTCGCGATGACCGTGCGCTGGCTGCCCAGGGATCCGGCGCGCGACCACGCGCGCACCGGTCTCCGTCAGGTCGCCGACCGGATCGACCTGCTCGGCATCGTCGGATTCGCAGGATCGATGAGCGCGCTGGTCATCTTCCTGATGAGACTTCCGCAGGTCGAGTGGATCGCGCTCGCCGCCTTCGTACTCGTCGCGGCGCCGACGGTCGTGTGGGAACTGCGCAGGCCCGCGCCGTTCTTCGACTTCCGCAGCCTCGCCGCCAACGGCCCCCTCACCCGCACCTATCTGCGCCAGTCACTCACCCTGCTGGGCGTCTACTCGGTGATGTACGGCATGACCCAGTGGATGGAGGCCGCCCACGGGATGTCCACCGTGACGGCGGGACTTCTGCTGCTGCCGATGGGAGCCGTCTCGGCACTGCTCTCTCGACCGCTGGCCAGCCGCAATCTGGTGCGCGGGCCGCTGATCGCCTCGGCGATCACCATGCTGATCGGGTCGGCCGGCATCATGCTGCTCACCTCGCACAGCCCGGTCATCGCGATCGTGCTGGTCTCCCTCGTCTTCGGCATCACGTCCGCCACCACCACAGTCGGCAACCAGACCGCCCTCTACCTCGCGGCACCGCCCGACCAGATCGGCACCGCCTCCGGGCTGTTCCGGACGTTCGGATACCTCGGAACCATCACCTCGGCCGTGATCGGCAGCATCGTCTTCCGCGACGGAGCGAGCGACCACGGTCTGCACATCCTCGGCATCGTGCTGGTCGCGGCGGGCTTCGCCGTCCTGCTGCTGACCGTCCTCGACCGCCGTTTGTCCTCGACCAGCACTCGATGAACCGCTCCACGAACCGACCGACCAGCACCTCCAGCACAACTGAGAAACCCATCAAGGAGAACCAGCTCGTGAGCACCCCCGCACTTCCCGGCATCACCCCCACGCGAACCGCCCTGCTGGCCATGGACTTCCAGAACGGGATCGTCCCTCTCGCCCCCGACTCGGACGCCCTCGTCGAGCGGGTCAAGGGCGCCATCGCCGACGTCCGCACCGCCGGTGGCACCGTGGGCTACGTCCGCGTGGGCTTCACCGAGGACGACTGGACCGCGGTCCCCGAGACCAACAAGACCTTCTCCGGCGTCGCTGCGGCGAAGATGATGCACCACGAGGACCCTGCCACCCACATCGACGAGCGGATCGCACCGGAGGACGGCGACATCGTCGTACGCAAGATCCGCTACGGCTCGGGTTCCACCACGGACCTCCACCGACAGCTCGGCGACCGGGACATCAACACTCTGGTGCTCGCCGGGATCAGCACCAGCGGCGTCGTCCTGTCCACGCTGATCGACGCGGCCGACCGCGACTATCGCGTCTTCGTCCTGTCCGACGGTGTGGCCGACCCCGACCCCGAGATCCACCGCGTGCTGGTCGAGAAGGTGTTCCCGTCCCGGGCCCACATCATCGACACCACGCAACTCCGCGCGTTGCTGTCCGCCTGACGCACGGCGGCCCCGACGGGCATCGGTCCGTTCCGCAGCGGCGGAACTCGCCGCTGCGGAACGGACGGAGGGACGCACCACACCGGCTGCCACGCGGGGCGCGTGCCACATCGGCGACTCAACTCCCGTCGGCACAGCGCTCGCACGACGGACAACTCCGCCACTCGCCGACCCGGCCTGACACAGCACGTTGCCCTTGTTGGTACGAGTGGCTGTGACCAGCACCTTCGAGACGCTCCTAGGGGCGCATCCCGAACAGGAAGCGGGTCGCTCGCGTGCGGCGGACCAGTAGCTCGTACGCGGTGAGGGTGAGGATGAGGGAGATCACCACGAGCACGACGTACTCAACCAGGATCGGCGCAGACCAGCCGACCACGAAGTATGCGACGGCGACCACGATCGGCTGGTGCAGGACGTACAACGGCAGCACGGCTGCGGCGAGATAGCCATAGAGGCGCCGACGCGTCGTCGGGGTCGGGTTCGGCGCCGCACGCGGTTGCGCCGGCCGCCGACGGTCGAGGAGGCCTGGGATGGCGACCACCAGGCACCATCCGGCCGCACCGAACAGCGCCCGTGAGGCGGTGGCCAGGGCGGTCATCTCCGTGAAGGGCTCGTCGGCCAGGGCAAAGCCGGGGCCGGCTGCCGCGAACAGCAGGGCGCCGAGCCAGGCTGCGGTCCCGGCGTCGCGCCGCATCGCGGTGCGGAAGCGGTCATCGGTGGCGAGCACGAAGCCGGCAACGAAGAACAGCAGGTACGACCAGCGGTGCCAGCCCGCGTAGTCCTCCTCCAGCCGTGCGAAGGCACAGATCGCCGCGAAGGCGAGGGCCGGCAGGAACACGACGCCCCGCCGGTGCAGGGTCGCCTCCGCGACCTTGTCGCCGATGCGGCGGACGCGTTCGCGCGGCAACCACCGGTGAAACGGCGCCAGCATGAGGGAGAACGCCAGGAGGAGCACGACGAACCAAAGATGGCCGGTCTCGAAGTGCTCGCCCTGGACGAGGAAGGGGAACTCTTCGGGCTCCAGGTGCACGTCGTAGAAGCGGGGCAGGAAGCCGAGGTACGACTCGTGATAGTCGGCGTCGGCCGAGCGCAGCCGCAGCCACTGCGGCAGCGGGTTCAGCGCGAGGGTCGCGAAGACCAGCGGAACGCCGAGCCGCAGCAGCCGCTCCCTGGCGAAGCCGCCCGCGCCGCGGCGCTGAAGCGAGTGCCAGGCACCGAGGCCGGAGATGAGGAACAGCAGCGGCATGGCCCAGACGACCCCGAACCCGGCGATGATCATGATGGCTTCGGTGGTCTCGGCGTTCTTGACGTAGAAGTCGTCGTCGGCAGCGAATACGAGCGCCGAGTGGAAGAAGACCAGCCCGATCACGACCAGCATCCGGATCGCGTCCAGCTCCGGCCGCCGCTCCGGTAGCGGTGCCTGCGCCGGTTCAGTGTGCGTCGCCATGTCTGTCCCCCCGTCGCCTGTACGTCACCAGTGTTGGAAAGGCGGCCGCCGGGCGCCACCCCCACAACGGACTCATCGAAAATCAACTCTCGATACGCGCCCTGGTTGTGCTGTGACCGGGAACCATTGCCGGGTCGCTCGTTGTGCTGGGTGCCAGTGAACGCGTTCGCCCCGGGGCCACAGCATTGGATCCTTGGAAACCGGAAGCGGTGTTGCCCTCTTCCCTCGCGATAGGGTGCTGCGATGTCTCGATCAAGCGAAACCGGATCAGCCTTGTCTCCCGTCACCGCGGACGACGTCGACCTTGCAGTGCGGCTCGCCGTGGGCATCCTTCGGGACGCACCCGCGAAGGGGTGGGCGATAAGGCCGGTTCGCTGGAGTGGGACTGCTGGGAGACCGCCGAGCACCTCGCCAACGACCTGTTCTACTACGCCGTGCAGCTGGGGCCGCAGAGCCCACCGCTGGACACCCATGTGCCCATCGCGTTGAGCCAGAAGAGGCCGGACGGACCCACGGTCTTCCTCCACGCGGACCGTGATGCGGGCCCGGCCGGCCTGCTGCAGGTGCTGGAGGCCTGCGGCGCGCTGCTGGTCGCCATGGTGCGTACCACGCCGCCCCGGGTCCGCGCCCACCACGCCGCCGGGGTGTCGGACCCCGAAGGCTTCGCGGCGCTGGGGTTGCAAGAGACGCTCGTACACATGCACGATCTGGCGGAAGGCTTCGGACTTGCCTGGACCCCGCCCTCAGCTCTCTGCTCGCGGGTGCTCGCCCGTCTGTTTCCAGAGGCTCCGGGCGGCGCGGATCCCTGGCTCACCCTGTTGTGGGCCACCGGCCGCGCCGAACTGCCGGGGCACCCTCGTCTCACCAAGTGGCGCTCGGACAGCACACCGCGGTCATAGGAACGGATCGGCCACAGCCGCGGCCAGGCTGATGATCGCGCCCCTACCGCGGCGAGAGCACACCGAGCCACCCGTCCCGACCGGCAACCGAAGCCGAGGCCGAACGGCTTCGCGAGGTCTTCCGCGCCGAGTGCGCCCACCAGCCGTCGCTCGTCGAGGACGCGCTCGGCAAACAGAGCTGGCCCTGCTGGTCCAGTTGGAAGCTGCCTGTACCACAGCCGACTCCCTCGCCGAGGCAGTCGAGGAGGCTTTCCCTCAGCACCGGGACGCTGACGTGATCCTCAGCTTCCCCGGTCTCGGCGCCCGGGTGCTGGCCGAGATCGAAAGACGACCGGCAGCGGTTCGCCGACGCCCGCGGATCGAACGTCGCCAACCGCGAGTCACCGTCCGAAGGATGGACCGCAGCGCGAAAGCCTACCCTCCGGCATGCGCCTGCATGCGATCACTACACCACGTACAAAACGTCTGTCACCTCAGCGGTCCTACGGTTTAACTGCTGGCGGATGCACGTCAGCGCACCTTCAGACGTAAAGGGCCGTGACAGGACATGATTCCCACCCGTGCTTTCTGGCTCGCCGGTCGCGCGGCCAGTGGTGAGAAGACCTTGGCTATCAGCTCCCCCTGGACCGGGCGGCTCATCGGAAAGGTCAGTGTTCCCACCGACGAGCAGGTCGAGGAGGCGGTGGCGTCGGCATACGCCGTTCGCGATGAGTTCGCGGCTACGCCGGCATATGTGCGTGCCGCCGCGCTCGACCACGTAAGCAAGCGCCTCGTGGAGCGCAGCGAGGAGATCGCGCAGCTCATATCCGCGGAGAACGGAAAGCCGATCAAATGGGCTCGCGGCGAGGTCGGCCGTGCGGTGTCCGTGTTCAGGTTCGCCGCGGAGGAAGCGCGCCGCTTCAACAGTGGCGAGGCTCAGCGGCTGGACACTGACACCGGCGGCCAGGGCCGGCTCGCGCTCACCCGCCGCTTCCCGAAGGGCGTTGTGCTGGGAATCACGCCGTTCAACTTCCCGCTGAACCAATGTGCCCACAAAGTCGCCCCGGCTATCGCGGCCGGCGCCCCGATCATCCTGAAGCCGGCGCCCAATACTCCGCTCTCGGGCCTGATCATCGGTGACCTGCTTGCCGAGACCGATCTGCCGGCCGGTTCATGGAGCATCCTTCCCGTCGCCAATGACCGGATGTCGGGGCTGGTGCAGGACGAGCGCCTGCCGGTCATCTCGTTCACCGGCTCCGAGAGGGTCGGGTACGCCATCATGGACTCGGTCCCCAGGAAGCACTGCACACTGGAGCTCGGCGGGAACGGCGCGGCCGTGGTGCTGGCCGACTTTGCGAGCGACGAGGATCTTGACTGGGCCGCCAAGCGTATCGCTGTGTTCTCCAACTATCAGGGCGGGCAGTCCTGTATCTCCGTGCAGCGTGTCATAGCCGACGCCACAGTGTACGACCGACTGCTGCCGCGTATCGTCGCAGCCGTCGAGTCTCAGGTCACCGGCGACCCCTCGGATGACCGAACCGATGTGGGTCCGCTTGTCAGTGAGGACGCAGCATGCCGCGTCGAGTCGTGGGTTGACGAAGCCGTCGGTTCCGGGGCCACGCTGCATACGGGCGGCAAGCGGGAGGGCGCCTCGTACGCGCCTACAGTCCTCGCGGATGTTCCGGCAGACACGACCCTGGCCTGCGAGGAGGTCTTCGGGCCAGTTCTCACGGTGCTCAAGGTAGCCGGTGAGGCCGAGGCTTTCGCCGCCGTGAACGACTCCAAGTACGGGCTGCAGACAGGCGTGTTCACACGCGACCTGCAGGCTGCCTTCCGAGCGCATCGGGCTCTGGAGGTCGGCGGAGTCGTGATCGGCGACGTGCCCTCCTATCGCGCCGACCAGATGCCCTACGGCGGGGTCAAGCAGTCCGGTGTCGGCCGCGAAGGAGTGAAGTTCGCCATGATGGATTACACCTACGAGCGCGTGCTGGTCCTCACTGACCTTGCGCTGTAGTAGCAAGGCCCTCCCGTCGGATGCCGTGCTGCGCGCTGGCCGCTGGTCGTGGAGGGCAGGCCGGTGTCGGACCCGAACCCGCCGTCGCCGGCCGCCGTGCAGTTCCGGCTGGGCAGCTCGACATCCTCTGGTTCGGTTCAGCGGGCTACGGGCTGAAGGAGCTGCAGCAGGGCAGGCCACGGCACACGACGTCGACAACCATGGCTCGCCTGCTGCTCGTTCTGCTTTCTCACGCGTCCCGTTCGGTGCGGGTTCGCCGTCAAGTCCCTTTGGCGAGTGGCGCCCGCCTTCTGGTGCTGTGGCTGCTCGGGTGCGTCACGCTCTGCACGGGCGTGGGCGACGGCCGCGGACGAGGGTAGCGGTGGTGATCTGACGCGCACGGCGCCATAGGATTGGGGCCCGGTCGCTGACGACCGGGCCCCACTCATGTTGCTTACGCCGGTGCCGGCGCTCAGAAGCAGGCGTCTTTCCCATGGGCGCAGCGGCGGACTGTTAGCCGTCACCATGGGCAAGAGCGTCGGTGACGGGTCCTTCCCGCAGCGGCGGAGGGGCTCGGGTTGATTCGTGCCTTGTGGGGCCGTGCCGGGGGAAGGCCTCGTGTCTTCTGCCGCGGCCGTCGGCTGTGTGGCTTCGGTCAGATCTGGTTGAGTCCGCCATCTACGAACAGCTCGGATCCGGTGACGAAGCTGCTCTCATTGCCGGCGAGGAACAGTGCGGCGGCTGCGGCCTCGTCCGGGTGCCCCATCCGGCCCAGCGGAATCTGGCTGGCAAAGACGTCCCTCATCTTCGCGGCCTGGTCGGCGTCCGCAGCCAGGCCGGTGATGCCCGGGGTGACGATCGGGCCGGGCACCAGGGTGTTCACTCGGATCGCACGTCCGCTGAGTTCGTTGGCCCAGGTGCGGGAGAAGGAACGGACCGCGGCCTTGGACGCGGCGTACACGCCGAAGGCGGCGCCGCCTGAGGTGGCGGCAGTCGATCCGGTCAGGATCACCGAGGCGCCGTCATTGAGCAGCGGAATGGCCTTCTGAACGGTGAAGAGCATGCCTCGCACGTTGATGTTGAAGGTGGCGTCGAAGTGCTCCTCGGTAACCTGCTGAAGAGCGGCGAACTCACCACCGCCCGCGTTGGCGAACAGTACGTCGATGGACCGGTTTTGCTCGGCGACAGCCGCGTAGAGGCGGTCGATGTCCGCGAGGTTTGCAACGTCGCCCCGGACAGCGGTGGCTTTCCCACCGATTTCGACCAGCGCGGCGTCGAGAGCGTCCTGCCGGCGGCCCGTGATGAACACGTGCGCGCCCTCACGTGCGAATCGCTTGGCGGTGGCCAGTCCGATTCCGCTGTTGCCTCCGGTGACGACTGCCGTCTTCCCGTCAAGCTGTCCCATGATCGTTTACTCCTGTCTGGTGCGAACGCCAGAAGACGTGCACCAAGTGTCACTGCCGCATTACAGCCCGAACCGGACGGCCCCAGGCCCAGTTATGGACTATACGGTAAAGAACTACGTTATGGACCGCACGGACAAAAACGTGACTGCATCCACACCTCCGAGCAGCGACAGGCTGGCTGACGCCGGCCCGTCCGCGAGGGGCGCCGCGAAAGGCTCCGACCGGGGGCCATGCACCACGCACCCCCGCCATCGCGCGGTCTGCCGCCCTGTTTGGCGATGGCGGAGAGGCCGCCCAGCCTTCCCGGCGCTCGCTACGGCCGGGAGGGCACCCCACAATCTGGACCGACAGGTCAAGAACAACGTATGCTGTTGACCATGGGACGACCGCGGAATTTCGACGAGAAGCAGGTACTGAAATCTGCGCGCGAGCAGTTCTGGAATCAGGGCTACGCGGCTACGTCACTGCAGGACCTGACGGACGCCACGGGACTGGGCAAGGGGAGCCTGTACGGGGCCTTCGGCGACAAGCGGCAGCTGTTCTTGCACGTGCTGGACGGCTACCGCAACGAACAGCTGAACGGCGTCCGGGCGGTCCTCACCGGGCCCGGTACGGCCTTCGAACGCCTGACCCTGCTGGTTGAGGGAGTGGCCAAGGGATTCATGGAGGACCCGCAGCGGCGCGGCTGCCTCCTGGTCAACAGCACGTCCGAGCTGCACAGCAATGATCCGGATGTCACCTCCCGGGCGCGGACCAGCTATCAAGCGGTCGAAGATCTTCTGATCGCCTGCGTGAAGGAAGCCCAGGACGAGGGGACGGTCGAACCGAGCGCGGACGCCCAGGAGCTCGGGCGACTGCTCCTTGGCGTCATGCAGGGCATCGAGTTTCTCGCGAAGACCGACATGGACGGCTCAGCTCTGCTGCAGATAGGCCAGGCCGCCCTCAAGCAGTTGTCCCGGCATTGACCGTTCCGCGGGCCCGCACCTTTCACAGGTGATGTGCCGACAGGCAGGGATCCGGGTGGGCATGTCGAGTCGGCGTGCGAGCATCCACCGCACCTGCCCTCCGAACGCCCCCACCAGTGGCACGGACACCCGCTCCAGCGCGGTTGACGGCCTGCCCCTTTCACCATGCCCTTGAGCAAGCTCTCCGGCCGTACGGTTGCGCCTCAACGCGGGCCGGACGACGCTCGCAGCCGACGGCGCGGGACCATTGCCCACGGGCCCTGGGGGCGAGGTCTCCAGTTCCCCAAGTCCGCGCAGGACTTCGCTCGCGCCTCTCTTCCGTACGCCGACAGCGAGCACTCAAATGGTGCCTTGATCCACCGACTTCGCAAGGCGCCTGAACAGGACACAGTTCTTGACTGTGTGGTCCACAAGACCTACCTTTGGGCTGTGACCCGTGGATTCGCTACTGCAATTGGACGTCGGGTCGGCGGCAGACGGGCACAGACCGCTCCGCTGCACGGCAGAGAGAAGCCGGGCGGGACTGCACGAGAGTCTCGCGCGCCCCACCGCAAACGACTGCACACGCCCAACGAAAAGTGATCACCATGACCACCGCTGCCCAGCCGCCCTTCACCTACAGCCTTCACAACGTGACGATTACCGTCAGTGACCTCGACGCGTCGATCCAGTGGTGGAACCGGGTGTTCGGCCTCACCCTGCTGGCCAAGTCCCGCTTCGACGCCATCGGCGCAGACGTTGCGTTCTTGGAGGGCTCCGGCTTCCGGCTCGAACTGCTTCAACCCGCCGACGGCATCCGGATCCCCGAGTTGACTGCGGAACCTCCCGCTCATGTCCGCCCGATCGGCAACAAGGCTCTCGTCTTCCGAGTCGAAGACCTCGGCAGCGTGACGCGGACCTTCCGGGATCTCGGCGTGACTATTGTCTGGGAGCAGATGGATCTCGGCGACGGGAGCATTTCGACCGCGATCCGGGACAACGACGGAAACCTCATCAACGTCTTCCAGGAAGGCGCAAGCCCGATCGGCTAGGGCCCGATGTCGAAAGGCTGGAGGAGCCTGGCGGTTTCTGCCGCGGACGGACCTAGCGACTCGGCTTCTCAGTTGGTCGTGGCCGAGAGTCAGGTGGTCTCCGATCAATGGAGACGGTCTCCCGTTCTCGGCCGGTGCGACGCACTCGCTGGTTTGCACATGGTGGTATGCGCAAACGCGTTCATATCCTCCACATGTGGTCAAGCCGTCGGGGCGGCGGGTGAGCCGGCGCCGTCCACTGCTTCCGGCCTCCGCAGACCTGGGCGGGCAGCTGCCTATCGTGCAAAGGTCTGGATGGCGCTCGACGGCCGGCCGCCCTCCAGGAGGCCCGGCGGTCAAGACGGAGAACGTCCTTCGCGGCGACCCGTATCCGCGCCGAGCCAATGGGCCAGAGCTTGCCTGATCTGACCAGCACGACGTTCGGGGCGCTGCTCGGAGGTGGCCCACGCGATGTAGGCGTCCGGCCTCACCAACACAGTCTTGCTGGTCGGCCCCGCAACGGACACGATCTCTACCTCGTCAGCCCATTTCTCAGCCTCGGAAGGAGGCAAGGCGCCCGTTGCCGCGATGAGGACGAACCGCCTGGTACGCAACGCCTCGTATAGCCGCCGCCCATCCGTCAACGGAAGGTCGGGCACGCGCTTTCCGGTGAGTGGATCTGCGCCGGCCGGCGCGGCGTACGCAATGTCGAGTCCGGAAATCGCACGGCCCAGCCGCTTGGCCAAAGGCGGCAGTTGCAACACTGTGCGGGCGGAGAAGTCGCGGATACCGCACATGGCACGTGGTGTGGTCAACACACCACGCAGCAGCGCACCGCTCATCCGCAACACCCTGCGGCCCACTGGATGCCGTTCGTCTTGGTAGGTGTCGAGCAGGCCGTCCGGTGCCCGGCCGCGCAGGACAGCCGCCAGTTTCCAACCAAGGTTGACGGAGTCTTGGATGCTGGTGTTCAGGCCCATACCGCCGGCAGGGGAGTGCACATGCGCGGCATCCCCCACGAGGAACACGCGGCCCACGCGGTAACGCGGGGATTGGCGTTCATCGCTATGGAACCGGGAGAGCCAACGCGGATCGTGCATGCCAAAGTCGCTGCCGAGCGCTCGGCGGGCGACCTCGCGGATCTCCTCCAAGTCGACTGATGCATCGTCAGGCATCTGATGTCGGCGATTCCAGGCCATGATGCGAAACCACCCGTCGCCGAACGGCACGACAATGGCGAAGGCGTCCCCGACCGCCCCAACGGTCGGTGGTTTCAGTGGCGGTTCGGAAAACCGCACATCGGCAAGCATCATGGACCGAACCGCAGATCGGCCAGGAAAGGGAAGGCCGAGAGATTGGCGTACGGTGCTGCCCCGTCCGTCGGCGCCTACCACGTAGCGCGCACGCAGCGTTCGCAGAGCACCATCCGCCGTCCGAGCCTGCACGTCCACACCGTCCGCGTCCTGCTCGAGCCCGACCACCTCCCAGGCCCCCCTGATATCCGCACCCCGAGCCAGTGCACGCGCCCGGAGGACCCGCTCGGTGTTATATTGCGGCGTCACCAGCACATGAGGGTACCTGCTCGGCAAATGAGACAGATCGATCCTCAGGAATTGCAAAACCGGATTTCGGATACCGGTCCGAAGAATCTCGTCGGCTATTCCGCGAGCATCAAATTGCTCCAGCGTTCGCGCCTGCACGGCAAACGCGCGGGTAAGCTCCGACTCCTTCTCACGTTTTTCGAGGACAGTGCAACCGATCCCGGCTTCGGCCATGTCGCCGGCGAGCAGCAACCCAGCTGGTCCAGCCCCCACGATCAGCACTTCGTAGTCGGAGCCCATACCGTCTCCTCCGCATCGGTCACACGCCGGCGAGTCATCGCTCGCCAGGAATGCTCCTTCGACTCTAGATCAGCCGGTTGGTGATCGCTCGCATCGACGGATTAGGGCTTGTCGATCGGCTCCGCGGCACACAGAGCTTCGTCAGTTGACGCGGCGGACCTGCCAAGGGTGTATCAGCACCCCAGTGGATAGCGCCCCCACACGTCACTCGCAGCACCAGCCGCAGGGCGGGAGCGTGACGAATGCCAGTCCCGTGGCTGCTGGCCAATAAGAGCTCGTAACACGATCTTGTTGAAGCGTCCTGGTGGGGCGTGACTGGCGTGGTGATCCAGCAGTTCGTCATATGTGAGTACTCGGCCGTGGACCGTGGACGACGACCTGGTGGGGTAGATCGAGCCGTTGCTGCCGCCGTGGACAGAGAAAGCCACCGGGTCCGCGGCCGGTGGTGGACCGGCTGTGTCTGCAGGGGATTCCGTACGTCCCGCAAGGAAGCCCCGAATATCAAGGGCGTCTCAAAGGTCAGGGGCGCGGAAGATTTGCCAGCGCGGAGCGGCCGATCTCAATGAGAGCCGAGGCATCCATGTCGGTCTTGGCAAGAAATTCGATGCCCTGCAGGACCGCCAGCAACAGATTGCCCACTTCCTCTGGGCTGACATCCACTGCCAAGTCGCCTTCCTCTTGCGCATCCTTCACGCAGGCCGCCAAGAGGTTCTGTATCTCTTGGTACGTCGTACGGGCGCGAGCGGTTACCTCCGAGTCCTGCCCGTGCAGTTCGGAGGTGCTGCCAGCGAGGAAGCAGCCGCGCCGCTGGGCGTCATTTGCGTAGCCGTGGGCAGCACCGTCAAGGAGGTGACTGAGGCGCTCCAGCCCCGTGCCCGGTCCGGTGAGTATCTGCCGGACGCCGCTGAGCTGCTCGTCGCGGTAGTCGTCCAGGGTACGGAGGAAGAGTTGACGCTTGTCGCCGAATGCCCCGTACAGGCTCCCCTTACCAAGTCCAGTGGCGGCCATGAGGTCATCCAGGGATGTTGCGGTATAGCCCTGATTCCAAAACTGCTCGCGGGCTTTTCGCAGTACCTGGTTTTCGTCGAAGCGTCGTGGGCGACCCATCGAGCCAGCATACCAGTTGTTGACTCTTCGGTCCATTAGGCAGGTCGCCGCGTCTTCCGCGCCACCTCAAACGGCTTCGGTGCAACGCCGTCCGATACGAGGAGACCACCCCTCCGATATTCGGGACCTTCATGCACTCATTCAATGGGGATGGGCTGGTCCAGAAAAACGGTCTTGCCACGGCCGTTGGGGGAGGTGTTCCACTGCCCGGCCAGGGCATCCACGATGAGCATGCCCCGGCCATGCTCGGCCTCGGCGTTCTCCTCCTCGCGCAGCACCAACGGCGAGGGGACGGGAGGGTTACTGTCGGAGTCGCGTACTTCCAGTCGGATGTGGTCGTCGAAGGCCCTCAGCCGGACGTCGACATCACTTCCTGCATGTATGAGGGCATTCGTCACTATCTCGGAGACCATGAGCTGCAGGTCATCCGACATGTCTGCAAATCCCCAGGAATGCAAGTGGTCGTCGACGAAGACGCGGGCAGCCCTGACCCCGTGAAGATCGCGACGTTGTATGTACAAGCTGGCCGTCCGAGGCGCTCCGTCTTCCAACGCGCCTTCATACCGAGCCAGGAGCAGCACCGCGTCGTCAACATGCTGCTGAGGGTCCGGATCAGCTATAAGACGGTCGGCCAACGGCTCCAAGTCGGCACTCGCCTCGCTGCTGACCGCGCCCAGCAGGGACCGCGCGGACTCGCTGAGGTGCCCGGTGGCGAAATCGGTCAGACCGTCGGAGTACAGCAAAAGGACGGATCCGGGAGCAAGCATGTACTCACGACCTCGGTAGGCGTGCCGTGTAGTGATACCCAGGGGAAGGTTCGAGGGCGCGTGAAGGGTTCCACTGCTGCCGTCCGGCCGTTGCACAAGTGGTTCGGGGTGACCTGCCAGGGCTACTTCGGCCGTTCCGGCCTCGATGTCCAATTCGACGACGCAGCAGGTCACCAACAGCTGAGTGCCAAGTTCGGTAAGCAGCCTGCCGGTGCGATCGATCACCGTGGCGGGGGGATGGCCTTCGGTGGCATAGGAGGTCAGTGCGGTGCGGACCTGGCCCATGACAGCGGCGCTCTCCAGGTCATGGCCTTCCACATCGCCGACGACGAGTGCGATGCGGTCATCGGACACTTTGATCACGTCATACCAGTCTCCGCCTACCTGGAAAGCCGATGTCGCGGGCCGGTAACGGGCAGTGACGGTAAGCCCCGGCAGCTCCGAGAGCGCGGCTGGCAGGAGGATGCGCTGCAGATGTTCCGCGACCTCGCGATGCCTGGTCGCCAGGTCGACGCGCTCCACCGCTGCACCCAGCAAGCCGGCCATCATGCCAAGGACGGCCCTCTCTTCTGGCGGGAAGTTACGGGGCCCCTCAAAGGACAGGCAACATACGCCTATGATTTTGCTTCCTCCGGCGATAGGCAAATCTATTGCCTGCGTGCCTCCCGTGAGAGGCAGGTGTGCCTCGACCTGCTCACCGTCAGGACCAATAGATGGAATGGGCCATGATTTACCGGTGGAGGAGAACAGTGGTCGGCCGTGGATCGCCTGCGATGCGGGGCTGGGAGCATCGATTGGTGCGCCGTGCAAGTTCCGCGCCATGTCGAGGGAGTCCCCGCTATGCCCCAGCACCCAAAAGCGGCCCTCTCTGGACAGGGCCAGTACCAGAGCCTTCGCGCGGAAAGGTTCCATGAGACAGTGCCGTGCAGCCCGTACAACGTGGTCCATAGCCGTAGCTTGATTCAGCAATTCGGATAGACCACGCAGCGGGTACATCATGCTTATGCCGGCCGAACCGGGGAAGTCGGAAAGCCCCCAACCCGGGCTGTCCACACTCGCTTCGTACGTTGGAAGGAGTATCGGGGCAGGGCCTGCTGTGATCGCTGTACCGCTTGCTGACAGATCGGCCAAGGCGTCGGCCAGCGTTTCCGCGACCTCCTGCAAGGCCGTGCAATCTCCGCTTTCGTAGGCTCCATGAGTATCGAGCCTCAGAACCGTCAGCGTCCCGAAGCGCTGACTTCCCTTACCGACAGGTACGGCGAGGGCCACATACGGGGACGGTCGTGGACCTAGCTCCTCCGCATCGACAGGATCAGGATCGCATACTGCACCGTTGACTGAAGTCAGCGCTCGCGCTGAGGCAAAAGGTGCGTCAATATTTATGTGCCCCGGGAACGCGAAGAAGGAAGGTGGGCTGCCGACAATCGTCCCCACTTTCAGCTCGGTATGGCCTGCGTTCAGCAAGTAAACGGCTGCAGCTACGGCGTCAAGTCGATGCAGGGCCTCGCATACGGAACCATGCAAGATCTCCGCCAGATTCCTGCCTGTGAACTCGATGGCCGCTGAATCACGGCCATATCCTCCGGCTGTGCTTCCACTCATGGCGACCCCCTTCTCCAAAATTGTAAGTTCAGGGGTGCCAGGTTGCTTCGGCGTGAGACGTGCAGGCCAGCTGGAATCAGAGCCGCTCCTGCCTCGTCGCGGTCGAGCGCATTTCGGATATCGAGCTCTCTCAGCGACGCAGAAGATCTTGGAACACAATGAGCTGAGACTCGCCTGCGCCTGCCCCGCCCGCGAGATGCGGATTTTGTAGCGATGCGCTGGACAGACACCACCGCCTGTCGACTTCTGTCGCCGTCACCTCGCCGCTGCCTCCGAACAGGAATGATCCGCCGTCCCGGCTGACCTTCCTGATCAGAGCACCGGTCTAGTCCTGATCGTCTTCACGGCGGATGAGGATCAACGCCACGTCGTCGGTGCCGGCGGTGGAGCCGGGTGCCTGGCGGAGCAGTCCGTCGGCTATGGCGTCCGGTGGCGACCCGGCTGTTCGTCGCAGGTGGTCGGCGAGTTCGGCGAGGGAGACGTCGATGTCGGTCCCGGGGGTCTCGACCAGTCCGTCGGTGTAGAGCAGCAGAGCGCTGCCGGGCGGCAGCGGTGTCTCCATCGGGGTGTATAGGGCGTCCGGCTCGATACCGAGAAGCGGTCCCGGGGGCACGTCGAGGATGGTGACCTGACCCTCGGGATCCAGCAGCAGCGGCGGTGGATGACCTGCAGTGGCCAGCACGGCACGGTGGGTGGCGAAGTCGACGTGGGCGTAGAGGCAACTGGTGAAGAGCCCGGCGTCCAGGTCCGTGAGCAGCTTGTTGGCGCGGGTGAGCACCTCGTCGGGGCGGGCGCCCGCGGTGGCGTGCACGGCGGTGCGTACTTGGCCCATGAGGGCGGCGGCGGTCACGTTGTGCCCCTGGACGTCGCCGATCGCGGCGGCGCAGCCGGAGTCGAGCCGGATGAGGTCGTAGAAGTCGCCCCCGATCTCAACTCCTCGGGTCGCGGGCCGATAGCGCGCGGCGACCTGAAGTCCCGGGATCTCGGGCAGGGCCGTGGGGAGCAGCAAGTCCTGGAGCCGTCGGGCGAGTTGGTGTTGGGTGTCGTAGAGCTGGGCCCGGTCCAGCGCCTGGGCGAGCAGTCCGGACAGCGAGGTGAACAGGGTCCGGTAGCCGGAGCCGAACCGGTGCGGCTCACGGTAGCCGAACGCCACACAGCCGACCGGTCGTCCCAAGGCCGTCAGGGGCATCATGGCGAAAGCGGACAAGCGACTGCGGGCCGACCAGCCGGAGAAGGCGTGGTCCATCTCCTGCGGACTCGAGAAGTACAACGCCTCCTGCTCCAGGATGCAGCGGGCGGCGGGGGTGGCGATGTCCACCAGGCGGCCGTCGATCATCCTGGTGGCCTCCTCGGGGAGTCCCCGGTGGCCGAGAAGTCGCAGCCTGGCCCCGTCCACCGTGAGGAGGGCGATGCCTTCGGCATCGAAAGCCGACATCACGGGACTGCATACGATCTTGACGACGTCCTGCACCTCGACCGCCTGGCTGAGGACGGTGGCCAGTTGCATCAGGTGGTACAGAGACCCGACCCGGGTGGGGGCCTCGTCCGTCGTCGGCGTGAGCGCCGCGGCCTCGGTCGTACGTGCCGGGATGCCTGAGGTCGCGGTCCCGGCGGGGGCAGCGGTGCGCTTTAGACGGACGCTGATACCCGACGCGCCGGGGAAGAGGCGGAAGGACAGCCAGACATCGGGGGGCCGCAGCGCGGTGAACGAGGTCGGCAGCCGGGTGAACAGAGCCCGTCGGTAGCTGTCCTCGTACACGAGATCGCTCAGCCACGGCAGAGCCTCCCAGGGCAGCGCCCCGATCAAGTCGCCTCTCGCAGTACCGAGGAGATCCGCGGCGGCCGCGGTCACGAAGGTGACCTCACCTTCCAGATTCATCCCCAGGCCGCCGCCGGGGAGCCTTTCCGCGAAGTGGGCACCCGCACGTGCCTCGTCCGCCCTGTAGTGGTTCGCTTCCTGCCGGTGGACGACGAGCGGCCGGCGGTGGGGCCTCACAGGGCGCCCGTCCTCGGCGCACCGGTTGAGCAGTTTGCTCAGCCGGTGGGCCCCCGCGTCGACCACCTTCAGTTCCTCCGGAACGGGCTCGGGCGGGTGGGAACCGGGCCAGAGGAGGTTGAGGACGCCCCACAGGGTGTCGCCGGTGACCAGGGGTGTGTCGACGACGGCGTACGGGTACGGTGCCGCGACGGCGGACTCGGGGTAGAGCAGTGCCCGCTCGCTCGGGCCCATCCAGATCTGCCGGCGCTCACGCGCCGAACGGGCGATGGCGAAGTTCGACTGCAGCCAGATCCGTGTCCACGGGCCGACGTACTTGGCGGGAAAGCCGCTGAGGAGGGCGGCGAAGAGCATGGGTTCGCCCGGCGGGAGCAGCAGGAGCAGTCCGCCATGGGCGCCGCTCTCCTCGACCACCTGGTCGAACAGCGGGCCGAGCACCTCGGGCCCACGGGTGGGCAAGTCCGGCATAAAGTACATTATGTAACTAGTCGCAGATGAGTAAAGCATCGCAGCAGGCGGCAGTCTCACCCCGCGGCGCGTCACACCTCCCCCTGTAGGCAACCTTCGGCTCGCGCCACAATGCAGAGCGTAAGGATCGGGCGCGCCACGAACGCTGCCGACATCCACCACGACCACGTCGGGCGTTCGCCGAACGACCGTCTGCGCGTCAGATGGTCATGTGGCCGGCGACGAGCGCGCTTGCGAGCCGGGAGAGTTGGGAGCGTTGCGCATCGGTGAGATGTGCGGCGAGGGCGCGGATCTGCCGGTCAGCCTCGGCAGCGCCCTGGCGGGCCAGTTCATGCCCTTGCGGGGTCAGTGACACCAGCACGGCACGCCTGTCGTGGGGCGAGGCGGTACGACGGACGAGTTCGCGGCGTTCGGCGCGATCGACGAGGCCGGTCATGCTGGATTTGTCGAGCCCCAGATGGCCGGCGAGTTCCTGCATACCGGGCGTGCGGTCGCGCAGGACGCCGAGGAGCCGCAGTTGGATGATCGACAGTCCGTGCTCCGCGGCGACCTTGCCCAACGCGGCCTGCACCAGGAACGACAATTGGGCCAGGCTGTCCACGATCCCCAGGTCCTCGACCTGTGCCGCCGCCCCGACCCCTTCCCGATCCACCGACGAAGGCGCAACCGCGTCAGGCGCGTCGCTGCGCCGTCGCGATGCCGATGAGGCAGGGGTGAGGTCGTCGGGCATGTCCCCATCCTAGGGCGATGTAGTACGCGACACAAACCACTTGCCTTAGTACGTGACACCAACTACTTTGGTTGGTGCCACGTACTAATTGCGTGGCGGACCCTCCAGCAAACCCCACCCACCCCTCAGGGAGTCACCATGCGTGCTGCCGTCGTCCGCTCGTTCGAGAATCCGCCCCGCTACGAGGAATTCACCACCCCCCGGCCGACCGAGGGGCAGGTCCTGGTCGACATGCTCGCCGCCGGCCTGCACCCCCGGGTCCGCTCCGGCGCCAATGGCACCCACTACACCAGCGACGGGCGTCTGCCCCTGATCCCCGGCGTCGACGGGGTGGGCAGACTCCCAGACGGTCGGCGCGTGTACTTCGTGGCCGACGACGGCGCTCCCGGAACGATGGCCGAACAGGCACTTCTCGACCCCCGCCGATCCGTCCCGCTGCCCGACGACGCCGATCCGGTCACCATCGCCGCCGCGATGAACCCCGCCATGTCCTCCTGGGTGGCGCTGCGCCGCCGGACCGAGTTACGGCCCGGCCGGAGCATCCTGGTGCTCGGTGCGACCGGGAACGCCGGCCGGATGGCCGTGCAGATAGCCCGCCACCTGGGCGCGGACCGCATCGTCGCCGCAGGGCGCGACCCGAAGCGCCTGGCGCTCCTCACCGATCTCGGCGCAACCGACGTCGTCTCCCTGGCGGGCGATCCGGCCCAGTCCGCCGACAAGCTCGCAGAGGCCGCCGCGGACGTCGACGTCGTCATCGACTACACCTGGGGGGCTCCGACCGAACGGGCCATCCCCGCCCTGCTCAGCCGCAGGACCGATCGCAGCGCTCCACTGGACTGGATTCAGATCGGCTCCATGGCCGGGCCGGACATCACTCTGCCTTCCTCCGTCCTCCGCGCCGCCAATCTGCGGATCATGGGCAGCGGGCAGGGCTCCGTCACCGCCGCCGGGATCATCGCCGAACTGCCGTCCCTGATGACCGAACTCTCCAAGGGCACCCTCACCGTCGCCGCGCTGCCGCGCCCGCTGGCGCAGGTGGAAGACGCATGGACGGCTCCCACCGAGCCCGGGCAGCGTGTTGTACTCACCGTCACCGCCTGAGCGCCTTGGGCATGAGGGCGTTCGAGCTGACCCTTGCCGTCGATCCCGCCCGCCGACACATCGACCTACCACTGATCGACACGGCTCCGCACCCGGTCATCGGTTCGCGCGGCAGGCGGATCCAGCCCCGCCGACAAGAGGTGTTCGAGGATCTCGGCGTGTTCGACAAGATCGCCGTCTCCGGCCGGGCTTGCCCCGGCGGCCGACTCCACATCGACGACGCGCCGGCCGAGCGGACCGCCGTCATGATGCCGACACCGGACGCCATCGCCCTCCACTCCGTGAGGTGACGACGGTCCGGAGACGCATCACGAATCATCCGTCCGTCTCGTCATAACGGGTATGAGCATCAAACTTCGACGGACACTGCTGGCGGTCCTGGCCCTCGTGGCCGCCTACACAGGGGGATGGGCCTACTTCGCGCCGGAGAACTGGTACGCCAATTTCCCGGGCTTCGGGCTCAGCTGGCTGCCGCAGCTCGGTCCGTACAACATGCATCTCGCGATGGACGACGGCGCCATGTTCCTTGCCATGGCGGTCCTGAGCCTTTTCGCCATCCGGTACGCACACAACATGCTGGTGGTGCAGATCACGGCCTGCACCTGGCTCGTGTTCAACGTCCTGCACTTCACCTTCCACATGCGCCATCTGTCGGTCTACAACACCATGGACAAGATCCTCAACGTGGTGGCGCTCAGCCTGCTTGTTCTGATCACAGTCGCTCTCTTCGCGAGACAGTCCGAGGGAGAAGTGACGCGGGAAGAGTCTCGTAAGCCCTCCGTCGGAAGCACCTCCGGAGAACGCTGACTCCGCATCGGCGCGTATGTGATGTGTTCGATGCCTGGGAAGCTCATCCACCCCCCTCAGGTAATGCCCCTCGGACCTGCCATCCCCGTCACTCTGATTGCAACGTTCTGACCCGCTTGCTACGAAACCCCGCACGTCAGGCCATCAAATGCTCCACATGCATGAATCTCGCGGGCTTTAGGCATTGGACGCATGCTTCGTCTGCGTCGACTCTGGTTGCATCCATTCGGAGATCCGACAGGGAGTCGAGAATGAAGACGAGGTGGAACGCCGTGGAAGGGCAGCTGGAGACGAAGGCCCGCGGGCGTGCCGTCCTGGCCGATCCCCGGCTGAACCGCGGTACGGCGTTCACCCGTCAGGAGCGGCGGGAGCTGGATCTCGTGGGGCTGATGCCGCCGCAGGTCCTCACCCAGGACCAGCAGGCGGTGCGCGCCTATCAGCAGTACCGGGCGCAGCCGAGCGACCTGGCCAAGAACGTCTACCTGACCGCGCTTCACGACCGTAACGAGGTGCTGTTCTACCGGCTCCTCGGCGATCATCTCGCCGAGATGCTGCCCATCGTGTACACCCCCACAGTCGGCACCGCCATCGAGCGCTACAGCTACGAGTACCGCCGCCCCGCCGGCGTCTACCTGTCGGTCGACACGCCCGAGGACATCGAGCGGTCTCTGACGGCATCTGGGCTCGGTCCGGGCGACGTTGACCTGATCGTGGCCACCGACGGCGAGGCCGTTCTCGGGATCGGCGACTGGGGTGTGGGCGGCATCGACATCGCCGTCGGCAAGCTCGCCGTCTACACCGCCGCCGCAGGCATCGATCCGCGTCGCACACTGGCGGTGATGCTGGACGTCGGCACCAATCGTCGGGAGCTCCTCGAGGACCCGCTGTACCTCGGCAACCGGCATGAACGCGTCGACCAGACGGCCTACGACTCCTTCATCGACTCCTATGTCACCACGGCCACGAAACTCTTCCCGGGCGCCATGCTGCACTGGGAGGACTTCGGCCCGGCCAACGCCCGTCGTGTCCTGGACCGTTACCGGGAGACGGTCTTCACATTCAACGACGACATCCAGGGCACCGGGGCCGTCAACCTCGCCGCCCTGCTCGCCGGTGTCAAGGCCAGCGGCATCCCCCTGACGGATCATCGCGTCGTCGTCTTCGGTGCGGGCACCGCCGGTATCGGAGTCGCCGACCAGTTGCGCGACGCCCTCATCGCCCACGGTCTCTCACCCGAACATGCCGCCGCCCGCATCTGGGCCGTCGACCGATACGGACTGCTCACCCAAGGCCAGCACGGCATGCGCGACTTCCAGACCCGCTATGCCCGTCCGGCGGTCGAGGTGGCCGACTGGCAGGGCGCCGACGACCCGGGCGGGATCCCGCTCGCCGAAGTGGTCGGGCGGGTGCGGCCGACCGTCCTGATCGGCACCTCCGGCCAGGGCGGCGCCTTCACCGAGGACATCGTCCGCACGATGGCCGCACACACACGGCGCCCGATCATCCTGCCCATGTCCAACCCGACCCGCCTGGCCGAGGCCGTCCCCGGTGACCTGCTCGCCTGGACCGACGGCCGCGCCCTGATCGCCACCGGCAGTCCCTTCGACCCGGTGGAGCACGACGGAGTCACCTACCGGATCGGGCAGGCCAACAACGCCCTGATCTTCCCCGGTCTGGGGCTGGGCGCCATCGTCGCCGGCGCCGATCGTGTCACCGATCGCATGCTCGCCGCGGCCGCCGACGCCGCGGCCGGGCAGATCGACGACACCGGCCCCGGTGCGCCCATCCTGCCCCCCATGGACGAACTGCACGAGACGTCGGTGGCTGTGGCGGTGGCCGTGGCACGCGCCGCCGCGCGCGACGGTGTGGCGCATCGTCCCGTCGACGACACCATCGAGCAGCGTGTGCGTGCCGCCATGTGGATCCCGGCGTACCCACCGATCAAGGCCGTCTGAACACGCTCTTGCTCGCAGTGACGGGCACCCGGAGAACCGATGGGCGGTCGAGCGGAGCCGCCGACGACGAATGCCCTTCCACGGCCGGAACCACGGCCGCTCCTTGGCCATCGCACCACGAAAGGTGGAACAGCCCCGCATGACACCGGCGATGCGGACCGGCCCCGGCCCCTCATCGGGAACGCCCGCGCCGGCACGACTGCTGCGCGCCGTCGGCCCGCCGCTCTCCTCGTTGCCGCTCGCAGCGGCGGTGCGGGGGGCCGTCGCGCTCGCCACTCCGCTGCTCGTAGGCGTACTGACGGGTTGGGTCGTGCCTTCGGTGATCGCGGCCATCGGTGCCCTGTGGGCCGTGGGACAGGACGGTTCGGACCCCTACCCGTCGCGGGTGGGGCGGTTCGTCGCGCTGGGCTTGTCGGCCTCGCTGGGCCTGGCCGGCGGTGAACTCGCGCTGCGCAGTGGGCCGTCGGCGGTTGTGACGGTCTGTCTGGTCGTGGCGGCGCTGGTCGCGGGGGCGATCGGTCTGCGCGGGCGGATCTGGTCGGTGGCGGGCATGCACCTCCTGCTCGGCGTGACGATCGGCGGCGGGATCCCGGTTCCGGGGCCCTGGTGGCAGGCGCCCATCGCTCTGTTCGCGGGCGTGAGCTTCGTCCTGGTCCTGTCGGCGGCCCCTTGGCTGTGGCAGCGGCACCATATCGAGCGTGCCGCTCTCCTCGCCGTATTCCGGGCGGCGTCCACCGCGTTGGCGGCGGCCGGTACTCCCGGTGCCGCCGAGACCCGGCGGCACCTCACGGACGCCCTCGACAACGCCCACCAGACGATGGACCGACACCTGACGAGCTCCCGGCGTCAGCCGCCCGACGCGCGGGTCGAGCCGCTGCTTCGGGCGTTCCGGCTCGCCGTCCGCCTGGGCGAGGCGGTGACCACACTCCAGTGGGAGGCACGCCCGCTCCCGGCAGTCGTGAGCAGGGCGCCGCTGGTGATGTCCGCTCGGCTGCTGCCGGTGCGTAAGGACAGGGCCGTCGTCCCCGTGCTGCCGGACTTCGGGCCGCACTCACCAGGACTGCATGCCCTCGCGCAACTGAGCGTGGCGGCGGACGCGGAACGGGTGGACACCGCCTTGGCCGCCCCGGCCTCTCCACGCCCGACCCGGCAGGCACATCTTCGGTACGCCGTCCTGCTCGCCCTGTGCGTACTGGCCGCGCAGGTGTGCGCCGACCTCCTGCACAGCCCTCGCGCCTACTGGCTGCCCATGACCGTTGCCTTCGTGTACAAGCCGGACTTCGGACCGGTGTTCCGCCGGGCGTTGAACCGATGTGTCGGAACGGTCGTCGGTGCGGCGGCCATCGGGGCGGTGTCGACGGCGGTCCACGGCACGCACGCGATCATCGGCGTGGTGGCGTTCTTCGGTGCGCTGATGGCCGTCGGGGTGCGCCATCACTATGCGCTCGCCACCACGGGTCTGACGGCCGTGGTGTTCGTCCTCGTCGACCTGCTGGGTGATCACCGCGCGCTCTACGGTGCGCGCATGCTGGACACCGCGCTGGCCGCCGCCCTGGTGCTCGTCGTCCACTTCGTCGCCTGGCCCCGCTCCGCCGTCAGCCGTGCGGACAGCCGGACCCAGGCGGCGCTCGCCGCCGCCCATCGCTATCGGGACCTCTCCCCCACCGTCGGCCCCGATCGGCGTCACGCCCTGCGTCGCGCCGCCTACCGCCAACTGGCCGACGCACGCAGAGCCGCAGTTCACGCCCGCCGTGAGCCGGTCCTGCGCGGAGCGGAGCCACCGGACTGGGAGAGGGCCATCACATCGGCGGAAGAGCTCTGCGACGCCGTGACCGCGCGCGCTCTGCATGCCGCACCCGGTCCTGCGGCGCAGACCACTGTGACCGTCGCTTCGAGCGACGCGATGTGAGAATGAGGAAATGGATCTCCAGGTGCTGCGCTCCTTCCAGGCCGTGGCCGAGGGTGCGACGGTGACCGATGCGGCGGCGGAGGCGCACATCACCCAGCCGGCCCTGTCGCGGGCCTTGAACCGGCTGGAGAAGGAGGCCGGTGCCGAACTCCTCCAGCGTGTCGGCCGTGTCCTCCAACTCACCCCGGCAGGACGTGTGTTCAAGGAGTACGTCGACTCCGTGCTGGACAGCTACGACCGCGGTCTGCGGGCCGTCGCCGAGGTCGTCGACCCGGACGCGGGGGTCGTGTCGGTGGCCTTTCTGCACACTCTGGGCACATGGCTCGTCCCCAGACTGGTCACGGGCTTCCGCGAGTCAGCCCCGAAAGTCCGGTTCGAACTCCATCAGGACGGTGAGATCGGCCTGGTGCAGCACCTCCTCGACGCCACCGCGGACCTGACCATCACCAGCAAGGATCCCGGCCACCCGTTGATCGCGTGGCGTCGCCTGCTCGTCGAACCGCTCTGGCTCGCCGTCCCCGCGCGCCACCGCATGGCCCAGCGCCAACGGGTCCGCCTGGCCGAGGTCGCCGAGGAACCCTTCATCGTGCTCAAGACCGGCTACGGGCTGCGCAGCGTCACCGAGACCTTGTGCCGTCAGGCGGGCTTCACGCCTGTGGTCGGCTTCGAAGGCGAGGAGGTCGAGACCCTGCGCGGGCTGGTCGCGGCCGGCCTCGGCGTCTCTTTGATCCCCGCCTCGTCCGGGACCACGGCTGCGGAAGGCAACCCGCTCCTGCCCATCCGCTACTTGGAGGTGACCGATGTCGACGCCGCCCGCGACATCGGCGTCGCCTGGCTTGCCTCGCGCACCCTCCCACCGGTTCCACGGCGGTTCATGGACCACGCGCTGAGTGCCACCGCCGACAGTCGCGGACCACTCGCGCCCGGGGTGTGACGGGAGCGGCCCCGGAGCCCGGTGAAGCGCCGCGGCGTCGGAACGCGGAGCATGCCGTCATTCACCATGCTTTCGGCCTTGCCGGGATGTGCCCTCGCCCGTGTACACCGTCCCGGATTCCGGAGGGTCGATGGCGGCGGCTTCCAACTCCTCCCAGGCCCGGGAGGGAAGGTCCCGCCCAGCCCAACGGGCCGCGGAGCGTACTTCCTGCGGCGTACGGAATCCGGGGACGACACTTGCCACGGCGGGGTGCCGCAGCGGAAAGCGGATGGCCGCGTGCGGCAGCACCGTCGCGTGGCGGCGGCAGACCTGCGCCAGGGCGCGGGCTCGGGCCAGCAGGTCCGGAGGTGCCGATCGGTAGTCGAAGGAGGCGCCGTCCGAAGGATCGGGGTCACTGAGGAGGCCGGAGTTGAAGGGTGCGGCAGCGACGACGGAGACCCCCCGGTCGGCGCACTCGGTCAGGAGCGGCAGCGCGGTCCGGTCGGCGAGGGTCCAGCGGCCGGCCACCATCACGACGTCCACGTCGGTCTCGATGACGAACCGCATCAGGGGTGCGACCGAGTTCATGCCCACGCCGACGGCTCCGATGACGCCCTGTCGTCGCAGTTCCGCGAGGGCGGGCAGGGCCTGTGCGACGGCGGTGTCCATGTGCTCGTCCGGATCGTGGAGGTAGACGATGTCGATGCGGTCGACCCCGAGCCGAGCACGGCTCGCCTCCAGACTGCGCAGAACTCCGTCGCGGGAGTAGTCGGCCCGCCGGGTCAAGGCGTCGGGCACGGCGAAACCACCTGCCGGCAGATCGGAGCCGGTGGGGTGTGGATTCGGCTCCAGCAGCCGGCCCACCTTGGTGGAGATGGTGAATTCGTCCCGTGGCCGATGCGCGAGTGCCCGGCCCAGTCGGAGTTCGGACAGTCCGAGCCCGTAGTGCGGAGCCGTGTCGAAATGCCGTACTCCCTCGGCCCACGCGGCCTCGATGGTGGTGAGTGCCGCGTCGTCGTCGACGGCGCGGTAGAGGTTGCCCAAGGGGGCCGCGCCGAAGCCGAGTCGGCTGACGCGAACCCGGGTGCGGCCGATCGTGCGTGCGTTCATATGTCCGTTCCGTACCAGCGTGCCGCCGTGCCGCCGTACACTTGGGCGCTCTCGTCGGGGCTGAGTGCTGCCGTCAGCGATTCGGCGACGGTCACGGTGCCGGTGTAGTCGGTGGCACGCAGGCAGACGGGCCAGTCTGACCCGAACATCAGCCGTTCGGGGCCGAGTTGTTCCAGGAGTACATCGGCGTAGGGGCGCAGGGACGGTCCGTGGGGCGCCGGGGCGCGGGTCACCAGGCCGGACAGTTTGACGGCGATGTTGTCGCATTGGCCGAGTCCGGTCATGAGGGCCGCCCAAGGTTCCAGGCCGCCCGGTTCGACCTCGGGGTTGCCGGCGTGGTCCAGGACGAAGCGCACATCGGGCATCTCACGTACGGTCCTTACGGCCGCGGGCAGTTGGTCCGGACGGACGAGCAGGTCGTAGGCGAGTCCCGCCGCGCCCACGGCGGCCATACCGCGACGCGCGTCCGGGCGGTTCAGCCACTGCGGGTCCGGCTCGTCCTGGATGCCGTGGCGGATGCCGGCGAGGGCCACTCCGCCTGGATGCTCGAGCAGTTCGGAGAGGTGGTCGGTGATCCCGGGATCGGTCAGGTCGGTCCAGCCGACGACGGCCAGGATGAGCGGGTCTCGGTCGGCGAGGGTGAGGAGTTCAGGGGTTTCCTCCGGGATCGGGAGAGTCTGGACGACCACGGTGGCGTCGATGGCGGATCGGTGCAGTTCCGGTCGTAGGTCGTCCATGGTGAAGCTGCGTCGCAGCACGGGGATCGTGCGGGTCCAGGGCTGGTCGCGTACGTCCAGGTCCCAGAGGTGGTGATGAGCGTCGATGCGCACACTCGGTCCCTTGTGTCGCAGGTGTGGATGGATGGCCAGTGGTCCGTCGCGTTCGGGTTTCGCCCGGCGCCGGGGTCGCCGGTCCCGTGCTCCGTCGGCGACTGCCATCAATCGAGGTGGAAGACCTCCTCGGCCGGCGCCCACCACTCGCCGTCCGCGGCGCTGTCCAAGGGCTGCTGGCAGGGGTCGGTGAGCGCCCACCAGGCACGGCTGACCGGGTCGTCGGCGATGGCGGCGGTGTCCGCGGCGTAGTTCTCGCCGCTGTACTCCAGGTAGCTGAAGAGCAGTCCGTCCCGCAGGAAAATCGAGTAGTTGGCGATGTGGGCCCGTTTGAGCGCTGCCTGCACTCCGGGCCAGCAGTCGGCGTGCAGCCGGCGGTATTCCTCTTCCTTCTCCGGCTTCAGCCGGATGACCGCTGCGAATCGTTGCATGTGTCAGCCCTTCGAGCGCCGCCTCAGGCCGGCCCCGCCTTCCGGCGACGGCCGGGGCCGTGCCGGTGACGGAGGCGGCCGCCGGGGAGGCGAGATGACAGATGGCGGCCTCGTCCCGCCGTCTGGCGACGGGAACACGCCTCAAGTAATCAGACTCATTTGACGTCCGGAGGTTGGCCGGACCGGACGGACCATAGGCATCTCCGAGCTCGTCGCGCAATCAAGTGGACGCCACTCAACGGCTTTTATCGGTAAAATCTCTTCATGATCCCTAAGTCGGGGAGTTCCAGGGCCATATCGATGAGTATGACTCTTGCCGGGCGCTCCTCGCGGTGCCATAGTGACCCCTCAAATGAGTCTGATTCATTGTGGACCTGGAGGGTGTTCCCGTGTCTGAAGAGCGCATGGTCTCGGCCAAGAACGGCGGTGCGACCGGGCGTTACCGGCCGGGATACGAACTGGTCGCCGAGCAGCTGCTCGCCTATATCGGCGAGCAGGACCTGCGGCCCGGTGACCGGCTGCCCACGGAAGCCGGGCTCGCCGAGATCCTCGGAACCTCGCGCAACGTCACCCGCGAGGCGGTCAAGGTGCTCGCCGCCCTCGGACGGCTGAGCGTCCGACGAGGGGCGGGCATCTTCGTCGCCGAATCACCAGGCGGCCTGGCGGAAGATCACCTGACCCACTTTCAGCCCACCAGCATGGAGCACGTGCTGATGCTCCTGGACTACCGCACACTCATCGAGTCCGAGACGGCACGCCGGGCGGCGGCCCAGGCCACTCCGATCGAGGTGCGCGACATCAGGGAGCGCGCCGAACGTTCCCTGGACGCCGGCCGGGAGAACAACGTCGACGCCTTCGCCGCGGTCGACAAGCAGTTCCACGACGCCGTCGGTGTCGCCGCCCACAATGTCTTCCTGCGGTCCAGCGTCGCCAACGTCCGGCGCCTGGCCGCCCAGTCCGATGTGCTGCTCTTCCACGGTGACACACCCGGATCCCTGGAGGTGGCGGGCCATCAGCACGTGGCGATCGCAGGGGCCATCGCCTCCGGAGACCCGGACCGGGCCGCCGAGCTGATGGGCGAACACATCGCGACCACACGGCACCAGTTCGAGCGCCGCATCCGCGACCGCCTGTTCAACGTGGCGCCCCGAAACGACGCCGCCGACGCCTCGGAACACCCGGACGGCGTCGGCCCCACCGATACCACCCCGCCGGTGACTTCCGCATCCTGACCGAAGGTCCCCGGCGGGGCCCAAGGAATGAGCCGTCCATTGCCTGGACGACCCTGCCGAGTTCCGGGTCGTCCACTTCCTTCACCTCGCCAGGCGATTGGATTCCCATGTCCATGTCCTCACCTCCTCCTCGCCGTTCACGACGAAGAAGCGCGCTCGCGGCCCTCTCGCTGGCCGTTGCGGCACTGCCGCTCACAGCGGTCCAGGCCCGGGCGGCGGCAGACCCGGGGCCGCCCCCGCTGAAGGTCTACGTCTCGCCCGACCACGGCCGTGACACCGGAGCGGGCAGTGCGCGGCATCCGTTCAAGACGCTGGAACACGCACGGGACTTCGTACGTGGCATCAACCGCGACATGCACCGCGACATCGATGTCGAGCTGTTGTCGGGCACCTACCGGCTGTCCGACACCTTCACCCTGACCTCCCGCGACTCGGGCACCAACGGCCATCGCATCGTCTACGAGGCGGCACCCGCGGCCTACCCCGTGATCAGCGGTGGCACCCAGGTCACCGGCTGGGCCCCGGTCGACGCAAGCCACAAGGTGTACAAGGCGCACGTGGGCGACCTCGACACCCGACAGCTGTACGTCAACGGCGAGTTGGAGACCCGAGCCCGCGGTCAGGAGAATCCGCCCGGCTTCTCCAAGACGTCGACCGGTTACAGGATCACCGACACCGGCCTGGACACGTACAAGAACCAGTCCGACATCGAGGTCGTCAGCAAGTGGGGCTGGATGATGATGCGCTGCCCCGTGCAGTCCATATCCGGCACCGCGATGACCATCCAGCAGCCCTGTTTCCACAATGCCAACCTCCACGAGGGTCAGGAGATCCAGAACCCGACCTGGCTGGAGAACGCCCGGGAGCTGATGGACACCCCGGGTGAGTGGTACCTCGACAAGAGCGAGGGCACCCTCTACTACATGCCCAGGGAGGGCCAGGACCTCTCGGCGGCGACCGTGACCGTGCCCCGGGTGCAGGACCTCGTGGACCTGAACGGGACCGCGGGCCACCCGGTCGCCAACGTGTCCTTCAAGGGCATCACCTTCTCCTACTCGACGTGGCTCGCTCCGAGTTCGGACGACGGGTTGATCGAGGGGCAGGCCGGCTTCCGCATCGTCGGCGACGACAACCCGGACTTCGACTCCACCCGTCTGAAGTGGGTCAAGACCCCGGGCGCGGTCAACATCAGCCACGGCCACGACGTCGACTTCGAGGACAACACCTTCACGCACCTCGGCGCGGTCGGCCTCAACCTCAACACCGGCACCCAGCGCACCGGGATCAGGGGCAACGTCTTCAAGCAGATCGCCGGCACCGGTATCCAGGTCGGCGGCACCGACGTCATCGACGCCCACCCCGACGACCCGCGGGACATCACCAAGGACAACACCGTCGACAACAACGTGGTCACCCATGTCGCCGACCAGTACAACGGTTCGCTCGGCATCTTCGCCGGCTACACCGACCACACCGTCATCAGCCACAACAAGGTGTACGACCTGCCCTACAGCGGCATCTCGGTCGGCTGGGGCTGGGGGCTGACCGACAAGGGCGGCGACAGCAACTACCCGGGCAACTCGGGAGTACCCGTCTGGGACACCCCGACCACGGCACGGGACAACAAGATCACCGACAACGAGGTCAGCGACATCATGAAGTCGCAGGCCGACGGCGGCGCGATCTACACACTCAGCGCAAACCCCGGCGGGATCGTCTCCGGCAACTACATCCGGAACATTCCCGAGCATGCCTACGGCGCGATCTACCAGGACGAAGGCAGCCGCTACTGGCACACCACCGGCAATGCCTTCTGCAACATCGCCTACCAGTGGCTGCTCCTCAACCACGGCATGGACATCACAGCCGACTACAACTTCACCACCACGCCGAAGTTCAGTGCCCAGTTCAACAGCACCGACGACACGATCCTCAACAACGCCACCGTCGACGGCTGCGATCAGCTTCCCGCGTCCATCGTCGACAACGCCGGTCTCCAGCCGCGCTACCGGCACCTCGACCCCGATCCGGAACCCGGTGACCACAAGGCACCGACCGCTCCCGGCAAGCCCGGCGCCGTCACCGACTTCCCCACCGTGGCCGGCCTGACCTGGCCGGCGGCGACCGACGACACCGCCGTCACCGGCTACGCGGTCCACCAGGACGGCAAGCTCGTCAGCGCCTCCAAGGGCACCTCCGTGCGCGTGCCGAACCTGACGGCCGGCAAGAGGTACACCTTCACCATCACCGCACGCGACGCGGCGGGCAACGAATCCCAGGCGAGTCCGCCGCTCACGGTGACCATGCCGTCGGGCGAGGACCTGGCGCTGCACAAGCCGTTGACGGTTTCCTCCTACTCCGATCCCAACACCCCCGAACTCGCCGTCGACGGCGACCTGTCCACCCGCTGGGCCCAGGGCCTCGGCCTGCCCGACCCGTCCTGGATCCAGGTCGACCTGGGGGCGCAGTACGACGTCTCCGGCGTGATCACCACGTTCGAGAAGAGCAGCGGTTACAAGTACCGCATCGAGGTCTCCCCCGACGAGGCGCACTGGACCATGCTGGACGACCACACCGGCAGTGACACCACCGAGCAGACCGACTACTCGGCTTCCGCCAAGGAGACCGACGGCCGGTATGTGCGGCTCACCGTCACCGGATCCAACTTCAACGGCGGCAGCATCTACGAACTGCAGGCGTACGGTTCCGCCCTGCCGCCCAGCGGCGATCACACCGCACCGAACGCCCCGGCCCGTCCCCAGGTCACTCCGCTGCTGCCCAGCGTCGCCGACGTGAGCTGGTCGGCCGCACCGGACGACCAGGGCGTCACCAGCTACGTCGTCTACCAGGACGGCAAGCGGATCGCCGTCACGGACAAGACGCAGTTGCGGGTCAGCGGCCTGTCCCCCGAGAAGCAGTACACCTTCGCCGTCGTGGCGAGAGACGCCGCGCTCAACGCCTCCGAGCCCGGTCCCGGAGCAGCGATCACCATGCCGGCCGACACCGACCTCGCCCTCAAGGCGCCGGTCACCGTCTCCTCCTTCTCCGATCCCAACACCCCCGAACTCGCCGTCGACGGCGACCTGTCCACCCGCTGGGCCCAGGGCCTCGGCCTGCCCGACCCGTCCTGGATCCAGGTCGACCTGGGCAAGGTGACCACCGTCTCCGGCGTGGTCACGACGTTCGAGAAGCCCAGCGGCTACAAGTACCTCCTGGAGTACTCGGCCGACGGTGTCCACTGGTCGACGTTCGAGGACCACACGGCCGACTACACCGCCGCACAGGCGAACTACTCCCTCACCGACTCGCCGGTGGACGCCCGTTACCTGCGTCTGACCGTCACGGCCTCCAGTTGGAACGGCGGCAGCATCTACGAGCTGCAGGCCTACGGCGGCTTCTAGGCCGCCGCGGCCCCCTCCCGGCCTGTAGTACTCGACCACAGGAACAGAAAGCGCCAATGAAGATCACACATGTCGAAGTCCACCCGATCGACGTCCCCGCGGCCGACCCGCCCTTCTTCTGGCGGCAAGGCCTCAGCGGCAGCGCCCCGGTGGGCGACGGCGCGGTCCTGCACATCGGCACCGACGAAGGCGCCGAGGGGGTGGCGGTGTTCGCGCGGCCGGGAGCGGCCGTCACCCTGCGGGATCTGGTCGACCGGGTCTTCCGGGAGGAACTCCTCGGAGCGGACCCCTTTCAGCGCGAATGGCTCTGGCACCGTATCTGGGAACTCGACCGCATCCATGAACTGCCCCTGCCCGCGCTGGGCCTGATCGACGTGGCGCTGTGGGACCTGGCGGGACGGGTGCAGAACCGCCCCGTGTGGCAGTTGCTCGGCGGCTTCCGCGACGCCATTCCCGCCTACGCCTCCACCTCCACCTTCGCCACCACCGACGAGTTCCTCTCCGTCGCCGACCAGTGCCTCGAACTGGGCTACCGCGGCATCAAACTGCACGCGTGGGGCGACGCCCGCAAGGACGGCGCTCTGTGCCAGGCCCTGCGCGACCGTGTCGGCCCGGACATCCCGCTGATGTACGACGGCTCCGCCGGCTTCGATCTCCCCGACGCCATCTACCTCGGCCACGCCCTGGCCGAGGCGGACTACCTCTGGTACGAGGAGCCGATGCGCGAGTTCAGCATCAGCGCATACCAGCGGCTCGCCTCCTCCGTCAGCGTCCCGCTGCTGGTCGCCGAGACCTCAGACGGCGCCCACATGAACTCCGCCGACTTCATCAAGAGCGGAGCCGCCACCTTCGGGGTACGGGCCAGCACCACCCTGCGCGGCGGCATCACCGGTGCCATGCGCACCGCCCACCTGGCCGACGCCTTCCGGCTGCGCGCCGAGGTGCACGGCTCCGACATCCCGAATCACCACCTGTGCATGGCCATCTCCAACACGACCTTCTACGAGTCGCTGGTCACCTCCACCACCGTCGTCCGCGAACGTCACGTCGACGACCGGGGACTGGTGCACGCACCTGCCGGGCCCGGCATCTCCCTGCCCCTCGACTTCGGCTACGGCAACGGGCTCCAGCGGTTCGTGGAACAGCCCCGCTGACTCCGCCCCACCCGACTCCGCACGATCCCGAACCACGAAAGGCAAGACGATGACGTCTTCCCGTTTTGCAAGAACCGGCCGGCGTGCCGCATCGGTGCGTGTCCTGGCCGCGGCCTGCACTCTGGCCTCCGCCACCGTGCTGGCCGGATGCGCCAGCGCCGACCCCTCCACCGGTCCGGCCGCCAAGGGCGGCACGTCCGCGTTCAAGCCCGTCGCCCAGAAGTCCGGCGCGCAGATCACCGTCTGGGCCGACTCCACGCGCCTGCCGTCCGTTCAGGCGTACCAGAAGTCGCACCCTGACGTGAAGATGAAGATCGTCACCTACGACGGCGGTGCCGACGGCTCGACCTACCTCCAGACGAAGGTCCAGTTGTTCGACCGCACCGGCGAGGGCTGGCCCGACGTCGTCTTCGGCACTCCCACGGATGTCACCTGGGCCTCCGCCCCCACCAAGCCCGGTGCCACCCCGTTCGCCGCGCCGTTGGACGACAAGCTGGTCCCCAAGAACACCCTGGACGGCTTCGCCAAGGGCTCACTGACCCCGTGCCAGTTCAACGGACACACCTACTGCATGCGCAACGACATCGCGCAGGTCGTCCTCTGGTACAACAAGTCCCTCATGGACAAGTGGGGTTACCGGCCCCCCACCACGTGGGCGGAGTACGAAGCCCTGGGACAGAAGGTCGCCAAGGACCACCCCGGATACCTCGTCGGCTCCGTGGGTGACACCAACTCCCACGAGTCGTACTTCTGGTCCAGCCAGTGCCCGGCGTTCAACCTGACCAAGGCCGACACTCTGCGGGTGAACCTCCAGGACCCCAAGTGCACCCGGATGGCGACGCTGCTGGACAAGCTGATCTCCGCCAAGGCCGTCACCACCCAGGGCTTCTTCAGTCAGGGCTTCGCCAAGAACAGCGGCTCGAAGGTCCTGATGGCCTATGGCCCGTCCTGGTACGGCCAGTATGTGTTCAAGGCCGCGTTCCACACGCCCGCCAAGCAGATAGCGGCGGCACCGCCCCTGACCTGGCCGGGCGAGACGACCGCGAGCACGGGCAACGTCGGTGGCGGAGTCTGGATGGTCTCCTCGCACAGCGCCAACCTCAAGGCGTCCACCGACCTGGTGACCTGGCTGACCACGTCCAACGAGAACCAGGCCTCAGCCCCCACATACCCGGCCTATGCACCTGCCGCCAAGGCGTGGCTGGCGAACCCGGCCAACAGCAACTATTTCGCCGACGACGTCAGCGGGCCCTTCCAGCAGGCGGCCGACGAGGTGTGGACCGGTTGGTCCAACACCAAGTTCTCCGACGCCACTTCCTGGTCGAGCGTCGTCCTGCCGGCCCTGACCGGTGGCAAGTCGCTCGTATCGACACTGCCGGCCTGGCAGAAGGCCATCAGCGACCAGGCCAAGGCCAACGGATACAAGGTGACCGACCGATGACGCTGCTGGACTCCCAGCCCGTCGCCGTCGCCGCCCCACCCCGCCACGGCGTACTGCCGCGGCGGCGGGGCGGCACCGCGGGCTATTTCTTCGTCGCCGGCTACACCCTGCTGCTGCTCGTCTTCGGCGTCTTCCCCACCGGCTACGCCTTCTACCTGGCGTTCACCAACGACCATGGCCAGTTCACCGGCATCAACCAGTTCACCAGGGTCGCGCAGGACTACCGCTTCCTGCCCGCGTTCGGCCACATCCTGGTGTACCTGCTGCTCTGGCTGGTGGTACTCGTGGTGCTGACGGTGCTCACGGCCGTCGTCCTGCGCAGCCGTCTACGGACATCGGTCTCCGCGCTCCTGCGGTTCCTCTACTACATCCCCGGCGCGCTCGCGGGGGTGGCGAGCGTCCTGGTCTGGCTGTTCATGCTCGACCCGGACGTCAGCCCCGTCTCGTGGCTGCTGAGAGGGCTGGGGATGGACAGCTTCGCCGCCGTCCTGTCCCCCAGCAACCTCCCGGTGATCTTCATGTTGATCGCCTTCTGGACCGGTGCCGGAGGCTGGATGGTGGTGATGTACGGAGCGCTGAACAACATCCCCGACGAGGTGATCGAAGCCGCCCGCATCGACGGTGCGGGGCCCTGGCGCACCGCCTGGTCCATTCAGATCCCCATGATCCGGCAATGGATCACCTACATGACGATTCTCGCCTTCGCCGCCGGCACCCAGCTGTTCGTCGAGCCGCAGTTGCTGCAGACCGCCAGCCTGGGCAGGGTCAGCCCGACCTGGTCCCCCAACCAGCTCGCCTACGTCTACGCCTTCCAGCAGGGCGACTTCAACGGCGCCGCCGCCATCTCCGTCTTCCTCCTGGTGCTGGGCCTGCTGTGCGCCGGGCTGCTGGTGTGGCGTTCGAACATGTTCACCTTGGATGAGAAATGACCTGGAACCCGGCGCCCATGCGCCTCCGCACCACACCCTCGAGAACCGCATCCGCCGTGATCATCGGCCTGCTGCTCGCCGTCCTGCTGGTCTTCTTCGTGCTGCCCGTGATCTGGCTGCTCCTCGCACCGAGCAAGACGGCCGGCCAGATCGTCCATGACAATCCGCTGTCCTTCGGCTCGTTCGGCCGGATCGGGGACGCCTGGCGGCACCTGTTCTCCTTCGAGAACGGCGCCGTTCTGACCTGGCTGCGCAACTCGGCCGTCTATGCGCTCGGTTCGCTGGTTCTGACGCTGCTCACCAGCGTTCCGGCCGGCTATGCGCTGGCTCTGACCCGATTCCGCGGCCGCAAAGTACTGCTCGCCATCACCCTGGTGACGATGATCATGCCATCGGCGACGCTCGTACTGCCGGTGTTCCTCGAACTCAACAAGTTCCAGCTGATCGGCACGGCGTGGTCGGTGATCCTGCCGTTCTCGTTCTACCCGTTCGGGGTGTACCTGGTGTACATCTACTTCGCTACCAGCATGCCCCGCGACCTGCTCGCCGCGGCCCGCATCGACGGCTGCTCGGAATGGCAACTGTTCATCCGGATCGCTCTGCCTCTGGCCAAGCCCGTCATCGGACTCGTCGCCTTCTTCAGTTTCGTGGGCAACTGGAACAACTTCTTCCTGCCCTATCTCGTGCTCCCGAACAGCGACGAATTCCCCATCCAGGTCGGCCTGAACCAACTCCTTTCCTCCACACCGTCGTTCAACCCGGTGGCAGGCGCGGGTCTAGACATCACCATTCCGGAGCTCGCCCTCGCCATCATCATCGCCATCCTGCCGGTCCTGGTCCTCTTCCTCTTCTCCCAACGCGCGCTGGTGTCCGGGATGCTCGCCGGCGCGACCAAGGAATGAGCGACTGCTGTCGAGGAGGACGGTGACCACCTCGCCATGCACGGCATCACCAGCCTTCGCGTCCTTCTGGGAGCCGACGCCGCCACGCTGCACGCCGTACTCATCCACGGGAGGGGCAGCGCCGGCCCCTCACCCCGCGACCTGGCGGCCAACCGGCACCCGAAGAGCCGGGCCGTCCAGAGATGGCACCGAACTCAGGAGCCTTCCGGCAGCACCTCGTATCCGGCGAGACAGAGCCTCATACGACACTGGTCCTCGGCTTCGACGAACACCTGCTGCCCCCAATAGCCACTGAGGCGGTGTGCGACCTCGACCAGGCGTCGGCGGTCCTCCGGGGTGTATGCCGGAAAACGCGCCCAACCCTGGTCGGCGATCTTGTTGCCGAGTTCGCTGAACAACACAGCCTGGAAGCGCCGCTCTTCCTCTTCGGTGAGTGACGCGTCAGCGTCCTCCACTTGCCGCACCCGGACGTTGTAGAGGTCTCGAATCACGCTGCGGCTCACAATCTGCTCAAGGTCCGTCCACTCGAGCCTACCGACCCACGTCGAACGACGGACCCCGGATCGGTTCGATCTCGGACGCCTCCTGAACGGCATGTCGAACCCTGGGAGCTCAGGACGGCTGCGGCGCAACGGCAGGCTGCGCCACAGCCGGGCTGCAGCGTGGATGCTGTCCCACTCGGCGGGCACGGTGAAGCCGTTCATCGAGCTCGCGAAGGCACAATTCACGGCGCTCCAGCTGCCGGCCCGTTCGCGAGAACTGGTGATTCTCACGGTGGCCGAATACACCGAAACCACTTTCGTCGCGGCCCAGCACAACCCCATGTCACAGGCGGCCGGTGTCGACGAACGGACCCGGCAACTCATACGTTCCAGACAACTCGACGACGCCGAATTGTCTCCGCATGACAGCGCACTGCTCCGCTTCACAGCCGAAATCGTGCAGCACCCGCGTATCGCCGACGACGTTTTCGACACCGCACGACAGTTCCTCAGCGAGCGGGAACTGGTCGAGGCGCTCCAGGTGATCGGGTACTACTGGACGTTCGGCCGCATCTCCACCGTGCTGGACGTCGAGGTGACCAAAATATATGGTGACGAACCGATACTGGACGCGCCCGACAACGGCACTTCCGGCAGACTCCCGGCGGTCCCGTCCCCGCCCCTGCGGAGCCCCGGGACCACTGGTCGGTCCTGAGGGTCGGAGCACCGGGATCCTGCACAGACAGCCCGACCGATGAAACCTTCCAAGGCTTCCATGGCACAACAAGCCGCAACGTCCCCGAAGCGGGCGGACGCACGCCGCAATCATGAGCGGGTGATCGTCGCCGCGGTGGAGGTGTTCCGCGAATGCGGCACTCAAGCGACCGTCCCGCAGATCGCGGCCAGGGCTCAGGTCGGTAAGGCGACGGTCTACCGCAGCTTCCCCACCAAGGAAGGTCTGGTCGAGACGATCACGCGGTTGTGCCTGCAGGAATTCGAGCTGCGCGCGGCGGAAGCAGTTCACGAGGCCGATCCCTACGAGGGCTTCCGCCGCTACGTCACGGAACTCTTCGAGACTCTGGCCGGTGACCGGCTCCTGGCGGAGCGGCTGGCGGACGCCGCGTCTCCGGCGGCCGCTTCCGTCCTGGAGAAGTTGGTGGACCTGATGAAGAGCGCGCGGACTGCCGGGGCACTTCGCGACGATGTCGGAGAGCAGGACCTCCGCGTGCTGCTGTGCGGCGCAGCGCTGCAATTGGTCCGGTACAACGAGCACGATCGGCAGACCTGGCGTCGCTACGGGGACATGGTGCTCCGCGCATTCCGTAACTGACCCGGCCCCGGAGTGCCGCTCAGAGGGGCCGCGGTCGGTGTCGATCCGGTCGACGAGAAATGGAAACACGCAGAAGTGAAGATATGGGACGACGCCGAATCCGCGCGGGTTTTCGCCAACTTTCGTCAGTACCTCACAGGATGGGACGAGGGTCAGCCCCACGAGCGTGAAGTCGACTACTTCCGCAGCGGGCTCGGCACCCCCCAGTTCAACGGTGTGGTCCGTGTCCGTTCCCTGAGCACGATCGAACAGGCGGTGGCCACGGCGCGAGCTCACCTCGCCGGAGTGCCCTGGTGGTGGTGGGTCGGCCCCGACAGCCCCGAAGGCACTCCGACCGCCCTCGAACAGAGCGGTGCGGCGGAGTTGACCGTTGTTCCGGTGATGGTGCGGCCGCTCGACCGAGTCACCCAACCGAGCGACGCACCGACCGACCTTCGCATCGAGGAGGTCAGGGACCTGGACCGGTTGACAGAACTCGTACGCACATACAGCACTTCCATGGGCATCCCGTCCAAGCTTGAAGCCGACATGGTGCGGATCGAGTCGAAGCGCCAGGACAACGCGGACATCGTCCGTCTGGCGGCTGTGCTGGACGGCCGAGTCGTGGGTACAACCGTGGTGATCACGGCGCAGGAGGTGGCGGGGATCTTCCTCGTCCATGTGGCCGAAGCCCATCGCCGGCGAGGCATCGGCGGAGCGTTGACGGCGGCAGCGCTTCAGGTGGGCCGCGAACGCGGGATGCGACTCGCCGCGCTCGTGGCGAGCCCCGCGGGTGAACCGCTGTATCGACGTTTCGGCTTCACGACGGTTTCCGAGTACCGCATCTTCACCGTCCCCGCCTGACCTTCGCTCTGGAGGGGCCGTCTGCTCCAGGGGCTCCGGAAGGGCTGACGTTCACGCGCTCGCCGACCCCGGGCGAGCCGACGCGGTCGGGCTGGGCAACGGCACCCGGGCGGAGCAGGACGGGCAGCCGACGGATGCGCGCGTCATCCTGAAGGGAACTCAGTCGAGCCGCGCGGCGACGGTCTCGAACTGCTCGGCCAGGGCTGCCATCGAGTTCTTGTCCAGGTGGTCGACGACGCGCCTTGCGCGCGCTCGCCAGGTTTGTCGGATAGGCAGCGGAAAGCCGCCGCCGGCCTTCGTCCGTCAGGCTCGCCATGCTGCCCCGGGCGTCGTGGACATCGCGTCGCTTCTCCACCCAGCCCCGTGCCTGCATCGCATTCACCACTCGCGAGATACGACTGACAGACAGAGCGGTCGCCGCGGCAAGATCTGTCATGCCCATCTCCCGTTCGGCGACCTCGGACAGGTGTACCAGGACCGCATACTCGGACATCGTCAGTCCGGTGGCTTTCAGGAGGTCGTCGTCCAGGGCCTTCGGCAGCGCAACCATCACCCGCATCAGCGCACGCCAGAAGCGCTCTTCTACGGGATTCAAGGGAACATCCGATGTCACCTGTGCAGGTGACCTCCCCCAAGTGCCCGTCGACGCTGCCCGACGGCGCCCCCGTCGCCGGTCCCGTTGACGGCCATGGGGCGCCGCGAACGGGCCTGAAGCGAAAGTCACCTGAAGCGGTGACAGTGCAGGGACAAGGCGGTACATGCGCCGGCGATGCCCTGTGCCGTGAAGTCCCGCCGCGTGCTCTGTCGTCGAGGACGATGCCCGTCGGGTCGTGTGGCCCGTGGGGTGCTGTCGACGCCTGGCGCGTTACAGGTCGAGTACAGCGCGCAACGCGTTGTCCACAAGCGCCTGCTGTTCGGGGCCCACATTGCCGTGCAGGGTGGCGGTGTCGAACCGCGAGGCGGCGAGCTGGAGCAGGTTGACGGCGACAACCGAGGCTTCGAGGGGGGAGGTCAGCCGCACGCTCATCGCCGTATCGGGGTGCGCGGCCGGGGCATGGAGGACGAGCGCGACCACTGCTCCGTACGCCTCCGCAAGCCCGTCGAGGCTGACGACGAGTACCGTGCGCACACCCTTGCCGGTGTCGACGTCAAAGACGTCGCCCTTGCGGATGGTCACAGGGCGTCGCCTTCACCCTCGAGGTCGAGGGGTTCGACAGCCGCCAGCTTGCGTCCGGCGTCAAGGGTCATCTGCCGACGTACCGCCTTGAGGATGTAGTCGTTCAGTGACGGAGCGTCCGCAGCGGCGTCACGCAGCTGCTTGTCCATGGCGTCGGGGATCCGCAGCGTGATGGCACTCATGACACCAAATTTAGCATCACTGGAGCCACCGTGGAGCATCTCTCTCCCCCGGCACAGCTTCCCGGCCTGGCACAGAACGGCGGCGGTGCTTGACAGGGCTCGCCACACGACCGGTGCAGTGCCGGTTCGCCGGAGACGTTCAGCCCTGCAAGAAGGGCCCGGATCCGCTCGCGATGGCGTCGACCAACCTCCCCGACGGGCGTCGACCCCGTCCGCGCATGCCGACCGGTTCCTCGAAGCCCGTGCGCCACATGCACCCACACGACTCCTGGCCCGGCTCATCGGGTCTGCTCGTGTCCGGAAAGCAGTCCGATGAGGCTGGGGGGCGCGTCGTCGCCGAAGCAGAGCTCGAAGTCACGGGCGGCCTCGGCGGCGGCGTCAGCGATGCGGAGGAAGAGGGCCCGCTCGTACTGGACAAGCGCGGCCTCGACGTCATCGGGGTGCGCGGCGATGGCCGTACCGAGCTCCGCACCGTCGTACATGGCCAGGTTGGCGCCCTCGCCGTTCGGCGCGGAGAGGTGGGCGACGTCACCCAGCAGAGTCACCGCGGGTACCCGATCCCACCGGTCCCGATCGGCAGGGCGTTGAGGGGACGCAGCACCGGTGCGGTGTCACTGTCGGTGATCAGCGCAGTGCGCTCCGGTGCCCAGCCGTCGAACTCCTGCGCAATCCGGGCGATCCAGCGACAGCGATCCCACTCGGCTTCAAACCCGCGCCCGGCCGTGTTCGACAGGCGCACACGGAAGGTGTAACGGGCATGCCCGCGGTCGGCCAGGTTCACGCGGTCGATACTCGCGACGCCATGACGCTGTGTCAGCGACGGGCAGCCGATGACGATCTGCGATGATGGTTCGGTGAGCGAGGCAAGGCTGCTGGCCGCGAAGGCCGTCGATTCACATGTCCGGGCGTTCTTCATGGGGCACAGCGTGGAGGCTGTCGACTTCGATCTCGGGCCGGAGCGACGGGAGTCAGTGCCCGATCTACGAGTTCTCGTCGTGGGTCCCGGTCCCCGTAGCGACAGTTGGGCCTATGTGACCGCCGGATGCTGGGCTTCGATGAACAAGCACGGCCATGGACTTGAGTTCGTCATGACCGCGGGCACCCGTGATAAGCGGTTCGTCGAAATCATGGCGATGATCGCCTTTTACCACTGTGGAAGGCACCAACTCGACCTCAGGCACAGCATGCCGATCGGCGAACCATGGGTGCCGGGTTCGACCTGCGATCACCTGCTGATCAGCCTGCCTTATCTCCATGGCCCCGACCTTGAACACTGTCCGCTGCCCGAGGGTCACGTCCGGATCCTGTGGACCCTGCCCGTGACGACAGCCGAGATCGAGTTCCGCAGGCGTCACGGACACGAGGCGCTGGAGCAGCTCTTCGACAAGGCGGAGATCATCCCCACGGATCCCTTCAGGGAATCGGTCGCGTGATCATTGGCCGGACGACCCGTAGGCTCGGGGCGTGTCGAAAATCGGGCTCATAGGACTGGGGCGCATGGGTGCCCCCATGTGCAACAACCTGGTCGCTGCGGGGTACGAGGTGGTGGCACACGACATCGACCCAGGGCGAGCCGAGACCGCCTTGGCCATGGGAGCACGTTGGTCCCCCTCCTCGGCGGCGGCCGCCGCCGAGGCCGAGGTACTCCTCACCGTGGTGCCGGGTCCTTCCGAAGTCGCGGCCGTGATGGACGATCGCGTAGTGGACGCCCTCCCGCCAGGGGCGACCTGGATCGACATGACGAGCAATTCGCCGATGGCGTCGGCTCCCAACCGGGAGCGCGTGCTCAAACGCGGGGTCGATGTGCTCGAGGCCCCGATAGGCGGGGGCCCCAAGGACGCCGAGGCGGGTTCGCTACGGCTTTTCGTGGGTGGTGATCCCGCCCTGCTTGCCAGGCACCGGCGAGTCCTGGAAGCCGTAGCCGATCCCGGCCGGATTGTGCATGTCGGGGGCCACGGCGCCGGCTACACGGCGAAACTCCTGGTCAATCTGCTGTGGTTCGGACAAGCCGTCGCCACGGCGGAGGCTCTGCTGGTAGGCAGCCGCATGGGGATCGACGTGGGCGTACTGCGCGACGTCCTCGCCGACAGCCCTGCTTCCAGTGCGTTCATCCGAACTGATCTGTCCGCGCTGTTCGCCGGGGACTACCTGGCGTCCTTCGGGCTCGACCACATCGAGGAGCAATTGGCGATGGTGGTGTCACTCGCGCGGGACAACTCGACGCCGCATACCGTGACCGAGGCTGTCCGACGCCTCTACGCCCAGGCGGGTCAGCGCTTCGGGACTGCCGACGGCGAGTTGCTCGCGGTGGCCCTGCTGGAAGAACAAGCGGGTCTGCTCCTTCGAGCCTCGTCCAAGGGAAAGAGAGATGGCACGCGCGCGACACCAGGGCCGGCGCTCCCGTGAACGGCCTTCTGCCGACCGTCTTGCAGCAGGTGGAGCCACGGTCACATCGTGGCCGACGGCTGGTGGGTGCCGTCTAGCTCGAACACCCCTGCCTCCTCTACTCGTTGACCAAGTCATTCACCTCCATCGGCGTGCGGCTCGCGATCGCCGACGGAGGTCCAGCAGGGCTCGTCGGTCTCGGCCCGTCTTCCGCTACGCCCACGCGGGCTGAGCATTTTCAGTGGTCGTGACGATCGCACCGGTCATGGCGCCTGTCGTGGCCGTCGTGCCCGCCGCCGTCACGCCCGTAGTGCTCGTGGTGCTTGATCGTCGTGGCGTCGGTGGCGGTGTGGGCGGTGGTGTCACCGCCTCCAGTGACGGTAGCGATATTGGTGACCCGCGCACGGGCGTTGCAGGAGACGTGGACCTTCAGGGAAACGGGCGGGTAGCTGTGCCCGGCAGGCAACACGTCGCTGCGGGTACAGGTGAGGGTGGCCAGAATGCAGTGCCATCCGCCGCCGGTGATCCTGTCGGCCCGCAGGCCTGCGGGGAGGATGTCATGAACGGTGACCGTGGAGCCATTGGTCGGGCCGGCCGCGGCGGCGGAACCCACGGTGACGGTGTAAACGCCGTCCTCGCCTTGAACGAAGGCGTTCGCGTGATTCTTGGTGATGGTCAGGGACGGTTGGCCGACTGGGATGACCGTGAATGTGAGGCCGGTGCTGGCATCGTTGTCGGTGCCGCCGGGGTCAGTGGTGGCGGTGCCACTGGGTTCGGTTCGGCCCGTGGTGGTGACGGTGTCGACCGTCGGCACCGTCCGCTCGTCGGCCTGGTCGACGTAGGAACCCTGATCCGTGGCGGTCCAGGCCGTGGCCAGGACGATCGCCGGGACGGCCAGCCCGGCTGCCACGGCCGCCCCTGACTTGCGGGCCCGTACCCTCAGCGACGATCGAAACATGCCGCCCATACCTCCCGTGCCGCGGCTTGCTCCAGCCCGCCCTCTCCCCTGCCTGAACACCGACATCTCCGCTTCCAAACCATCGATAGCAAGCCGTAGATACGCATCTTTTACGCTTCCGCGAGTGGGCTCGTGAATACGACACGACGGTGATCGCGGCGAGCACACGAGACTCGACAAACACAGCGGGTGGGCGAGTGGTACGCCGAGGTCGAAGCGCCGGCGAGGATGCCGTCGGCGCAAAAATGGTGACGCGCTCGATGACGACGTCATGCGTCGCCCGCGGAGCAGATCAGCCGGCTGCGGGGGCGGGGCTCGGTCGGAGTCGTCACCCGCGGCGCCGGAGGAACTTGGAGAGCAGATGGCACAAAGCGACGAGGACGAGGGCTGAAAGCCCTGCGACCACGAGGGTAGGCAAGTGCCCTTGCTGGGAGGCCGACGCGGCGACCGCTCCCGCGCTGCCAAAAGTCGTCGGGAAAGTGATGGTGGCACGCGTGGTGTGCTCGACCATGCCGCTTTTGAGCGTGAGCTTCACGGTCCATGGGCCGTCCGGCATCCGTGCGTCCAGCGGGACGACCGCCTCCGCACGGCCGCTCGGAGCCAGTGTGGTGCCCGTCTTGGCAGAGAACGGTCCAGCACGTAGTCCGCCCGGTCCGTCGAAGAGGGAGAGTGCCCCGCTGATGTCCAGGGCACGAGCCCCCGTGTTGTGGATCCGCGCGTGGAGCTCGCCCCGCCCGTCGCGGGCTCGGGTCGGATAGAGCCGCTCGATCTTGAAGTCCGAGGGCGGCTCACCACCGGGACCGACGTCGATGTACATCCGGACGCCCACCCGGCCCAGCATCGTCAGATTGTGCGAGCGGTCCGTGCCGGTGCCCGTCTGCGCCCAGATGACGCCGTATCGCTCCCCGGCGGCGGCGTCCCTGGGCACCCGGATGGTGGTCCGTACCCGCGCCGATTCGGAGGCCGCCAGGTCAAGGTCCGCCGTGTCGAGTGACGTCCAGCCGGTCAGCTCGTTGGGAGTGCGCTGCGGCGCGAAGGTGAACTTGTCCTTTGCGATGGTGGCCGCCGCGGCGTAGACGCTCACGTGCATCGGTGTGGCCGACTCGTTGGTCACCTCCACCCGCCGCTCGATGGTCGAGCCGGGTGCGAGGTGGTCGACGATGTAGGCATGGGCTCTTGGATCGGCACGTCGGCTCTCCGGAGCATCCAGCAGCCTGATACCGATGGTCCTGCCCGCCGCCGGGTGGCGGCCGGAGGGCGCTCCGGGGGCCTCGTGCCCCGCCGCCGGCACCACCCCGGCCGCCTGTACGAAGGCCAGCACCAGCAGCAGAACCCAGTACCGGCGCGCACCCTTCATTGCGTCAGGCAACGGACTGGGTCAGCGTTCCGGTGTAGTTCCCGCCGACGGCGCTGGGGGGCACGCTGACGGAGACTGTCGGGTTCCACGTCGCGGTGTTGTCTCCGACACCGCTGGTCCCGGTGACTACCGGCGTCGCGGTGCCGCTCAGCGTCACGGGTGTTCCGGTGGCGGTAATGGTGCCGGTCGTCGTAATCGACCCGGGATCGTAGCCGGCGTCGGTGGCGGGAATCGTCGACGCACCGTTCGTGAAGTCCGTCTCCGACGCGGTTACAGTCCAGGAGGCCGAGAGTAGGGCGCGATCGTCGGTGACGGTCACGGTACCGAGCGCGCCGCTGATCGTGGTGCCGGGCGCTCCCGAGCCGAGGTTGGCGCTGAGCGGTGCCGACATCGACAACGCGCCGGACGTGACGGTGTACGTGACTGTGGTGTTGGGGTCGTCCGCCGCGACGGCGAGGCCCGGCTGGACCAGGACGATGGCAGCGGCTACGGCCGCGACAGATAGGCTTCGTGCACGCACGACAACTCCCGAAGTAGCCGCCTGTCAGCGGAGATACCGGCCGACAGCGGACATGCTGGCTGACGCGACGCAGACAATCGGGCGTGGCCTGTTCACACAAGCCGACGCGCGCCGCACTCCGCCGTACGAATGACCACATTTCAGCCGGAGCGAAGCCCGGTCCGCCTCGTCGGCAGCGTCAGATCGCCCGGCCGCGATGACCAAGGATCACACGGAGTTCCGCGCTGCCGACGTCCACTCCGAGGGTTCTGGCTCGATCGCACCCCACCACTACCGCACAGGTCACAAGCGGGGCAGCCAGGTTGTTCTCCGCCGCTTACGCTTCGGCGAAGGTGTCGTGGTCGTTCGTCTGCCGCGTTCCATCGTTGCAGCCCGGTAGTCACATGATCTTCCGGGCAGAACCCGGTTAAGGGCGTGTCCGGTCACCCAGGTCGAGTGGTCGTTCCCCAGAGTGTCGTGTTCAGTCGACGGTGAACGCCGCCGCCTTGTCGTCCAGGGTCGTCGTGCCGTCCTTGGCGGTGGCGAGTACGGCAACGTGCCAGGCGCCGTGCGGGGACGCGGCGGTCTCCGCGCCTGTCACGCCGGTCTTGTAGGTGCACCGCACCGTGTCCGCACCGGCGGGCTGACAGGTCGCCGGCTCGGCTCCGGCCATCTCCTTGGCCGTCGGCTCCATCTTGGCGAGGGACGAATCCACCGGCCAGGCCATGACCTTCAGGCTCCTCAGACCCGAGGACGCCGTCACCTCGGTGGTGAAAGTGAAGTTGCCTTGACGGTCGCCTTCGGGGGCGGTGAAGCGGGCGGTGCTGTGCGCCAGGGCGGGGGGCTGTTCCTCGGCGTAGGCCAGGGCGAAGGTTCCGGCGCCACCGAGGACGACGACACCGGCTGCCACTGACAAGGCGATACGTCGGGACATGGCGTGTTCTCCGTAACTGTCTCAGCTGGATCGAACCGGCGCCGTCGGTCGAGCGCCTGCACCGATACTGGCGACGCGGGAGGCGTCGCACGTGAGCACAGGTACTCAACTCGGCCTAGGGGTATCACCCTGAGTCGTCACGTCCAGCCGGCGTGCGTCCCTTCTTCGAGCGCGATGAGTGGTACGTGAGCGGCGGCGCGCGACGGTCGTGATCTCCGAGCCGGCGGCCGTCAGCGGGCTGCGATCCCGGTCTCCGAATTGTTCTGCGACCAGACCGGACCAGACGAAGCCGAAGCACCTTGCGATTCCTCGCTCCGGACGCGCTGTCGGCGCTCCCCGCCGATGCCGGACGGTCAGTCTTCGCCGCGGCACCCCAACACCGCACATGCCCACTCCAGGTGACGTCGCCGCCCACTTCACGCTGCTCATCACTTCACCTCCCGATCTGGCTTTGAGCCAGTGGTTCCACGCGCTTCCGAGAACGATTCTCCGCAGCGGAGAGGGGTTCGGACATGCAGGGTATGTCGAAACTTCACGACGAATTGGGCACGCGTGGCCAGGGATACATCGAAGTCCGGCTGCCGACCGGCGAGTTCCCTTTACTGACGGCACCGGGGAGCCTCGCGATCCGGGTGAATGGTGCGAGTTGTAGCCACGGAATGATCAGTCGGCGCACAGCACATGATGGACGTCCCAAGAGGGCTTCGGCAGCATCGGAATCCGCGCGCCTGGGTAGGGCTCGCAGTCAGGGGCGGTCAGTCGGGGCAGCCGACACCGAGTGTCACCGTGCCCCGTCCGACGCTCTTGGCGTCGAAGGGCGGCTCAATCCTGAACGGAGTCCAAGAGATCCGCCCCGTTGCCTGCTCTCGCCACTCATGGAAAACACTCCCGCGGGGTGACCAAAACCGACGTACGTGCAGGTTTGAGGCCCGGGATTTCGTCTACGGGCACTGTATGGCCCAGTCGATACGAGAGACAGAACGCAAGTACACGGCACCCACGGACATCTCCTGGCTGCCCGATCTGACCGCGGTGGAGCCGGTCGCCACGCTCGCCGAGAGCGGGGTGCAGGAACTGGACGCCGTCTACTACGACACCGATGATCTGCGATTGACCCGTACCGGGGCGTCGTTGCGACGCAGGACGGGCGGTCCGGACGCCGGCTGGCACCTGAAGCTGCCGCTGCCGGACGACAGCCGGGAGGAGATTCAGGCCCCGCTGTCGTCGGAAAGCGTCCCCCCGGGCGAACTGTGCGAGCTCACCCTCTCCCGCACTCGCGGGGCACCATTGCGCCCGGTGATGCGGATCCGCTCCACCCGTTCCCTGCGCCATCTCCTGGACGCCGAGGGCGACGTCCTGGCCGACCTGAGCATGGATGCGGTGCGCGCCGACGCGCTGGTCGACGGCGGTGGCCACGGGGTGTGGACGGAGATGGAGGTGGAACTGGCCGGTGACGGTGACCCCGCCCTCCTGGACGGCATCGAGAAGGTGCTGCGGAAGAACGGAGTGGACCGTGCGCGGAACCCGTCCAAGGTGGTGCATGCTCTGACGGAGACGACGGGGCTTCTGGAACGCACGGCGGACGCCCGCGTCCAGGCTGCGCCGGGGTCGGCCGGCGCTCATGTGCTCGCCTATGTGGACCGGCTGGTCGACGACCTGATGGACCTCGACCCGGCCGTTCGTCGCGACCTGCCCGACGCGGTGCACCGGATGCGTACGACAGCCCGCCGTCTTCGCGGCTGCCTGCGCTCCTACCGTTCCGTCCTCGACCGTGAGTTCACCGACCCCGTGCGGCGGGATCTCGGGTGGCTCGCCGGGGAGCTCGGGGCGGAACGCGATCACGAGGTGCTCCGGGAGCGGCTGGCCTCAGGCGTGCGGGAACTGTCCCGCGAGCTGGTCCTCGGCCCTGTGACAGCACGGTTGCAGGCCTGGGATGTGGGGCGGCGGGCCGAGTGCCGTCGACGTACCCTCGACGCCCTCACTTCGCCACGCTACCTGGATCTGCTGGACAAGCTGAAGGGCCTGACGGACGCGCCGCCGCTGCGCGCCAAGGCGGCCCGTGAGCCCGAGAAGGTGCTGGCCAAGGCGCTCGTCAAGGAGTACGGCCGACTTGAGCGGCGTATGGGCCGTGTGCTGCAGATGCCCTCCGGCTCCGAACGGGACGCCGCCGTCCATCACGCCCGTAAGGCCGCGAAGAGGCTCCGCTACGCCGCGGAGGCGGCCCGCCCCGCCCTGGGAAAGCCCGCGCGGCGTCTCGGCAAGCGCGTCAAGGCCGTCCAGCAGGTGAGCGGTTCGCAGCACGACGGCGTTGTGGCTTGCGACGCTCTGCGCCAACTGGCCGTCTCCGCCCACGCGGCGGGCGAGCCCGGCTTCACCTGGGGCGTGCTCTACGGCCGGGAGAGGGCCGCGGCCGATGCCCGCGAACGGCAGCTTCCCGGAACGTGGGCTGATGCCCGCGCGGCGGCCCGCCGAAAGGCCCTTCTTCGCTGACGGCCTCCGTAAGAACTCGATGCGGCACCTTGCGCGTGCGGGCAGAGGTGCCGGTGGGTTCTGCGCCCTGAACGAAGACGAAGCGGCTCCCTCAGGGTCTTGGACCGCCTGCGGGATCGGCGCCGGCCCGCCGCCAACGGGCAGGGCTCATTCCGTGGACCTTGCCGAAGGTGCGGGCGAAGTAGCCGGCGTCGGGGAAGCCCACCCGCCTGCCGATCTCGCCGATCTGCAGTTCGGTCGCCGCAAGCAGCCGCCGGGCCTGGACCATCCGGCGCTCGGTGATCCACTCCTGCACCGTACGCCCGGTGCGACGGCGCACCGTCGAGGTGAGGTGCCCCGGGGAGATGTTCACCGCCGCGGCGACGTCACGCAGGGACAGCGGTTGCGGATAGCGCTCTTCGATGACCTGGAACACCTCCGCGAGCAGTGGTTCCCGGTTCTCGCGGAGGTCGCCCACAACATCTGCGGCCAGCCGTGACACTCCGACCAGCAGCAGGGTCAGGTGGGCCAGGGCCGCCTCACGGTAGCCGTCCTGACGATGCGTCAGCTCGTTGTGAAGTGCTTCGAGGCGAGCGGTCCAATCGGGCTGCTCCGGCTCGGGCACCCGCAAACGCAGGGCGCCGATCGCCCCACCGCGGACGAACGGGAACAGCAAGGGGTGCGTGCGCCAGGCCAGATGGGCGCCGGGGACGTCCGGGCCGAAGGCGTCGGCGGTGAAGAAGACTCCCCAGCCGTGGGCCTGGGCCAGGTCGGTGGCGGTGATGTGGCCCATCACGTCGCCGGGCGCGACGACGAACAGGTCGCCGGCCTCGATCGACCAGGACTGCCGGCCGGTGCGCAACAGCCCGCCGGCGGTCGGGAAGTACGCCAGGCCGGGGAAGTCGTGGGCGTGTTCCTCGAAGGTACCGGTGTTCTCCCAGCTGTGGTCCAGCCGCCTGGTCGCCACGGGCAGTTCGCCGGGTGCCGGCAGCATCGAGTACGTCGCCGGCCCGTCCCCGGCGGGCGCCCTTCTTACGGTCCGCACCGCCGAATCGTCCCATGGAAGCCGCATATCGGTACAGGTCCGCAGCCCCGGGCGCGGTCAGAATGACGACATGACCGAAAAACTGTCTCAGTCGCGTTCCGAGCGTGACTACATTCCGGGCTTGGGCCGCCAATTCCTGACGCCGCTCTACGACGTGGCGCACCGGGTGTTCGGGCTGCACTCCGTCCACAACAAGATGATCGAGCTTGCCGAATTGAGGGGCGGGCACCGGGTACTGGATGTCGGCTGCGGAACCGGAAACCTGCTGAGGGCGACCGGTCGACGTCATCGGAGCGTGGATCTCGTAGGTCTTGACCCCGATCCGAAGGCGCTGATCCGCGCCGAACGCAAGGCACGACGGGCGGGCCTCACCATTCGCCTGGACCGCGGGTTCGCGCAGGAACTGCCCTATGAGGACGGCTCGTTCGACCGGGTCTTCTCCAGCCTGATGCTGCACCACCTGGACAGCACATCGAAGGACGCGCTGCTTGCCGAGGTGCGGCGGGTGCTGCGGTCCGACGGGCAGCTGGTCCTGGCCGACGCGGTCCTCGACGAGCAGGGGCACCACCACGGGCACCGGCAGGGCGGGATGCGTGGCCGGATGCGCGAGCAACTGCAGGACAACGTAGGCGATGCCGTGGCGCAGCGGATCGCCGATGCCGGCTTCACCGTGGAGCCGACCCGTACCGTGGCGCTGCGGATCGGCGGCTCGATCGGCATCGTGTCGGCGCGCCTTGACGGCAACTCCTGAGCCGGAGACCGGAAGTACTCAGCGATGCACAAACCCTGGCCCCGGCGCCACCCTCCGGCCGACATGGGGGACGGAGGGAACATGAACGGGCTTCTTGGATGTGTCGCCGGTGCGGTGCTGCTCTCGGCGGTGGCCTGTACCGCAGGGGGTGGCCCGTCCAGGGCGAAGCCGTCGTCGAGGACCTCTTCGACGCGCGCGGCGTTGCCGCGGGCCGCCACAGCCGACTCGGGCCAGGTGGTCGACGCGTCCAGAGCCAACCTCACGGCAAAACTGTCGATCAAGGACCTTCCGGGCCCGCACGGGATGTTCACCGCCGCTGTCGGCCGGAGCGCCGCCACGTTCGTCTGGGAGTCCGCCGACGGGCGCCTTCTGCTCCGGTTCGGCCGCCACGGACGACGGGTTCACCTCGACGTCGTGCGTCTCCGACCGCCGTGACACCCCCTTCTCCGTCCGTCCCACGCTCGTTCCCCTGCTCAGTACGTACACGTTCGCCGAGGTCCATGTGTTCGGCGCGAACCGTGAGATCGTCCGGACGGTGACGTGCAACGGCAGACCTCTCGTGGTCCGCCGAACTGCCACCCGTCCTGGACGGTCGGCGTGCGCTCTACGCCTTCGCCCTCTCGGAACCGACGCCCGGACGGGTCACCGTCACCGTCGTCCGCGGTCGTGCCACGGCCACGGAACACGTGGAGCTGTTGGGCGGGCACCTCCAGCACAGGGCGTCGTGCCGCTGACGCGGGACGGGTGCGGTGGCCGGTGGTGAGCGCCCGGGGCTCCGGACGTGCGCGGGGGCGCCGCTCTCCCGACCGTTAGCCGTTGCGGATGCAGGCGGGGCTGGGCGTCCCGGCCCCGGAGAAGTGACGAGGGGCCCACTCCCGACGGCGGCCGTTGTCCTCGAGGAGCGACGACTCAGCTGTTCTGGATGCGCCGGGCCTCGGCCACGAGCTCGGCAGGCAGAGCGGGTCCCGCACATGCGTGGTCGATCAGCAGGTCCCTGTAGGAGCCGTTCGCCAGGTGGGGGGCCAGTTCGATGAGCTCGTTCAGATCGGCTGGCGAGCCGGTGAGCCGTGCCCGGTAGGCGGCCGCCGCCGCGCGCAGAGTGGGTTCGGTCGGACGGAATTTCATTCCGTGTTCGGTCAGCCGGATCGCGGCGAGGAAGTCCCCCTGTTCGGCGCGCACATCGGCCAGGTCCAGACACAGCGACCAGTTGGCCGGGTCCAGGGCCAGTGCGCGCTCGAACGCCGCCGCGGCCTGTTCGAGTGAACCCAGCTTGCGCCACGTGCCCGCTCGCACCACCTCAGTCAGCATGATGCGCTGAACGGAATCCGCCCGGTTGCAGAGGGCCAGCGAGGCATCGGTGAGCCCACATGCCCGGAGCAGAATCGCCATCTTGGCCAAGGCCTCCGGCGCGGGCCGCCGGAAAGAGACCACGTCGATGGCCCGGAACCAGGGCCGGAAACGCTCCCGCATGGCCTCGGTGTCCAGATCATGGCCGTAGTCCATCGTGCGCATCGCGGCCTCGGCCAGCGCCTCGGCACTCACCCAACCGACAAACCGTTCTTCGTTGAACCACGGGGCTTTTGCCCAGGCGATGTCGGGTTGCGCGCCCGTGACCGATCCGATCGCGAGCGCCGCGGCGTCCATGTCGCCCTCAAGGAAACTGACGTAGGCGTGCGCCAGTACCGCCCGCCAGGAGTCGGCATCCCGAACGATCTCGGCCAGGTCCGCGGGCTTGTCTCTCCACAGCTCGGCAAGGACCGTGTACGGTTCCGGACTCTCCGGCGCGGAGGCCATGGCGGCCGTCAGGTAATGCAGGGCCGTCGCCAGGTTGCCTCCGCAGTGCGCCACCACCCGTGCGATGCCCAGTCCGGCTGCTCCTGCCCGATTCGACACCGTAAGAGAGTATCCCCTGCTCGAGCCGCCTGTCGGCCCCACTTGGGCTTGCCGGACACGATTCCGTGATCACGATCGATGAAGAACGGTGGTTCGACACGCCTGGCCTGCTCGAATCGCTGTTCGCCGAGTCGGCCCGCCCTCGGGCCTGCGACCAACATCACGAGCCCCCGCCGGCCCACCGGCGTTTGCCGTGGCGCTCTGGTGGTACTCGCCGTCACGGCCTGTCGTGGCGTCCAACCGCTCCGGCTCGTTGTGCTGCGCTCCTCGGTCCGGCACGCCGCGATGTGAGTGGCCGGCCACCCAAGCACGTCGGCCCGGCCTTGCGGCTCCCTCACCGACGGGCCGCCCTGGACCCTCGGTGTCGCACGGGCAAAGCGCCGACAGCCGGCCCTGCGTCAATCACGGTCGTGGCGGGCGGCGGGCGGTTCGGGCCGCCTGGCCGGAGCGCGCGCCGAGTCTCGTCGCTCTCACCGTCCTCGGGCTCATACACAGACATCCGCACGTCGGAAATCACGGCCCGGCGGACGACCCTCCGGTCGCAGAGCTGTCGACACACCCCGGACCCCCGGACACCACCACGAAGCAGCTTCGAAAGGACACCGCCGTGAAGCTCAGAGAGATCATCCCCGACCGGATCGGCTTCGGAACCGCACCACTGGGCAACATGTTCCGCGCGGTCCCGGACGACGAGGCGCGCGCCACCGTGCAGGCAGCATGGGACGAGGGCATCCGCTACTTCGACACGGCCCCGCTCTACGGTGCCGGTCTGGCCGAGCTACGGCTGGGCCAGGTGATCTCGCAGCAGCCCCGCGACGCGTACGTGTTGTCCAGCAAGGTCGGTCGAATCATCCTCGACGAGGAGGAAGTCGGCGCCCGGGACCTGGGCGAGAAGGGCGCCCTCTTCGAGCACGGCCGCAAGAACAAGATCGTGCACGAGTGGACGGCAGAGGCCACCGAGCGCTCCCTCGAAGGAAGCCTGACACGACTGGGCGTCGACCGGCTCGACATCGTCTGGGTCCACGACATCGCACAGGACTTCCACGGTGATGCGTGGCTGCAGAAGTTCGAGGAGGCGCGTACCGGCGCGTTCCGCGTGCTGTCCCGCCTGCGCGACGAGGGTGTCATCAGAGCCTGGGGACTCGGCGTCAACCGCACCGAACCCATCGAGTTGACCCTCGCCCTGGACGAGCCCCAGCCCGACGGCTTCCTGCTGGCCGGACGTTACACCCTGCTCGACCATGAACACGCACTGCAACGACTGCTGCCCATGGCCGCAGAGCAAGGGGTGGGCATGGTCGTCGGAGGTCCCTACAGCTCGGGGATACTCGCGGGTGGCACCCACTTCGAGTACGCGGACGCCTCCCCGGAGATCGTCGAAAAGGTGCGGCGCATCAGGGAGATCACCGACCGGTACGCGGTGAGCATCAAAGCCGCCGCCCTGCAGTTCTCCCTCGCCCACCCCGTCTCCGTCGCCGCCGTTCCCGGCGCCACGAAGCCCAGTCGTATCGCCGAGGACATAGCTGCCGTCCAGGAGAAGATCCCCGCCGGCTTCTGGGTCGACCTGCGTCAGTCCGGTCTGGTCAGCCCTCAGGCGCCTCTCCCGGAAGGTGCCTGATGGACACCCGTCAGAGTCGACCGACAAGCCCGAGGGAAACACCATGGCATCCACATCCGTAAGCCGACTCGTACCCGCGTCTCCCGAACGCGTATGGAAACTGATCGGCGGTTTCGGCTCCCTGCCCGACTGGCTCCCCTACATCCCCGAGAGCACTCTCCTGGAGGGAGGACGCGTCCGGCAGCTGAAGAACCCCGACGGTGACGTCATCATCGAGCGTCTGGTGGACTTCGACGACACCGAACGCCGCTACAGCTACGCCATCGCACAGGCGCCTTTTCCCGTGGTCGACTACATCTCCACACTGCGGGTGCATTCGATCACGGGCCGGGACGACACCGCCGAAGTGCAGTGGTCGGGACGCTTCGTCCCCGACGGAGCCACCGACGAAGAAGTCGTCACCCTCTTCACCGGCATCTACCGCGACGGCCTCGACTCCCTTCACAAGGCACTCGGCTGAAATGGAAGTCAGGCAACTGGGCCGGTCCGGCCTGCGGGTTTCGGTGCTCGCCATGGGAACCATGACCTTCGGCGGCAGTGACGTCTTCGGAAATGTCGGCCACACCGACGTGGCCGGCGCCAGGCGCCAGATCGACATGTGCCTCGATGCGGGCGTGAACCTCGTCGACACCGCCAACATGTATTCGGCGGGCGCCGCGGAGGACATCCTCGGTCAGGCGATCGCGGGCCGGCGCGATCGTGTGCTGCTGTCCTCGAAAGTGCGCCTGCCGATGGGCGAGGGACCCAATGACGAAGGCCTGTCCCGCTCTCACATCCTCGAGCAGATCGAGGGAACTCTGCGTCGTCTGAGGACCGACCACGTGGACATCTACCATGTGCACCAGTGGGACGGACTCACCCCGCTCGAAGAGACGTTGGAGACGCTCGACTTGCTGGTGCGTTCCGGCAAGGTCCGCTACCTCGGGGTCTCCAACTACTCGGGCTGGCAGCTCATGAAGGCGCTCTGTGTCGCCGACACGCACGGCTGTCAGCGCTTCGTCAGCAATCAGATCTACTACTCGCTCGAGTCGCGTGACGCCGAATACGAGCTGGTGCCGCTGTCACTGGATCAGGGACTGGGCATCATGGTGTGGAGCCCGCTGGCGGGCGGACTGCTCTCGGGCAAGTACCGGCGTGGGCAGGACGCCCCCGACGGCCGGCATGTCACGGAATGGTCCGAGCCCCCCGTGCGCAACGAGGACAAGCTGTACGACACCATCGAGACCGTTGTCGACATCGCGTCCGCGCATGACGCCTCCCCCGCTCAGGTCTCCCTTGCCTACCTACTGGCAAAGCCGGGCGTCACCTGCGTCGTCGTCGGTGCCCGCAAGGACGAGCAGTTGGCCGACAACCTCGGCGCCCTTCATGTGCGGTTGGCGGACGAGGATGTCGACCGGCTCGACAGGGTCAGTGCGCCGGACCTGATCTATCCCCACTGGCACCAGGCCGACTTGGTCGCCGGCCGGTTCAGCGAGGCCGACCTCGCCCTGCATCGGCCCGCCAGATGATCGAGCACATGCCGAAGCGCTCGGCATCCCTCGGTATCCCGCACGGCACACGCTCGGATTGCGGAGCGGGAGGCAGCGTGCAAGCTGAGAAAAGGAACGCCCCGTTTCACAGCGCTGGGCTCGCCCCGAGGCCCGAGCGACAACACCCCGAGGGATGGGCATGACATCACCAACCACGTCGGATGCGGTGGGCGAGTTCCGCAGGCTGAGCAATGGCGACCCGGAGCTGCAGGCGCACGGCAAGTACTACTCCTGCAGTTTCCTGCTGGACATGGAGCACCATCGGTTCCTGGTGCGGATGCACAAGGGCACGGTCGAAGAGCTGGTCACCGATCCCGAGCCTCTCTCGTCGTACGACTTCGCGATCCGCGCCGATGCCGAGACCTGGCACGGCTTCTGCCAGGAAGTCCCCCCACCCATGTGTCACGGCATCTGGGCGGCCACGTTCCGGCGCGGCATGCGTCTGGAGGGCGACCTGCTCGTCCTCATGCAGAACCTGCGCTGCGTGACCCGGCAGCTGGAGCTGCTCCGGATCACGGGCCCACTCGGCGGCGCAGGCCGGGACACTGCCCGCCGAGACGCACGAAGGTGAGGTGTTCCCATGGCCAGCGGCAGGATCTCCCCGGTGACCGGCCATTACGTCACCATCGATGTGGAGGACGCCGAGTACAAGGTCTTCTACCTGGAGAACGGGCAAGGTCAGCCGCTCGTCTGCCAGCACACCGCGGGCTGCCACAACCACCAATGGCGGGGCCTGCTCGAGGACGAGCAGATCACCGGCCGGTACCGGGTGATCGCCTATGACCTCGCTCGTCACGGCAAGTCCGACCCTCCGCTGAACCAGGAGTGGTGGAAGGACGAATACCGGCTCACCGCAGACCATTTCACGGCGTTCGTCGTCGCTTTCTGCGACGCCCTCGAGCTTGAGAACCCGATCTTCATGGGCTCGTCGTTCGGAGGGAACGTCGCGCTGCAACTGGCCCTGCGACATCCGGACCGGTTCAAGGCGGTCATCCCTGTCGAAGGAGCCGACTACTCCCCCGGCTTCTACCTCGACTGGTGGCAGCACCCCCACGCCAACGCCGCCCAGGTGTGCGCCAGCGGCGTCTGGGACCTCATGGCTCCGCAGTCGCCTGATCAGGACCGCTGGGCCACCTGGTTCTACTACACCCAGGGATCCGAGGCGTTCAAGGGCGACCTGTACTTCTACTCCGTCGACCACGATCTACGGCACCGCCTGAGCGAGATCGACGGCGAGCGATGCCCCGTGATCATGCTCACCGGTGAGTACGACTACCTCACCACACCCGAGGACGGTCGCCGTACCGCGAACGCCATCCCCGGAGCGGAGTTCATCGAGATGAAGAAGATCGGCCACTTCCCGATGAGCGAGAACTACCCGCGCTTCGCCCAGTACCTCAACCTGGCACTCCACCACATCCACGAACGAACAGACACGTGAAAACGGGGCCGCGGAACGCTCTTGCACCCTTGGCGGGGACGACTCGATGTGCCGGGGGGTGTACACGCGGCCGACCGGGCACGGCCATCGGCGAGTGTGCCGCCCATCCGTCTCCCCCACATCTGATCCCTCGCCTTCCATCACCGGCCCGCGCTCCACACCACCAGCCCGCAGCGCCGAGGGCCGCGCCGCCATCGAAGGGAAGCCCGGCTGATGAAGATCGATCTGAGTGGACGCATCGCACTGGTCACCGGCTCGACCGCCGGTATCGGCGAGGCCGCTGCACAAGCGCTGGCATCCGCTGGAGCCGACGTCGTGGTCAACGGTCGAAACGCGGACCACGTCAGTGAGACGGCCGAACGACTCGGAGCCCGTGGGATCGCAGCAGACGTCAGCAGCGACGAAGGTGCCGCCGCCCTGATCGAGGAACTGCCCGATGTGGACATCCTCGTCAACAACACAGGCATCTTCTCCACCCAACCGGTATTCGAGATCCCCGATGAGGAATGGCTGCGGTACTTCCGGATCAACGTGCTCTCCGGGGTGCGCCTGGCACGGCACTACGCGCCGCGCATGAAGGACCGCGGCTGGGGACGGGTGATCTTCGTGAGCAGTGAAGCCGGAATCCAGACCCCCACGACCATGGTCCATTACGGCATGACCAAGACCGCCCAGTTGGCGGTCTCGCGCGGAATGGCCCAGGAGCTGGCAGGCACCGGGGTCACCGTCAACTGCGTGTTGCCGGGCCCGACCCTCAGCTCCGGTGTCCTGGAGATGTGGGCAGAGCTGTACCCCGGCCTGGACCCCGCCGAGCAGGAACGGCGGTTCGTCGCCGACGGGCGCGCCGCGACGTCGCTGCTCCGCCGACTGATCCGGCCGGAGGAAGTGGCGAACCTGATCGCCTATGTCGCATCGGAGCAGTCGACGGCGACCACAGGTGCGGCACTGAGCGTCGACGGCGGCCTGGTCCCCACCATCTTCCCCTGAGCGGCACTGCGACAAGGTGCCGCAGCCGCCCGCTCGAGGTGCTCAACGGTGATGCCGACCGGTCCGGCTCAGCCGGTGCCACGACAGCGGGCGAAGTGTTCCGCCCTGCCGCTCGGGGCGCCGGGCGGCCGGTGCCGACAAGCCGATCGCCTACAACCGCGAAGAGGCGCGATGCGCTGTCGGCAGTCCTCTCCGGGAACCGGGGAAGGAACCGTGCGGGTGCCGCGTCCTATGCGGGGTCGTACCGGGTGTCCATGCCTGCCTGGGTCGCGACGTACCGGGCGATGTCTGCGTGGGTGGCGAACCAGACACCGGGATGCGCCGTGATGTGGTCGAGGAGTTCGGCCAGCACGACCAGGCGTGAGCGGTGGCCGATGATATGGGGATGCAGCGTGAGCTGGAAGACGCCACCTTCGCGGTATGCCTGGTCGAACTCGTCCCGCCAGATACCCAGCACCGACCGGGGCGGTGTGTAGGGGCGCAGGCCGGCATAGCGCTCCATCATGAAGTAGGGAGCATCGTCGCGAATCCACTCCACGGGAATCTCCACGATCCCGGTCGGCCGACCGTCCTCCACGAGTTCGTACGGGTCGTCGTCCGCCATGAGGGACGAGTCGTACAGCAGCCCCATGTCGCGGGTAATGCGCAGGGTGTTGTCGGAGAAGTCCCACGACGGGGTGCGGATACCGACCGGACGGACACCGGTGATCTGCTCCAACGTGTCGGCACTGCGCTGTTGCAGCTCCCTTTCGTCCTCGGCCGTCAGCAGCATGTTGCGCTCGTGGATCCACCCGTGGATTCCGACCTCGTGGCCCTCTGACACATATGCTCGGGCCTCTTCCGGATGGAGCAGGGCGGAGACGGCCGGCATGAAGAACGTGGCGGGGGCCGCGTGCCGGCCGAGCAGACGGAGGATCTTGGGCGCGGCCACCCGGGATCCGTACTCGCCCTGGGCGAGCCTGCCGGGGCGTGTCTCCCCGTCGCGAAGTGCGGGGGTCTCGTGGTCGGAGTCGAAGGAGAGGGCTACGGCCACACGCGCACCCTGCGGCCACACGGCGGGAGCCAGCGAGCGTCCGGCTCGCACCCGTTCCACATGCCCCCGCCAGGTGGCCTCGGTCCACTGCCACGGATCCCCGCCCACGTCCGCCGGACCTTCGTGCTTCTCCGCCATGACCAACTCCCGCTTCCTTTGACGTGCTCCCTGGTCTGGAGTCCCAGGATTCCGGCCTGGACCATCCAACGCCTCGGGCGGCTCCCTTTTTCAACGCACTGCGCGGACACATGTACCCCTCTTGCTGACGCTCCACAGGTGTTCGGCGCCCCCACCCGTTCGTCGGCAATGTTTCGACGCCGCCGACAGCGCCCGCAAACACCCGCCTCGATGGGCGGCACGGTCCGGTCGAAGGACGTCGCGCGGACGGCGAAGGCAGCGACGGCGTTCACCGGTAGGGAACGGTGAGAACCGATGGATAATCTGGTCTCCCGCGCCAAGTGATCTAGACTTCAAGGCACTTGACGATGAGCAGGCCGGACGATGGCGTCCCCCTTTGCCGTTTTCACCGTGCGCCTCGGGCCCGGTCACGGAAGGAGCGCAGTGCGTCCCGTACGCCCGAATCGACGTTGCCTCATAGCCGGCGGCCTCGCAGCGGCAGCCGCAGCCGCCGTTCCCCTGTCGGTGTCCACGCCCGCGATGGCGGCCGAGCTCATCCCCATCCGGCTGGCCGGGCCGACCGGTCCCGCGCCGGTGGGCGCCGTGGAGCTGCACCTGGTCGACCCGTCGCGAACCGACCCCTGGTCGGGGCAGGCGCGCGAGGTGATGGTGACGGTGACATACCCGGCCGCCAGCGTGTGCGACCGTGCGAGGCTGCCCTGGCTGCCGGCGGGTGCCGAACGGGCCCTGAAGGCCCGCTTCGGAGGTGCGGTGGACGGCTACGCTCTCCCGGAGACCCACACTGCGGACCGTGCCCCGGCCCGGCCGGGCCGCAGGCCGGTGCTGCTCCACTCTCCGGGCTACCAGTCGGACCGCACCTACAACACGCTGGTCATCGAGGAACTGGCGTCCTGGGGCTATGTCGTGGCCGCGGTCGACCATCCCTACGACTCGGGCGAGGTGGAGTTCCCGGACGGCCGTGTGGTGGTCAACCGCCCCGACGACGCGAGCGACGAGGCCCGCACGGCCGCGGTCGCGCTGCGCGCCGACGATCTGCGGTTCGTCCTCGACCAGCTGACCGTGCTGGAGCGGGGCGGCAACCCCGACGCCGAGGGACGCCCCCTCCCGCGCGGGCTGCACGGAACACTGGACCTCACGCGGGTCGGCGCCTTCGGACACTCCCGGGGCGGCGCCGCGTCGGCGTCCGTGATGTATCTGGACAGGCGGGTTCGGGCCGGTATCGATATGGACGGCGCGCTGTACGGGCCGGTGATCGAGCACGGTCTCGACCGGCCGTTCCTACTGATGGACACCGCGGTCCACGACGGGCTGAACAAGGACGGGTCCTGGCAGCCGTTCTGGGGGCACCTGAAGGACTGGCACCGCTGTCTGCGGCTCGCGGACGCGGACCACAACTCCTTCACCGACATCGTGGCCATCGCACCGCAGATCCCCGAGGCGGTGCGCAACACTCTGCAGATCGGGACGATCCCCGCCGACCGGGCGGTGGCCGCCGTACGGGCGACCGTGCGGGCCTTCTTCGATCTCCAACTGCGCGACCGCCGGGACACCCGGCATCTGCTGTGGGGAGCTGCGCCGCGCTACCCCGGGATCGAGTACATCGCCGGTTGACAACCGGCACCGGAGCCCTCTCGGACCGTGTACCGCACGTTCATACTGTGGCCGTGTGCCAGCGGATGCCGGTCAGCTGCTGCGAGCGCTCCCACAGGCGGCGGCCGAGTTCCGGATCGCGTGCCGCCGCCGACAGCTGGACGAGGGTGGGATGTCCGGACCGTCCACCCCGACCGTCAGGGCCGACGTACGAGCCGCCCGCGAGATCGGGCTCGGTCGCAGCGAAGAGCTGGGGCAGGGCTCCCATCTCCGGGCTCTGCGCGAAGAGCTTGCCGGAGACGCGCATGGCGATCCCGATGACCCCGCTGCCCTTCTTCTGCATCGGCGTGTTGCTGTAGCCGGGGTGCGCGAGGACGCTGGTGATCGGCGCCGAGGACGACTGCTCCCGCCGGGCGAGCTCCGCCCCGAAGACCGCGTTGGCCAGCTTCGATGCCGAATAGGCGGCCATAGGTGTGTACCTTCGCCGCCACGCGACATCCTCCAGATCGAGTTCGCCCTTCTCGTGCATGTAGGACGTCACGGTGACCACGCGCGGTGCCGGCGACCTGCGCAGCGCCGGTTCCAGCAGCGCCGTGAGCGCGAAGTGGCCAAGGTGGTTCGCGGCGAGATGGCGCTCGGCACCCTGCTCGGTCACGGAGTGCTCGACCATGGAGATGCCCGCGTTGTTGATCAGGACGTCGACGGCCTCTTCCTCGTCGATTTCCTCGGCCGCCCGGCGGATCGACCTGAGATTCAGCAGATCGACCTGCCGCACCTCCACGTCGGCGCCTGGATATGCGCTGCGCAGCGAGGAGGCCACCTCGTCTCCCCGGGGAGCATCACGAACAGCGAGCAATACCCGCGCGCCGCGCGCCGCAAGCTCACGCGCGGTCACCAGACCGAGACCGCTGGTCGCACCCGTCACGACGAAGGTGCGCCCCTGCTGGTCGGTCATACGGTCCGTGGTCCACCCACCGCCGCTGCGCCTGCCCGCTTTCGTTGTGGAACCCGTGGTCATCTCTTGATCTCACATTCCTGGACACGATCTCGATCGACCCGCTTCCGCAGGTCTGGGAATGTCGAGAAAGCTAAACCTTTCCATTAGTGTGAAGGTCAAGCGGCCGACGACGAGGTCGCCCATCCGTGTCCAGTGGGGCGCACCGTCGGTATGGATGACTGGTCGAGGAGAGCGATATGAAGATCGGAGAGCTGTCCGAGAAGACGGGTGTCGCGACGCGACTGCTTCGCTACTACGAAGAGGTCGGCATCCTGCATCCGTTCCGGAGCGGCAACGGTTACCGCACCTACGGCGAGCCCGCCATCGATCGGGTACTGCAGATCCGTGAGCTTCTCGAAGCCGGCCTGACGACGGAGATGATCCGCGAGGTCCTGCCCTGTCTCGACGCCGCGAAGGAAGGAACGGAAGCTGAGTCGTGCCCGGTGGACGACAAGGATCTGGACGGACTGCGGCGTCAGCTCATCAGCATCGAACGACGGATCGACGTGCTGCAACGCAACCAGCGTTCGATCAAGTCGTATATCCACGCCTGGGAGAAAGCCGGAGTCGCTTCGCCCTCAGCCACGGCTGGTCCGCAAGAGGCCGATGTCCGTCGATAGCACCGTGGATACGGCGTGTTGAGCGGGGCGACACTCGATGACCGACGCAGACCAGGCAGTCCGTGGGTCTCCCGAGACATTCCACAGAAGGTGAAGTGGGGCCCTTTGCACCGGGGTTCGGCACATGCCCGCACTTCACCGACCCGGATGGTTACCGGACCTGCCCCAAGTCTGTGTGATGACGCGGTCAGGCGGGCTGCCACAACTCCAGCCGATTGCCCTCGGGATCAGTGACCCAACCGAATCGACCGACGCCTTCCATGTCCTGGGTCTCCTCGGCCACGTCCGCTCCCTTGGCACGCAATTGCGCGAGCATCGCGTCCAGGTCACGGACCCGGAAGTTGAGCATGTTCTGCTGGGCGCGGGACCCGAAGTAGTCGGTCTCGGACTCGAACGTCGCGAACACCGTCATCCCTGGTTCCTGATGCCAGATGCCGTGCTCATCGGCGTCCAGACCCAGGCAGTCCCGGTACCACGCGCCCAGCGCCCCCGGGTCGGTGGCCCGCACGAAGTATCCGCCGATTCCAAGCACACGTTCCATGTCGCCATCATGCCAGGACGGTGATCGTGCGGGCAGACACCACACCATCACCCGCTTCACAACCCCGTATCGATCGTGCGGGAGGTCCCCGCTCTCGGACCACGGCATCAGCGTTGTCCTGGCGGTGCAGACACGCGGACCGTGGAAGTCCCGCGGCGATCGGTCGTCCGGAGGCCCCGTCACTCTCCATGGGCACAGCGACAGGGCGTCCACATCGAGTCGGCGCCGACTGGGAAATCACCGTCACGGTCCTGTCCAAGCCTGACTCCCCCGTATCCCCCGGTGCCCGATGGAGACACTGAGTGCGGACCATGGCGAGCCGGCGAGGCACACTGTCATCCACCGGCTATCAGCCGGAGAGAGCCTTGTGAAGAGCGTCCAGTCCGTCACGGTAGATGCCGGTGAACAACTGAACGGCCTCGGCGTCACTGACACCCTGGGGCACAAAACGGCCGCTCCAGACGACCTCGGCGGTGTCCGGCCGTCCTGGGACGTCGAAGACACGCAGGGTGGACAGGTAACCCGTCACCGGGAAGGGCGCTTCCAGGATGGCGTAACTGTAGTGCCGCTCCTGCTCGTTGGCGTTCACCAGCCGTTCGACGATCACTTCGCCGTCGGGGTTGGTCAGCCTGCGGACGCGGCCGCCCTGCAGTGCGGTGCTCTCGCTGATGTACGGGAGCCAGTCCGGCAGGGCGTGAAAGCCGCCGATGAGGTCCCAGACGCGTTCCCCGGACGCCGGGACGATCCGGCTGACCGATGTGGATGCCATGTGCTTCCTTGTCTTGACTCGTACCGCCCTGTGGGCAGTGGGGTGAGGGCGCTGACGCATGATCAGGCGCCGTGCGGCAGGGGGGCCTTGTCGGAGACCAGACGCGTGGCGCGCAGGTCGGACCAGAGTTCCGCGGGGATCGCCTCGTTGAGGGCGGCGCGGTCCTCGGCGATGCGACTCGGCTGGGTGGCGCCCGCTACGACCGCAGCGGTCACCGGGTGGGCCAGGGGGAACTGCAGGGCCACGGCCTTGAGGCTCACTCCGTGCTTGTCGGCCAGCGTCTTCAGGGTGTCGACCTTCGCGAGGATCTCCTGTGAGGCGGGCTGGTACTCGAAGTGCTTGCCACCGGCGAGGACTCCCGAGCTGTAGGGGCCGCCGACGACCATGCCGACACCCGCCTCCTGAGCCATGGGGAGAACGCGTTCCAGGGCGTGCTCGTGGTCGAGGAGGGTGTAGCGGCCGGCGAGGAGGAACCCGTCGGGGCGGGGCTCGTCCAGTCCCAGCGTCAGCTCGATCGGCTCGGTCTTGTTGACGCCCAGACCCCAGGCCCTGATGACTCCCTCGTCACGAAGACGGTCCAGGACGCGGAAGGCTCCCGTGCGGGCCTCCTCGAACTTCTGGAGCCACAGGTCACCGTGGAAGTCCTGAGCAATGTCATGCACCCACACGACGTCGAGCCGGTCGGTGCGCAGACGCTTCAGGGAGTCCTCGATGGAACGCTCGGTTGCCTCGGCGGTCCATTCGTGGACGATCTTGTTCTTCAGGCCGTCCTCGAAGACGCCGCCCTTCTCGCCCAGTTCGCGAGCCCCTTCCTCCAGTTCGTCGAGGATGACACGGCCGACCTTGGTGGACAGCACATAGGAGTCACGCGGCTTGTCGGCCAGGAACTCGCCAAGGCGCAGCTCGGAAAGGCCGGCGCCGTAGAACGGGGCCGTGTCGTAGTAGCGGATGCCCTGGTCCCAGGCGGCCTGAAGGGTGGCGCGGGCCTGATCGTCGGGGACGGCGCGGAACATGTTGCCAAGAGGAGCGGCGCCGTAGCCGATCCGGCCCGGGAGGATGTCCTTGAGCGGCATGTGGATGCCCTTTCGGGTGACTGCCCAGAGTGCGAACACCTCTGGGACGCTTGTGAAACTGATCGTTCGACCTTGGGCGCCGTCGGAGCCGATGACTCCGAGCGATTCGCCGGGCCCGCTCCGACGTCAGGACGGAAACGGATGGTCCCTAACCTGTCCGAAGGTCCCCGTCATGAGGGCCGCTCGGCTCTCCGGCCCCTTCGGAGCGGAGACGGGCGCACCAACGTCTTACCGCGGACGACATTAATTGCAGACGCGCTCTATTGCAAACGCTGCATAATGGCTATGTGGAACTATCGCCGCCCGGCACCCGGTGGTTGCTGTTCGTATATAGTTGGCCACAGAACGTAAACGTCAGGACTGCGGGTCGCGTCCGAGGTGTCGTCTACGGCCGCCTCGATAGGAACGGACCAGGGGTCGCCCCGCGCCAGGACACACGCCGAACCCCGCGCCAGAGCGGTCCCGGGCTCCGGCACTGCGGTCGCGAGCGAGGCCGATGCGGCGATCTACTCCGGAGGCGACCCAGCGGTCACTGGTTCCGGCCTTCCGTCACGTTCTCGCTCGGCTCCTCGGCCGTCCACGAGGTGAGGATGCGCAAGGCGTCGTACGACGGACTGCTCGGCTCTGCGGTCAACACCATCAGGCGCTGCCCCGATCCGTCCGGGCTGCTCCATGTGTCGCAGTCGAGGGTGAGTTCACCGACCAGGCGGTGCCGGTAGCGCTTGGTGCCGTAACTGGAGGCGATGACGCGGTGTTCGGCCCACCAGGAGCGAAAGTCGGCGTCCTGGACGGACAAGTCACCGACGAGCCGGGCGAGCTCGGGGTCATCCGGGTCTGCCGCAACCTCCATACGCAGTGCGGCGACCGCGTCGCGGGCGTCATGCGCCCACTCCAGGTGCATGTCTCGGACGATCGGGTCCGTGAACAGCAGGCGCACGTAGTTGCGCCGACCGGCCGGAATTGACGAGAAGTCCCTGTAGAGGGCCGCGGCGGCGATGTTCCAGGCCAGGATGTCCATACGCTTGCCGAGCACGACGGCAGGCGTTTCCGTGAGCTGGTCGAGCAGGCGCTGCATCGCGGGGCGCACACGCTGCGCCGTCCGTCGGCGACGCGGCCGCGCGTCGGTCCTGCCCGCGAGTTCGTACAGATACCTCTGTTGATCGTCGTCGAGGCGCAACGCCCGCGCCAAAGTGGCGAGCACCGAGGCGGACGCCCGGACCCGGCCCTGCTCCAACCGCGTGTAGTAGTCCACACTGATCGCCGCGAGCTGGGCGACCTCCTCGCGGCGCAGCCCCGCGACCTTGCGGGCGGAGTCCGCCTGCGGCAGGCCGAAGTCGAGCGGTGCCAACTGTGCGCGGCGCGCTTTGAGGAAGGCTCCGAGAGCACGCGGGTCGGATGCCGAAGTCATGCTCCTCATTGTCGCGCGAGCAGCGCGGGGACAAGGGGGGCAGGTTTTTCCCCAGGCACGAACTCGCCTCTTTTGCGCGCCCCGGCCTTCACCGACGGTGGAGACGTGCCCGGGACAGTGCTGGGCACACGGCCGATCGGATGGGTACGGCCGGTCCTGAAACTGCACCACGGAGAATCCTGTGACGAAGACCGATGTCACCTTCGACAGCGCCGGCATCCCGCTCGTCGGCCATCTCTACCTCCCCGAAACACCGACAGCGGGTCCGCGTCCCGCGATCGTCGTCGGTCACCCCGGCAGCGGCGTGAAGGAGCAGACGGCCGGGCTGTACGCGCGGCGCCTTGCGGAGCGGGGTTTTGTCACGCTGGCCTTCGACGCGGCCTACCAGGGCGAGAGCGGTGGCGAGCCCCGCGGCCTGGAAGACCCCGCCCAACGGGTGGAGGATCTGAAGGCCGCCGTATCCTTCCTCACCAGTCGTGGCGAAGTGGACACGGACCGCATCGGCGCGCTCGGCATCTGCGCCTCCGGGGGATACGCGCTGGCCGCCACGGCCAGTGATCACCGCATCAAGGCCGTCGGCACCGTCAGCGCCGTCGATGTCGCCCGGCAGTTCCGCCTGGGAGCCGACGGCACCCAGGACCCGGCCGTCTTCCAGTCAATGCTGGATGCCGCCGCCCATGCACGCACTGCGGAGGCCCGTGGTGAGGAACCTCCGGTCCTGACGCTGTTCCCCGAGACCGCGGAACAAGCCCGCGCGCTCGGCGGCGAGCACGGCGCCGAGGGCTTTGACTACTACCGCACACCACGTGCCCAGCACGCCCGCTCCGCGAGCTTCTTCACATGGTCCAGCATCGACAGGATGGCGGCCTTCGACGCCTTCGCCCCGGTCCCCCTGATCGGTCGGCGGCCCATGCTCATGATCGCCGGGACCCGCGCAGTCACCGCTTGGATGAGCATCGAGGCGTTCCAACTCGCCACTGGGCCCAAGGAATTGCTGTGGATCGACGGTGCCGGCCATGCCGACCTCTACGACAAGAAGCAGTACGTGGACCTCGCCATCGACAAACTCGACGGGTTCTTCGCCGAGGGCCTCGGCCCGGCCGCGTAGCGGGCGGGGCCGGCATGTGCGGGAGTTGACGGCGGATCTGTCGGCGGCTGCGATCGCGGTGGACCTCACCTCGGTCGACGCGCAGCCGCTCGGCAGTCGCCCGCATCCGGCGGGGCTGCTCGGCCCGGTCCGGCCGGAGACACCTGGCCACCGGGCAGGGCACCGGGTTCGTCCGCGATCGGTCGGAGTGACCGAACCGGTCCGTGTCAGCGCTTGCGGCCCAGCCATTCGGCGAGTACGGCGGCCTGACTGTGGTCCACGTCCTTGGTGGCGGTGAGCAGCGTCAGCCTGTCGTGTGCCGCCAGATCTCGCAGGTGTGCGGCCGCCTCGCGGTGTCCGGCGTCGCGCAGTTCCGCCAGATAGCGTCGGCGGAACTCGGTGAACCGGTCGGGATCGTGGCCGTACCAGTGGCGCAGATCGCTCGACGGGGCCACATCGCGCAGCCACTCGTCCAGGTGAGCGTCCTCCTTGCGCATGCCCCGCGGCCAGACACGGTCGACGAGAACCCGCTTGCCGTCTTTCGGGGACGTCTCTTCGTAGACCCGCCGATAGGCGATCCGTTCGGTCATGACGGCGCCCTCCACATCACCTCGGGCCGTTCAATGCAACTGTCCGACGCCTCCATTTTATCGAAGTCGGCTGTTGCCTCAGATGGGGCTTCGGCCCCTGCGGTCGCCGATCGTTCGGCGCGCGTGGTCGCCGGACGGTCAGCGAGACCTCTTCCCGACACCACGGGGACGGCACCCGTCGACGTCCGACAACGAGCCGAGGCGGATGACTACTCTCAGTCAGCGAATGAAGCCGCGGTCCGAAAGGTCACCATGCACAACCACCACGGACAGGCCGCGCTGATCACCGGTGCGTCCTCGGGAATCGGCCGCGCGTACGCCGAACACTTGGCGCGGCGGGGTTACGACCCCGTACTGGTCGCCCGTCGCCCCGATCGGCTCGCTCGGTTGGCAGAGACCATCCACCATGACACGGGTCGGCGAGCCACCGTCCTGCGGGCCGATCTGGCGGACGCGAGCGACCTCGCCCGCGTCGAGACGGCCGTTCTCGAGCACAAGGGCCTCGCCGTCGTGGTCAATGCCGCCGGCCTGGGCGGACTGGCGCCGCTGCGCGAGGCGGACCCCGGGACGCTCGACGACCTCATCGCTGTCAACGTGACGGCCCTGACGCGTCTTTCCCGCGCCGCGCTGCTCGCGTTCGGCGGGAACGGCTCTGGAACGCTCATCAATGTGTCCTCGATCGGCGCCTTCCGTCCGCCGCCGCGTGGTGCCGCCTACGGAGCGTCCAAGGCTTACGTCCTGCACTTCTCCCTCGCCCTGCAGCAGGAGGTGGCGGCCACCGGCGTCCGTGTCCAGGTCGTGCTGCCCGGTCCCGTGCGCACCGAGTTCTTCGAAGCCGCGGGGACCTCGTCCCTGTTCCCCGACGAGTCGTTCGTCGATGCGGACGATCTGGTGCGGGCCGCGCTCGACGGGCTGGACCAGGGGGAGCTCGTCTGCATTCCGACACTTCCCGATATGGCGTCGTGGGAGGAAGTGGCCACACTTCAGTTCGCTCTGCGGGATGCGGCCGGGCTGCGCGGCGTCATCGCCGGGCGTTACGCTCCGCGGCGCAGCGGGTGACCTGTGCTGTCGCCTCCCCGCTCGCGGAGAGCCGGGAATCGGGTACGCGCGAGTGGAACCGCCACTCATGTCGACGTCCTGCCCTGCCTCCGGCGAACGAGTTGTCCTCCTGAGAGATGTCCCCCGATGACGTGTGGCGTCGGCGTCGACCAGTGGTCAGTAGAGCCACCGGTCGAGGTGTGCCGGCCAGAGGAACCCTGTATAGCCCTTGAAGGCGGCCGGGTCGATCTCTTCGAGCGCTCGAGCAAGGTGGCTCAACTCGGCCAGGGCCCGTTCTTCCTCGTCTTCGGAGAAGTATTCCTCGGGGTCGTCCGGCTCGCTCAGGAGTTCAGAGGCCGTAACGTGGCCGCCGTAGCAGTGGAGAGTCTGAAGCCATAGATCGACAGTGGAGTTGGCGAAGCAAGCCGCGCCATCCCGCGCAACGTAGTAGACCGCTCCGGTCTCCGGCTCGACGCCGAACGACGACCGCTCGGTCGGCACACCAAGGTCGGCATGCTCCGTCAGACGGTAGAGCGGGCCGCGAGGCGTCTGGAGAACCGGCTCATCCTCGCGCTGAATCACGACTCGCTCGATCAGGCGGGGAGTCACCGGGACACCTACCGCGATGAGCAGCGCCTTCATGCGCTCGGGAATGCGCCACCGAGCCACGACCTCTGGGTCCGCCCGTATGACGTGGCCACTGCCGGCCCACCTCGTCAGCCCGTCATGCGTCACCATCACACGCCCCTCGTCGGTCGCTTGCGGCGACACGATCCTGTCGGGCCGTCCCGGCTGCATCCACGTGTCGGGCTCGTCCCTGACCGGATGGTGACCGTTGCTTCGGCTCCCCGCGGCTCCCGGAGTACCGGACCCCTCGGCGAACCCTAGACCCGAGGCTCCGTCAATCGCTGGTACAGCTCCCAGGCGGCGCGTTCCACCCAGTTGTGCAGCAGCTTTCCGTCCTCGCGCACGGCCCAGACGGCCGTTCCGGTGAAGGAGATCGGCCGCTGGTCGGGGTCCGTGCCCAGGACGCCGTTGTTCCTGCCGCTCACTCGCCACCGTGATGCGACCCGGCTCCCGTCCTGGTTCTGGAAGGTCTCGATGACGTCGAACCTGAAGTCGTCGATCCTGCCGAGGAAGTCCCGCACCCAGGCCTTGAAGTTCTCCCGGCCCTCGATGCGCTCGCCGCCGCTCGTGATGACGAAGTCCTCGACCACGAAATCGTCGACCTTGTCCGGGTTCCGGGCCTTCCACACCTCGTTCCAGAAGGCTTCCACCACCTCGGTAGAGCTCGAGTACCCCACGAAATCCTCCAGTTGCGCTGTACCGTCGAAATGCTTGACATGCCTGTCAAACATAACTTGCGGCGCCGCGCACGGCAAACGAGCGGCGCAGGCCTCCAGCCGACGGGCCCCACCGACCCAGCATGCTTGGTATAATGGTCTGACATTAAAGGGAGTCGAGAGGGGCCACGCAATGTCGGGCGGAACGCTCATCGTCGGCGCCAGCCAGGCCGGACTCCAACTTGCCGTGTCACTCAGGCAGTTGGGAGACACCGAACCGATCACCCTGGTGGGTGAGGAGATCCATCCGCCGTACCAGCGGCCGCCCCTGTCCAAGGAGTTCCTGACCGGCCAGACGGACCTGGAATCACTCGCCCTTCGCACACCGTCCTACTACACCGATGCCGGCATCGACCTCGTCCCCGGCGAGCGCGTCACCGAGGTCAACCTCTCCCCTTCCGGCCGCCCCGGATCCGGTAGCGCGAAGACCCCGAGCGGACGTGTCTTCGCCTTCGACCGGCTCGCCCTGACCGTCGGGGCCGGACCCCGTCGGCTCGCCGTGCCCGGCGCCGAACTCGACGGAATCCGCTATCTGCGCGACCGTGACGACGCCGCGCACCTCAGGCAACGGCTGACCACCGCGTCGCGGGTCGTGGTCGTGGGCGGCGGCTTCATCGGGCTGGAGGCGGCGGCGGTCGCCCGCGGGTTCGGCAAGGACGTCACCGTCGTCGAGGCCGCCGATCGGCTGATCTCGCGGGCGGTGGCGCCCGTCGTCTCGGAGTTCTACCGGCGGGCACATGTCCGGCGCGGCACCAGGGTGTTGCTGTCCGCGGCCGTGGCGGGATTCGACGGCGAACGCGGGCGCGTCACCGGAGTGCGGCTCGCCGACGGCACTCGGCTGCCGGCCGATCTCGTGCTGATCGGTGTCGGAGTACTCCCGCGTACCGAGCTCGCCGAGCACCTCGGGCTCGAGTGCGACCGCGGCATCGTCGTCGACGCCGGGGCCCGGACCAGCGATCCGCATGTCGTCGCCGCCGGGGACTGCACCGTGCAGCCGCACCCCGTGACGGGCCTCGGCCGGGTACGGCTGGAGTCCGTGCAGAACGCCGTGGCCCAGGCCACGACCGCCGCGGCAACGCTCCTCGGCACTCCGGCGCCGCAGCGGGCGGTGCCCTGGTTCTGGTCGTATCAGGGCGATCTCAAACTGCAGATCGCCGGCCTGTCGGGCGGCTACGACCAGCACGTGGTGCGGGGTGACCCGGACAGCGAGCGGTTCTCCGTCCTGTACTACCGGCAGGACGAACTCCTCGCGATCGACGCGGTGAACAGCCCGGCCGACTACATGGCGGTACGCAAGGCCCTCACCCAGGGCACGACCGTCCCGGCGAGTGTCGCCGGTGACAACGGCACTCCTCTGAAGGCACTGCTGACCACCGGGCGGGCCGTGGTGCCGTCCTCCTGAACACCACACACCTCGCCTTCTTGAGGAGAGGGCATGCGAAGAGGCGTGAGGCTGACTGCCTCACGCCTCTTCTGCTCGAACGACGGCCGTCAGATCACCGCGGATTCGAGCGACTCGGGGGCGAAGAGCTCCTCCGGGCGCCACAGCCGCTCCGAGAGCCCTTGCTCGTGGTGGTAGCGCAGGAACGTGGTCAGCGTCTCGTGGTTGCTCTCCAGGCCGTAGGACCAGTAGTCCTGGCCCAGCAAGGCGCGCGCCTCCTCCAGTTGGGGGGTGAGCCAGGGCAGCATGAAGCGGAGGGCGGAGGTGTCGTACAGGTTGCGGTACGCCGCGTCCTTGGCCGCCAGCATGGCCTTGTAGAGGGACTGCGCGACCCAGGGATGGCGGTCGTAGACATCCCGCCTGATCACCACCACATGCATGATCGGGAAGATCCCGGTGTCGGCGTAGTAGTCCTTCTCGGCGGCGACGACGTCCGGGAACACCCTCCGTACACGCGGGTCCCCGGCGACGAACGGGCTCGGTACCCGCGGCGTGCACAGCGCGTCGATCTCACCCTCGGCGAGCATCTCGGCCAGGGTCCTGTCCTCGGGGATGCGGCTGATACGCAGCGAGTCCGGCAGTTCCACGCCCGCCTTCTCGATGCGGCCGGGCGTCTCCTGCCCGCCGGTCAGATAACTGACCGAGTCGAAGGGCACTCCGTACCGGTCGGCCAGGATCCCCCGCATCCACACACAGGCCGTCAACTGGTACTCCGGCGTGCCGATGCGCTTGCCCCGCAGGTCCTCGGGGGCCGAGATACCCGCGTCGGTGTGGCAGTACAGCGAGCCATGCCGGAACATGCGCGAGGTGTAGACGGGCAGCGCGACGAAGGGTGCCGGATCGGCGCGCAACGACAGTACGTACGAGGAGAGCGACAGCTCGGCCACCTCGAACTCCTGGTGGCGCATCATGCGGAAGAACGTCTCCTCGACGGGCAGCCGCAGATAGGTCAGATCGATGCCGTCGGGACGGACGGTGCCCTCCTCCAGGGCGCGCGTGCGGTCGTAGTCGCCGCAGGCGAAGGTGAGTTGCAGTCGGGACATGGGGTGGTCGTCACCTGCCTTCCGCTGTCAGGCGTGCGTCCAGACGCGGGTACACGCGCCGGGCGTTGGCCTCGTAGACCTTGTGCCGCTGCTCGTCGTCGAGTCCCGCCCGGTCGACGTAGCTCTTGGTGTCGTCCCAGGCGATGCCGGTCTGCGGGTCCGCGCCGCGCACGGCGCCCAGCATCTCCGAGGCGAACAGGATGTTGTCGGCTCCGATCACGCGGTGCAGCAGGTCGATGCCCGGCTGGTGGTACACGCAGGTGTCGAAGAAGACGTTGTTCATCAGGTGGTCGGAGGGGTCCGGCCGACCCAGGCGGACGGCCAGACCGCGGTAGCGTCCCCAGTGGTACGGCACGGCACCGCCGCCGTGCGGGATCACGAACCGCAGCGCGCGGAACCGGGCGAACAGGTCGCCCTCGGCGAACTGCATGAAGGCCGAGGTGTCGGCGTTGAGGTAATGGGCGCCCAAGGCATGGAAGTTGGGGTTGCAGGACGCCGAGACATGGATCATCGCGGGGACGTCCAGTTCGACCATCGTCTCGTACAGGGGGTACCAGAACGGGTCGGTGAGCGGGGGCGAGGTCCAATGGCCGCCGGACGGGTCCGGGTTGAGGTTGCAGCCGACGAACCCGAGGTCGTCCACACAGCGGCGCAGTTCGGCGATGGCGTCGTCGAGCGTACCGCCCGGCGTCTGGGGCAACTGGCACACGGCGGCGAAGTTCCGCGGGAACAGCTCGACGGCCCGGTGGACGAGGTCGTTGTTCACCCGCGCCCAGGTACGTGCGGTCGCCGGGTCCGGGACATGGTGTTCCATGCCGGATGCCTTCGGCGAGAAGAGCATCAGGTCGCCGCCGCGTTCCCGCAGCAGCTTCAGCTGGTTGGTCTCGACGCTCTCCCGGATGGCGTCGTCGCTGATCGCGGCGGGTTCGGGGACAGGCAGCGACGGGTCGGCGAGACGGGCCAGCTGCGCGTTGCGAAAGGCCTGGTGGGGCCGGGGTGCCGTGGTGTAGTGGCCATGTACATCAATGATCATCCGCGGTCTCCCGGTCGACGTAGGTCAGGCCCTTGTGGGCCAGGCGCTCACGCATCGAGTTGACGTCGAGGCTCAGCTCGCCGTTCGCATAGCGTTTGCGGCTGACGGCCTCCTTCTCCTCCCGCGCCCGGCAGCCGTCGAGCACGGCCCGGGCGTCGTGCCGCGGCACGACGACCACACCGTCGTCGTCGGCGACGACGACGTCGCCGGGCCGGATGTGCTGTCCGGCGCAGACGATGGGGGTGTTGACGTCACCGAGGGTCTCCTTGACCGTGCCGAACGCGCTGATGTGCCGCGCCCATACGGGGAATCCCATTCGCTGCAGCTCCGCCACGTCACGGCAGCCGGCGTCGATGACCACTCCGCGCACACCGCGCGCGGAGACCGCGGTGGCAAGCAGGTCCCCGAAGTAGCCGGCCTGGGAGGGCGAGGTCGGGGAGACCACGAGGATGTCGCCGTCCCGGCACTGCTCCACGGCGACATGGATCATCCAGTTGTCGCTGGGCGGCACGCTCACCGTCACGGCGGTGCCCGCGATGTGCGCGCCCGGCCACACGGGACGCAGTGCGGGGTCGAGGAGCCCGGTGCGGTGCTGGGCTTCGTGGACGGTGGCCACGCCGAACGCCGCCAGGGCGTCGACAGTGGCCCGCTCGGCGCGAACCGGGTCGCGTACGACGATGCTCATGCGGCCGCCCAGGGCAGGAGCGAGACGTGCACGGCGTCCTCGCCGCTCTCGCCGCCGACCGTGCGGATGGCACGGTCGACCTCGGTGAGGGGGAAGCTGTGGGTGCTGAGTTTCTCCAGGGGGAAGCGGCCCGATGCGAGCTGCTCCAGGGCGAGTTCGCAGGAGCGGTAGCTGTGGCCGCGAGCGCTTTTCAGCGCGATCGACTTCTCCGTCAGCTTCTTCATGGGGAAGTCGGGGAACGCGGCCAGTTCGCCCTGGACCACCATCGTGCCCTCACGCCGCTTGAGTGCGTCGATGCCGAGCAGCACGGGTGCGGTGCCCGCGCCCGCGGTGCAGTCCAGGACCACGTCGACCCCGCGCCCGCCGGTGATGTCCAGGACGCGGGAGAGGGCGTCCTCCTGGGTGATGTCGATGACGTGGTCGGCACCCAGCTCGCGGGCCAGGGACAGGCGCGCCGCGTCCCGGGTGGTGCCGGTGACGATGATGAGGGAGGCACCGGCCTGCTTACATGCGACGACTTGGGACAGCCCCTGCTGTCCGGGGCCCTGGATGAGGACGGTGGAGGCGTAGCCGACGCCCGCGGTGACCAACGCCCACTCGATGCCGTTCGACAACGGCGTGACGAGCCCTGCGAGTTCGGCCGACACCCCGTCGGGCACGCGGTGGGTGACCGAGTTCCACGGCAGATAGAGGTACTGGGCGAAGCCGCCCCACAGGTGGTACGGGTGGTTCGCCGATGTGTAGCCGTAGCGGCGGGCGTCGGTGTTGGTACGCCAGTCGGTGGCCTCGCAGTGGCGGTACTCGCCCCGGTGGCACCACTCGCAGCGATAGCAGCCGACGTAGTGCTCGACGAACACCCGGTCCCCTTCGGCCAGGCCCTTGCGTTCGGTGAAGGTGCGGCCGGCCTTCGCGATGACGCCCACGTTCTCGTGTCCCATGATCACGGGGTCGGTGAACGGCGGCTTTGCGTACATCTTCACGTCGGTGCCGCAGATCCCCGCCACCTCGACCTTCAACAGGGCTCCGTCTTCGGGTATGTCCGGCATCGGGAACTCCCGCAGCTCGGTCCGGCCGGGCGCCGTTCTTACCGCCGACAGCACCTGTTCCGCCATGACGTCGTCTCCTCACGTTCGGGGATGTCCCGCCGGAACGACAGTCTATGGACTTATGGACTAACCATGCTACCTTTTCGAGTCATGGCCGTACCTCAACTCAGGACCGTGACCCGGACGCAGGGCAACAACGAGGCGCTCAAGACGGGGGTGGTCACGCCCCGCGGCTTCCGCTTCGAGTTCGAGGAAGTCCCCGTTCTCGTCGACGCCTTCCGGCGCATGGTGCGCGGGCTGGAGTTCGACGTCAGCGAGATGGCACTGACCACGTATCTCGTCGCCAAGGCGCACGGCGCACGGTTCACCGCCGTGCCCGTCTTCCTGGTGCGCGGTTTCCACCACGGGGCGGTCTTCCATGACCCGGCGTCGGATGTGCGCAGCCCCAAGGACCTCGAGGGCCGCAGGGTCGGCGTCAGCCGGGGCTACACGGTGACCACCGGCGTCTGGGCGCGCGCGGTCCTCCAGGAGGAGTATGGCGTGGACCTCGACAAGGTCACCTGGGTGCTGTCGGGCGACGAGCACGTCGCAGCGTACCGGCCCCCGGCGAACGTCGTCCCCGTGGACTCCGGTGGTTCGCTTGAGGACGCGCTGCTCGCCGGGGACCTCGCCGCGGTGATCGGACCCAGGCCGGCGTCCTCGGCCCTTGCTCCGCTGATCCCGGAGCCCGCAGAGGCGGGCTTCACCGCCCTGCGTGAACGCGCCCTGTACCCGATCAACCACCTGATCGTCATCCGTGACGAACTGCTCGCGGAACAACCCGAGTTGGGTGCTCTGGTCTTCGACGCCTTCGCCCGGGCCAAGCAGCTCTACGTGGACCGGCTGCACAGCGGAGGCGTCAACTCCCCCACCGCTACGGACCGCATGTACCGGCGGGTCCTGGAGGTGACCGGCATGGATCCGCTGCCGTACGGCCTGGAGCCGAACCGCGCCGTGCTGGAACAGCTCATGCGGCACGCGGTGGACCAGCACATCCTCGAACGGCCGCTTCCCCTGGAGGGGTTGTTCGCCGAGAGCACGCGCACGCTGATCGCCTGAACGCACGCTCACCGTCAGCCGAAGGGACCCGTATGCGCATCGCCATCGCCGCCGACCACAACGGCTACGCCCTCAAAGTCCGGCTCACATCCTGGCTGACCGCGCAGGGGCACACCGTCGACGACCGCGGCAGCCACAGCGAGGATACGGTCGACTACCCGCTGCTGTGCGCGGATGTGTGCCGGCAGGTGACCGAAGGTCACGCCGAGCGCGGGATCGTCCTCGGTGGAAGCGGACTCGGAGAGACCGTCGCCTGCAACAAGATCCGGGGGATTCGGGCGGGGCTGTGCCACGACCTGTGGAGCACCCGCATCTCCCGCGGAAACAACGACTCCAACGTCCTTGTCCTGGCCGCCAAGATCCTGGCACCCGAGGACGCCGAGGACATCGTCGGGACATGGCTGACGACACCCTTCAAGGGCGGGGTGCACGCACGGCGGCTCGAGCAGATCGCCGCGCTGGAAGAGGAGTCGGCGCGCACCTGAGCCAGGGGCCCGGCCGCGCCTCCCCTCCCGGCCGGGCCCCTTCATCTCTTAAGTCCGCACTCCCGCCAGGAACTTCAGCACCCGTGTCGGCGCCGACTCCTCGGTCTGCTCGGCCACCGGAACGTCCCAGTACTCGTTGTCGGGCAGGCATTCCTGCAGATACCTGGCGGCCGACGGCGCGTGCGACGTGTCCTCGCCGGGGACGATCAGCACCGGTACGTCCAGCCCGAGCAGATCTTCCGGTTCGGGACCCGGCACGGTGTCCCGGTCGAACAGCAGCCGCGCCATGCCGGTGACCGTCGCCCGGTAACGGTCGAGGTCAGTCCGTGCGTAGGCGTCGGCGAACCCGGCGTCGGTCCGGATCACCCGGGCCCAGGGGCCGACCCGGGGATCCTTCGTGAAGCCTGCGTCCGAGCCACGCGCGAGGGACACCACCTGCGCCAGTCCGTGCTCGTCGGCGTACACCGCATGACTGCGGAATCGATCGTGCTGTTTCATCCGGTACTTCACCCCGCCCGCGGGCGAGTACAGCACCATGCTCAGCACCCGCTCGGGGTGGGCGACCGCGAATGCGGCGACGGTGGAGCAGCCGACGCATCCTCCCATCAGGTGCGCCCGCTCGATGCCGAGGTGGTCGAGCAGGCCGACACCCTGGCGGACGTAGTCGGCCCAGGAGATCCGCTCCAACCGTCCCCCCGACCGACCCGACTCACGCCGGTCGAAGGTCACACAGGTGTAGTTCCGGGCGAGGTGGTCGAGCAACCGCAGGCGCCGGTAGACGCCCACGGTCCGCCAGCCCTCCAGGCTGGAGTCGAAGCCTCCGGGGGAGAACATCAGCAGCGCCGGTCCCGAACCGGTGACCTCGTAGCGTGTGGGAATTCCGTCGATGACGGCGGTGGGCACGGTCGTTCGCTCCTTTCGCGTGATGCAGGCCGACCCGATGGCCGGCCGGTTGTCAGGTCGCCGGCGGGACGGGCACACCGCCGGCGACCTGGCGTGCCGCTCGCACGTCCGCGGTGTAGGCGGTGATCGCGTCGAGCGTGATCCGGGCGACGTTGGCATAGGTGTCCGGGGGATCGTCGAGGGCGGACGCGGCATAGCCGATGGCCGCGTGGGCCATGCGCATCCGCCCGTCGAGCCAGGGACCGCCGCCGAAGCCGCCGAGCACCGGGATGGAGACGGCCTCGGCCACGGCCGCGCCCACCACCGGCCCGGAGTTGGTGAAGTTCAGCAGGGCGGCACCCGCCTCCTGAAGCCGTTCGGCCTCCGCGACGAGGGCGTCCTTCATCTCCACCGGCACCTGGTCGGCACTCGAGGGAATGGCGCTGTACTCCACTCCGTACCGCAGTGCCGTCTGCGGGGTGATCCCGAACTGGGCGAACACCGGGATGCCCGCGCGGGTGATCGCGGTGACGGCATCGGGGAAATCGGAGGCCGCGTCCACCTTGACCATGTCGACTCCGGCCTCCTTGACGAACCGGATGGCCGCCCTGACCGCGCTGTCCGTTCCCTCCTGCAACGGGCCGAAGGGGAAGTCGGCGCTCACCAGGGCCCGTCGCACACCTCTGCGTACCGCCTGGGCGACGGTTATCATTTGATCCATCGTCACCTCGAAGGGGTTGCTCTGCCCCCACAGGTTCACGCCGACGGTGTCGCCGACGGAGACCAGGTCGACACCGGCCCGGTCGACGATGCGCGCGATCTGGTAGTCCCAGGCCACGACACCGACGATCTTGCGCTTCTCGTCCTTCATGCGCTGCAACCCGCGCAGGGTGACCTTCTCGGGCATACGGGTCCTCCTAGGGCCTGTCGTTCGGATCACGCCGACGTCGCGGGCCGCGGCACACGCATCTGCCGCGTTGTCGCCGACCTCCTCCGCCTTGCAACTGCACGCACCACACCCCGCTCGGGCCGGCCGAAAGGCGCAGCCTCTCCCAGCCGACCCGATCCAACGACAGGATCTAGACCCTGAGGGCCGTGAGCAGTTCGAAGGCGTCGCCCTCGTCGGCGGACAGCAGCAGCACGCGGGCATAGGGACGCAGAGCCGCGACGGCGTCGTCGGCCTCGAAACCGTCGCCAAGGATCACGCCCGCCGTGGTGATCCCCCGCCGGCCGCAGATCCTGCCGATCGCGGCCGCCGCGGCCCGGCCGCCGTCCTCCGTGGCGAGGACGACGACCACGTCGGTGCCGGCGAGAACCTCGTCGAGCGGAACGGTGGGGCCGTCCAGCTCGTGCAGCAGGCCGTCGCCGTCCCGGACCTCGCGGCTGGTGTAGAAGCGGGCATGGGCCCAGGACCGCTGGGCGAGACGGCGGACCACCGACGCGGCCCGATCGTCCAGCGCCACGACCCGTGCGGCCCGGGCCGGGGCGATGGGTACGTCGATCCGGAACCGGGACTCGCTCGCCGAGGCCGCTCGGGCGCTCTCACTCAGATGCATCGACGCGGTCGTCATGTCACACCGAGGTCTGAGCGACGCCGGGGGTCACCTTCACCGCGTCACGGCAGGAGTCCAGGAAGGACTCGGCCTGCGGCAGTACCACCGCCGCCGACCGCACCCGTTGGTGCGCCGGATCCACACCGGGCGGCGTGACGCCCTCGTCCCGCAGTGCGATAGCGGCCTTGCGCAGTTTCTGCCGGGCCTTGATGATCCCGCTGTCGGCGGGGACGAGCCGTTCCTTGGAGCGGTCGACGATGGGCCCCATGCTCTCCTGGAGGGAGGCGTCCTGCATGGCGATGCCCGCCACGCCGGAATAGGTCTCACCGCGCTTCTGCGCCTCGCGGTCGATCAGATAGTCGTTGTCCATGTTGGCCATGGGCCGGTACGTGCCGGGGATGTTCTTGCTGTGGACGCCATGACCGTCGATCATGGCCTGCCGTTCGGTCTCGGTGAGGGCCCGCACGGGGTGGTAGTCGAAGGAGTATGTCCAGCAGTTCTCGTCGTCGATCGGCACCCAGAAGTGGCCGTGCACCGGGTGGTCACCGCGCGGCGGGACCATGGTGAAGGCGGGCATGACCCAGGGCGTGATCCGCCAGTAGTACTGTCCCTCCTCGGCGTTGCGCCGAGCGCCCACGAACAGGCCGCCCACGCTGTCGGCGACCTCGAAGAAGGGTTTGGTGTCCTTCAGGTTGTACTCGTTGCCCTTCGCGCCCTTGAACAGCGGGTCGGTCTTCAGTCCGCCGGAGTGCAGGAAGGTGACATGGCTGGAGTCGATGCCGCCTTCGAAGGCCTGGAGCCAGTTGCACTGCTGCCAGCGCTTGGAGGTGTAGGTCTGCTCGGCCGGGACGTGGACCCACTCGAACTCCGGGAGCGGGGGCCGGGTGGCCGCGTCCCCCATGTGGGTCCACAGCACGTCGCCTATCTTCACCAGGGGGTACGACGTCAACTGGACGTTCTGGCAGAAGCTGCTGTTGTCGGCCTCCGAGGGGACCTCGATGCACTGGCCGGTCACGTCGTACTTCCAGCCGTGGTACGGGCAGCGCAGCCCGGATCCCTCGTTGCGGCCGAACCACAGGGAGGCGCCGCGGTGGGCGCAGAACTCGTCGATGAGGCCGTAGCGCCCTTCGCTGTCGCGGAAGGCCACCATGCGTTCGGACAGAAGCTTGACGCGTACCGGCGGGCAGTCGTCCTCCGGGAGTTCCTCCGCGAGCAGCGCGGGGATCCAGTACTGGCGGAACAGTTCGCCCATCGGCGTTCCGGGTCCGGTCTGGGTGAGCAGCTCGTTGATGTCTTTTCTGAGCACGGCCATATCCCTTTCAGGTACTGACCCGCCGGCGGGTCGTGGACATCGGTGCGGAGCTCGGTGTGGAACGGTGCGTCGGCCGCCCGGCGCTCACGGCTGTTCCGGGGGGATGTCGACGGTGATCCCGTCGAGTTCCCGGGTGAGACGGATCTGGCACGACAGACGGCTGGTCTCCCGGCGCTCTGCCACGGCCAGGTCGAGCAGGTCGTCCTCCATGTCGCCCGGCGGTCCGACCAGCGGCGCGAACTCCTCGCGCACCCACACATGGCAGGTGGCGCAGGACTGGTTGCCGCCGCATTCGGCGACGATCCCGGGAACACCGTTCTTCACCGCAGCCGCCATGACCGAGTCCCCGACCGTCGCATCGACGGTGTACTCGGGACCGTCGCTGCCGACGAAGATCACCTTGGGCAAGGTCCCTGTTTCCTCTCGCGATCGGCGGAATCCACTGCGAACGGGCATGCCGCTGGGGCCGCACTCCGTTCGGTGGTCTGTCCATTAGACCAGAATGCGGAAAGGGGGAACAAGAGACGGGACGAGGGATCACAATCGGCGGCATGGGAACACTGATCCTGCTCCGCCACGGCGAGAGCGTCTGGAACGCCAGGCAGCTGTTCACCGGCTGGACCGACGTCGGCCTGACCTCCCACGGAGAACAACAGGCCCAACGATGTGGTGACTTGCTGCGCGAGGCGGGTCTTGTGCCCGACGCGGTGCACAGCTCGGTCCTGACCCGGGCGGTGCGAACCGCCGACCTGGTCGCCGGGAGCGCCGGCGCCCACAGGGCGCGGACCACCGCACACTGGCGGCTCAACGAACGCCACTACGGAGCCTTGCAGGGCCGGGAGAAGGGCGACGTCCTCGAGGAGTTCGGCGAGGAACGCTTCCGGCTCTGGCGCCGCTCCTACGACGCCGCCCCGCCGCCGGTCGCCGAAGGCGCCCCGGGAGACGTGTCCGACGACCCGCGCTACGCGGACGTACCTCGTTCCCTGCTGCCGCGCACGGAGTCGCTCGCCGACGTCACGGCCCGGCTGCTGCCGTACTGGCATCAGGCCGTCGTACCTGATCTGCGCGCGGGCCGCACCACGTTGCTCGTCGCGCACAGCAACTCGCTGCGCGCCCTGGTCGCCCACCTGGACCGAATGAGCCGCGAGGAGGTGCCGGGCCTCAACATCCCCACCGCCATGCCCCTGCGGTACGACCTCGGAGAGGACTTGAAGCCGCGCGTCCGGGGCGGGTGCTACCTGGAACCCGCGGCCGCCGCGACGGCGGCCGCGGAAGTGGCCGCAGAGGGATTCCGATCATCGCGCGCGACTCGTTGACGCCCTTCAGTAGTGGACTTATGGTTCTACCAATCCACACCCCCTATTTCCCTGTCAGCGCACGTCATGTCGCAAGAGCCGACCAGGAAGGGCCGCCGAATGGCCAAGGATGCGCTCGTCAACGACTCCCTGGCGGCGAAGTTCGCCACCGAGAAGGAATCGCCCTACACCCGCTGGGTCGCCGCCGAAGGGCTCGACATCATCGCGGCCCACTACATCCCCGATCTGCGTACCGTCGAGCTGAAGCCGTGGGAACGACGCGGCGGCCGGGGTGTCTTCATCAACCACGAGGCCACCCGCACCTCCAACGACTGCTACGTGTGCGAGATCCCGGCCGGCGGCGCACTCGCCCCCCAGCGGCAGCTGTTCGAGGAGATGATCCTGGTCCTCGAGGGCCAGGGGTCGACGAAGGTCTGGAACGACTCCGGCGCCGAGGTCACCTTCGAGTGGCAGGCCGGATCGATCTTCGCCATTCCGCTCAACGCCCATCACCAGCACTTCAACGGCTCCGGCCGCAAGGCGGCGCGCTTCGTCTCCTCGACGAACCTGCCTCCCGTCATCAACCTCTACGGCGACCCGGACTTCGTCTTCAACACCCCGAGGGACTTCCCGGACCGCTTCGACGGCGAGCCCGACTACTTCTCCCCCAGGGGCGAGCAGAAGGGGCTGCTGCTCGACACGAACTTCGTCGCGGACGCGGTCAACCTTCCGCTGATCGAGGCGAAGGAGCGGGGCGCGGGTGGTGGGCACATCCGCTTCGCGATGGCCAAGGGGTCGATGAACAGCCACATCTCCCAGTTCCCGACCGCCACGTACAAGAAGGGGCACCGGCACGGACCCGGCGCCCACGTCATCATCCTCTCCGGCGAGGGCTACAGCCTCATGTGGCCCGAGGGCGAGGAGCCCCGCCGCTACGAGTGGGGGCCGGGCGCGTTGATCGTCCCGCCGAACATGTGGTTCCACCAGCACTTCAACACCGGTGCTGAGCCGAGCCGTTATCTGGCCTTCAAGCACGAGGTCGTGTCCGTACGCAACGCTCAGGGCGTGCCGAAGGCCTGGATCAGCCGGCGCATCGGTGGCGACCAGATCGACTACGCCGACGAGTCGTCCTATGTGCGTGAGACGTTCCGGGAGGCCCTGGCCAAGCACGGGATGGAGCCCAGGATGGACGCCGTGTACGAGGCGGAGCTCGCCACGCTCCCGCCGAGCCCGGAGCAGTCGGCCACCGTCTGACACAGGAAGTTGAGGAGCGGGAACCGTGCGGCACGCCGAAGACCACAACCATGACGACGGGGTGCGCACGGTTCACTCGGCGTACCTCCCCGACCACGACCACGTGCACGACGACGACGTGGCCGGGGCGCTCGAGGACAACCCGATCTGGCAGCAGGACAACGTCACCCTGCACAGCGTGGGCATCGACATCGGGTCCTCCGGCACCCAGGTCGTCTTCTCCCGCCTGCATCTACGGCGTATCGGCGAGGATCTGACGAGCCGGTACCTCGTGGTGCGGCGGGAGACCCTGCACCGCTCCCCGGTGGAACTCACGCCCTACGCGAGCGACGAGTACATCGACGCCGAGGCCCTCGGCGCGATCATCGACGTGGCGTACAAGGAGGCGGCCGTCGATCCGGCCGACGTCGACACCGGTGTCGTGATCCTCACCGGCGAGGCGTTGCGCCGGCGCAACGCGGAGGCGATCGCCGCCGTCCTCGCCGAGCGCGGGGGCGAGCTGGTCAACGCGAGCGCGGGCCACCACATGGAGGCCATGCTGGCCGCCTACGGATCGGGAGCCGCCAAGGCGTCGTACGACACCGGGCGGCGCATCCTCAACGTCGACATCGGAGGCGGGACCACCAAGCTCGCCGTGCTGGACCGGGGGCGGGTCGTCGCCACCGCCGCCGTGCACATCGGTGGCAGACTCCAGGTGGTCGACGCCGAGGGACGTATCGTCCGGCTCGATCCGGCCGGCCGTGTGCATGCCGAGCGGGCCGGGTTCGTGGGCTGGACGTGCGGTGACACCGTCCGGGGCGAGGAACTGGACCGCGTGGCCGAGGCGATGGCGGACACGCTGGTCGAGGCCCTCACCGCGGCGGCGCCCGGCGCACATGTCCGGGACCTCCTCCTCACCGAGCCGCTGCCCGAACTCGCCCCGGTCGACGGGGTGATGTTCTCGGGCGGGGTCGCCGAATACGTCTACGGCAGGGAGCGTACGGACTTCGGAGACCTCGGTCGCCGACTGGGACGCGCCCTGCGCCGGCGGCTGGACGACGGTGCACTGCCGTATCCCTTGCTTCCGCCGGGCGAGTGCATCCGCGCTACGGCGGTGGGCGCATCGGAGTACAGCGTCCAGCTCAGCGGCAACACCGGGTTCATCTCGGACCCGGACGCATTGCTGCCGCGCCGCAACCTGCAGGTGCTCAGGCCGGCGTACGAGCTCGGCGAGAGGGTCGACAGCGGTGCGGTCGAGTCGGCGGTCCGCCGGCATCTGGTCGCCCTGGACGTCGCGCAGACGGGTGCGGACATCGCCCTCGCCCTGACGTGGAGCGGGCCGCCGAGCTACGACCGGCTGCTGCCCTTCGCACGCGGCCTCCGGGACGCGCTCGCCGAACGGTTCGCGCAGGGACGACCGTTGTACGTCGTGCTCGACGGCGATGTGGCACTCACGCTCGGCCGGCTGTTGCGGGACGAGCTGGACGTCACCGTCGATCTGCTCGTCATCGACGGGCTGAGCCTGCGGGACTTCGACTACGTCGACATCGGACGGGTGCGCTTCCCGTCCCGCACGGTGCCGGTCACGATCAAGTCGCTCGTCTTCGGACCGGATCCCGGCCGACCCCCGCTTCCCCATGACCCGAAGCCCAGGGGTGTGAACCCCTCGTCCCCGGGCCGTAACAATAAAGTAAAGCTCTTGTCCGATGGTTAGACCATAAGACCGACCCTGCTGTTTTATGCAGGAACCCGGCACTCGGACGGACGCGAACCGCAGCCGCAAGCCGCTCCGCCGACGACTCACCACCCGCCGTCGGCGCGACCGCACCGCTCCCCCACACTCTGTGCCCTTCCCGTCCGCCCTCGAGCCATCCGCCTCGTCCAAGGAGTGTGCGATGCGTCAAGGTGCTCTCCCCGTCGGCCTTCTGGTCGGCGGCCTCCTCCTCACCGGCTGCGGCGCTTCGCCGACGACGGGAACCGCCGGCTCCGCCCCCGACAAGAACCCCTACGCCGCGTACGAGTCCCTCACCGGCAAGGAGCGCACGGACAAGCTCCTCGCCGACGCCAAGAGCGAGGGCGGCGTACTGGACCTGTACACCTCCAACACCGACATCCAGGACCTCGTCGACGGGTTCCAGAAGGCCTACCCGGGAGTCAAGGTCCACGCGTTCCGGGCCAACTCCGAGACAGTTCTGCAGCGTGCCCTTCAGGAGAACCAGGCGAACAAGCCGCAGAACGACGTCATGGACACCAATGACCTCGAACTGCGGGCCCTGGACGGCCAGCACCTCCTCCACGCCTACAAGGGCCCCGCCGAAGCAGGTCTGAAGGACACCGCGAAGAACCTCGGAGGATGGACGGCCGAACGGTTCAACGCCTTCGTCGTCGGGTGGAACACCGACAAGGTCAAGGCGGGCCAGGAACCGCAGGACTTCGCCGACTTCGCCGACCCGAAGTGGAAGGGCAAGCTCTCCGTCGAGGTCGGCGACTGGGACTGGTACGCGTCGATGCACACGTATCTGACCGAGGAGAAGGGCATGAGCCCCTCCGCCGTGGACGCCCTGTTCAAGAAGATCGCCGCCAACGTCAAGGTCGTCAAGGGCCACACTGTGCAGGGTGAATTGCTCAGCGCCGGCCAGTTCGCCGTGGCCCTCTCGGTCTACAGCCACACCGTCGACAAGGCGGCCAAAAAGGGCGCGCCCGTGGCCTGGCGGCCCGCCGTCGAACCGGTGATCCTCCGCCCGAACGGCATCGCACTGATGGCCCGACCACGTCACCCGGCCGCTGCCCTGCTGTGGACCGACTGGGTGCTCACCGAGGGCCAGAAGATCATCGCCGAGTCGCTGCGGATCCCGGCGGCCAAGAGCGTGCCCGGCTACAAGGACCCGATCCCGGCCGGCACCACCACCTACAGCCTCTCGAAGACCGCCGAGACCGACACCAAGAAATGGAACACCGCCTACGACGCGCTGCTGCGCGGCGTCCCCACGGCGGGCTGACCGCACTCCCCCTTCACGCCCTTCTCCAGGAGAGCACCGCATGAGGACCCGTAACACCACCCTCGCCCTGGCCGGACTACTGGTCGCGGCCGCCACCACCGGATGCGGCGGCGCCGTCACCACGGCGTCCAACGCCAAGGCGGACGGCACCTACGCGCAGATCGCCGCCCTCCCCAAGGACCAACAGGTCGCCAAAGCCAAGGAGCTCGCCCAGAAGGAGGGCAGAACTCTCTCCCTCTACACCTCGATGACCGCGGACATCGCGACCCCGATCGCGCAGGCCTTCGAGAAGCAGTACGGCATCCACGTCAGCGTCTTCCGCGGCAACTCCGAGACGGTCCTGCAGCGGGCGCTGCAGGAGGCCCAGGCCGGCAAGCCCGGCGCGGACACGGTGGAGACCAACTTCCTGGAGATGACGGCCCTGTCCGACAACAACCTCCTGGCGGACTTCAACGGCTCCTCACTCGACAAGGTCGAGGCTGCCGGCAAGTTCGCGCACTGGACGGCGAGCCGGCTGAACGTCTTCCAGCCCGCGTGGAACACCGACCTGATCAAGCCCGCCGACGAGCCGCACAGCTGGGAGGATCTCGCCCTGCCCAAGTACAAGGGCAAGCTGACGCTCGAGGTCAGCGACAGCGACTGGTTCGAGAACGTCACCAAGTACTGGCTGGACCAGGGCAAGTCGCAGGCCGAGGTGGACAAGCTCTGGAAGGCCATCGTCGCCAACTCCAAGGTGTCCAAGGGGCACACGACGATGATGCAGTTCCTCTCCGCCGGCCAGTCGCCGATGGAGGCGATGAACTACACCTACATCACGGACCGCGCCGCCGAGAAGGGCGCCCCCGTCACCCACCTGCCGCAGGGCGGGGTGTCGAAGATACCCGCCTTCGCCCGGCCCAACGGCGTCGGCATGATCAAGAACGCACAGCATCCGGCCGGCGCCTGGCTCTTCTACAACTGGCTGCTGACCGACGGCCAGAAGGAACTCGTCAAGCTCGGGCTCACGCCGTCGACGAAGGTCCCCGGGGACAAGAGCCTCAACGGCCTCACCCTCGTCCCCTTCGATGTCAAGGGCCTCAGCAAGGACGACGGCTCCTGGGACAAGAAGTACGACGCGCTGCTGCGCGGCGCCGCCACGACGGGGAGCTGACCACCGATGACCCTCGCACCCACGTCCACCACCGCCCGGGACGACGGCCCCGAAGCCCGTCCCGGACGCACACCACAGCCCGCGGAGGACCGCAGGACGCACCGGCTGCTGCGCCTGCTGCGGCGCCCGCTGTCCCTGCAGGGCCTGCTGGTCGGCGGCGCGGTCGTCGTGGTCGGATACCTGGCGATCGTGCCCCTGGGCTATCTGATCCACGACACCTTCCTCAGCGCCGACGGCAGCGGCCTCTCGTTCAACGCGTTCGCACGTGCCTACGGCGGCAACTCGCAGTCCGGCGAGATGATGCTGAACTCGCTGTGGTTCGCCCTCGGTTCTGCCGCACTCGCGCTCGTCCTCGGCACGGCCCTGGCGTATGTGCAGGTACGGACGGACACCCCGTTCAAGGGACTGTTCTTCGCGGCCTCGCTTGTGCCGCTCATCGTGCCGGGCATCCTGTACGCCACCTCGTGGATCTTCCTCGGGGATCCCTCGAGCGGGCTGCTCAACTCACTCGTCTTCAAGCCCCTGTTCGGCACCTCCCCGATCAACATCTACAGCGTCTGGGGCATGATCTGGGTACAGGGGCTGCACCTCGCCCCGGTGGCGTTCCTGCTCATGGTGGCCGCCTTCCGGGCGATGGATCCCTCGCTGGAGGAATCCGCCGCCATGTCGGGGGCCAACCGCCTCACGGTCCTGCGCCGGGTCACGGTTCCGCTGCTGCGGCCCGCCATGATCTCCGCGGCACTGCTGATGTTCGTGCAGTCCCTGGAGAGCTTCGAGGTGCCCGGACTGCTCGGACTGCAGAACGGCATCTATGTGTTCACGAGCCGGATCTACTTCGTCCTGCGTGCCTACCCCATCGACTACGGAGCCGCCGGCGCCTACGCCATCGGACTGCTGGTCATCGCGGCGGTCGGCGTGCTGGTCTCCAGCTGGCTCCAGCGCTCCTCGCGCAACTTCCAGACGGTGACGGGCAAGGCGTTCCGGCCTCGCCCGGTCGAACTGGGCAGGGCGCGTCCGTTCGTGGGCGCCGGAGTGATCCTCTACTTCCTGCTCACGGTGGTCCTGCCGGTCGCCGTCCTCGTGTACGCCTCGTTGCTGAAGTACTACGCCGCACCGACCCGCAAGACCCTCAGCCAGATGAGCCTGGCCAACTACCGTGCCGTCTTCGACATGCCGCTGGCCTTCACGGCGCTGAAGAACTCGCTCATCGTGGGCGTGGGTGCCGCGACAGCGGTGATGCTCCTGACCGCGATCGTCTCCTGGGTGGTCCTGCGCACCAGGGCCCCGGGCCGACGGCTGCTCGACCTGCTGGCCTTCACCCCCATCGTGATCCCCGGTCTCGTGCTCGGTCTGGCGCTGTCGTTCGTCTATCTGCGCATGTCGCTGCCGATCTACGGCACGCTGCTCATCCTGCTGGTGTCGTACTGCACGCGGTACCTGCCGTACGGCATGCGCTACTCCTCGTCCGCGATGGCGCAGATGTCACCCGAGCTCGAGGAGTCGGCGGCGGTGTCAGGCGCCTCGTGGTTCCAGACCTTCCGCCGTGTGCTGCTGCCGCTGATGAGCGGCGGCATCCTGGCCGGCTGGGTCTACATCCTCGTCGTGTCCTTCCGTGAGCTGTCCAGCACGATCCTTCTGTACAGCCCCGGCAAAGAGGTGCTGTCGGTGCTGATCTGGGAGCAGTTCGAGAACGGCCAGTTCACCACCCTGGCCGCCCTGGGCGTCTGCATGGTCGTCCTGCTCGTCGTCCTCGTCTCCATTGCCTACCGCCTGGGTGCCCGCTTCGGGCTGCAGAGCGACTCCGCGAACTGATCGAAGGGACCTTCAGCGATGTTGACGGTCGAATCCCTCAAGAAGAGTTACGACGACACCGCCGGGCGTGCCTCCGGGCGGCGATCCGACGCGGGCACGCGTGTGTTCGCCGTCGGCGGGGTCGACTTCGAGGTGCACGACGGCGAGTTGTTCACGCTGCTCGGCCCCTCCGGCTGCGGAAAGACCACCACCCTGCGCTCCGTCGCGGGACTTGAACGCCCGACGGAGGGCCGGGTGACACTGGGCGGGCGCGTGCTGTTCGACTCCAAGCACGGTGTCAACATGCGCGCCAACCAGCGCGGACTCGGCATGGTCTTCCAGTCGTACGCCATCTGGCCGCACATGTCGGTCTTCAAGAACGTTTCGTTCCCGCTGGAGGTGATGCCCCGCGCCAAGCGCCCCGGCCGCAAGGAGATCGAGGACCGCGTCGGCCAGGTCCTCGAGGTCACCGAGCTCGGCGCATACGCGGCCCGGGCCGCCACCAAGCTCTCCGGCGGCCAGCAGCAGCGCCTGGCGCTGGCCCGCGCCCTGGTGACCCGGCCGGAGCTGATGCTCCTGGACGAACCGCTGTCCAATCTGGACGCCAAGCTGCGCGAGACGATGCGTTTCGAACTCAAGCGTCTTCAGCGGGAGCTGAATCTCACCGCGATCTACGTCACCCACGACCAGTCCGAGGCGCTGGTGATGTCGAACCGCATCGCGGTGATGAACCAGGGCCGTATCGAGCAGATCGGCAAGCCCCGCGAGATCTACACCAAGCCGGCCACGCGGTTCGTGGCCGAGTTCATCGGCACCTCCAACTTCATCGAGGCGAAGGTCGTCTCGGTGTCGGGCGGTGAGGTCCAGGTGGACGCGGCACAGGGCCGCCTCGTGGCACACGGGGTGGAAGCGGCGCCCGCGGTCGGCGACACGGTGCTCATCTCGATCCGCCCCGAGTGCGTCGACCTGTCCCGCGAGCGGCGGGGCGACGTGCCCAACGAGTGGTCGGGTACGGTCCTCACCCGCGCCTTCATGGGCGACGTCGTGGACCACATCGTGGGTGTGGGCGATCTGGAGGTCCGCAACCGTTCCAATCCCAATCTGTCGATCCCGCCGGGAACCGAAGTGCACTTCTCGGTCGCCCCGGACAAGGTGACCCTCGTCCCGGTCGACTGACCGATGGCGATACCCGAGGTACTGCGCAACAGGGACTTCGACCTCTACTGGGGCGGCGTCGTCTTCTCCCAGATCGGGACCAGGGGCGCCGTCGCCGCCAACCTCTACCAGGTCTACCAGCTCACCGGCTCGACCGCGCAGGTGGGACTCGTCGGTCTGGCCCAGGCGGTGGCCCTGCTGGTGCTGTCACCGGTCGGCGGGATCTACGCCGACCGGCTGGACCGCCGACGCCTGCTCCAGGTCACCCAGGGCGTCGCGCTGCTGGTGTCGGCGGCCCTCGCCGCGATCACCCTGGCGGGTGCCGCCACGGTGTGGTCGGTCGTGGTCTCGTCGCTGCTGGCGACGGCGGCCGCGACGTTCGACCAGCCCGCGCGGCAGGCGCTGATCCCGGCGATGGTGCCGCGCGAACGGCTCGTCGAGGCGTTCGCGCTGCTCAACCCGTCGCGCGAACTGGCTATTTTGGTGGGCCCCGCCTTCGCGGGTGTGCTGATCGCCGTCGGCGGCCCGGGGGCGGTGTACGTCTTCGACGCCGTCACCTACGCCGCGCTCGTCGTCGTCCTCGCCCTGCTGCGGGTGCCTCCCCTGGCGGGCGACGGCGAGCGGCGGTCCCTGCTGGGTAGCCTGCGCGAGGGCGTTCGCTACGTGGCGGAACGGCCCGTGGTCTGGCAGTTGATGGGCCTGGACATGACCGCCACGGTGTTCGGCGCCTACCGGGTGCTGCTGCCCGCCTTCGCCGCGGACGTCCTGCATGTGGGCGCCACCGGCTACGGACTGCTGTCCGCGGCCCCCTCGGCCGGCGCGTTGATCGGCTCGGTATGGGTGTTCCGGCTGGTGCGCACGGCGCGCGCCGGCCGGATCGTGCTCTGGGGCACGGCGGCCTACGGCCTGGCCGTGGTGGGCCTGGCCCAGTCGCGCACCTTCCCGGTGGCGGTCGCCATGGCCCTCGCCCTGGGGGCGGCGGACGCCGTCGCGACCACCGTCCGCCATGCGGCGGTACAGGTGGAGACGCCGGACGAGCTGCGCGGCCGAGTCTCCGCCATCTACCAGATGTGTTCGCGCGGCGGTCCGGCGATCGGCGATTCGGTGATGGGCCTGGCCGCGGGCGCGCTCGGCCCGGTTCTGGCACTGACCCTCGGTGGTCTGGTCCCTGCCGCCGTGTCGGGCGCGAGTGCGGCCCGCAGCCGCACGGTACGCGAGTACAGCGTGCCCACGGCCCAGCCGGCCACCTCCTGATCCTCCGACTCCGTGTGCATTTCGTTCTGTTGGGAGACACGCTTGAGTACGCACACCACGACCGAGGTCACTCACTACCACGTACAGAAGCGCCGACGAGCCGCCTTCATCGAGGAGTGGCGGAAGAACCAGCGCACCGTCGTCGCCCTCGAGGACGTCGAGATGCACCCCACCGAGCGGGGCAGCCGTGTGGGCGTCTACGTCGGAGCCGACGGTGACCGGCCCACCCGCACCATGGACGCGCTGGCCCATGAACTGGACCCGGGGACCGTGACCACGCTGCACCGTCACTCATGGGATGCCATGGTGTTCGTGGTGGCCGGCCGGGGCTGGACCGAGATCGACGGCAAGCGCATCGACTGGGGGCCGGGCGACTCGCTGCACCTGCCTGCCTGGTCCTGGCACCGCAGCGGCAACGAGGGCGAGACCACGACGCGCTACCTCACCTTCTCCAGCGCGCCGCTGCTGGAGACGATGGGCATGGCCGTCCTCGAGGACGCGGGCCACACCCCCGTGTCCGAACTGCCGCCGCGCCCGCCGTTCTCGCCGGGTCGTGACGGTGCCGACCCGTACGCCACGCGGCTGCGGCGGCTCGCCCGCGACCAGGAGGCCCGCCGCTCGGGCCGGCTGCACACCAGCTGGGACGAGCTGGAGCTGCGCAACACCCCGCGCGGCACACGCACCACGTTCCTCCTGGACCGCGCCATCGGCTACCAGGCCTCCGGCATCACGATGGCGATGTTCGAGATCGCCCCGGGCCGGGCCCAGTCCATGCACCGGCATCCCGGCGAAGCGTGGCTGTATGTCGTCGAGGGCAGCGGCGAGAGCTACCTGGGCGCAGAGCCGGAAGGCGGCGAGCGGCACCCCTGGAAGAAGGGCGACATCATCGTCGTCGACCACTTCCTGTGGCACCAGCACATCAACTCCGCGACGGACCGCACGGCCAAGGTGGTGCGGATCCATATGTTCGACAGTCTGCTGGAGACGATGCGCGCCCTGTGCGATCCGCTGGTGCTGTTCGAGGAGCCGCCGGAGCACATCCGGGATGCGCAGGCCGGTGACCCCACGACCGTCCAGTGGCCGGCGCTCACGCGCCCCACCTGGCCGTGAACGGGGGGCGCAAGCGGTGAGCACTGCGTTGCCGCACGGCGTCGCCGGGATCCATGCGCTGCCCGCCGACCACCATGACGGGCCGTGGGACTCGGTCATCATCGACCCACGGGTCAAGGAGAGGCTGCTCGCGACCGCCGTCCTGGTGCTCAGGCACGGGCGGCGGCTCGCGGGTTCGCCCGTGGCACCGCACGGTCTTGTCGTGCTGGCCGGACCGCCCGGCACCGGCAAGACGACGCTGGCCCAGGGGCTCGCGCAGGCCGCCGCCCGCACTCTGGCCCCGCACGGTGCGACGACGCTCGTCGAGGTCGATCCGCACGCCTTCCCCAGCGAGATGCTGGGCGAGAGCCAGCGCTCCGTCTCACGGCTGTTCCGCGAGACGCTCCCGGAGCTGGCCGCCCGCCGGCCCCACACCCTGGTCCTCGTCGACGAGGTCGAGGCGCTCGCGGTTCGGCGCCACGCGGCGTCCTTCCACACCAACCCGGTCGACGTCCACCGGGCCACCGACGCCGTGCTCAGTGGTCTGGACTCGTTGCGGGCGCAGCGCCCCGGCACCCTGCTCGTCGTGACGACGAACTTCGCCGAGGCCGTCGACGAGGCGTTCCTCTCGCGCGCCGACCTCGTGGTGCACACCGAACTGCCCGACGAGTCGGTGGTCCCGCTGATCGTGGCCGACTCGCTGCGCGGTCTGGCGGCGCAGTGGCCCGAACTGGCTTCGCTGGCCGAGGACACGGCAGTGCACCAGCGGGTGGGCAAGCTTCTGACCGGTCTGGACGGGCGCCGGATCCGCAAGACCGTGCACGGGGCGCTCGCGCTGCGTCTGGAGACGGCCCGGGAGCCCGCCCTGTTGAGCGTCGACGACCTCGTCGCCGCCGCGGAGGAGGCAGCGACGGCTCGCCCGTGACGGGCATGTGCAAGGAATGACTTCGGCCCCACACTCAGTGGCACGGTGTGGGGCCGAAGTGTTCCGGTCGGTCAGGCGTTCTGCCCGGCCCGGTACTCGGGAGCGTCCTCCATGAAGTGCACCGTGTCGTACCCGAGGTGCTTGAAGACGCGGTTCTGCGCCGACAGCAGCCGCAGCGGCGTGCCGTCGTAGGAGAAGAGCTGGCACACGTGGTTCTGCGGCACATACACCGTGTCGCCCTTGGTGATCTCGTGCCGGGTCGGCTCCAGGGCGACCCGCGCGTAGTACTTCTCGGCGATCTCCGCCTCGACCTCCCACTGGAGGGCGTACCCGCTGCCGTCGAGCACGTAGTACACCTCGTCGGCCATCTTCCAGTACTTGCCCGAGCGGCTGCCGGCGGGGATGTCGAGCTCGAAGGCGTCGATGGAGAAGATGCGGGCGTCGGTGCGTTCCGGCGAGGACATCACCCGGACGCGGCCGAGCGGGGTGTTCTCCCAGGTGGTGTCGGCCAGGGAGATGACCTTCTTGCGGTCCGTGACGCCGGGTGTCCAGATCCGGGACCAGTCCTCGCGGGGCCCGAACTCGGCCTCGCGCTCGACCGGGCCGCTGCGGCCCTGCTGCCACAGGCCCATGAACATCCAGGTGCTCTTGGCCTTCACCACCAGGGCGGTGGCCGTCTCGTCGTAGGGGTTGAAGTGGCGGTGCACCGAGTCGGTGTGGACGAAGACGAGGTCGTCCTTGGTCCAGTCGTAGCGCTGGTCGTCGTGGATCTCGTAGCCCCGGCCCTGGAGGATGTAGAAGGCCGCCTCGTTCTGGTGTCCGTGTCCGTGATTGCTTGACTCGGGCGGCAGTTCGACGAAGTGGACCTGGATCGTCTGGGTGAGGAAGTCCTCGTCCCCGGGGCCGACCCTCCACCACGTCCGGGACTTCTCGCTGTCGCCCGAGTGCGCCACCTTCGCGTCGTCGACGACCACGGAGTCGTCGCGGACCCGCTGGACGGCGAGCTGCCTGCGACGGTACTCACCGAGCCCGTACGTCTCCGAGGTCAGGCCGCGGACGAAGACTCGTCCCTTCTTGCCCATGGTGCCTCCTGTGATGGCCGAAGCCTTTCAATCGCCTTATGGTCTAACCATAATGCCTTCGCCGGGAGCACAAAAGAGCCCCGGGCCCAACCGGACCCGGGGCATGGCGACTTCGGGATCACTTGCGCCGGCCGTCGCCCTTCACCCGGGAAGCGGTCCGCTGCAGGTGCGTACGCATGATCTCCGTCGCGGCCTCGGCGTCACGTGCCGCGATGGCCTCGACGAACTTGCGGTGCTCCTTCGATCCGCGGTGCCCCATCTGCGGTTCGATGCTCTGCGCCTCACGCAGACTCATCAGCAGCGGTCCGTGGAAGGACTGGACGAGCATCTCGATCGCGCCGTTGTGCGTGCACGCGGCGACCCTGGTGTGGAAGTCCGCCGACATCTCCATGTCGTAGGTGCCCTGCTTGACGGCCTCCGCGTGCTCGTCGCACAGGGCGCGAAGCGCGTCGAGGTCCTCCTCCGTGGCGCGCTCGACGATGAGGGGCACGATGCCGAGCTCGAAGACGAGCCGGGCCTCGGTGACCTCGGTGGCGGTCAACGGCGACAGCGACAGCAGATCCGCGAGCCCCTCACCCACGCGCCGCGACGACGGAGCCGTCACGAACGCGCCGCCGCGGGCACCGAGCCGGATCTCGACAAGGCCGCTGGCCTCCAGGCTGCGCAGCGCCTCCCGAACGGTCACCCGGCTCACCCCGAACTGCGTACACAGCTCGCGCTCGCTGGGCAGCCGGTCACCGGGCTGCAGGCGCTCCTCCTTCAGGAGCATCCGGATCTGGTCGACGATCAGCTGCGAGACACGACTGGAGGAGACCGCCTTGAACAGCCCCTCGGCCGGGGCGGCCGCCTTGACGGGGTTCTCGGCTTCGGTGTCAGCACGCTGAGCCTGGCTGGGTCGCGATGGCATGTGCGCATTGTCCCATGACCAGGAGCTTTATTGACGCCCTTCGTCGCAATGGCTTAAAGTCATACCAACAGGCCAATACAGTGGACGCGATCCAAGGGGTGTGCGAATCCAGGTGGAGTCCTACGAAGCACTTCGTGACCGCGTCGCCATCGCCTGCCGTGTACTCGCCGTCACGGGCCTCGTCGAACACATCCTGGGTCACGTGAGCGCCCGGACCGGCCCGGAAACCCTGCTGATACGCGGACGCGGACCCGCCGAGCGCGGGCTCGCCTACACGGTCGTCGAAGACGTGCAGCAGGTCGACCTCGCCGGCACCGGTACGACCCCCTCCGGATGGAAGGCGCCGAGCGAACTGCCCATCCACACCGAGATCCTGCGGTCTCGGCCGGAGGTCACGGCCGTGGTGCACGCCCATCCGCCCGCCGTGGTCGCGGCGTCCGTGGCGGACCTGCCCTGGCTCCCCCTCGTCGGCTCGTACGACATCCCGGCCGCCCGGCTCGCCCAGGACGGGATCCCCGTCTGGCCCCGCTCGGCCCTGATCCGCAGGCGCGACCTCGCCGAGGAGATGGCGGACCACCTCGGGGACCGCCCCGTGGTCGTACTGCGGGGGCACGGACTCGTGGCCGTCGGCACCGGCGATCCCGCCCACGCCGTCGCCGAGGCCGTCACCCGGGCCCTGGCGGTGGACTCCCTGGCGCGCACGACCCTGGCCGTGGCGGCCACCGGGGCACCTCTGCACCCGATTCCCGTCGAGGACATCGACGAACTGCCCGACCTCGGCCCGGCGTTCAACGTATCGGCGATGTGGCGCCATCTTGAGGCCCGGGCGGAGCACGAGGGCCCGAGCGTACCCCTGCGTCCCTGAGCGGCCCCGCGGTACTCACCGGCACCGGCGCACGCCCTCCCCGCACGGCCGAACGGAGGATCATGCTCGTCCTGAACAACGAGGTCACGGCCGCCGTACTCACGATGCCCGACGTGGTGCGCGCCCTCGATGAGTCGTACCGGGACCTGGCCGAGGGGATCGGTGTGTGCCGCCCACGCATCGATCTGGCCCTGCCGGTGGACGACGAGCGCGTCTACCAGTGGGGGACGATGGAGGGCGGCTCCGCGCGCAGCGGCTATGTGGCCATCCGGATGAAGTCGGACGTACTCACCGAAGCCGGTCCCCCCGGCAGTCGCACCCAGGAGAAGTACTGTGTGCGCCCCGGGATGTTCTGCGGCCTGGTGCTCCTGCTGGACGCCCGCACAGGAGAGCCCGTCGCGCTGCTCAACGACGGGCTGCTGCAGCACCTGCGCGTGGGTGCCGACTCGGCCATCGGCGTGCGTCTGGGTGCCCGGGAGGACGCCCGCGTGCTGGGCCTGCTCGGTTCCGGCGGTATGGCGCACAGCCACATCGAGGCCCTCCTGACCGTCCGCCCTCTGGAACGGGTGCAGGTCTACAGCCCGACCCGTTCCCACCGCGAGCGCTTCGCCGCCCGGATGCGGGAACTGCACGGCCTCGAGGTGGTGGCGGTCGACGACCCCGAGAGCGCCCATCACGGCGCCGACCTCGTGGCCGGCTGTACCGACGCGGTCGGCGACGTCGTCCTGGGCCACCGGCTCCGCCCGGGCACACACGTCACCTGCATCGGCGGACGCCCGGACCCCCACGCACGAGAGCGCTTCGACGTGTGGCTGCGGCTCGGCAGCGCCAGCGTGCCGTCGTCGGCGCCCGACTGGGCTACCGACGACGAGTACGTGACCTACCGTGCCCGCCCGGAGGCCGCCGTCTGGGACCTCCATCAGCACGGCAGAGGATCGCGCCGGCCTCCTAACGGCACACGGGTCGTCCATCTCGAGGACGTATTGGCCGGACGTGCCCGGGCCAGGGACGACGACCGCCAGGTGACGTTCTCCGAACGCGGCAACATCCAGGGCGCCCAGTTCCACGCCCTCGCAGCGATCGTCTACGAGCGTGCCCGTGAACGTGGCCTGGGCCACGAGATACCCCGCGAGTGGCTGTTGCAGGACATCCGCGACTGAGGACACTCACCCGCAGCTCCCGGGCGGCCACGGATACTTCCACATGCCGGGCACCGGCTGAAGCAGCCGTCTTCGAGCGCGCCTTCACGTACCCCACGGCGAGTCGGCAGGCCTGCCGAACCGACACTTGCAGCCCACACCGCCGAGACATGACCTGCCGCACAGGCCGTCGGGTCGCTGAGGCACTGTTCGACGGATCATGGACGGGGGCGTATGGGGATCTGCGGATCGTTGCTGCGGCAGTGGGACCTGTCGGAGTGATGTGGCACCATCCCTGCCATGGTCGACCTCCTGGATGACGTGGGCTGGTCCAGGCTCTTCCATGCCATGGGGCCCGCCCACGACACGCCGCGTCATCTGGCAGCGCTTCTCGGCGGCGATGACAGTGCGCTCGTCGACGGGTACTCGCATCTGTGGTCGACAACGCTTCGTCCCGAAGGCAAGGTCTGGCCGGCGACGGCGCCCACCGCGCTTCTTGTTGTCGAACTCTTGAACCATCTGTTGTCGGCGTCCGACGATCCTTCACTGCCGGACGCGATGCTTGCCTACCTGTACGCGGTCGGCGTCGCCGCCGACCTCGGCGACCGGGCCGCGGAGATCCGCGCCCGGGTCGAGGACCGCGCTCAGGAGCTGCGGGCCTGGACCGACAACTACCTGTCCACCGATGCCGACGGCCGGTCCCGGACGTGGCAGGACGGGACCGGCCTGGGCGAACTCGTCCTGGATCAGGCCACGCTCGCCTGCTTCGACCTGATGCCCACGCTCCTGCGGCAAACGCTGCCGCACCTCGCCTCGGAACGGGTCGCCCGCAGGACCTGTGCCGCTGCAGCAGTCGGGGCGCTGGCCCGCCACCCATCTGCCTCGGCGCAACGTCCGGTGTTGCTGGAGCGGTTGGCGTCGATGGCCCGGGCTTCCGAATCCCCCTACGAACTGGCGACGCTGCTGGTCGGCATGGGCCACCTCGGCGGCGACACCCGTTATTGGCTCACCCACCCGAATGCAGGCGTTCGGGGCTGTGCGGCTCTCGCGCCCGTCCTTGCCGGAGACGACACGGCCGAGCGGGTGCTGCTTCGACTGGCCCAGTCACCGCGCGCGTTCAGTCAGTCCTTCGACGACATGGCTCCACCGCTGCAGTTCCAGTTCGAGCCCTATCAGGGCCTTCTCAGAAGGTGGTCCGTCGTCACGGAGGACTGAACCCGCTCCGGCCGACCCTGATGACCGAGGGCCATGCGGCCAGTGACAACTCCCACGTTGCCGTCGGCGTACCTCCGCGTTGGCGCTGCACGGTCGCACCTTGTTGGATACGGCCGTTCAGCAGTCGCCGGAGCACGTTCACCGAGCCGGGGCCTGGCCCTTCGTCCCGCCGCGCAGCGGCAGCCCGGAGGCACGGTAGATGCTGTCGAGGACGCCCATGTTCGTCACCGCGTCCCTGGCGGAAGTGAGGACCGGGCCGCCGTCGAGGACGGCGGCGGCGAACGCCTCCAGTTGGCAGGCGTAGCTCGACGGGTTCCGCGGCACACGCTCATGCCGCACCGTGCGCCCTCCCCCGTCGCGTGGCGCACGGATCGTCAACCGGTGGTAGAGCTGGGGCATCAGAAAGTTGGTCACGCTCAGCTCGCCGCCCGAGCCGACCGCCCGCGCCCGGATCGACAGCACATGACGCGACCACATGGACGCCCGGACCCGTCCGGTCACCCCGTCCGGGAATTCGAGTTCGGCGCTCATGGCACGGTCGATGCGCGGGTCCTTGCGCAGCGTCAGCATCCTGGCCGAAATCACCGCGGGATCGCCGTTGCCGAGCAACCGGGCGACGTGCACGGCGTAACAGCCTGCGTCCATCGTCGCGCCGCCCGCAAGTGCGTAGTCGTACCGGATGTCACTCAACCGGGGCAGCGGAAAGCACACTTCGGCTTCGACGTGACGCAGCTTTCCCAGTTCGCCGCCCGCCACGATCGCCCGCATCCGTTCGGCGAGCGAGTGATGGCGGTAGTGGAAAGCCTCCATCACCACCAGGCCGCTGCGCTCGAACGCGGCGTCTGCGGCGTCCGCGACGCGTTCGGCTTCGGCACGGTTGGCGGCGAACGGCTTCTCGCACAGCACGTGCTTGCCGGCCTCGAGGGCTTTCAGGGTCCATTCGGCGTGCAACCCGTTGGGCAGGGGCACATACACGGCGTCCACCTGCGGATCGGCAAGCAGCGCCTCGTAATCGGCGTGCACCACCGGGACGCCGTGCTTGCGGGCGAACGTCTCGGCGCGTTGCCGGTCCCGAGCCGCGACGGCGGTCACGGTGACGCGCGGCATCAGACGTGCGGGCTTGATCAGCGCGCTCGGCGCGATGGCGGCCGCACCGAGCAGGCCGATTCGAAGGTCCCTGGACACGGGGATCAGTGTGCCAGCCGTGCCGGTGGATGCAGAAGCGGGAGCCGGCGTCGAAAGCGCTCCGGTTACGGGGCGGCTGGCGGCGGCCAACAGCCTTCCCCGGCAAGGCCGTCGCGGGAGGGCGCACATCCGGCCGTCCATTCCCGTTCGTCCGACGTACGAGCCTGTGACTCCGTCGTATTTATAGCGATTTGTGCTTCACTGTCCGCATCGTATGTGCCGCTCCCTGTCCGCAGGGACGAAGGACCCGCGCTACCCCAGCGCCGGATCTTGAACCCGACTGGGGATTGCCCAACACCAACGAAGGGACATGGAGGATGTCGAATCACTTCGCCGGTCTCAGCCTCGGCCCGCCACTCGGAGACCAGCGACTCTACCTCTGCGACCTCTTCGCGTTCCAATCCCTCACCGACTCTCATCCTCAACGCCAACCGTTCTTAGCGTTGTTGGCCAGTCGTGGCCAACTCACCTGAATCCGGACATGAGGTGGTCCGGTGACCTCGCGAACGGTCTTCGAGGTCGGGGAACAGCGTGAGCTGGTCACCTTGGCGCAGTCGGGTCTTGTCACCTCCGTTTGGCGTGCCCGCTGTCCTGGGTGGGCTCACGGTCCCACGCATCCTCCGGACCCGCGCGGTCTGGCCGGTAGCTCTCCGCTGTCCGATCCTCTGATCGGGAGCGGTCACACCTGGCCGTCGCCGTGCTCGGTGCCCGAGTGCGCGTCGTCCAATCGTCACGCCGGCGCCGTGATGCCGCGTGACGGTGATCTTCAGGTGCTGCTGCTGGAGTGGATGCTGCCAGTGCTGGCCGCCCCAGATCGAGGTGTAGGCGGGATCTACTGCGATCACCACAAGGCCCTGGTGGAAGGCCATGCCTCGCAGTCGTTCCCGGAAGCGGGCGGTGGGGATACCGGCCACGGTGCGGCGGAACGTCTTCCCGCGTGCGCCTCGGCCCATGGTCTCCCGGCCGACAGCGCGGGCGTCGTCGAAGCCCAGGTTCTCCACCGCGATCCCGGCGCAGCTGTGCTCCTTGGCGATGCGGATCAGCTCGGTGACCGCGGCGCGGAGCCGTCCGTCCCGTTGCGAGGCGGGGCCCGACATCTCCAGCGGCACGGTAATGGGGGCGCCGAAGGGGTTGCCGTGCGGGTCGAGCAGGTAGGCAGCCAGGTGATCGGCGTTCAGGTCGACACCGAGCAGGCGTTCGCCGGATGCCTGGATCTCCTTGGGTGTGGGCAGCACGACAGGATCGCAGGACCACGAGGCATCCAGGTACCAGCGGTCACGCGCGGGGTCGTACACGATGTCGTAGCGGACGGCCCGGTTGGCCATCGCCCGGTCCAGCCACTCCTCACGGCGGTGCGAGAAGGTCACGGTGCAGGCCAGGTTGTACCGGCCCCGGGGGTTGTTGGCCAACTGCCGCAGCGGCTCGGGCAACACGATCGACACCTGGCCCGTCTCCGGATGGACGCTGATGGTGTAGTTCCCGAAGGGGGCTCCGGATTCTCCGTCGGCGGTGAGGAACAGTCGCTCAGCCACCCAACGCTGCCGCCACTCCTCGACGGTGAGTTCGGCCTTCTCCAGGTTGTGCCGCAGTTTCGCCAGGCGGCGGCCACCCACCACGATCGAGGGGCGCCCGGATTCGATACGGGCCTCCACCACGGTTAGCCGGGTGGTGAGGATCTGTAAACGGCGCTGCTTCTCGTAGCGCTCTGCCTGGTTGGCGTAGCCTCGCGTCGTGCCCGCGCGTTTGCCACAGGGTGCGGAGAGACGGCGGGAGATCGTGCGGATAGCGCGGCGCAGGTAGGCGCGCTCATCGAACAGGACGCGCATGCTGAGCTGGTATTGGTCCTGCGAGGCGCGGGTCATGGCCCCCGCCCAGCGGGACGACGACACAGCGGTGAGGTTCTTCTTCCGGGCAGCGCGCTGGTTGTCCTTCGCGTTCACCCTGCCGACCGACACGCGCTCGGCGAGGTCGGCCCGTTGGTGGTGCCCGAGATGCTCACCGACGCGCCACAGAACCTCGGCCTCTTCGGTGGTAACACGCAGCCGGTCGCGGATACGGGCACCGGTCGGTGCGGCGACGGTGAAGGGGGCCGCGAGCGGGCGCAGCGCGCGCTTGTTCTTACGACGTCGCGACATGCTCGCGGCCCTCCCTCCGGTGCCTTCTCGCGGATCGGTGTCAGTTGTCTACGGGATAGGCGTCGCGGTAGCGGACACCCGGCTCGCGCGGGATCGGTTCTCCGCTCTCGTGGTCGATGCAGTGAGCCTCGAAGGTCTGCTCCTCGGTTAACGGATGGAATGTGCCGTCCGCCAGGTACCAGCAGCGAAGCTCCTTGACGGGGATCTTCGTCCCGTTCGCAGCCGTGTGCGAGATCGCGTGAGTGAAGGTACGGACGGTGATGCCCAGTTCGTTTCTGTCGTGGACCGTACGGTGCAGTCCGGCAGCCACCAAAGGGTTTTCGATCTCGACGGAGCCGTCCTTGCCGATGGTCACGCCGGTGCTCCAGCCATTGCTGAAGGTCACCAGGTGATGACCCGTGCCGGCGGGAGCGACCAGGTTGTTGAGCGTGAGCTGGACGGGGCTGCCGGGTTGGATGGCGAGCGCGGCAGCAGCAAGATCCCGGGCCTTGGTGAAGGAGGCGATCTGCTCGTCGCTGGGGAATTCGTGCCGCCAACCGGTGAACGATCCGACCGCGTTGTGGCCGATCGCGGTAACCATGCCCGCGCTGCGGGGCGGCTCGTAATCGCAGGCACCGCGCCCGCAGTACAGGCCCTCCCAGTCCTTCCGGTGAAGCGCTGTCGTGGGCTTGACCTCGATCGAGAATCCGCAGCCGGGGCAGACGATAGCGACCTTCCCGGCCTGATTCTTGGCCCTGGCACTGGACCGCTTCTGCTTCTCCAGCAGAAACCAGTCTGGTGGTTCCTCATGCCACCGCGCTATGTCCTCCCGGGCAGGAAACTGCTTTCCCTTCCGCTTGAGCAGCCGCCGAGTAACCCACTCGCAGTCGCCACCGAGCGCCTTGCGGATCTCCTCGATCCTTGCGCGGCCCTGATGCAGGGAAGCCTCCTTCATCAAATCGCAACTCGCTATTCAAACAGTACATATGGCCAAACCTCACTAACAACTCTCCATCCTCACGGCCGACTCGACCGGCCCGTCAGCGCACAGGCCTGCGCTGACCTGAAGACGTGCAACCGGCCGGAGAAGGAGGTGACGATCACCAGCATGTCCCGCGCCAGGTCTCCATCTCCGCTCCCGTGCGACCGTGTGTAAGCCGTCGGCACCTTCGCCGGGAAGTGGCTGCCGAGCCGAGGCCTCGCAGCCGGGCGTCGCCCACCGCGTCGCGGTCAGGCCCAGATCGACTGGGCCAGTGCGGCGCCGGTGAAGGCGGCGCCGAGGCCCGCCACGATGCTGGCCACGGCGTTCGCCGCGGCGAAGAAGCGGGCGCCCTCCTCGGCGAGTCGCAGCGTCTCGTAGGACAGCGTGGAGTACGTCGTCAGCGCCCCGCACAGACCGGTGCCGATCAGGAGTTGGAGGTTGGACGAGATACCGCCGGCGAGGACCGCCCCGGTGATGAATCCGAGGGTTGTGGAGCCGACCACGTTGACGGTGAAGGTGCCCCATGGGAAGACCGTGTCGTGCCTCGACTGCACCGCCCGGTCGGTCAGATACCGCATCGGTGCTCCGACGAGGGCGCCCGCGATGACCAGGAGCCAGTTCACGCGCTCTCCTTCTTGTCACGGCTGTAGCGGATGACCTCGCACTCGTCGAGGATCACCAGGCCCTCACCGACCAGTTCGTCCAGCTCGGGCACGAAGGCGCGCACACGGTCCTCGGAATCCACGATGACGATCGCGACGGGCAGGTCCTCGCTCATCGACAGCAGCCGCGAGGTGTGGATCAGGGAACAGGCACCGAATCCTTCGATTCCGCGGAACACACTGGCGCCGGCGAGACCGGCGGCGTGTGCCCGGTGCACGATCTCCGAGAAGAGGGGCTTGTGATGCCAGGTGTCGTTCTCGCCGATGAGAATCGTCATCCGCAGGGCGGTTCCGGTCAGCCTCGTCATGACTGCCTCCACTCGACGACGCGGCGGGTCAGGTTGGCCCCGCTCCACACAGCCGCCAGCGCCGCCAGCATGGTGGCGGCCAGGTAGAGAAGCCCGAGGGGAGCATGGCCGCCGTCGACCAGGCGCTGGATGTCCACCGCGTAGGTGGAAAAGGTGGTGAAGCCGCCCAGGACGCCGGTGCCGAAGAAGGGCCTGACCAGCCGGTGAGCCGCCCACACATCAGTGATGATCACCATGAAGACGCCGATGACGGCGCAGCCGACGACGTTCACCCAGAACGTCGTCCAGGGAAACGCCCCCGGTGCGGTCGGCCACAGCAGAGCCGCCCCGTAGCGGGCGCAGGCGCCGACGGCACCGCCGACCGCCACGGCCGCGACGACCGGCCACTGTCCACGGCGCAGCTCACGCCGCTGCGCGGGCACCCGCAGATCGACGTCCGGATCGGTGGGTTCGTTGATCACGTCGGATCGGGCCTCTCCCATACAGGTCTCCTACTCGCACAGCGCCGGGCATGCCCAGGACGCACTCGATTGCAAGCAGGGACCGTTGGCGGCGACATCACCGCGGTTGGGTACGGCGGGCCCCACCGCCGTGCGGCCCATGGGGCCGCTGTTGCCACCAGGGTAACGTGACGTGGCGGCGTCGCTCGACAGGGCCCCCGAATCCCGCGGCGGAGATGCCTCGGGCCACGACCGGCGCCCTTTGAGGGGATCGCGTCGGCGCGGGACACTGGCGGTGGGACGCGGATCGTGATTAAGGCTTGCCGCAACCGCGTCCGCGAAGCACTGACGGCCTCTACGCGGACCAGGACCTGGTGACCGGAGGTGGTGGCGATGCCCAAGATCGCCATAACGGTGGACGCGACCGTCGCGAGCAGCATCCGGTGCGACGAGGAGATCGCCGGGCCTTCCGCGTACCTCGAGCCGGAGGCGCACGGAACAGCGGGCTGGCCGGTGGGGCACGGTTCCGTCGTGAACACACTCGGTGACGACGGCCGACCCCTCGAAGCGCTGGTGCTGATGTGCGAACCGGCGCTCCCTGGTGACGCCCTTCAAGCCCGGCCTGTCGCGACACTCCACCTCTCGACGCCGGGGCGCGCGGTGAACGAGGTGCTCTGTGTCGCCGAAGCCCCCTGCTTCGGTGACCTCGCGGACAGCCGCGACCTTCCTCGCTGGCACGCGGAACCCGGTGCATGGGCCGAGGCGCTCGCCCGACTCACTCCTGGCCGCACCTATCGGGTAGCCGGATGCGGGCCGGCCCGGGAAACCGAAGAACTGCTCTCCGCTGCCCGCCAGTGCTACCTGCGGCTCACCGGCTGCCTCGAGTGAGAACCCTTCTGGTGCCGGCGAGTCCCCGCCGTGAACCGGATGCTCACGATCGACCTTGGGTGTGCCCAGCGGCGGTGCCCGAAGCGACCACGACGGGCCCGACCATAGGATCGGCACATGAACGCCGATCTCCTCGAGCCGTCGCGTGTGGACGCCGCCGCGCGGGCCTGGGGCGCCGCACTGCTGCACATCGCCGGCGCCGACCCCCGCATGCGCCGGGAGGCCGGCCGGGACGAGACCTGGATGGTCGTCACGGGCAGCCCCGCGCCCTCCGTCAACGGAGTCTTCTGCCTCGCCCGTGTCCCGGCGCCTGACCAGGTCGAACTCCTGGCCGACCGGGCGGCGAGGACGGCGGCGCAGTACGCGGGACCGGTGTCCTGGTCGGTCCAGGTGCGCTCCCACCCCACAGAGGCGATCGTACGGACGGCAGCCACACACGGTCTCACGGCGCAGTCCTGGGAGCCCTTCATGGTGCGCGACCTCGAGGCCGCGCCGCAGAGCGCACCCTCCGACTCGCCGCTGCGGATGCGAGCCGTCGACGGATCGGAAGCCGACCTCTACGCCGCCACGCTGGGCGCCGGCTTCCAGGCACCCAAGGAGATCTTCACCCCCCTGTTCACGGCTGCCGTGCTGGACGCCCCCGGTATCACCGCCTACCTCGGCGAGATCGACGGCATCCCCGTGGCCACGGGGATGGGCATCCTCCTCGACGGTCATATCGGCGTCTTCAACATCTCGACCGCGGCGGCACACCGCAAGCGGGGATACGGGGCCCTCATCACCGAGCACGTGGTGCGCCAGGGCCATCACCAGGGCGCGCGAACCGCGTACCTGCGCGCCAGCGACATGGCGGTGTCCATGTACGCGTCGCTCGGCTTCACCCTCGCCGAACACTGGACGTACCTCACCGCCCCCTGACCGACGGGCGCCGGATCCCGGCGACGCAAGAGCTCGGCCGCCGAAGACGTTCTTCGAAGGCCGACGGTGACACGGCCCTCGAGGCGGCCGGCGAACGGGGGCGGCTCGGCTCGGGGCCTCACCACCGCCTGTTCGGCCGACGCCACCTCCTCGCCAAGTACTTGTACCCGCACCGGGAGTTGAAGAGCCCGGTGCGGTCCGCGTCCCGTGGACCTCCGGCCCGCCGGAACACCCCGCCACCGCCCCACTGGCCCCCTGGGCATCCGCTCCGGCGTTTCGGCCACGCCCTCGTGCGGCAACTCCCCGGCGGATCCCGGGTCCATGCCGCCTACACGGGCCCGATTTCGCTTCTCCATGCGGATTTCGAGCCGACCGAAATACGTGTGTTCGAGTCGCGGGCCGGTTTCGTTGGCCTCCATGTCGCCGCAGCGCGTCCTCGACATCGATCCGGAGGAGCCCCATTGGCCTCGACAGAAACCGCACACGACCAGGCCGGCAGTGTCCCCGCACCACCGCCCGCCGAGATCACTTACACCGGTGAGTACTCCATCAACCCGCTCGGTGAGGCATCGTTCGGCAAACTGTGCGCGCAGATCCCGACCGTGCTGCGCCGCATCGTAGCTATGGCCTGGCGCATCGACCGGACGGCCGTGGCCCTGTTGCTGGCCTGCCCGGTACTCGTCGGTGTCGCCGCCGCGGTCCTCCTGGCTGCGACCGCTCGGGCCATGCACCCACTCCTCACGGACGGAACGGTCACCGACCGATTGCACCAGGCAGCCCCCGCGCTCGTGGTCGTCGGGATCGCCGCGGGCCTCGCGCGCATCGCCGGCACCGTCGCGACCTATGCCGAACGACGCATCACGCCGCGTCTGACGACCGAGACGGACACGGCCCTGGTGGAAGCGGTCTGCCGTGTCGAGGCCTCCGCGCACACCGTCGACGGCTTCTCCGATCGTCAGGAAGCCGCGGAGATGGGCGTCATCCGCACCCACGTCATGGTCACCGACGCTCAGCGCTTCCTGTCCGCGCTCGTGAAGATGGTCACCGCCTCGGCGGCGATCTCCGTGCTCAACCCCCTGCTGCTTCCGCTGCTGCTGCTCGCCGTGCTCCCCGCCGGTGTCGGCGCGATCCTGACCGCGCGGGTGGACTACGAGATCCACTACGCCAACGTGGCCGACCGCAACGTGCGCGGCATGATGCGCTGGTGGTCCACCACCCCGAAGTACGGCGACGAGGTCCGTGCGAACTCGATGACGGACTATCTCGTGTTCTGGTACCGCTCCCTGTCCGAGCGCTGCGACACCCGCACACTGGCAGCCGCGCCCCGCACCCTGCGCATCGGCCTGCTTTCCTCGCTGGCCGCCGGGGTGTTCCTCGTCGCCACATGGGGCGCACTGGCGTGGCTGGCGGTGACGGGCAGGATCGCACTCGCCCTTGCCGCGACCGCGGTGGTCGCCGTGCAGACGACACTCGCCGCCCTCTCCCAAGTGATCATCAACGGCGCCGCCCTCTTCCACACCAGCCTCTACCTGACCGACATGCAGGCCTTCCTCGACGACGCGTCCGCACGCGCCCCGAGGCGCGGGGCTTCCCAAGTCGACACGCCGGTGGCCGAGATCCGCCTGGAGGAGGCCGTCTACCGGTACCCGGGCAAGGACAAACCCGCGGTCGCGGGCGTCTCGCTCACGCTGCGCCGCGGTGACATCCTCGCGGTCGTCGGCGCCAACGGCTCCGGCAAGTCCACGCTCACGCGCCTGATCACCGGGATCTACCTGGCCGACAAGGGCCGTGTCACATGGAACGGCATGGACCTCGCCGAGGTCGACCCGCAGTCCGTCTGGCGACAGACCGGGCTCGTCCCGCAGATCTTCGCACAGTGGCCGCTGCGTGTGCGGGAGAACATCACCCTGGGACAACCCCGCACCCACCACGACGACCCCGTGTGGGAAGCCGTCGACGCGGTCGGCCTCCGCGAGGCGATCCAGGATCTCCCCACCGGCCTGGACACCCTCCTCGCCCGCGAGATCTTCGGCGGTGCCGAACTCTCCGGCGGGCAGTGGCAGCGCATCGCCTGTTCCCGTGCGCTGTACCGGCGTCCGGCCCTGCTCATCCTGGACGAGCCCACCTCACAGATGGACCCGCGCGGAGAGCACCAGGTCTTCGAGCGGATCAAGGCGATCGCGGCCGACCGCATCACCATCGTCGTCACACACCGCCTGGAGAACACCAGACTCGCCGACCACATCGTCGTCCTCGAACACGGCCGCATCACCGAACAAGGCCGCTACGACGACCTCGTCCACGCCGGTGGCCTCTTCGCCGAACTCCTCGCCCTGTCCAGCGATCGCTGACCCTCGGCATCGCGGCGGCCGATGCCGAAGGCGGCGCGGTCGCGGCCGAAATCGTCGACGCAATGGGCGACTTCCCGAAAGACATGCCGAGAGCGAAGGTGGACCCGGAATCGATCTGTCGCCCCTTGCAAGCTTCTACAAAAATGTAGAATCACGGGAGTCCGGGCTGCGCATGCGGCGCGGACTCCCGTTCGAGACCTGGAGCGCTCATGGCCCTGTGGGACCGCATCAAGGAATCCGCTGCCACCATGCAGACCCAACTGGTGGCGAAGAAGAACGATCTGAAAAGTGGCGCCTTCCGCGACGCATCCATGGCGATGTGCGCGCTCGTCGCGGCCGCGGACGGCACCATCGACCCGTCGGAGCGGCAGCGCGTCGCCCAGCTCATCGCCACCAACGAGGTGCTGCAGAACTTCCCCGCCGACGACCTGCGCCGTCGTTTCGAGGACAACCTCGCCAAGCTCACCGCCGACTTCGCCTTCGGCAAGGTCAGCGTGCTGCAGGAGATCGCCAAGGCGAAGAAGAAGCCCGCCGAGGCCCGCGCCGTCATCCAGATCGGCATCGTCATCGGCGGCGCCGACGGCGACTTCGACAAGGACGAGCAGGCCATCGTCCGCGAGGCGTGCTTCACCCTCGACCTTCCGCCGCACGAGTTCGACCTGTAACCGCGACGCACACTCGCGACATGAGCCGTGCCGCCTCGAGCGGCACGGCTCATCTGCTACAAGGGCGTGGCCGCCTTGAGCACAAGGAACAGGGTGACGGCGGAGTTCGCCGACGACAGCGCGGACACCATGGTGCCCGCCGCGGCGGTCCACACCGCCAGGCCCACCGCGGTGAAGACGGGCGGCCAGGCACGCACGGCGGGAGGCGGCCCGAGCAGCGCGGCCACCCGGCGCGGAACAGGACCGGCCGAGGCCACTCCGGCCAGAGTCGCCGCAGGGGCACCCCTCGAGACCAGCGCCGCCCTGCCGATCGTCTGCGCCATCATCCGACGGCTTCCCAGCCGGGCCGCCGCCTCCTCGTCCGCCCACCGCTCCACGGTGTAGGACACCGCCGAACACAACGGCCGAAGAAACCGGTTCGCCTGCGCGGCCAACTGCACCACCAGCAGGAACCGGTGATGGTGAGCGGTCAGATGCACCCGCTCGTGGGCGAACAGCGCTCGCCGCTGCGGCCCGTTCAGGGTGGCGAGCATGGCCGTGGACACCACGACCCGGCCCCGGCGGCCCCCGGGGAGCGCATACGCATAGGGCACCTCGTCCGGCAGCACCGCCACCGACATCCTCGGCAGCCCGGCGAGCGCCTCTTCGGCCCGCCGCCGGACCCGGTGGTGGCGCCAGAGCACCCGCGAGCAGGCGGCCATCACGACGAACAGGGCGGGAATGGCGGCCGTTCCCGCGACTTCGTCGCAGGGGACGGCATCACGGACCTCCTCGTCCGACCAGCCGTCCGGCAGCGGGTTGCCCGGCAGTTGGGCGGTGCCCACCACCATCAGCAGCGCAAGGCACACCGTGCTGCACAGGGCCAGGACCCCCGCCGCCACCGACAACAGCCAAGTCGCGGTCCGCGGGTGCAGATGCTGCTCGGCCAGCCGCGCCACCGGCCACGCGGTCAACGGCAGCACCAGGGGCAGGAAGACGAACACCCCCATGAGGCTTCAGGCTTCTCCTTCCGGGCCGAGTGGGCCCAGCAACTGCCGCAGGAGACGCTCGTCGTCGGGCTCCAGCGAGGTCACGAAGCGAGCCAGCACTGCCTCCCGGTCGCTCTCGCCGTCGAGCAGCTTGCGCATCTTGCGTGCGGCGAGCCCGGCCTGGTCCGAGACCGGCGTCCACACAAAGGACCGGCCCGCCCGCTCCCGGGTCACCGCCCCCTTGTCCAGCAATCGGGTCAGGATGGTGACCACGGTCGTGTAGGCGAGATCTCCGCCGAGACGCTCCTGCACCCAACCTGCGGGCGCAGGGCCGCGCGCCTCGCGCAGGGCCGACAGGACGAGCCCTTCCAGCTCACCCTGCCCTCGCCGCCGGGGACGCTGTCGCCGGTCGCTCACGTCCTCTCCCTTCCGCCGGTCACCACGCCACAAGCTGTAGATGGTAGAGCCCATGGGCGCACCTTCCGCCGAGTTACGGGAGCCAACTCCACGTCAGTTCCGGCCACGTCGGTCCGGTCGGGCGCGGAGTCAGTCCCGAGAGGGCCGGTCGTCGCGGCGCAGAACGGTGCCTTCGACGACCCGTCCGGCGTCCGACGCCGCAGCGGACTCCTGTTCCTTCAGCGCCCTGGCCTCGCTCTTGAAGATCCGTGTGGCCTTGCCCGCGGAACGCGTCAACTCGGGCAGCTTCTTCACCCCGAGCACGACGACCACCACGAGGAGCACAAGCGCCAGCTCACTCAGGCCGAACATCAGATCAACTCCCTCTCCGCGAACGGCGACCGGCCTGCACATCGGCACGAGCCGCTGTCTACTACATTACTGTAGAAGTCTTGCGCAGAGCGTGATCTCTCAACAAGCCCGCCTTCCGGCCCGGATGGCCGGGAACAGGGTGCTGCACGGAGGAACACAGCGGGATGACGGACGGTGCTCCGACGATGCGGCCGACCCCCTTACGGACCTCCACGGCACGATGGTGCCGCACCGTCACCGAGGCACGGTGGTTCGCCGGTACCGTCTTCTGCCTGATCATCGCCAACGCCGCGCTGCTCGGCATGGAGACGTACTCCGGAGTGGCGACCGCCTGGCGCGGCTGGTTGGGTCTGGCGGAGCACGCCTGCGTGGCCGGTTTCACCGCGGAGATCCTGTTGCGTCTGGGCGCACACGCCGACCGACCCCGCGACTTCCTCCGCGATCCGTGGAACCTCTTCGACCTCGCCGTCGTACTGAGCACCTTCCTGCCCGTCGTCCGCGAGAACACCACGGTCCTGCGGCTGCTGAGACTGGCCCGTGTGCTGCGCACGGCCCGGTTCCTGCCCCAGCTCCGCATCGTCCTCGTCGCGGTCGCCCGCAGCCTGCCCGGCACCGTCAGCTTCCTCCTCGTGGGCGCCCTGCTGCTGTATCTGTACGCGATGGTCGGCTGGGTCTTCTTCGCCCACCACGACCCGGAGCACTACGGCTCAGTCGGCCGCGCAGCCCTCACCCTGTTCCTGCTCATGACCCTCGACGGCATCACCGACGCCGTGCACGCGGGCCTCGAGGTCTCCCGCTGGAGCCTCCTCTACTACGCCTCCTACGTCCTGCTCGCTTCCTTCGTCCTCGTCAACGTCCTCATCGGAGTCGTACTGACCTCCCTCGAGGAAGCCCGCGCCATGGAACAGGACCCTTCACCGCCGGCGCCCCGCCCGCCATCCGCCCCGGCCAGGCAGCAGGCGCTGCTCGAGCGCGTCCTCATCGCCCGCCGCGCCCTGAACGACCTCGAACGCGAGCTCGCCGGCACATCGGCGCCCTCACCCGCTGCGGACCGGCCCGTCCCGTCCGCTCGCGGGCACACGTAGCCCGTGCGGGCGGATCCGCGACGACCGCGACCCGGGCCGAGTGAGATAGATCACCTCGATGTCGACGCAGCAGTGTCCGGGAGCCCCAGCCGCGTTGACCGACCGGCAGCGCCCGAAACCGCCGTACCAAGGGTGTCGACGATGAAGCGGCACCTCCTCCGGCCTTCTCGCTCATGAGCCGCGGAGCCCGCTGCCGGCCGACGGTCGGCGGGTGGGCACCCTCGGTGGTTTCCGAGGCAGCCGTTAAGGTGGCATCAAGATTTTCCAAAGAGACGGTCAAGAACATCCGCTCGGACAGGAGGGGCAACCGTGGGCACCACGCGAATGAGCAGTACGCCGTTGCCGGGGATCGGCGTGCGTTACGACCTCACCACGCGAGAACAGCGTCGACTGTCGGTGGTGGCCCACCGAGACGGTTCACGAACGCTGAGTGCCTACCAGGATGACGATCCGGACGCGTGTGCTTTGTCGGTGCGACTGACCTCCGGAGAGGCGGAGACGCTCATCGATGCGATGATGCCGCAGCATCACAGCTCGAGTCTGCTGTCGACCACCGAGCTCGGACTGGTCGCCGAGCGGATCGAGTTGGCGGCGACGTCGTACTGGAACGGACGGGTGCTGGGCGAGACGCGGATGCGTACGGAGACCGGAGTGTCGATCGTGGCCGTGCTGCGCCGCGCCGAGGCGATCCCCTCTCCCGGACCGGACTTCCGGTTGGCCGGCGGTGACACGCTCATCGTGATCGGCACGCGTGAAGGTGTGGATGCCGCGGCCTCGATCCTCGGACGGGACTGATCGCGGTGCACTCCTCTGCGGTGTTCCTGACGGAGTTCGGCGCGATCATCCTCGGTCTCGGCCTGCTGGGCCGATTCGCCGCGCGCTTCCGGTTCTCGCCGATCCCTCTGTATCTACTGGCCGGTCTGGCCTTCGGTGAGGGCGGGCTGCTCCCACTGAACACGAGCGAGGAGTTCGTGGCGACCGGCGCCGAGATCGGCGTGATCCTGCTGTTGCTGATGTTGGGCCTGGAGTACACGGCCAGCGATCTGGTCTCCAACCTCAAGACCCAGTACCCGGCCGGGCTGGTCGACATGGCGTTCAACGCGCTACCCGGCGCCGCGATGGCGCTGTTGCTCGGCTGGGGCCCGGTCGCGGCGGTCGTCCTGGCCGGTGTCACCTGGGTGTCCTCGTCCGGCGTGATCGCCAAGGTACTCGGCGATCTCGGGCGACTCGGCAACCGTGAGACTCCGGTGATCCTGAGCATCCTCGTACTGGAAGACCTGTCCATGGCGGTCTATCTGCCGATCATCACCGCGCTGCTGGCCGGGACCGGACTGGCCGCAGGTGGCATCACGCTGGCCATCGCGCTCGGCGTCGCAGGGTTGGTGCTGCTGCTGGCCGTGCGCTACGGACGGCACATCTCCCGGTTCGTCTCCAACGAGGACCCCGAGAAGCTGCTGTTGGTGGTGCTGGGTCTGACCCTCCTGGTCGCGGGCGTGGCCCAGCAACTCCAGGTCTCCGCCGCCGTCGGCGCGTTCCTCGTCGGTATCGCCCTGTCCGGCGAGGTCGCCGAGGGGGCGCACAACCTGCTGGCGCCGCTGCGGGATCTGTTCGCCGCGGTGTTCTTCGTCTTCTTCGGACTGCACACCGATCCGTCCAGCATTCCACCGGTGCTGCTGCCCGCGCTCGTCCTGGCCGCCGTCACCGCACTCACGAAGATCGCCACCGGATACTGGGCCGCGAAGCGAGCCGGAATCTCCGTCAAGGGTCGCTGGCGCGCGGGCGGCACGCTGGTGGCACGCGGTGAATTCTCCATCGTCATCGCGGGACTTGCGGTCACCGCGGGGATCGAGCCCTCGCTCGGCCCGCTGGCCACTGCGTATGTGCTCATTCTGGTGATCCTCGGCCCCCTCACCGCCCGCTACACCGAACCGGTGGCCCTGCGTCTGACGGCCCGGCTGACTCGGTCGGCACCGAGGGACAGGACACCGGCCGAAGTTCCCGCAGCACGCGAGGAGCTGCGGGAAACGGTGGGCGGACAGGACACCGCGGGTAGGCGCTGAAGACGGTCGCGGCCATCGATCTCCTCGGGGAGTGAGCGGGTCCTCGGCCCGGCGGACGCTGACGGGCCCGTTCCGCAGTGGCGGGCCGGCGTCCACCTCGGCGGCCTCGGCCTCCGCGAGGGCCTGATACGAAGCAGCCACGAGTTTCGCCAGGTCAGAGGGTGGTTCAACGCCGACGGCCGAAGCCCCCGCACAGTGGTCCCTCCACGACGCCTGAGCTGCGAGGATGCTCAGATTCCGCATCTTCCCCGATCGTCACCGATTCTCACGCCTGGATGATCCCTCATGCTCCCGCGGGAACATGAGGGATCATCCCTGCCGCGTCTCCCGCACAATCGGATGCCCACAGGGTTCTGACCTGTGTCTTTCCGCCCCACCCCAGCCCACTCCGGCCAGTACTACGCACCTGACGCCAGGTCGACCGAAATGGGTAGCGCGCACGAGGGATAGAAGCCGACCGAACGCATCGTCGAATCGATGGAGCCCACTGATCCCGTTCCGTGGTCCACATCGCTGCATAGGCCGAGAGGTCCTGTTCACTCATGGCCACCCCCTGAGCGGCACCGTACCGCGCGGCCGGTGCGGAGCCTCAATGTCCCACTCCAGGGTTGTGGAGCACTAGTTTGGAAGATCGCGTATGCGGATGCGGTCTGATCTGGCAAGACGCTGACCTGCGCGTTCCTGGGACGTTCGCCGGTGTTCCCCGCTGTCCCCCGTTGGCCGCCGCCCCGTCGGGCACGGTGGGGACACGAACCGCGACCTGCATGCCGTCGACGGTTACGGACGGTCCGACGGGTCATGACTGGGCGCTGTGAGGTCCACCCATATCCACGGCTTGTGATGCCACGTGCGCACCTCGCCTATGACGAGGTCGACGGTCACTCCCACAGGCGCCAACTCCTGGGCGAGCCGCTGCACTCCCGGCTCGCGGCTGCGGCGATAGATGTCCAGCGAGGCGTCTACAGGCTCGTATCCGTTGAGCTCCGCCATGAGCCCCCATGGTTCGTGACTGGTGATCGTTGCTTGGACTGTCTCGCCTTGGCGAAGCTCTCTGAGGGGGCGCCCGGGTTCATCTGCCATGACGGCATCATCCCTCCTAAACCCACCACTTACTCCAGCTCCCATCCCGTACGCCGTCGACCCACACACCGTGGAGCGGGCGTGGTTCATGGCGTCCGGGTGGAGCGCGCCACTGTGCGAACGACCTGGCCGCCATGGGCCGCGTCTGCTCGGCTCTGCCTGGGCCGATGGCGGACGGGACGGAAGCTCCCCGCACACCACTACGGGCTCACGGTCGGCGACGGCGCCCCCTCCATCCCGGTGCCGGCCGATCCCCCGCCGGAGGCACTGCCTTGACCGCGGGCCGCTCTCTGCGGTGATCGACTTATGGCCACCGACCCTATCCACATGTGGGCGCACGTCGGCGCAGCGCGGGCGAAGCGGGCCGGACGCAGGAGCGTCGCCCGCAGCGGAGCCGGGAAGCGCGCCCGGCGCAGCGGAGCAGAGCAGAGCCGGGGCTTGATGAGGTAGAGAAACCCGTAACAGCCCTCGGCGCCCATCGCCTAAACGCATCGCCTAAATGCAGGGCAGACGGTCTGTTCGGTGTTCGGAGCCAACCGGGTGAAGGGCATACAGGCGCCAACCTGCCCGACTTCTAATAGCATTGACTGACCAGGCCACGCTTGGCTCGTCCCCGATCTACGCCCAAGCCCTGGCCGGCGCCCTCGTTGACCGCGGTAGTGATCTATGGCGGCCAGGCATGCCACCGGATGCACTTGCGTCTGTCTTGGACCACCAGCGGCCCAACCAGGAACTAGTTTCGCCCGTTTGCCGACACCGCGAATGCACTGCGAAAACCTGACGGCATTTCAGTATGGGCCCGTGTCAAGAACCCGGAATGACTGCACGGCTGTCTGAGACATCGCCCAGGAAGGTAGGAACGTACGTGAAAGTCCGACTCAGACGGGAAAGTGGATCCCCAGGTCTGATCTCCCGGTTGCTGTTCGCGATGCTGCTGGCGCCCCTGTTTGCCCTGACGCCCACGCTCGCGAACGCCCAGGGCGTGTGGCTGACGTTGCCTCACCTGAACACCGCCCGCCAAAGCCTGGCGGGGGCCACGGCGCCCTGCCCGAAGGGTGTCGCGGGGCTGAGTGGGACCTGCGTGTACGCGATCGGCGGCAACGACGGAACCGGCGTTGTCGGAACCGTGGAGGCGTACAGTCCCGCTACAAACAGGTGGGTGGCCCTGCCCTCGATGCCCACCGCCCGCCAAAGCCTGGCGGGGGCCGCCGCTCCCTGTCCAAAGAGTGTCGCGGGGCTGAGTGGAACCTGCGTGTATGCGATCGGCGGCGCCGATGGCGCCCAACCGTCTCCTAACCAGCTGAACACGGTTGAGGCGTACAGCCCCGCCACAAACGCGTGGGTGACCCTGCCCCCCATGCACTCCACCCGTGACGGCCTTGCCGGAGCGACCGCGCCTTGTCCAAGGGGCGTGGCGGGGCTGAGCGGAATCTGCGTGTACGCGATCGGCGGCGCCAACCGCAGCGCAGGAGCCACACAGTTGAACACGGCGGAGGCGTACAGCCCAGCCACGAACTTGTGGGTGACGTTGCCCTCGATGCCCACCGCCCGCACCGCCCTCGCGGGGGCGGCCGCGCCCTGCCCGCAGGCGGTTGCTGGAGGTGGAAGTGATACGCCCCGCGAGCCCGGCGGGCGACGCAGAGCAGACCCTGATACCGAGGAAAGAAACGAGACCTGCGTGTACGCCTACGGCGGCTTTCCCGGCGGCGGTGCCCCTGATGATCTGCATCGCGCGGCGGAGACCTACGTTCCCACGGCTAATGTCTGGGCGACGTTGCCCTTGATGCCCACCGCCCGCCAAGACCTGGCGGGGGCCGCCGCGCCCTGTCCGAAGGCCGCGGCGCAGACGTGCGTGTACGCGGTCGGCGGCATTGACAATGGCGTGGCTCTCGCCACGTTGGAGGCTTACATTCCCACGGCCAATGTCTGGGCCACACTGCCCTCGATGCCCACATCGCGCTTTGCGCTAGCAGGGACAGCCGCGCCGTGCCCCGACGACTTGGACCGGACGTGCGTCTACGCCATCGGTGGCCGCAGCGACGGAGTCCTCCCCCAGGACACGGTGGAGGCCTTCGACATCGAAAAGTGACGCCAGCCCGGCCCCTGTAGGCGGCGTCACGGCTAATTCCGGGCGCCGCCGAGCCGGACATCACTGACCCCGCCCGGAACGCAGAACTGTAGCCCCACAGGTTCAGGAAGTCTCACCGAGGCCTACGGCACGAAGAACCGCACGACAGGCTAGGAACCGGAAAGCATCAACTGACACAGGTCCGTCAAAGCTCAACTGATCCTAGACACTCTGCGCCCTACGGGTGTCCGATCTCGGTTGATGCTTGACAGTTCGATCCCAGCTGATGGTTGGCAGTGGCCGTGATCGGCTTTCTGTGCGCGTCGTTGCGGCGTGTGCGGGGAGGCCGGGATTGGCGCTGGTGGAGTTATCCGATTGTCGAGCAGACCTTCGCCCTACTGCACCAGTTCAAGCGCCTTGCAGTCCGGTGGGAACAACGGCTCGACATGCACGAAGCCCTCGCCTCCCTCGCCTGCGGACTCATCTGAAGGTGCGGCGCTTCGGCCGGGGAGCCGGGTCGGACCCGGCGGGGGCGGTGCTGGTCATGAGGGGGTGGTTCTCCTGTCGTGCCCTGTCAGGCTAACCCGACGAAGCGGGATGTCTCCCCCAAGGCCAGGGCGATTGCAAAGTCCGATGATCCGGGGTTGATGCTGGTCAGCTGAGTCCGAGGAGGGTCAGCGGTCGCTCGAAGGGTCGGAGGGCCATCTCCCGCAGTCCGGCCGCGATGTTGGTGTGGCCGGCGGCACGGAGCTGGTTGATGGCGAAGCTACGGAGGGCGGCCATGTTCTCTGGGCCGTGTCCGGTACGGATCTTGGAAGCGTCCTCGCGGTAGGTGGTGTCGCGTACAAAGTGGAGCCGGTTTTCGATCACCCACTGTGATCTGACGATCTTCGCGATCCGTTCCGGGGAGGCTTGCCTGCTGCTCAGATCGGTGATGAGGTAGACGGTCTCGCGGCTGCGTTTGGCGGTCGTGACGCTGGTGCGGTGCCGCACGATCTTCGCGACCTGGACGGCGTGCGGAAAGTCCACGCCGAGCTCGGTGACGGTCAGCGCCTGCACCACCCGGGTCTCCAGGCGTCCGTGTCCTGTGGTCCGGTCGTAGAACTTCGCGGTCGCCTCCTGCCAGGGCAGGGTGCGCAACTGCTCGTACAAGCCCTTCTGGTTCTTCTTCACGGTGAACGCGTAGTGGGCCCTCTTGCCCTCCACCAAGAATCGGGCGTGATCACGCTGGGTGTGCAGGGCGTCTGCAGTCACGGTGATGCCGGTCAGGTCGAAGGGTTCCAACAGGGCGGCGAAGCAGGTGATTTCGTTTGTCTTGTCCGGCACTCGCAGCTGGGTGACGGTCTGCCCGCCGCCGGTCATCGCAGCCAGCAGGTGGGCGGCCGGGGTGGTGCCACGGCGCGAGCCGCGGGCGCTCTTGCCGTCCACAGCCAGCGTCTCGCTCCCATCCGGCTCGCATCCCAGCAGGTCGGCCAAGCCTCCGGGGCAGGTGTGCAGAATGACCCGGCGGATCGTCGCTCCACTCGGTGCCACCCGCACACCGAGCGCGGTGGCAGTGCGGGCCTCGAGCCGGGTCAGGACGTCCTGCGGCGCGTTCTTGGCCCACTGCCCGATGGCCGCGAAAGACTGTGCTCCGGCGGTCACTGCCGAGCAGGCCACCAGCAGCACCGCCACGAACGGGTGACGCTTCCCGCGCCGCGAGCGGGGATCAGCCAGCGTCTGCAGCCGCAGCGCCAGCGGACCGATCGACCGATGCTGACGGCTGGGCGACTTGGTCAGGCAGACGGTGGCAGACTGGCGGCACATCGAAGCTCCGTTGGGCGAAGGCGACTTGGGAAGGTCACCTCCACAACGGAGCTTCGTTGCGTTGCGTCGCGCACCGTAACCTGCACACTTACAAGATCACTCAGACTTTGAAATCGCCCTGCCCCCAAGGCTGACAGAGAGGGATCAGCGACCACACTTCATCCGAAACGATCCACGGCTGCGACTCCCTCTTCCCCACGACAGACCCAACGAGCAACCAGACCGAAAGTCACATGATCAACAGCTTCTGTTACTGACCTTTTCGGAGTGTTGTCGGGGGTGACGATTGGTCAGTTTGGCGATAGGCCAGTGATATGCGGTATGCGCAAGGGGGCGGGCTCCAGCCTCACGAGCAGGTGGCACGGGAGCGGATTCGGATGCTGGCTGCTGATGCGTTCGAACGCGGTGAGGACAACCCCGTCATCGCCAAAGACCTGCGTGTCAGCCGCCGATCGGTGGAACGCTGGAGGCGGTCCTGGCGGGACAGCGGCAGAGACGGCCTGCTCTGTTCCGGGCCGGCCAAAGCCCGAAAGGTGAGTGAGGAAGACTTCGCCGCACTCGAGGAGGAGTTGCTCAAAGGGGCAGTCCTCCACGGGTGGCCGGACGAGCGGTGGACGCTGTCACGCATTCAGTTGCTTCTCGCGCAGGTGACAAGAATCCAGCTGTCCATCCGTGGAGTGTGGGAACTACTGCGTTGTCACGGTTGGTCATGCCGCCAGCCGGCACGGCGGGCTGTCGAACGCAACGAAGCGGCAGTCGCGGGATGGATCAAGGAGACGTGGCCGTCGGCAAAGCCACTGCCGCGGCGCTCGGGGCCTGGCTCGTCTTCGAGGACGAGGCCGCCGTCTCGATGACGTCGCACCGCAGTCGCACATGGGCCCCGCGCGGGCCCACTCCCACAGTCCAGTTCAACGGCGGCTCCCGTGGACGTGTCACGCTCGCCGCTCTTGCCTGCTACAAGACCGGCGAACGCAGTCGGCTGATCTACCGGCCGCGCGTCCAGGGACATCTGCGAGGCGATCACCGGGGCTTCACCTGGCAGGACTACCGCGACCTGATCGTACGGGCCCACCTCCAACTCGGCGGCCCCATCATGGTGATCTGGGACAATCTCAATGTCCATCGCAGCACGGCGTTACGGCAGTGGGCGGCCGGACAGGACTGGCTCACCATCGTCCAGCTGCCCACCTACGCTCCCGACCTCAACCCGGTCGAAGGTATCTGGTCACTGCTGCGACGCTCCACCACCGCCAACATCGTCTTCACCGATAGAGACCACTTGGTCAGGGCCGTCCGTTCCGGCATGCGCCACATCCAACACAGACCCCAACTCATCGACGGCTGTCTCACCGGAACTGGACTGCCACAATGAATGCGACAACACTCCGAAAAGGTCAGTAGGACCTCTTAAGCCTGTCTGGCGGGGCTGTCGCATTGCTGCTCTTGATGGAGTCTCATCCTCCGCGGATGCTCCCTTGGTCGTCTGACCTTGGGGGTTTGGGATGCGGTGTGAGATCTGCAAGGGTTCTCCGGTTCAGCAGCTGCGCGGCTACTGGGAGGGTCTTCCGGCGGAGTCGCCGAACAGGACCAAGTTCGCTCCGCCGGAGGTGGTGGAGGCGAAGTTCTGGGCGGTCGCTTTAGTGGTCATGGTGGGCGTGTTCGTGGCGATTTCGAGCCTCTGGGTGGGGCTGCTCATCGCGTTGGGTGGTCTGCTGTGGGGGGCGTGGATGCCCGGGCAGGTGAAGGCGTATCGGATGCGGCTGGCCGACTACAACGCGCGGAAAATTTGCCTGGTGGAGTACCACACTTTCATCCCGGTGCCGATCCTCGAGACCGACGTGTAACCGGACATGCGGAAGGGCCCCGCCGGGAGATCCAGCGGGGCCCTTCGATGTCTCATCCGAGATGTGTCACCTGGAGCACGGTGATCGTCTTGAAGGCGTCTCCGATGAGGATCACCGCGAACGCCTGCTCGGTGATCACCATGCGTACTACGTCGTCGTTTTCGCCGTAGGGTTCGGTGGCGTTGATGGGGTCGTGGCAGGTGTCGGCGAGGCCGAGTGTGAGGGCTTCGCTGGCGGTGGGGCATTGCCTCGTGGACGGCTTCGGCTGCCGGGTCGTACTTGAGCCGGTAGATCACGGGGCTCCTCAGTGATCGGGCATTCCTAAAGGAGTGCGACGAAACCACTGGACGGCGGGCAGCGATTCTCGGTGTATCCGGTTCGATACGACTTGGGAGACGACTATGATAGTCAGGCCGCACCGCGAGCACGGATGTGTGCCGCGTCGTCGAGGACGCAGTCGGTCGCGTCGACCCACTCGCCGGCTGGCTCTTCGCCGCGCGCCTCGGCTGCGGCGACTTCTCGCCCGCGCTCGACGGCGGCCACCGCGTCCTTGGCGATCCGCTCCCAGCGGGCGAAGACGGTGAGGAGTTCGTGTGCCGGCGCCCGGTTGATCTCGCCAAGGAAGCGCCGGGCAGGCCAGGCCTAGCGGACGCTGTCGGGGATCGAGGCGCGCTCGCCGGTGTTACGCGCCGGGGCCGCCGACGGTGCGGCGGCCCGAGAAACGGGCACGGCACTAGGGTGCAGCAATGAGGTTGCGCGGGGTGTTTATCGCATTGTTCCTGTTCCCGCTGGCGTGGGGGGTGATCACCTTGCTGAGGGCCGGGGCGGCCTACGGCGTCCCGGACTGCCCGGGGGTCCAGCTGGACGAGGACGGCGAGGACCACCCCGGTCGCATGCGGCAGGGCTATACCTGCGCGCTCGACTACAACGTCAACGGCGGCGATTCGACCGGCACGGCCACGTACGATCAGCTCAAGTACGCTCAGGAGGTGAAGCGCGTCGACCTCTTGGGCCAGGGCCTGCTGTACACGCTGTACGGAACGGCGGGCACGGCCGTCACCGTGATCGCCACCCGGTCACGGCACTAGAGCGACCGAGCCCGATCCGGAACCCCGGCCGGCGGTGAGAGCCGCATCGGCTTCAGCGCCAGCGGCCGGGACGCCAAGACGCGAGCCTCTCCCCCATTGCGTACACGGCGGGCGTCCGCGCGCACGTCTCGGCGCAGTCCCGGCAGCTGATCGGCTCGTCGCGCCCGCGCGTGCACACCCGCTGCCCGCCAACGAGCGCATGCCGGCGCATCGCGTGCCTGCACACCGTGCACGCCTCCATGTGAGTGGCGCGTCGGATCTGGCGGCGGGACCGCTCCGCCTTCGGGTAGGTCCTGCGGTTGGGCCGGGTGTAGGGCCTCATGACGCTCCCTCGCTGGCCGGCACGATTCCAGCGGTCCTGATCGCGCTGAGGACAGGGCTGAGCTGCTCCAGCATGTCCTTCATGCGGCGGACGACTTCCGTCATGACGTCCTGATCGGGGGCGCCGAGCCTGCCCGTGGCGAGGTCCACGAGGTCCTCGTTGCTCAGCTCCTTCAGCCAGGCCGCGCGACGCTCGGCGGGCGGGACGCGCGCCACCGCTACCAGTCTGGCGGCCGCGGCAACGAGGGACCGCTCACCGTCCTCGGTGAGCTCCACCGCCATGGCCCCATCCGGGCCCGAGGACAGGGCAGCGATGTCGCGGCCCGACAGGTACAGCGTCGTCAAGAGGCACCTCCGGTTTCGTGCAGCCGCACAGAATGCCACAACCGGAACGCCCACCCCCGGAGTCGGGTGGGCGTTCGATCAGGTGCCGGTCGGTTCGCCCGGCGGATCGGGCGGCTCGGTGTGGTCGGGGTCCGGGCACAGGAACGCCAGCCGCTGGTTCGCGAGGTCGACGGCATCACGCAGCGACTGGCCGCTGTTGGGCTGCAGCTCGTGTTCGACTCGGCTCAGCCGGGCGGCGAAGCCGTGCATGCGCTCGAGGACGCCCGGCCGGCCGGGAACGCCGGGCCGGTCCTCCTCCCCGTACCAGTCGTCCATGAACAGCTCCACCCGGCGGAAGAACCGCAACCCGGCCCGGACGACCCGCCAGACGGCAGCGACAACGCCCACGAGTGCCGTGAGCACACCACCCACCGTCAGGACGCTGTTCCAGAGTCGCGATACCGGTCTCGATCACCCTCGCTCCCCGCCTAACCGGGGCGAGTGCCGCGCCTTCCACCCGGCGCCGAAGGTGAGGATGCCCGGAATGATCGACAGAACCAGCGGGCTGATCCAGTCCGGCAGCGGATCGAGCAGGCGCGTGTTGTCCTGGACTGCTGCGAGGACCGCGAGAAGCCCGGCCGATGTCAGGTAGGACGTGGCGGTGGCCACGGTGACCTTCGCTTCAACAGGTGCGTTCTGGGCTCCCACAGCTCAGCTCTCCTTCCACACCAGCGCCGTAAGGACGGCACCTCGCGACCTCGATCTCGGGCGGGCTCTGGTTGAGGAGCCGGACCCGAATGCTGCGGCCCGACCCGATCCGCTTGGTCAGCGGCACGATCCCGTAGGCACCGCCGGGAGTGCCGATCACCTCGTGGATGGGGTGCACCTGCTGAAGCTCGTCGCCCTCCCACTCGCTCATGCGGACCTGGACGACGTCCCCGACCGGCAGGTCCTCGAACCTGAGGCTCAGCGAGCCCGTGAACCGGGCCGGACCCTCCACGAACACCTCGCTGTTGGGGGCGTGGTCGCCGGTCTCGTCGGTCCACTCCTGCGTGAACTGGACGTCGTGCCAAGCGCCGGGGGCCAGCGTGTACGGGTGGACCAGGCCGAGGTTCGCGTACTGCGGCATGTCGGTGTCGTCTTCCTGTGCACTCGGGCTCCAGCTCGCCGGATGCGCCAGGCGGTCGGCGACATCGGCGCGGAACTGCGCCATGGTGAACGAGAACGGGCCGCGACTGCCGTAGCCCTCGACGCGGCCCCGGGGGTCGACCTTGCCCTCGACGGACGTCTCCAGGTGGCCGGCGCAACAGCCCGCGCCCCCACTGGTGGTGGCGGCAGATCGCAGCGTTGAACCGGACCCACATTTCGTACTGGGCACGCGTGTAGACGTCGACACCGTCGCCGAGGTTCTCGACCTCGAGCCCGTAGAGGACGTCGTTCCCGTCGACCGTGCCCGAGTTCGCATCGGGCTTGGGAATCGGCTTCTCGGCAACGATCGCGTCGAAGGAGTTCTTCGCGGCAAGACCAGCATGGTTGCGCGGCCATCGGCAACGAGGGCCAGGACGCCGGACTTCGGCAAGTAGGCGTGCGCCAACGGCGGCGGCAGTCCGGGGCGGCCGTTGACGGCAATCGTGGCCAGGCTGTTCGTACCGGCGGTGTGGTGGTTGAGCACCCCGTTCACGGGACCGAAGACTTTCCCCGTCGCGGCGTCGCGCCCGCGTTCGGTCCAGCCGAGGTACTCGGTGAACGGCACACCCTCAGGGGTGAGGGCGGCCCGCCACTGGGCGGGCGTCATGGGAGGGGACAAGGCGATCACTCCCGAAAGTGAGGGGTCTCGCCCGGCCCAGAACCAGCGGCTTCGACGGAGTCTAGCTTTCCGGCACGTCGGGAGCCGGTGGCGGCGTGTAGCCGGACAGCCGGCTCGCCAGCGCGCCGGGGATGCCGAGGGCAAGCAGGTCCTCGTAGTCCTGCCGCTGCTGCTGGTCTTCGGCGGCCAGCAACTCGGCCACCCGCTTGTCGTGAGCGGCCGTCATCTGGGAGCGCAGCTCGTCGTACTCAGCTTCCGTGATCAGCCGTCCCGGCCGAGGCAGGACCGGCTCTTCGTCGCCGATCACGCTGAGTTGCCCGAGCGTCCCGTCTTCGTAGACCACCCAGTGCGTGCGCGGCTCGGGTACGGCTTCGAAGCCCGGCAGAGGGATGGGCAGTTCCAGCATCGTGTTTTCCTCACAGGCTGATGATCACGGCCCGGATGGCGACTTCAATCCGGTAGTAGCAGGCGCCGCCGCTGCCACGGCCCACCGTCACCTGGAACCCGACAGGCGTGCTCGCACCCGGCGCGAGCAGTCCCGCGTTGGCCAGCACCTTGGTGGCTGCGTGTGCGCGCCGACGATGCTGGATGTGCCGCTGTTGCGGAGGTAGTACATCTCGTCGCCCGCGTAGCCGGCCCCGGCACCAGCCCCCGCAGGCAGGACGAAGTACACGTCGGCTTCCCGCTCGACCAGCACGAAGGCGTCCCGGCACGGGTCCGTGTTGGTGACCGGCATCGAGAAGGTGTCGGCAACCGTGTTCTGCGCGGCGGGGACCGTGATGTCCGGGTAATCCCGCGAGTCGAAGAACTGCTGGTAAGTGATCTTCCCTCGCGGCTCGGACCGGAGCCGGCCGTTGCTGTCGCAGACGACGACCCCGCCGTTGGTGTCCGCGCTGCACGCGTACGGCCAGCTGCCTGTCGACACCTTCACCGCGTTGGCCCCGGAACCGTTGCCAGTGAGGCCACGGCCCACGCTCACCGTCGCCGAGCCCGTCGGCACGAACAGTCCGCCGTCCGAGCCGAGGGTCCGGTTGTTCCCAGCCTGCCCGGACAGGTCAGCGCTGATGACGCCGGGGGCCGGGTTGTAGTCCACGCCGCTCGTGCCGGACAGGCACGGCCGTACGTCCTCGCAACCGAGTGTGGCGGAGACGACGTAGGGATTGGCGACGCTGCCGGAACCGCTGAGGGTCACGTTCTCGCCGGCGGCGATCGCACAGTTGCACTGCCCACCACCGCATCCACATCTGGCCAAGCTGCCCACCATCCTCGGGGGTTGTCTTGGCCCGGTCCACAACCAGCGGCACGCCATCGAGTCTAACTGATCGTTTCAGAATGCCATCCTGCGGAGATGCAGGCGGCCTCATGGAACAATCCCATCAGCCACGGGCTCAGGGGGGATGACGCCGTATGGAGCGTGTTGGGGCTGCACGGGACCTTGTGCTCGGCTACGTCCACGATCTAAACGCGATCAACGAGGCCATGAGGGTGGCGATTCCCTCGCTGGAGCGACTGGCAGATTTCCTCGGCCTGGCCCGTTCGCGCCGGATCAGCCGGAGTGGCCACGTCGGCACCTACTCCTACTCGGTTCATGGGGCAGGGTGCCGCTTCGAGTGCGACAACGGCGCTGAAGTCGATGTGGACTTCGCAGCCGACGGGAGCGAAGTCTTCGACCTTTGGCGGCTGCGCTGGTACGGGCAGAGCCTGCCGGAGCCTCTTGACGTCACGGATCAGGACCTGCAGGCCGCAGTGCGGTCCCTACAACCGCTTCTGACCGAGGTGCAGCCCGGGTGGTTCAGCGTGGCCAACTGATCGCTTCAGGATGAGGTTCGCAAGCGGCGCAGGCATATGAGGCTGCAGGCCAGTTCGAGCAGGCCCTGATGGAGATCGGCCCGTCGCTCGTAGCGGGTGCGGAGCCGTTTGAACTGGTGCAGCCAGGCGAAGGCTCGCTCGACGACCCAGCGCACCTTGCCCAGCCCGGAACCGTGGCCGACGCCGCGTCGCGCGATCAACGGCTTGATGCCCCGCTTCCACAGCAGGCGGCGGTACTTGTCAAAGTCGTAGCCCCGGTCCGCATACAGGCGCCGGGGCTTGCGGCGGGGACGTCCCCGGAGACCCCGGATCGACGGAACGGCGTCCAGTAGCGGCAGGAGCTGGGTGACGTCGTGCCGATTGCCGCCGGTGAGCGTGACGGCGAGCGGGGTTCCGTGACGGTCGACAATCAGGTGGTGCTTGGATCCGGGGCGGGCACGGTCGACGGGCGAAGGGCCGACATGATCCCCCCTTTGAGAGCCCGGACGTGCGACCCGTCCACGGCGCAGTCGTCCAGGTTCAGCAGACCGGCGCGGCGCAGCTCGGTCAGCAAGGCAGCATGCAGGCGCGGCCACACGCCGGCCTCGGTCCAATCCCGCAGCCGCCGCCAGGCCGTCACACCGGAACAGCCCACCGTCTCCGCGGGAACATCACGCCACGCGATACCCGTTCGCAGCACGAACAGGACTCCGGCGAGGGCCACTCGGTCAGGAACACGCAACCGCCCGGGATAGCGACGGCGCCGCTCAGGAGCGGACGGCAGCAGCGGGGCCACCCGCTCCCACAGGTCGTCCGGAACAAGATCAGCACGCACCCCAGACACCCTGCCGACCAAGATCCTCGAGCACAAGACCCGCAGCTCAACTCATTCTGAAACGATCAGTAAGCAGGTTGCCCGAAGTCACATGCTGATCCCAGGGTCTGCCAAGGGCCAATGGGTCGGATCAGCTGCGCTGCCGGACCCGTGAACTGCATGGACGGCGGCGAGCAGGCTGTCATATCGTCCTGTCCGGCCCGCCGTTCGGCCGCCGTTTTCTTGCCCATGGGGGGCTTGCTCAGCTATGTCCGACACTTCGCAGAACTCGTTCGGTCCGCCTCCTGCGGCCACCGCATACCTTCCGCCGTACGTCCCGCCGTTCCGGCCACCGGCGGACCTCGCGACGGCGCTCACCGTACTCTTCAGCCTCACTATCGGGGTGGACCTGCTCCTCACCGCCGCCTTCGTCTATGTGCGGCAACTGTTGGGCAGTGGGTCCGTCGCCTACGACGACCTGACACGAGCCGACGGCTTCCAGACGTTGAGCAGCGCACTGCAAACGCTGCTCCTGGTACCGACGGCTGTGCTCTTCATCATCTGGTTCTACCGGGTACGCAAGAACGCTGACTTCTTCGCGCCCGACGCCTGCGAGATGAAAAGCGGCTGGGCCATCGGCGCCTGGTTCATTCCGATCGGCAACCTATGGCTGCCACGCAAGATCGCGGGCCAAGTCTGGAACGCCAGCACCGACTGGGAATCCGAGCCGCGCGGCACGTCCCAGACCTCGATGAACGTCTGGTGGGTGCTGTTCGTGGCGTCCTCGTTGATCGACCGGTTCTCAATCACGGAATACTCAGACGGTGCCGGCGCGACGGAGTTGAAGTCCGCCGCGGGAATGATGATCTTTTTCTGCGTCCTCGACGCGATGGCAGCAGTCTTCGCGATCCTCTTCGTACGGAAACTGACCCGCATGCAACTCGACAAGGCGACCGCACGCTGGAAGCAAATCCTGCCGCAGCCCCAACCGTAGTCCCCTGCAAGGACACTGTCCGGACTATCCGTACAGCTCGATGATGACGATGCCTCCGCTGCCCGCGGTGCCGCTGACGCTGTCTCCGGCCCGCGCCAGCGCTCCGGCGGCACCGGCCCCGTACCCGCGGGGCGCTCCGCCCGAGTTGGACGACGACCTTTGCTGGCCTCCGTGCCCGAGCTGGCTGTTGCCGCCCTCGCCGGACTGGCCTTGGAAACCGGAGAGGCGGAGCGAGCCGCCGCCCGGGCCGCCGATGGCGAGTTGGCCGGTCCCAGGCGGGGCCCCGGCGATGCCCGAGAATGCGCCCACGTCCGAGCCGGACTCCGCCGCGTCCGGCTGGACCCCCAGCACCGTCCGCCTCCTCCTCGGCACACCCGACGCCAACCACGACGGCATCCCCGCCATGTGGGCCGTCATGAACGACGGCTCCGTACGGATGTACACGGGAGGCGCTACGGCCGTCGGCTCCTACACCACCGTCGTCAGCAACGGCTGGGAAGGCAAACTCACCGTCGGCTAAACAGAACACACCGTACGGCGCGGGCCCCGACGGATTCTCCGTCGGGGCCCGCGCCGTCAGACGTAAAGCAGTGGATTGGAGATGTCCACAACTGACCTCCGAGCCAGCGCCGCCCGGGACTCCGGTAGCTTCTCGGCCGCACTCGCCCGAGGAAGTGCGGGGAGAAACGAGCTGGCCGCGACCATCAATCGAGGCATTTAGAACGCCGCCGCCAGCACCGCAGCGATCAAAAGGTACGTGATCACCGCGCCGAGGATGACGCCCACCATGGAGAGGGCCTTCCAAACGGGGGACAAAGCGAGGCGCGCAATCTTGAGGTTGATGATCGTACCGAGCGCGCCAACCAGACCGCCAATCAATCCACCAACAATAATCAGACACAAGGGAAGAGCCACGGGAATGCCCTGCCAAGCAGGAAGCTTACGAATCTGAGTAAACCAGTCATCTTTCTGAACATCTAGACGCACTTCGGGCATCTTGGTCATGTTGACTCCCTTGGCAGTTCAGCTATAGAGAGCGTGAAGATTTCATGATCGTCGTACAGTAACGGAAACGGGCTGTGAACAGTCGAGAGGGTTCAAGCGTCTTCGCTAGCGAAGACATCTGACGCCCGTCCCGCATGAGAGCCGTTCGCTCAGCTTGGCGAGACGCCGGTAGCGGGTCCACGACACGGGGAAGTCCGACATCAGGTAGGCGGTGTTCTCGTCGAACTTCGGCGGCAGATACGCGAACGCGCCGATGACCTTGCCCTCGACGGCGACCGCGCACGCGATGAGCGGGCTGCCGGGCTTGATGCTCTTGCTCATGAACTGAGAGCGGATCGCGGCGAACTGGCCGCCGGTGAGGACGTGGATCGTCATGCGATCCCCCAGGTCCTCGCCGGGGCTGATCTTCGGCATACGGATCGTTTCGATGACCACGGGGCCGTCCGGTAGGGACTTCGGTGTCCAGGTAGTCGCGGACGTCGCCAGCGAAGAACGAGCCAAGGCGGGGTTCCAGGTTCCACAGTTTCGTCGCGGTCTTCTCGTGCATGCGCGGCCACTGCTCTCGGGTGGCGTCCAGCATGCGCCGGCAGTAGGCGCCGTCCTTGCCGACATACTGCAGGAATCGGGTGCCCAGCATGAGGGTGGCGAGAAGGTCGGTGCGGTCCTCCAGGTACGGGTGGAGCCAGCCGAGGGAGGCCTCGTACTCGTCGCGCAGGGTGTAGTGGAGGTCCTGCCCGGCGAGGTACCAGCCGAGGGCGCAGCTGTAGGCCTGGATGTCGTTGCCGTGGACGCGGCGGGTGTCGCCGAACCGGGCGTGCAGCACCCGTTCGATGGTGAAGTTCCCGGAGCAGCCGACGTAGATGTCCTCGCCGGGCCAGGTCCCGGCGTGCTCGTAGATGATCGAGCGGAGCGGGGATCGATCCGTGGAACATGGGCCGCTCCTGCGAGGTCCTGGAGACAAAGGGCGGCAAAGATAGCTGACCTGGGGCAATCAAGGACCAGGTCAGTGTGGACATGCCGAAGGTCCCCCACGAGGTGGTGAGGACCTGTCACGCGTGGAGCACCGGGCACGACTTCCCGGACAGCACCTACGACAGGCAAAGCAGGCGCCCCGGCTCCGGTAATCTGTGCCGCTCCACGGCCATTAGGGGGATGGTGCGAACGAAAACAAGCGCGGCTGCGCTATGTCTGATCCTGGGCGCCGCGATATCCGGATGTTCGGTCACCGATGACGGCGCTGACACACGCTCCGCCGACGACACGCGGACTGCCGACCAACTACTCGGTGACGCCACCCGCACTATGAGGGCGCTCACGTCGCTGACTATCGATATGCAAGTCGGCTCCGAGGGCAAAACACTGTATTCAAGTCGCTTCACGACGGATCTCAAACGGCGATGCACACTCAAGGCGACTTGGTCGCGGCGCGGTGCCGCGCTCGAGCAGATCCGCATCGGCGAGACGGACTACATCCGTCCTGGTGGCACATACCTTGAGATGTGGGGGCGGAAGACGGTCCCCGCGATGAGGCAAAAGCCCTGGTTGAAGAGTCCTGTAAGTGCGGCATTGGGAGCGGACAATCTTGTCGACTGCGCCTGGCAATTCCCTTCCTACAAGGGGGCAACGAAGGGCGATCAGACCGAACTCGACGGAAAGCCTGCCATTCCCGTGAAGGTGAAGGACGACGAAATCTCCGGCGGCATGTACACCTTCTACGTGGCCACAGAGGGCAAACCGTACATACTGAGGATCGATCACCAAGAACCTCCCTACCTGCGCATCACGAAGTTCAGCGGCTTCAACAACCGTTTCGCCATCCAGCCCTACAGCAGTTGATGTTCTGGACCTGAGCAAACTGCCATCGGACGCGCCCTGAGGCGTCATGTGATTCGCGATCACAGCGAAGGCCCCCGCCCTGGGATGGCGGGGGCCTGTCGTGGAGCGCCGGCCGCGACTTGAACGTGGTCCTGCCCCCTGGAACGGGAGCCGTGCGTCGGTTACACCTCCGGCGCATTGCCGGTCGCGCCGCTGCTCAGGACGACCGGACAGCGAGTGATGCTATATGACCCTAGCGTGACGACGAGGGAGGGCTCGACCTGCGATGACCTCGTTGTGGAGTTTTGGATGGCGCGCGGTGGATGCCGAACCACCCCCCTGCACCCCTGCCGACCATCCGCTAGGTTCTTCAGGGCGCATACGAGGGGGCTAGGATGCAGGTCGTTCGAAGTGTCGACTACAAATTGCAACTCGTTGGCGGGGCTTTCGGTGGGCGCGTGATCGTGATTTCTGCGATCAATGCGCCGCTTAAGCTCAGCACCGCTCGGGAAATCCTCCGTCCACAGCAGCGCATGTTGAGCGATCTGCTTTGGGACGGGCAACTCCCCGACAGGCCACGGGAAAACCTTCCGGTGTTTGGAATTGCCCGCAACATGGCCATGAAGTTCCTTGAGTCAGATCCCAACCTGTACCGGGAAGTGGAAGTTCAGTGGCTTTCCGGATTCCTGCAGGGGCCTGAAGCCGTTGTTCCTGTCTTTGGTTCACCTCCCAGCGGATGGATACCACTCAGGGACGTGATGGCTCATGCAGCCGGGGTTTTTGCGGCCTGGGGGAACAGCGGAGGCATCCCAACTGCCCTACTTTCGTACGTTGGTATCATCGTTCTCGTCCGCTTTGTCGACCCGCTCGCACAGTCGGCAGGTTCTGCTTTGGCAGACGGGGTCGGTGCCGCAATCCGTAAGGCATTCGGCCTGAGCGAGACACCCCAGCTTGGTCAAGGCAATTCACCCGAGGACGATTCAGGCGAGGGAATCTAGGCTGAGACGCGCGTGAGGCCGGGGAACGTTGCCTGCTCCCCGGCCTCACCTGTTGTGACTTCTACTTCGCTTCGAGGTGCTGCAGGAGGGTCATCGCGAGGTGCAGGTTCTCGACGCCGTGGATCCCGATCCTTGCGACGTCGACGTTGCTGAGGTCGTCGTCTGAGACGACCGCGGTGATTTAACCACTGGCGTAGGCGGTACGGAGGGCTTCGTTGACGTCGCGGACGGGCAGTACTCCGAGGCTCTCGTAGATCCGCTGGTGCATCACCCCGAACCACGCCTCCTTGCGGTCCTCGAAGAACGGGGCGTCGTACCAAGCGACGCCGAGGATCACAGTGCCGCCGCCGTTGGGGTTCCGCACCGATCCCGCCCCAGCCACCCAGCTCTTGCGTGCCCTGCTCGTTTTGTCGAACTTCGAAGTCAGTCGGTGAGCTTGCGGCTTACCTCGCCAGGCAGTGTGTGGTCAGGTGGTGGGCTCCTTCACATCGTGCCGTACCCATACGTTGGGCTCGACATAGACGGCTTGGTCACCTGCGGTGTCACAGTGCACCGGAACGAGGGCGCCTGGCCGTCGATGTCACCGTCGCTGTTGAAGGGCAGGCCGGTCCACTGGCGTCACTGGGCCAGCGAGCCGCTGACTGTCATCGATGCCGAGGCGATCCTTTGGATGCTGCCGCCGACCTTGACGTGTACTCGGAGCCAGGGGCCGGTCGCAAATCCGTCGTCGCCCTGCCGGCTGACGTAGTCGGTCATGGTGACGCGCTGTTCGAGGTGCTTGGCAGTGGGGCGGACCGGTGCCAACAGCACGTTGTGGCCCTGCCGGCTGGCGGCGTCCCGCAGCGCGGCCAACATCCTGTAGGACAGGCCACGACCGAGGTATTCGGTGTCCACTGTGATCTCCAGTGCGCTGACGGTTGTCGGTGCATGCCCATGGCGCTGGTCGCGGAACGCCCAGACGAGTACCTGGTCCCAGCCTTTGTCCGGCATCTCCTCACGGCCGTCGAGGTCGGCGTTGAACGGCACGCTCAGCCCACGGGCAACGACGCGGTCACCGTCCGTTGCCACCACGCACTAGTGGGGGAAGTCCTCGGCCACCCGGCTCAGCAAGGCTTCCCCAACCGGATCGTGCGGTATGAAGGCGGGCCATGTTTCAGCGATCTCGTAGATACGGGAAAGCAACCACGGACGGTCGGCAAGAGGAGTGATCACGATGCTGTCTATCTCTGTCACGGCGGGGACCCTGCCATGGAACGTCCCTTCTGGCCAGAAGTTTTACCCAGGGCACCCGTAGCCGCCCGCCAAGGCTGAAAACAGCGACTGCCTGACGATCTACTCCTCAAACAGTCGCCTACGATCAGCGCGAGCGCCCCGAGAGCCGGTCACACCAGCCCTTTGAGCTGCGACTTCAAGTTGGCGGAGGCTCACTGTTCACTGGCGGATGAGGTCTGCGGCGCGTTCGGCGATGCCATAGACGGAGGCGACGGTGTTGGCGGAAACGAGGGACGGCATGACAGAGGCGTCAGCCACACGTAGTCCTTCGACACCGCGGACGCGCAGGTCGGCATCGACAACAGCCATGTCGTCAGCGCCGATCCGGCAGGTGCCCACCTGGTGGGAGTACGTACGAAGACTCTTGTAGAGGTAGTCGCGGATGCTGCGGGGATCGTCCTCGTGTACCGCAGGCCCGGGCAGAACCTCGGCACCGCGCCACGGCGCCAGCGGGGCGGAGCGGCCTAGCTCCCGGGCCCAACGGAGCGCCGCCGCCATGACTTCAACATCATGCGGGTCGCCGTAGTAGTTCGGGTCCAGGCGCGGAGGCGAGCCGGGATTCGCCCCGGTCAGGCGGACGGTGCCGCGGCTGCGCGGTGTTGCGGCGCAGAAGGTGACGCTGAACGCCTGGCCCGGGGTGCTCAGCCGAGGTGGCAACGCCGGCGCGTAGTACGGGATCTCCATGACCTGCAGTTGGATGTCGGGTGCCGTGAGGGCCGGATCACTGCGGACCAGGCCGATGGTCTCCGCATGGCTGTTCACGCCCGGAGGGATAGGGCGGGCAGCGTCGTACACCACGGTGGAGCGCGGGTGGTCCTGCAGATTCGCCCCGACGCCCGGCAGGTCGACCAGGACGGGAACGCCCACGTCCCGCAGATGCTCCTCGGGCCCTACGCCAGAGAGCATGAGCAACTGCGGCGTGCCGACCGTGCCCGCCGCGAGCACGACCTCGCCCTCGCACGCGGCCGTGTGCCGCTGTCCGCCGGCGCTGTACACCACACCCGTGGCACGCGCGCCGTCCATCACGAGACGCTCCGCCACGACTCCGGTGACCACGGTGAGATTGGGCCGGTCGAGCCCCGGCCTGAGGTAGGCGTCGGCGGCGCTCTGGCGCCTGCCGTCCACGATGTTCTGATCGACCCACCCGTATCCCTCCTCCAGCCCGCTGGAGATGTCGGACGCGTGAGAAAGGCCGATCTCCGTGGCCGCGGCGACCGCCGCCTCCGACACGGGATGGCGGGAGACGGCCGGCCCCACTCGCAAGGGGCCGCCGACGCCCCGGACGGCCGGATCCCGACCCCGGGTGTCCTCGCTGCGCTTCAGAAAAGGAAGGAGCTCGTCGAAGTTCCAGCCCTTCGCGCCGTGCGCTTCCCAGGCGTCATAGCTTGAACGGTGACCGCGGACGAAGACGAGACCGTTGATGGCGGACGAGCCGCCGAGCCCGCGTCCCCGCGGCCAGGGAACGACCCCACCGGTGGAAGCCTGCGGCACCGAGGTGCCGCCCCAGTCCGCGGACGTCCCCTGGAGCGCCGGCCACACGCGCGGGTCCCCCACCGCCTCTGGCATCTCCCCCTCTCCTGCCTCCAGCAGCAGGACCATGGAGGCCGTGTCCTCCGACAGGCGGCTGGCCAGCACACAGCCGGCAGTGCCTGCCCCGACCACGATGAAATCAAAAGTCTTCATTACACACACCTCAATTCCATGGAATACACGCAGGACCGACCAGGCAACTCCGGCAGGTCGCGTTCGTGCCGCTCGACGACCTGCCGGACCTCGGGTTCAGCCAGAAGTTCGCAAAGCTCTGCCGGGAGGGATTTCCCGGGGCCGGCTCCTACATGGGGCCAAAGTCCGCGATCGGCCTCTGATCCGTTCAGACCGAACAGAGCTGTGCTTTCGGGCATGGTCGACAGGAACGGCGTTGACCTGTCGAAGCGGGGCCCGCGGTGCAGGACCTTCACGTCGGCGATCCGCTCCCCGCCAGACCTGAGCGAGGATCCCGTGGGCAGTGCGCTTGTGGAGCACGTCCAGGCGGCCGGTCTCCAGGGCGTGGAGCATGCCCGCCTTGTCGACGAGGAGCGGTACGTGGAGTTCGTAGGACAGCGGGTCCTCGTGTCCGTACTGGACGAGGAGTTCGCGGGTCTCCCCCATGCCCCGCGGGTACGACCCGGAGGCCCGGGCCGCGTAGTACTCCTCCACCTCACGGACCGGCCCCCCGGTGCAGGACACTACTGCGATGGTTACATCCCGACCATCTGGTGATCTCGACAAGTCAGTGCCGGCCGGCGGCATCCGGCCGTCGCACGCAGCCCGGATCAGGAGCGGAAGCACCGCGTATACTGACTTCGGCGTCGTAGGGTCTGGGTCTTCGTCGGGCCTGGTGACGGCGTCCGCTTTGCCTGGTACCCCGGAGGTATGCGGTACGCAGATGGGGGCGGGCTGACCGCCGAGCAGCGCAAGCGCCGCGAAGAGATAAGGATGCAGGCCGTCGACCTCTTCGAGGAGCGTGTGAAAGTCCCGCGCATCGCCCGGGAGTTACGGGTGAGCGAGAAGTCCGTCTACCAATGGCGCCGTGCCTGGAAGGCAGGCGGGCGGGAAGCCCTGCGGTCCAAGGGGGCCCCGGGCTACGACTGTCGGCTCGGCCCCCACCTTCAGGCCAGACTCGCCGCCTGGCTGGACGAAGGACCGGCCGCACACGGCTGGACGGACGACCAGGTGTGGACCGCCGCCCGGGTACGCACACTGATCGGGCGGAAGTTCCACATCTCCTACAGCGTCTCCGGGGTGACCCGGCTGCTGCACCGGATGGGCTACAGCGTGCAGATGCCTGCCCGGCCCGCCGCCGAGCGCGACGAGGACGCGATCACCGCATGGCGGGAGGCGACCTGGCAGGAGGTAAAACCTTCCGGGCGGCGACCGGCGCGTTCATCTGCTTCGAGGACGAAGCAGGCGTGACCGGCCGGCCGCCCAAGGGCCGCACCTGGGGCCGACGCGGGATCACCCCGACGGTGCGCGTTGCCGGGCGCAGCCGTGGCCGCCTGTCGGTGGCCGGGCTGCTGTGCTTCAAGCCGGGCCTTCCCGCCCGCCTGTGCTACCGGCTACGCCGGCACACCGGCCGCAAGGACGAGCGCCGCTCGCTGGGCGAGAGCGACTACATCCACCTACTCGACGGCGCCCACCACCTGCTCAAAGCCCCGCTGATCGTGGTGTGGGACCGGCTGAACACTCACATCTCCAAGGCGATGCAGGCGCTCGTGGCGCAGCGCGAGTGGCTGACGGTGGTGCTGCTGCCCGGATACGCGCCCGAGCTCAATCCGGTCGAGGGCATCTGGGCACACATCAAACGGAGCCTGGCCAACCTGGCCGCCCGCCCCCTCACCAACCTCGAGACCCTGCTCCGCAGACGGCTCAAGGCACTGCAGTACCGGCACGCCATCCTTGACGGATTCCTCGCCGGAACGGGCCTCACTCTCGACAGACCGGACTGACCCTACGACGCCGAAGTCAGTAACCGCCGCATACCCGCCGCCCGCCCTGTGCGAAGCACGCCCTGAGCTCGGTGAGATCGCTGCTGCCGAGCCTGGGTGTCACGCCTGAGCCCTGGCTGATCGCTCACGTTGAAGCAAGGCGGCCCGTAGGCGAGTGGAGCCGCCCGCCCCATGTCCCACGTGGCGGGCGGCTCGTGCCGTAGGTGTGCAGAGATCAGGATCGGCGGCGGCACCGTAGGCGTCCTGGGCCGCTGGACGACACCGGCCGGGGCCGGTGGCGGGATTCGAACCCGCGTCACCCGCTTGAGAGGCGAAGTAGCCGCAGCCTGCGCACCTGCACGTGAAGGACGGTAGCGCGCTCGGTGGCGGCGTCGGTACCGAGTTTTGCCGCTCGGTCACGGCCCAGCTCACCGGAATGCCGCGGGCACTTGTTGGTCCACCCACGCACCTCAGCCTCGCGCGCGGCCTTTCGTTCACGTCGCTTCGCGCGGGTGCCGTTGCCGGACGCTTGCTCCGCTTCCCGGTCGGGCTCCGGGCCGGGATCCTTCGCGGACACCTTCGTCACCTTCAGAGGCGGCGGCACGACCGCGGGTGTGCTGCCCGGTATCACAGGTCAACTGCCGTACCTCGCGGGCGGCGAGAGCCTCAATCGCTACCGCATGGTCGATGATCTCGTCATCGGTGATGGGGAGGCGCACATGGCCGGGCTGTCCAAGACGACCTCGACGTTCATCTCGACGCGCCACACGGCCGGCTCGCCTCCCCTGTCCGCCTCACGCAGGACGCCGAACGTCCCTCCCGACAGAGTTGCCGTCCAAGACGCCCAGGGTGTGCGCAGTCCGAATCCGCTGAATCCGGCCGGCCGTCGACGTCAACCCCGACGGGGCGGCTACGACGACCACGGTCGTCTGCCCACCAGGTGAGAAGGCCATCAGCGGCGGCCACGAACTCGGGAACCGCGCACTCAACGTGTATGCGGAGAGCCGAACCAGCGCCGGCTCCGACATCAGGAATGCGTGGTTCATCAGCGTCGCCAACCCCACCCCCACTGTCCAAACCGCGAGTGCAGTGGTCCACTGCTCGCCGAACGCCGCAGACGACGTGCCGTAGCTCGGGAGACGTGCGCGTACTTTGATCGGCACTTGGTTGGCTGTCACCGGTGAGTGTCGTGGACATCCTCACGCGCGGGCACGTACGGGTCACTGCTTGCGCCGAGCTGCGCACTTGAGTCGAGGTGGGCGAGCTCGGAGCAGTCGCGTGCTGAGTCGTCCGCTTCGGGGCCGGTACCTGGTGCCAGGAGCGGCTCTTTCGGGAAAAGGCGTCCGGTCCTGCGGGCCCACCGGCCGGCGCGGATCTGCTCCGCTGGAACAACGGAGTGCATGAGATCCGCCCGGCCATGGCCGGCATCCGCTTCTCGCCGGCGGACAGTCCGCGCTCGCGCTCACGACCCCACACGGCCCCGATCAGGACCGTCCGGGGCCATACGCACCGGTGAGGGCCTCGCGGCATGCGCACGGCTCGTCGAGAAATCTGTGTAACACGCAGCCGTTCTTGGGCGTCCAGCTACTCGCATGTCGGATTCCGGACGCCCTACCGCAAGATCGCGCCACCAGTGTCTCGATTGTCACCGGACCTGGAGGAATCGAGAATGTCCGCACTGTCCCGTAGAAAATTCCTGGGCACCGCCGCCACCGTCACCGGTGCGGCCGCCATGGGTGCCGCGATGCCCGGCGTCGCGGCCGCGAGCTCCGAGCACGGCCACGAGCACAGTCCTCACGGCCACAAGCACGGTGACCTCCGCGACATCAAGCACATCGTCGTGATCATGCAGGAGAACCGCAGCTTCGACCACTACTTCGGCGCGCTCAAGGGTGTGCGCGGCTTCGGCGACCACGCGACGATCCAGCTGCCGGGCGGCAAGTCCGTCTGGGAGCAGCCGAAGACCTTGACCGAGGGTTCAGAGACGCAGTACCCGTGGCGACTGAGCGGCGCGAAGTCCTGGAACGGCGCCACACCGCCGAGCCCTGAGATGGGTGCGGCCAACTACGGTGGCACCAGCCACGGTTGGACCGACCAGCACGGCGCCTGGTACGGCGGCCTGATGAACGGCTGGTACTACGCCAAGGGCGGCCCGACCACCCTCGGTTACCTGGACCGCAAGGACCTTCCGTTCCACTACGCCCTCGCCGACGCCTACACGGTCGGTGACGCGTACCACTGCTCGGTGCTCAGTGCGACCGGTCCGAACCGCACCTACCTGTGGAGCGGCACGATCAACGCCGCCAAGAAGCACGGCACCTTCACGGCCAATGACGGCGGTGACGAGCTCGGCAAGTTCCTGCCCTGGGAGTCCTACGCCGAGACGCTCCAGCAGGCGGGCGTCAGCTGGCGGGTCTACCAGTGCGCCGACGACTACGGCGACAACGGCCTGGAGTACTTCAACACCTTCGCCAAGCTCGATCCGAGCCAGGGTGGTACGGCCGCTCCGGGCAACGTCTACTACGACAACGGTGTCAAGAACGTCCCCGAGCCGGCCACCGGCCTCGCGGGCAACGCCGACAACATCAACGCCGCGATCCGCGAGGACGTGGTGAACGGCACGCTGCCGCAGGTCAGCTGGGTCGTCAACAACCAGTTCTTCTCGGAGCACCCCGTCACCTCCCCGAGCAACGGCGCGTACTTCCTCCGCGGTGTTCTCGAGGCGCTGAACGCGGACCCGGAGGTCTTCAACTCGACCCTGGTGGTCATCAACTACGACGAGAACGACGGCCAGTTCGACCACGTCCCGCCGCCGCTGCCGGCGCCGGGCGAGGAGGACGAGTTCGTCGCCGGCACCATGAGCCAGTACGGAGTGACGGAGCCGCTGCCGGTCGGTCTCGGCTTCCGGGTGCCGCTGGTGCTCATATCGCCCTGGACCCGCGGCGGTTGGGTCACCTCCGAGGTCTCCGACCACACCTCGGTGATCCAGTTCATGGAGAAGTGGACCACCGCGATCGGCAAGCCGGCCGTCAGCCCCAACATCAGCAAGTGGCGCCGCAAGGTCTGCGGTGACCTCACCGGCGCCTTCGACTTCACCTCACCCGTCTACGGGCTGCCCCACCTGCCCGACACCGGTGATCTGATCCCCGAGACCCGCTACACCCCGCTGCCGGGTGACAACACGATGCCCACGCAGGAGAAGGGCACCAAGCCGGCCCGCCCGCTGCCGTACCAGCCGAACGCCAACCTGACCGGGTTCGCCAACGGCACGGCGAAGCTGGAGTTCTCCAACGAGGCCCGGTTCGTCACCAGGGCGAGCCACTTCGCCGTCTACAACAACCTGGGCGGCCTTCCGACGCTGGCCGAGTACCCGGCCAAGTTCCCGGGCCAGTACACCGTCGAGGCCCAGGGCACGGTCAACGGCGTCGGCCCGGTGGGCTCCTCCGAGAGCGACACCGCGTACGACCTCACCATCACGGGCCCGAACCGGTTCCTGCGCCGTTTCATCGGTGACGTGGGCACCGCCGGCAAGGACCTCGTCGTCGAGGCGGGCTACTACGAGGGCCGGTCGACCGCGCACCCGAAGCTGAAGCTGTCGCTGCGGAACAACGGCCACAAGCCGGTGACGTTCACCATCACGCACAACCACTACATCTCCGGCGCACCGAAGAAGGTGCGGGTGGCCTCCCGCAGCAGCGAGGCGTGGACCGTCGATGCGCTGGAGATCAGCAACGGCTGGTACGACGTGACCGTCACGGCCGACTGCGACCACGGCTGGTCCCAGCGGTTCACCGGTCACCTGGAGACCGGCAAGGCCAGCATCACCGGCTGACCCGGTCCTGCGGCGAGCGCCAGTCCTTGCCGCCGATTCCGGGACGGCGGCCGTCCCCACCGCCCCGGCCACGAGCAGATCGTGGCCGGGGCGGTGGCGTCCGCCGATCCGCGCCCGAACGACTCCCACGCCCTCGACGACCCACCGTGGCCCGCGTCCGGAGCGGCTGATCAACGTCCGCACCATCGCCGATCTTGCCGTTGACCCCGATGTGTAGGGTGAACGCAGGGCTGGGGAGCGAGCGCCGGAGGCAGAGCGGACATGGACGTGATCGTGGTCGGCCTGGGGGCCATGGGCAGCGCCACGGTCCATCAGCTTGCGCGTCGCGGTGTAGAGGTGCTGGGTATCGACCGCCACAGCCCGCCGCACTCGTTCGGCTCCAGCCACGGCGAGACGCGGATCACCCGCCGGTTGACCCTGGAGGGCACGGAGTACGTGCCACTGGCCGTGCGCTCCCACGAGTGGTGGCGGCGGATCGAGGCGGAGACAGGAGCCTCGGTGCTCACCGAGTGCGGCGTACTGAGCCTGTCCGACCTTGCCGTCGACCCCGGCGCTTTCGCCGTCCACGAAAGGGCTGCTGCCGCCTTCGGGATCGACTACGAACTGCTGGACGCGGCCGCGTTGCGGGACCGGTTCCCGCAGTTCCGTGTGGAGACGAGCCGCGTGGGTCTGCTGGAGCCCGGCGGCGGTTTCGTCCGGCCCGAGGCGGCGATCAGCGCCCAACTGGACCTGGCGGAGCGGTACGGCGCTCGACTTCGTCGCGGGGAACGGGTCCTCGGGGTCGAGGCCACGGCGTCGGCCGTCACCGTCCGCACCGACGCGGCCACGTACACCGCCGACCAGGTCGTGCTGTGCGCGGGTGGCTGGCTGGCGGGCCTGCTCGACGATCCCGGCCTCGCCCCGCTCTTCGGTGTCTACCGCCAGGTCCTGCACTGGTTCGAGCTCGAGGGCTCCGGGCGGGACTTCGCCCCCGAGCGTCTTCCCACCTACATCTGGGAAGGGGTGAGCCGCCCGGAGGAGTACTTCTACGGGTTCCCGTCCATCGACGGCGCGACGCTCAAGGTGGCCACCGGGCAGCTCGATCACCGCACGCCCGGCCCGGACCAGCTCGACCGCACCGTCGCTCCCGAGGAGGCTGCCGCCTTCCACCGGAGCATGATCGACGGTCGGCTGCCGCAGATGTCCGCTCGCGCCGCACGCTCGGAAGTGTGCATGTACACCGTCACACCGGACGAGGCTTTTGTCATCGACCGCCTGCCGGGCCGTGAGCGGGTACTGATCGCCTCCCCCTGCTCGGGCCACGGCTTCAAGCACTCCGCGGCGATCGGCGAGGCGCTCGCCGAATCGGTCACGGACGGCACCTCCACCATCGACCTCACGCCTTTCGCGCTCAGCCGCTTCGCCAGGTAGTCAGACCGCCCGAGAGCGGCAGCACGGGCGAGGGCCGATCACGGAACTGGACCACTCCCCCGCTCCGAGCAGCGGCATGCCTTGCGCTGCGGGGCGCGCCGCACGCTCGCACACGCGCCACCGGCGGAATCCCCGGCGGCGCGCGTACCACCGCACATCGGCTCAGGAAGCACCGTGGCCCCGGTCCGCCCGGGCACATCCGCCCTTCATCCGCACCAAGCCGGCTCCGGCACCACGCGCGACCGTGTGCCCGGCGCCCACAAATGTGACGCAGCCGTCCCCCGGACTCGCTTGCCCCGGGCAACGAGTCCTGCATATCGTCCCGAGTGGACAGAACGTTCTATCTACTGGAGTGGCGATGACTGGCACCTCACCCGCCCGCACTGTCGTGCTGATCCACGGGCTCTGGATGACCCCGCGCAGCTGGGAGGGATGGACCGAGCGCTACCAGGCACAGGGACACCGGGTCATCGCATCCGCCTGGCCCGGGCTCGACGGCGAGGTCGAGGAGATTCGCCGCAACCCCTCCCGTATCGCCGGGGTGGGTCTGGGTGAAGTGATCGCCCGCTACGAGGAGGTCGTCCGCAACCTGGATGAGGCGCCCGTCATCATCGGGCACTCCTTCGGCGGGGCCATCACGCAGATCCTGCTGGACCGCGGCCTCGGCAGTGCGGGTGTGGCCATCGACTCGGCACCCGTCAAGGGGGTCCTTCCGCTGCCGTACTCGACGCTGAAATCGGCCTGGCCGGTCCTGGGCAACCCGGCCAACAGGAACAAGGCCATCGCCCTGACACCGCGGCAGTTCCACTACGGCTTCACCAACACCCTCAGTGAGGAGGAGTCCGCCGCCGTCCACGAGCGCTACCAGGTGCCGGGATCGGCCCGTGTGCTCTTCCAGGGGGCGTTCGCCAATTTCAACCCCCGTGCCGTCACGAAGATCGACGCCCGCAACCCGCGGCGTGCCCCCCTGTTGTTGATCGCCGGCGAGAAGGACCACATCGTGCCCCCGAAGATCAACAAGGCCAACTGGCGCCTCTACCGGAAGTCCCCGGCCGTCACCGAATACCACGAGTTCCCCGGCCGCTCGCACTTCGTCATCGGCCAGGACGGATGGGAAGAAGTCGCCGACCACGCCCTCGACTGGGCGACGCGCCACAGCCGTATCTGACCGACCACGTCCGCGCTGCGGCCCTCGAACTGCGCGGGGCGGTTCCCCCTCCCGTGACCGATACCGCCCCGCGCCCACTCCCGGCGGACAGCACCAGCAGTCCGTCGCACAACGATCCAAGGAGAATCCCGGTGTTCAAACGCCCGGCCCGACTTGCCGTCCTCGGCGCCGCCGGCCTCGCCCTCGCCGCAGGCCTCGCCACGACCGCCTCAGCCGACCCGACCCACCACGCCGGCCACGGTGCCGGTCACCACACCGCAGCCAAGCCGACCGTCGTCCTCGTGCACGGCGCCTGGGCCGACTCGTCCGGATGGAGTGGTGTCGTCAAGCGCCTTCAGGCCGACGGTTATCCGGTCACCGCCCCGGCCAACCCGCTGCGCGGCCTCACCAGTGACTCCGCCTACCTCGCCGACTACCTCAAGACGATCCACGGCCCGATCATCCTGGTCGGCCACTCCTACGGTGGCGCGGTCATCACCAACGCCGCCACCGGCAACCCGAACGTCAAGGCACTCGTTTACATCGCCGCCTTCGCACCCGACAAGGGCGAGAGCGCCGCGGCTCTCAGCGTGAAGTTCCCGGGCAGCCACCTCAGCGACGACCCCGACGCGCCGCTGCCCACCGCCCTCAACGCCGTACCGTTCGCCCAGCCCGACGGCAGCACGGGCACCGACCTGTACCTGAAGCCCGACAAATTCCGCGACGTCTTCCTCAGCAACCGGCTCAGCAAGGCCGAGGCCGCCGAACTCGCCGCCACCCAGCGCCCCGCCAGCGCAGAAGCCCTGGGCGAGCCCTCCGGCACGCCCGCCTGGAAGACCATTCCCTCCTGGTACCTCGTCGCCCGCGCCGACCACGCCATCCCGGCCGCCGCCGAACGGTTCATGGCATCGCGCGCGCACGCCCACACCACCGAGGTCGACGCCCCCCACGGCGTCCAGCTGACCAACCCCGGCACGGTGACGAAGCTCGTGGAGCGCGCCGCCACCGCCAAGTGACGCCCCTCCAGCCACCGGCCTCCGCCCCACTGCTCAACGGGGCGGAGGCCGACCCATGATGCGGGGCCGGCCTCCGGTTCCGAGGGCGAAGCGCCGGAATTCAGCCCGCGGCCACGAGGGAAGCGACGCCGTGCGCCAGGGTCTCGTTCGCCTTCTGCGGATCGCTGAGATAGCCGGCCACCATCGCGCCGTCCCGCAGCGCCACCATGACATCCGCCGACCGCACGGCGTCGGCCGCGCCCGTCTGTGCGAAGGCGTCCTGCAGCACTTGATGGAACCAGGAGCGGTGCGTCAGCACTGCCTGATGGATGGCGCTGTGCCGGTCCGGGTATTCGGCGGCGGCGTTGATGAACGGACAACCGCGGAAGCCCGCACCGCACAGTTCCTCCCCGACGCCCTGGGCGACGGCCCGCAGGAAGACCGCCGGGTCGTCGATCTCCTTCTGGGCGACGGCGATGCGGGCGCGGATCTGCTGATCGGTTGCCTCGAGGTAGGCCCGGACGAGATCGTCCTTGCCTTCGAAGTGCCGGTAGAAGGTCCCCCGGGCGACATCCGCTTCCGCCATGACCCGGTCGACACCGACGGCTCTGATGCCCTCGGTGTAGAAGAGCCGGCTCGCTGTGTTCAACAGCCGCTCACGCGCTTCCGAGGGGCGACCCGATGGAGACATTGGCTTTGACACATACCCATTATATAGAACGTTCCTTCTACACAAATCCGGCGGTATGTGTGCGCGTCCGGGACGGCGGCTTCGGGCACGTGCGTGACCGGTGAACGGGGCGGCACCCCGTGATCGCCTCAGACGCCCTCTTCGACGGCCCCCGGGGTCAACAGGCCCGATCACCGCGCAACGCCGTCGCGCTTCTGAATCCGGGGCTTCTCAGTACCGGCACGGCCTCCAGGACCAGCACGGCCAGGTCGTCGCCCAGGGGCTCGGTGCTGAAGTCGTGTGCGGCCTGCCTGACCCGTTCGGCCACCGCCTTCGCGCCCAGCCCCATGCATCCCCGCAGAACCTCCGCCAGACCGTCGTCGTCGTCCAGCTGCCGTGATCCCCTGCGGCGTTCGGTGACTCCGTCTGTCACGCACAGCAGTGTCTCGCCCGGCGCGAAGGTGAAGGTGTTGGCGCGGAACTCCGCGTGCTCGTCAACGCCGAGCAGCATCTGCGGGTTCGTGGCCGGTGTGACCGAGCCGTCGGTGGCCAGGCGCAGCGGCGGTGGGTGCCCGGCACTCGCTATTGTGCACCGCGCGCCACCTGCGGCCAGATCGGGTTCCAGCTCCCCGTACAGCAGGCTCAGGAACCGCGATCCCTCCCGCTCTCCGCGGTATGTCACGGCTTCGGCGGCCTCCTCGGCCATGGCCAGGTTCAGCCGGTTCAGCAAGGACTCGATGCCGTGGCCCTCGCGCGCCAGCAGTCGTACGAGGTGCCGTGCCAGGCCGGTGACGGACATGGCTTCAAGGTCGTGGCCGCACACGTCGCCGAGCAGGAAGCACCACCGGCGCTCTCCCAGCGGGAACAGGTCGTAGAAGTCACCGCCCACGGTCTGCCCCTCGCCCCAGGGCTCGTAGACGAGCGCCGTGTCCACGCCCGGAATCGGGGCGAGGCAGGTGGGAAGCTGACCGCGCTGGAGCGTCCGGCTGATGCTCGCCTGCCGGGTGTAGTGGCGCGCCGTGACGACCGCCTGGGCGACCCGCCGGGCCACGTCCTCGACGAGTCGTGCGACGGCGTCGGTCATCCGGGACAGGCCTGCCCGGCCGATCAGCAGTGAACCCTGGCAGCGCCCACCCACCACCAGAGGAAACGCCAGAGCCGAACCGGCCGCGTTCTCGGCGCCCAGACAGTCGGGCCACGGCCACGGAACGCCGGTGGTGCTCAGCCTGACGGGCGGACGCTCCTTCTCCAGCGACAGGCGCAGCTCACGGATCCGGCGTTCGTCCACGTGCCACACGTGGGAGATCCGCATGTCGTCGTTCTCCGTCGTGAGCCAGACCCCGCACCAGTCGGCGAGCCTGGGCACGAGCAGCTGGCCCGCGAGCGCCGCGACCATGTCCTCGTCCAACTGCCCGGCGAGGAGTTCTCCGGCCTCGGCGAGGAACGACTGGCCCTCGCGCTCGGCCCAGTCGGTGCTGCGCGCCCGGCGGTCGGGGGGCAGTCCGGCCGAAAGGGGCTCGAATGCCGACGGCTCGTTGCGGACGGCCTCGGTGAGGGACTCGATGTCCTTCTCGCCCATGGTGGCGAGCGGGCTCGCCAGGGCGCACTCCAGACGGAACCAGGTGGCCTTCCCGGAGCACCGGTATGTCACGCCCCACGACTCGGCGAGGGATCGCATGAGCTGTCGGCCGTAGCCTCGCACGTGGCCTTGCAAGCCCTTTCCGTCGCCGGGCGAGCCGGAGGCCGCGTCGTCGAGGGGGGCGGAGGGGTCGCGCTCCAGCACTTCGACCACAAGACCCACACGCCCGGAGTCGCCCTTGGAGAAATCGGCCAGGGAGCAGTGGCCCGCTTCCACGCGGCATGCCACCTCGACCTCGTACCCCGTGTGCATGACGGCTCCGGCCACCAGTTCATCGGCGAGAAGGACGGCGTCGTCCACCAGCCGGTCGTTGGCGGTCTGCGCCCCGGGGAACTGCAGAGCGATCCGCTCGGCGAGTACGGCACGCACGAACTTGCGTGCTGCCGAGGCCGCGAGCTCGTTGGCGGGAATGCGCATCCGTGCGACGGCCGGACGTAGATCAGGGGACGACCTCACTGGCGACTCCAGACCAAGCTCGCTGTCGAGGCATATAAGACGAATGTAGTCTAAACGGGAGGTAATCGTCTGCCTGGAAGTGGGTCGCCATGGAATCTGCCACCCACCCTGATCTCGCTCATCTTGGGCCCGAGCTCCGGGAACAACCCCCTGAGACCAAGCCCGAGGCCGCACCGCCCGCCCCCGCTCCGGACGGCGAGTGGATACGCGTGGCCGAATTGCGCCCGCTGCTCGCAGCCATGAATTCCCTGTGTGACGGAGATTTCACCGTCCGTACCGGGAACCTCCCTGAAGGGGTCCTCGCCGAGATGGCGGGGGTGTTCAACCAGATCGTCACGCGAAATGCGCACCTGGCCTCGGAACTCGACAGGGTGCGCCGGGAGGTGGTCAGGCAGGGGCGACTCGACGAGCGGTTGGCAGCCAGTCCCGGGCAGGGAGGATGGACCGCGAACGTGGAGGCGGCCAACACCCTGCTGGAAGCACTGGCCGTCCCGGTCGTCAACGCCACCCGCGTGCTCAATGCCGTGGCGGACGGCGATCTGACACAGCGCGCCGAGTTGCACGACGGCAAGCGCCAGCTCCGCGGTGATCTACGGCGCCTGGGGCGTGGGGCGAACCGCATGGTGGAGCAGCTGTCGCTGTTCACCGGCGAACTCAACCGCGTCGCCCGGGAAGGGATCGAGGGCCGCCTCGGCGGGCGCGCCACGGTGCAGGGACTGGCCGGCGACTGGCGCTATGTGACCGAGGCCGTCAACACCATGGGCTCCCGGCTGACAGCGCAGGTGCGCGACATCGCGACGGTGACCACTGCGGTCGCTCGCGGCGATCTGACGCGACAGGTCACGGTCGAGGCAGGCGGCGAGCTGCTGGAGCTGAAGCTCACCGTGAACACGATGGTCGACCAGTTGCGCGCGTTCGCTGATGAGGTGACGAGGGTGTCCCGCGAGGTCGGCACGGAAGGCCAGCTCGGCGGACGGGCACAGGTGCCGGGCGTCTCCGGGGTCTGGAAAGACCTCACCGACAACGTCAACTTCATGGCCTCGAACCTGACCTCGCAGGTCCGCAACATCGCCCAGGTGACCACGGCGGTCGCCAACGGCGATCTCAGCCAGAAGATCACAGTGGACGCCCGGGGCGAGATCCTTCAGCTCAAGGACACCGTGAACACGATGGTCGACCAGCTCTCCGCGTTCGCCGACGAGGTGACCCGGGTCGCCCGCGAGGTCGGCACCGAGGGACGGCTCGGCGGCCGGGCCCAGGTCCGAGGCGTATCGGGGGTGTGGAAGGACCTGACGGAGAACGTCAACTTCATGGCGGACAACCTCACCTCGCAGGTGCGCAACATCGCCCAGGTCGCCACCGCCGTCGCCCAGGGCGACCTCGGCAAGACGATCACGGTCGAGGCGAAGGGCGAGATCCTGGAGCTGAAGTCGACCATCAACACCATGGTCGACCAGCTCTCCGCATTCGCCGACGAGGTGACCCGGGTCGCCCGCGAGGTCGGCACCGAGGGCAACCTGGGCGGTCAGGCCCAGGTGCGCGGGGTCTCGGGCGTATGGAAGGAGTTGACGGACAACGTCAATTTCATGGCGTCGAACCTGACCTCGCAGGTCCGCAACATCGCCCAGGTGACCACATCGGTCGCGAACGGCGACCTCTCCAAGAAGATCACCGTCGACGCCCGCGGCGAGATCCTCGAGCTCAAGGACACCGTCAACACCATGGTGGAGCAGCTGCGGGCCTTCGCGGACGAGGTCACACGGGTGGCCCGAGAGGTCGGAACCGAGGGTCGGCTCGGCGGCCGGGCCCAGGTCCGAGGAGTCTCCGGAGTGTGGAAGGACCTCACGGACAACGTCAACTTCATGGCGGACAACCTGACCTCACAGGTCCGCAACATCGCCCAGGTCGCCACCGCCGTCGCCCAGGGCGACCTGTCGAAGAAGATCGACGTGGACGCCCGCGGCGAGATCCTGGAACTCAAGACCACCATCAACACGATGGTCGACACCCTCTCGTCCTTCTCCTCCGAGGTCACCCGCGTCGCCCGCGAGGTCGGCAGCGAAGGCCAGCTGGGCGGCCAGGCACGCGTCGAGGGCGTCTACGGCACCTGGAAGCGGCTGACGACCAACGTCAACGAACTGGCCCTCAACCTGACGACCCAGGTCCGTGCCATTGCCGAGGTCGCCTCCGCGGTCACCCAGGGCGACATGTCCCGCGCGATCACGGTGGAGGCACAGGGTGAGGTCGCCGAGCTGAAGAACAACATCAACCTCATGGTCTCCAACCTCCGCGAGACCACCCGCGCGAAGGACTGGCTGGAGTCGAATCTCACCCGCATGGCCGCGCTGATGCAGGGCCACCGCGACCTGGTGGAGGTCGCCGACCTGATCCTGCGGGAGCTGACGCCGCTGGTGAACGCCCAGTTCGGTGCGTTCTTCCTCTCCGAGGCGGGGGCACCGCCCGGGGAGGGCCTGCAGTTCATCGCCGGGTACGGCACCGACCAGGCCGGCGGCGGCAGTCCGCTGCCCGGCACCGGCACGCCGGGACGCGGACTGATCGCACAGGCCGCACAGGAGCAGCAGCGCATCTTCATCACGGACGTGCCGCCCGACTACATCACCATCAACTCCGGGCTGGGCACGGCCTATCCGGCCAGCATCGTCATCCTCCCCATCCTGTTCGAGGACCAGGTGCTCGGAGTGATCGAGCTGGCCTCGCTCAGCAAGTTCAGCGATGTGCACCTGGCCTTCATCGACCAGTTCGCCAACACGATCGGCGTGTCGATCAACACGATCATCGCCAACTCCCGTACCGAGTCGCTGCTGTCGGAGTCCCAACGACTCACCTCCGAGCTGCGTGAGCGGTCGGACGAACTCCAGCGCTCCAACGCGGAGCTGGAGGAGAAGGCCGCACTGCTCGCCACCGCCTCGCAGTACAAGTCCGAGTTCCTCGCGAACATGTCGCACGAGCTGCGCACACCGCTCAACTCGCTGCTGATCCTCGCCAGGTTGCTCGCCGACAACCCGGACGGGCACCTCAACGACCAGGAGGTGCAGTTCGCGACCACCATCCACCGCTCGGGCTCGGACCTGCTCCAACTGATCAGCGACATCCTCGACCTGTCGAAGATCGAGGCCGGACGCATGGACGTGCGTCCGAAGACGCTGCCACTGATCAAGTTGCTCGACTACGTCCATGCCACCTTCCGGCCCATGACCCTCGACCGCGGTCTGGGCTTCGAGATCGCGGTCGGAGAGGACGTACCGGCCGAGTTGTACTCCGACGAGCAGAGGCTGCAGCAGATCCTGCGCAACCTGCTGTCCAACGCGGTGAAGTTCACGCACTCGGGGAGTGTGGAGCTTCGCGTCACCCGGGTGCCGAGTGAGCAGTTCAGCGAGGAGACCCTCAGGGGCGCGGAATCCGTCATCGCGTTCTCCGTCAAGGACACCGGGATCGGCATAGCGCCCGAGAAGCTTCCGATCATCTTCGAAGCGTTCCAGCAGTCCGAGGGCACCACCAACCGCAAGTACGGCGGCACCGGACTCGGCCTGTCCATCAGCCGGGAGATAGCCGGAATGCTCGGCGGCAAGATCGTCGCCGAGAGCGAACCGGGCGCGGGCTCCCGATTCACCCTGTACATCCCCTCGCACTACCCCGGCGCCACCGCAACGCAGGCCCTGGCGGAACTGCGTGCCGCAGGCGTCACCCCCCTGCTCCCCGCAGAAGCCCGAGCAGCGGCCGATGTCACCGACGACGTCACCGCGACCGAGGAAGCACTCGGCCGCGTGGAGGACCTCGACGCCGGTCTGCCGCTTGCGGACCACCTCGCCGAAGACCTGTCGGGCATGGGCGTCACGGGTGCCCCCGATGGACGTGAGGACTCCTGGCCGAAGACGACACGGCTCAAGGAATGGCTCAGCGGACGCCCGGGCCGGGTTCTGGCGGGCCGTCAGATCCTGATCATCGACGACGACATCCGCAACGTCTTCGCCCTCACCCATGTGCTGGGACGTGTAGGCATCACCGTGAAGTACGCGGAGAACGGCCGGGAAGGCCTGGAGGTACTGGAACGCTCCCCCGAGGTGTCCCTGGTCCTCATGGACATCATGATGCCGGAGATGGATGGATACGACACGATCCGTAGCATCCGGAACACGCCCCGTCTCTCCCATCTGCCGATCATCGCGATCACCGCCAAGGCCATGCCCGGAGACCGTGACAAGGCGATCGACAGCGGTGCCGACGACTACGTACCCAAGCCGGTGAACGTCGACCGCCTGCTGTCCGTCATCTGCGATCTGTTCGACCCGCAGGACCAGGCCCCGCAGCCGGCACAGGATCGCGATGCCGACGATGAACGGGAAGCCACGGACCACCGTGCCGACGACCCACCGAGGGACGCACCATGAGCATCAATCCGGCCGACCAGTGCAGCATCCTCATCGTCGACGACATGGAGGAGAACCTCGTCGCGTTCGAGGCCGTACTCGGCCCCCTGCACCAGCGCCTCGTCCGCGCGCAGTCGGGTGAGCAAGCACTCAAGTGCATGCTGCGCCAGGAGTTCGCGGTGGTTCTCCTGGACGTCCGGATGCCCGACATGGACGGCTTCGAGACGGCCGCCAACATCAAGCGACTCGACCAGACCAAGGACGTGCCCATCATCCTGGTGACCGGAACCGAGGCCGGCGCGGACTACGCCTACCGGGGATACGCCATCGGCGCCGCCGACTTCATCACCAAACCCATCGACCCCTGGGTGCTGCGCACCAAGATCAGCACCTTTCTCGATCTGCACCGCAAGAACCGCCAGTTGGCGCTGCGCGCGGTGACGGCCGACACCGATCGGCTCACAGAGATCACCGAGCGACTGACCCAGATCGAACTGCTGCTGCGCAACCGGACGGAAGCCGACACCGACGGCCTCGCCGACCGCATCGGAGAACTGGAGCGTACGGTCGGAGGCCTCCTGCCCGGCTCCATGGAATGCCAGTAGGCCCACCCGGTCGGCCCGACGCCTGCTGCAACCTGCCCCCGGGCGCCGGGAAGCTCCACCGGCAGCGGCGCCGCGGCGGGCAACCGCACGCGATCAACGATGAACTTGGCGTTGCCTCCTGCCGAGTGCGCGGCCGGGGCCACTGTCCGATGTCAGCTACGGGTCCGAAGCCGGTGTTCCGCCTCGGGATCGCCGCTCCCTTCGCCCGTCAGGATCGCGCTCGCGACGACCTCGAAGAGGTGATCGGCGCGTGGTGCCAGCGACGGTTGATCGCCGAGCCAGGCGAGCATGGCCACCAGGGCAAACAGATCGGCGCCGTCGATGTCGCTCCGCGCCGTGCCCGCGGCCTGGGCACGGGCGAGGAGCCGGGCACCGGCTGCGCGCAGGGTGACGCACGAAGCGTGGAGTGCTGATTCGGTGTCCTCGATGGCGGCTGTCATCAGCACGGTCACGCCCCGGTACTCGGTTGTCCACGCCACGCAGTCGCGCAGCCACGTGACGAGAGCGATCTCGGGCGAGCTCGACGTCTCGAGTACCCCCGCCTGTGCCGTCAGTTCGTCGAAGCTCGTGCGGAGCAGGGCTTCGAGCAGCGCCTCACGTGTCGGGAAGTGACGCAGCAGGGTCGCCAGCCCGACATCGGCCCGGCGCGCGATGTCGCGCAGTGACACGTCCACCCCCTGCTCGGTGATGGCCGTGTCCGCTACTGCGAGCAGGTGGTCGCGGTTCTTCCTGGCGTCGGCCCGCATCTGTCCCTCTTGACTATCCGGATCAGTGGTCCATATATTCGGATCAGTGGTCCATTTAAGTGGATCGCTGGTCCAGATCAGCGTATCCCGCAGTGCGGGCAGGAGAAGACGATGCCGACACACACGATGAGGGCAGTCCGGATCCATGAGCACGGCGGCCCTGAGGTTCTGCGTTACGACGAGGTGCCGATTACCGGGCCGGGGCCGGGCGAGGTACTTGTCCGCGTACACGCGGTCGGCATCAATCCCCCGGACTGGTACCTGCGCGACGGGCTGACCAACATGCCTCCGGAGACGAGGCCGAAGTTCGACCTGCCCGTGATCCCGGGGACGGATGTGTCAGGCGTCGTCGAGGCCGTCGCCACGGACGTGGAGGGCTTCTCCGTCGGTGACGAGGTCTTCGGTCTCCTTCGCTTTCCCGGCTTCGAGGGCAGCGCATACGCCGAGTACGTGGCCGCGCCGGCGTCGGACCTCGCACACAAGCCGGCCGGCATCGATCACGTACATGCCGCCGGGGCGCCCATGGCCCTGCTGACGGCGTGGCAGTTCCTGATCGAACTCGGACACGATCACCCGTCGCCGTTCCAGGCGGCGCGGCATCGTCCGGTGGCCCTCGACGCCGGCACGACGGTGCTCGTCAACGGCGCCGCGGGCGGCGTGGGGCACTTCGCGGTGCAGCTGGCGAAGTGGAAGGACGCACATGTCATCGCGGTGGCATCGGGCGCGCATGAGTCGTTCCTGCGCGAACTGGGCGCCGACGAGTTCGTCGACTACACCAAGGTTCGCCCCGAGGAACTCGTGCGCAACGTCGATCTTGTTCTCGACGCCGTCGGTGGCCGCGACAGCAAACGCTTCCTGCGCACACTCAAGCGCGGCGGCGCCCTGTTCCCCGTGTTCTTCGGCGAATACGACGACGAAGAGACCGCGAAGCTGGGTGTCACGGTCTCGGGCACTCAGGTCCGCTCGAACGGCGCGCAGCTTGCCGAACTGGGACGCCTGCTCGACGCAGGCACGGTGCACGTCGCGATCGACAGCACGTTTCCGCTGGCGGATGCCCGGGCGGCGCACGAACGCGCCGCCCGAGGGCACATCCAAGGCAAGATCGTGCTCACGGTCGCGTAGGGACGACCCGTGTCATCGACGCGTCCGGCGCTCGCCCTGGGACACTTGTAGCCGCCCAGACGCCGACGCGGAGGCCTTGGGGCGCGCCTCCGAGCAAGGTGACCGCGAGGCCGGCGGCGGCGACCGGCACGGTGACCACGATCTCGGACGGGCTCTGCGCCTCTTCGGCTCCGTCGCCGTACGCCTTGGCGACGCGCACGATCAGGGCAGCCGCCCGCCGACGACGCCCTGATCGAGGGACAAGATCGCAACGGGCGTCGCGAGACGGCTCACCCCTTGTGACGGCGGCCCACCAACCACGCCGTGAGGGCCACACCGGCGGTCGCCAACAGCAGGTTGCGGTTGTCCCGCGCGATCCGTGCGCCCTGAGCGGTCTTCTGCTGCACCGGTTCGGGGGCCTTGTCCTGCCACAGATGGGTGGCCACCGCACGGGACTGACCGATCGCCTGTGCAGTCCTGTCCTTCACCGGAGCGGGCAGCTTGTCCTCGAGATGTTGGGCGGCCTGCGCCGCCCTTTCCCTCAGCTCTCCGGCCTTGACCGCAGCCTGCTCCTTCAGCTCGCCTGTCCTGGCGGTGACTTGTTCCCTGACCACTGTCGCTTTCTCCTGGGCACGTGCCTTGACATGGGTCTTGGCCGCGAGGGCCTCGACCGTCCGGCCGAGCTCCTCGCGGGTCTGCTCGACCTGCTCGCGCAGCTCCTCGGGGCCGGCGGCCGTGGGCTCGTCGTGGGGCGGCTGGGTCATCGGTGCACGCTCTCCTTGATCTCGGCCACATCGGCCTTCACGTTCTCAACCGTCCGCGCCGGTGCAGGCGGTGAGGCCTGGGCAACCTGCCTCTTCCCGCTCCTGGCCATCAGCGCGGTGATCACACCCAGCACTGCGGTGACGATCAGAGCTGCGGCCCACACCGGCAACAGGAGCGCCAGCGCGGCGATCACCGTCGCCACCAGGGCTTGCAACGTGAGAAAGCCGGCCAACCCGGCTCCGCCGAACAGGCCACCCCCCTTTCCGAAGCGCTTGGCCTTCTCCTTCATCTCCGCCTGCGCCAGGCGCATTTCACCGCGAACCAGTTCCGCCAGTTGCTGGGACGCCCTCTGCACCAGCTCGCTCACCGGCTCCTGGCCGGAGGTATGCGGGCTGTGTTCGGTCCCGGACGACTGCGGCTGCGTGCTCGACACGGCGGTCACCTCCCGTCCATCTCGGTCTGCGGGCCGGGCACTCCGACCCATTCACCGGGCGCGGGTACCCCGAACGCCGAAGTTCAGGGCGGGCGCGCGGCCGGCGCGAGAAATCGTCTTTCGGTGCGGCACCGGCATGGGGGCGCACGGCATTTTCACGTCCGCCCTCACCGGGGTTCCCATCCCCTGGGATGTGCACGCCTCAAGCCCGACAACAACCCCTTGACCTGCGGTTATCCCAAGCCTTACGACCGTCGGTAATCGGCCCGACTGCCGGGATCGGTCGGTCACTTGGTGTGCGACGGTCACGATTCGTCCAGTCGGCGCAGGTCTTCCTCATCCCACTTCCGTGTGTCGCGCGGCTCGGTGTAGGGCTCCTTGTCCACAGGCAGACCGCCCGCGATCGCCCGTTGCCGTACGGTCTCGGCGTCGAACTCCAGGCCGAGAAGGACCGCCAGGTTGCTCATCCACAGCCAGATCAGGAAGACGATGACACCGGCCATGGTTCCGTAGGTCTTGTTGTACGAGGCGAAGTTGGCGACGTAGAACGCGAAGGCGCCGGAGGCGACCAACCAGATGACCAGGGCGAGGAAGCTGCCCGGTGTGATCCACCTGAACCCCTTCACCCGGGCGTTAGGGGTGGCCCAGTACAGAAGCGCGATCATGCTCGCTGCCAGGACCACCAGGACGGGCCACTTGGCGATCGACCACACCGTCAGCGCGGTGTCGCCGATCCCGAGGGCCGTGCCGGCCTGACGGGCCAGCGCGCCGGTGAAGACGACGATCAGGCCGCTGGCGACGGCGAGCGCCATCAGGACGACCGTCACCCCGACCCGTACGGGAAGGATCTTCCAGACCGGGCGGCCTTCCGGCATGTCGTACACCCGGTTGGCCGCGCGGATGAATGCGGCCACATACCCCGAGGCCGACCACACCGCCAGGACGACACCGACCACCGCCATGATCGACCCGATCCCGGCGTTGTCCTGCAACTGCGAGACGGCCGCTGTGATGATGTCGCGGGCGGAGCCCGGAGCGAACTGCTTGAGGTTGTCGAGCACCGAGTCCGTGGTGGACTTGCCGGTGAGACCGAGCAGCGACACCAGGACCAGCAGAGCCGGGAACAGCGACAACAGTCCGTAGTACGTGAGTGCCGCGGCCCGATCGGTCAGTTCGTCGTCCTTGAACTCCCGCAGCCCGCCCCTCAGCACCGCCCCCCACGCCCTCTTCGGCAACTGCGTCGGCGTATCCGGCGCACGCCGCTCGACCCCGGGCCCGGGTCCCACCTCCTCGGGCCGCGGGACCTCACGTTCCGAAGCCTCGTCGTGGCCGGGGTGCTTTCGCCCTGGAAGATGCAGCTTCATGACCCGTCGAGTACCCCCGAAGACCCACTTCATCAGACGGTTGATGCCGTTGCGGTCCATGAATGTCCCCGCTGAGGCGCACCCTGGTCCACTGGCTCAGTGGTGTGCAGGTGTGGGTGGTCGATCTCCCCGCGCGCCTTGGTGCCGAGGGTCACTCGCCGTCTCGCTCAGCTCGACGGGGCCGGTTCACGAACTACTCCCCGCCAGGGCGGGTCGCCTGGTCGTGAACCGCCGTACGGCAGCGTCAGGCCGCATCGATGTGCTGAGCGGTCGGCCCAGCCGGACTGCTCTCGACGGCGGACGCGCCGGCGTCGTGTACCAGCCACAGGTGACGTCGCCGGGCGTGGCGCGGCGTCCGCGGCCCGGCCGACAGCCGGTTCTCGATGTGGTCCATGGCGTACAGCAGCACACCCAGGACGGGCAGCAGCAACACGGCGACGACTATCACAGCCCAGTTCCCTCCCGGTGGGTGGCATCGGCCGGGTTCCCACCACGGCTCGGTCAACAGCCGATTCATGTGAAGGTTTTGTGTCCACCAGGTGCAGATGGCGTCCTGCTGGTGGGGCCGATCGCTCCCTGTGCATGGAACGTGGCGGCGGAAGCACCCGAGAGGGCATGGAGTGTGTGATCTACCGAGAGCAGACGGGCGAGTGCGAGAAGGTCGACATCCGGCAGGAGGACGGCGGATGCCAAGACACCCTCGACCGCCTGGCGGTGCTCAAGCCCGACGAGTTCGCCTGGATCCGGATGGACGACCCCCGTGAGGACGAGCTGGAGCGGCTGGGTAAGTACCTGCAACTGCATCCTCTGGCGATCGAGGACGCCGTCCAAGCGCCCCAGAGGCCGAAGCAGGAACGCTACGGTGACGTGCTGTCGGTCGCCGTGAAGACGCTGTGGTTCGTCGAGCGAACCGCTGATGTGGAAACCGGCGAAGTGATGATCTTCCTCGGCCCGTCCTTCGCGCTGACCGTGCGCCACGGCGCTCTCGATCCGACCGTGGAGGCGGCCTGCCGCCTGGAAGACGCCCCGCAATCGGCACTTCTCGGACCGGTGAGCGTCCTGCATACGGTCATCGACGTGATCGTCGACGCCTACATGCAGGCGGCGGCCCAGGTCCGTGCGGACCTCACCGACCTGGAACGGTGTGTGTTCTCACCCGCCCGCGAGGACCTGACGGAGCAGATCTACACGCTCAAGCGGGAAGTGGTCGAGTTCCGCGACGCCGTCGGGCCTCTGGTCCCCGTTGTGCAGCAGTTCACCGCGCCGCATGACGACTGGCCGCGGCAGATGGTGCCGTACTTCCGCGACGTCGCCGACCACCTCACTCGCACCGACACCGAAGTCCGCGCCCTGGACGACCTGCTCGGCTCCGTCCTCGACGCCCACCTGGCGAAGGTTGGCACCTGGCAGAACGACGACATGCGCCGCATCAGCGCATGGGCTGCCATCCTGGCCGTCCCCACCCTGATCGCCGGCATCTACGGCATGAACTTCGCCCACATGCCGGAACTGGACTGGCGCTACGGCTATCCGTGCGCGTTGGCCGCGATGGCCCTCGGGGCGGGACTGCTGTACCGGGCCTTCCGCCGAAACGGCTGGCTCTGACGCCCCGAACCGCCCCTCCCCTCAGCCATCGGACGAGCCGCCGCTGCCGGTCGTCGAGTCCGGCATGACCGGCGGGCAGCTACCGGCGCCCGCCTGCACTGAGGCCGTACGCGGTCGCACAAGTGGCTCTGCACTGCCGGCGTCGCCACCTCCGCCACGAGGATCGCAAAGGCTCTACGCCGCCGTACACACCGCAGGTGCCAGGAGGGTCCGGCCGGGTCGGTGTGACCCGGCCGGACCCCCCGGTCAGGCAGTCAGCGCGTGTTCGGCGTCCGCGCCACCGGAGCGGCTACCAGCCGACGGCGACCAGGAGCCATTGCGGGTTGGCGTGGGAGATGAAGGAGGACTGGCCCGCCACGTCGTCATAGGGGAAGCCGTAGGCGAGGCGGTTGATGGCGTTGTCGTGCCAGAACTTGGCGTAGTAGTTCGCCGGTGCCGCCTTGTAGAACTGGGCCGGGTCGGACTGCTGGGAGGCCGGCAGGGTGGCGACGTGACGGTTGAGGGCGGCGCACATGTCCGGGTTACCCGCCAGGGAGGCGGCGCAGCCGAAGATGTCGGACGTGGCCGCGTTCACACCCACTGACTGGGCGTAGGCGGTGAAGTAGTTCGCGTTGGCACCGCCCGCCCGGAAGCTCGGGTCGCTGCCGGGCGCGATGATCCGGTACGGGGCCTGGGTCTGGGCCAGCACCTTGAAGGGGGCCGGAACTGCGTCGGTGAATCGCTGGAAGGTGGTGGCGCGGTCCTCGGCGAAGGTCTGCCGGTTCTCGCCCACCTCGACGTCGTAACCGTCCTTGGTGTGCAGGCGCATGGCCAGCTTCAGGCCGAAGGCGTCGACCCGGGTGGTGTTGCCGTTGAAGACGTTGTTGCCGACCGTGAACTCGATGAAGTCGTAGTACGGGCCGTTGGGTGACCCGAGGTAGAAGTACATGCGGCCGGCGGAGTTGGCAGGCATGTCGAGATAGGGCTGCTCGGCGATGGAGTGCACCTGGCCGTTGAAGCTCCAGTACACCTGGCTGTCGGGGTACTTGCCGTTGGTGCGGTTGAGGATCTTCACCTCGACGGCGTTGCTCGCCGGAGGTATGTCGCTGGTACTGCCCCAGAAGTCGTCCGGCGGGGTGGTGGTGCCGCCGGGCCCGTAGACCTGGAACTCCCACAGGGAGTAGCCGTAGGGGGTGCCCCGCGTGGTGCCGTAGATGCGGACGTAACGGCCGCTGCCGGTGATGGCGATGTTCTGGATTCCGCCGGTGGCGGTGGTGGTGGAGTGGACGGTGGTCCAGGTGTTGGCGTCGGTGGAGGTCTGGATCTGGAAGGCGGTCGCGTAGGCGGCCTCCCAGTTCAGGGTGACGCGGCTGAGCTGCTGGACGGACCCGAGGTCGACCCGTAGCCACTGCGGGTCGGAGAAGGCCGAGGACCAACGGGTGCCCGTGTTGCCGTCGACCGCCGCGCTAGCGGGGAATGTTCCGTTCTCGGTCGAGGAGGCGGTGGCAGGCCTGCCCTGGGAGAGCAACTGGTCGGCGGCGCGTGCGGGCGACGGTGCGAGGACTGCGAGGAAGGCGGCGATCAGGACGACGACCAGGCCGAGTGCCGCGCGTGAGCGTGCGGCGCCGGCCGGTGGTCTGCGGGTGAATGCGCTGGCGGAACTCTGCATGCGGAGTCTCCTCAAGCCGGTTCGGCGTGCGTGGGGGATGGAGCAACAGCAGACATGAGAGCGCTCTCTGGGGTTGTAGCCCCATCCTCGTCCACCGTCAACAACTGAAGTCAAAATCAGTCCGGTTACGACGCTGCGGACTCCACGGCGCTGATCTCGGCGTGGTTTCGCGTACAGCGCGTCCGTCGCGTTCGGCTTCCGACCGTATGGCTGCCCCAAGTCGACCTGCTTTTACATGCCTTGACGTACGCGCTACGGAACACCTCATCGCCGGGGCAGGCGTCGTCGCAGTCCAACACGAGGCGCCCCGCCTGGATCGCGCCGTCGATCCGACCCCGGCCGGCCGACAGCTCGACCACGGCCCGGGGAAGCTGTCCGAATACGCCCCGGAGGCGATGAACGCCCCTGGGACACCCTGGGTCACATTCGGCCTTCTTGCGCCGCACGGCCGTGGTCTGCCCGTCTGGCCTCGACAGCTTCCGTATGAACGATAAAAATGAGGGTTCCAGCGTGGGCGAGGGAGAGAACGTGACAGCCGGTTTCCGCGACGCACGTCCGGCGTCTGCGCAGTCCGTGACGATTTCGGACGTCGCCGAGGCGGCGGGCGTGTCTCGGCAGACGGTCTCCAACGTGCTCAACGCACCGGACCGTGTACGCGCAGAGACACGGGAGCGGGTCTCCCGGGTCATCGCCGAACTCGGCTACCACCCCAACCATATGGCGCGCTCCCTGCGGGCGAGTTCGCCCCGCATGATCGGCTGTCGCATCCTGCCCGTGCATGCGGAGACGGTGGCCGCCATCCAGGACCGGTTCCTGCACGCGCTCGCCGAGGCCGGGCAGGAGTGCGACCATCATGTGCTGCTCTTCACAGCCGCGGATGCCGCCGCGGAGACCGAGCGGTGCACGACTCTGTGGCGCGCGGGCGCCGTGAGCGGCGTGGTGCTCTACGACATCGCGCCGGACGACGCGCGGGTGAGCCGACTCACCGCGGCCGGTGTGCCGTTCACGGCATTCGGTCGTACGGCCACCAGCACGGAGCAGTACAGCTGGGCCGACGTCGACAACGCGGCGGGCACCGCCGCCGCCATTGACCATCTGGTCGCCGCAGGTCATCGGCGCATCGGATTCCTGGGCTGGCCCGAGGGGTCCAGTGTCGGCGATGCCCGGGCACGCGGCTGGCTCACGGCCATGGACCGGCACGGTCTGCTCGCCGGGAGCCACCGCCTCGACGTGCGAGGCGCCGACACGACGTCGAGCGGCACCCGGCTGATGGCCGAGCTGCTTGACCGACCCGGCCCGCCGACCGCGGTCGTCGCGGCGACCGACACCCTTGCGGTGGGGGCCCTTCACTCTGTGCGCGACCGCGGGTTCATCCCTGGTCGGGACATCGCCGTGGTGGGCTTCGACGATTCCCCCGCGGCCACGGCGCTCGGGCTGACCAGCGTTCGTCAGCCGATCGAGGAAGTGGGCCGGCTGGTCATGGCGGAGATGCTGCGGCTCACAGGCCGGACTTCGGGTGCGGACGGTGAGTCGCCCGCGGAGTCCTTGCATCGGGTCCTGACACCGGAACTGGTGGTCCGCGCGAGCTCGGCACCGCACAAGGATTCACCTTTGTCCGACCTGGACGCGCACTCTCTGCGCCCCTGACGAACCGGCAGGTGCCGCGGCACCTCATCGATGTCGTGAGGGCGTCCTCGTGGAGATCGTGAGCTCTCCCCCGGTCGGTACATGCCGCAACGTGCCCGCCGTTTCCACAGGGAGCCGTTCGCCCGAGCGCAGCCGCACCGTAGTGCCGTCGGAACGGATGTCCACGTCGAAGACACGGCCCCGCCAGCACAACCGTTGCAGGGTGATGCCCTCCAGCTCGACGGGCAGGATCGGCGCGAGGGCGATCCGGTCAGCACGCAGGCGCAGCCCCGAATAGCCGTACAGGAACTCCTGCAGGAAGCCGGCGTGGCCGGTCAGGAAAGTGAAGGCACCTCCCGTGCGGGCTTCGGCGAACTGCTCGAAAGGCGGTCTCACGAACGGTTCGACGCTGCGCCGGGTGTACTCGAAGGCCTTCTCGGCGTCGCCGAGTTCGGCGTGCACGATGGAGTGCACCGAGTCCGTCATCGACGGCCCGTCCTCGTGGGTGCGGGCCGCGTAGTACTCCAGGTCGGCACGTGTGACCTGCGAGGGCTGCGGGTTCTCCCACGGATAGGCGAGCATCACCACATCGGCCTGCTTGATCGTCTGTCCCGCGTAACCGTCGAACTCCGGGTGGATACCGCGCACTTCGTCGAACGGAACGACGATGCGCTTCGCGACCGCGGCCCACCGCGGATCGGCGCTCTCGCCGAGGGCCTGTGCCGCTCCGGCGGCGAAGCGCAGGGACTCCCGCGCGGCGACGTTGGTGTACACGGAGTCGTCGTGCGGTCCCACCGCGTACTCGTCCGGCGGGATCACGCCGTTGATATGGCAGCGGCCCTCGGCATCGGGGGTGACACGGCTCGTCCAGAAGTCGGCGATCGCGCTCAGCACCGGCAGCCCCGCGGTACGCAGCCACTGCCTGTCACCGGTGGCGAGCCAGTACTGCCAGAACGCCAGGGCCACATCGGCGCTGATGTGCTGTTCGAGGCGTCCGAAGGGCGCCCAGTCGGGGGTGTCCTCCTCACCGGTGAGACCGCTCTCCCAAGGGAAGCGGGCTCCCCGGTGGCCCCCCTCGCTCGCGGCGACACGGGCCGCGTCGAGACGCGCGAGGCGGTAGTCGAGAACGCTGCGTGCGATGTGCGGATGCTGAGCGAGCAGCGCGGGCCAGATCCAGGTCTCGGTGTCCCAGAAGACGTGGCCGTTGTAGCCGTCGCTGGACAGTCCGGCGGGCGACGGCGACCAGGGCGAGTCCTCGTGCACGCTGGTGAGGAGGTAGAACTTCGAGGCCCGTACCCGGCGTTGCAGCAACGCATCGCCACGTACGACGATGTCCGCCTCCCATTCCCGTTGCCAGGCACGCCGGTTGTCCTCCGCCAGGCGCCCGTAGCCCTCGCGGGCGGCCCCTTCGGCATGGACTCGGGCTGTGCCCAGTGGCTCGGCCTCCGTGTGGGACGTCACCACGGCCACGTACTTGGTGAATGTCAGGGGGCGTCCGGGGGACGTGCGGACGCGGAGCGTCTGCGCCGCGCCTCCGTCCGGCGCGGGGAAGGGCTCCTCGTGGGCTGAACCCACGCCACTTTCCGGCCCCCGCAGAACGGAGACGAGCGCGGCCGTGATGCCGCTGCCCTCGGCTTCCACGAGCGTCCAGATCCGCCCCTGGTCGCCACCCCGCTCCACGGTCCGGACGCGCGATCCGGCCCGCTCGTCCAGCGCGTCGGTGATGACGAGTTCACCCTCCCAGAGCGGCGTGACCGTCACGCTCACGACGGCCACGTGCGGCCTTGACCGGTCGGTGAACACCTCGTAGCGCACGTCGGTCATCCGACCCGCAGGAGAGTTCCAGCGGGCTTCGGTGGTGATCACCCCGGTGCGCAGATCGAGGCTCTGCCGGTACCGTTCGATGCCGCGGGCCGACCCGGCGCGCGGGCTGCTCACCGGAGCCCAGTCCCCTCCGATCAGCGGTTCGCTCTCGACGACGGTTGTCTGCGCTCCGGGCGGGTCGGCGAACGCGGCATTGAACGAACCGCTGCCGTCGCTCACATCGAGCGTGGACCACGCCGGCAGGGACGCCTTACGGGACCATGTGCCTTCGCGGCCGGTGTAAAGACCCGCTACGTGGAACTGGGTCCGTACGGGGGTGTCGGCGAAGCCGTTGCCCGCCGCCGGGACCCGTGCCGCAAAACGGCCGTTGCCGGTGAAGGCGGGGTGATAGCCGACGGATGAAACAGGATCATCCGTGGCCAGCACCCATGCGCCGGCGGCCGGAAGGGGGCTGCCGCTGGTCGGAGCGCTCAACTACTTCAGACCTCCTGCCGTCAGGCCGTCCACGATCCGCCGCTGGAAGAACAGCACGGCTGCGACGAGCGGCAGGGTGACCACCACGCCCGCGGCCATCTGCGTGCCGAAGGGCTGGTCGTACTTGTACTGTCCGGTGAAGAGGGACACGATCACGTTGGCGGTCATCATGTGACGGTCGTTCACCACGCTGACAGCGATGAGGAATTCGTTCCACGCGCTGATGAAGACGAGGATCGCCGTGGTGAAGACGCCCGGCGCGGCCAGCGGGAGCACGACCTTGCGGAAGGCCTGCGCCGGTGTACAGCCGTCGACCTGGGCGGCCTTCTCCAGTTCGGCGGGCATCTGGCGGAAGAACGCGGTGAGGTTCCACACCGCCAACGGCAGGGCGAAGCTCATGCTCGGGACGATCATCGCCTGGTAGGTGTTGATCCATCCGACATCCGTGAAGAGTCGGAGCAGCGGGACGACCAGGATGATCGGAGGGAACATCGACGCCGCGATGATCAGCGTCAGGATCAGTGTCTTGCCGCGGAACTGCAGCCGCGCCAGGGCGTATCCGGCGAAGATGCCGACGACCAGGGTGGCTCCGGTGGTGACTCCTGCGACGACGAGGCTGTTGACGAGCGCCCGGCCGAAGCCGTTGTGCGGGTCGAAGGCGGCCGTGTAGTTGTCGAAGGACGCAGGGGCCGGTAGCGGTGCGTTGGAGAACTGGTCGGCCGGCCTGCGCAGGCTGGACACCACCATCCAGTAGAACGGTGCCAGGCAGTACGCGACGATCGCGGCGATGCCCAGGCGCCCGGCCCAGGCCACGCCCCGCCCGCCCCCGCCCACACCGCGCCGCCGACGTCGTGTGAAGGACAGCGTGCTCATGACTCACTCCTGGTGCCCCGGCCGAGCAGATCGGCGCCGAACAGCTTGACGAACGCGAGGGCGACAACGGCGATGTAGACGAACAGGACGGACGCGTACGCGGCAGCCGAGCCGAAGCGCAGATTGGTCATCTCGTTGAAAGCGATCATCGACAGCGTCTCGACCGAGTGCTTGCGCGGCCCCACCAGGACATACGGCAGGTCGAACATGCGCAGTACGTCCAGCAGCCGGAACAGGACGGCGACCACGAGGGCCGGGCGGACCAGGGGCAGCGTGATCCGCCAGAAGACACGCCATGCGGACGCGCCGTCGACGCGGGCCGCCTCGTACAACTCGCCGGGGATGATCTGCAGCCCGGCGAGTACGAGCAGGCCGATGAACGGCGCGGTCTTCCAGGTGTCGGCGACGACCACGGAGAGCCAGGCGTGGAACCCCTCGCTGCTCCACAGGATCTGGGTGCCGAGGAGATCGTTGGCGACTCCCTGGCTGTTGAAGATCCATTTCCAGAGCATGCCGGATATCGCGGTGGGAATGGCCCAGGGCACCAGGACGGCCGCGCGGACCAGTGCCCGGCCCCGGAAGGCACGGTGCATCACGAGGGCCATGGAGACGCCGATGAGGACTTCGAGAGTGACCGATGCGAGGGCGAACGACGTGGTGTTCCACCAGGGCCGCAGGAGGCGGTCGTCCGTGAACACGGTCGCGTAGTTACCGGTTCCGTAGTGACTGGTGTTCGCCACGAAACCGGTGTGCGGATCGATGCCTTCGGTGGACACCTGGAAGGACAGCCGCACGGCTGCCACCACCGGATAGCCGATGACCAGGGCGAGGACCAGGAGCGTGGGCGAGAGCAGGGCAGCGGCCAGGCGGCCGGTCCCGGCCCGGCGCGAGGTGCGCGGGGGCCGGGACGCCGGGGCTGTGCGCCCCGGCGTCGGGGCTATGACGGACACGAGCGGGCCCCGCCTACTTCTCTGAGATCGCCGCTGAGAGGTTCTTCTGCATGTCGGCGAGTGCGTCGTCGACGGACTTCGAGCCGTTCAGGGCGGCCGCGGCGCTCTCCTGGATGGCGGCGGTGGCGTCGCCGTAGTGCACCACGACCGGCCGGGGTGTCGCGGTGGCCAGCGACTGCTTCAGCGTGTCGAGGTACGGGAACTGCTTGCGCAGCGCGGGATCGTCGTAGAGGTCGGTGTACGGCGGGGCCGCCGAGGTGACCTTGAGATTGGTCCGGGCGTTGTCCTCGTCGGAGAAGAACTTGATGAAGTCGAGGGCAGTCGCCTTGTTCTTGGCGAACTTGCTGATGGCGAGGTCGAGTCCGCCGAGGCTCGACCTTCCGGGCCCGGACAGCCCGGGCAGCGGGGCGACGGCGAACTTTCCGGCCACCTTGCTGGAGCCGTCCTTGGCGTTGGCCAGCGTCCACTGGTACGGCCACTGCCGGTGGAAGAGCAGCTTGCCCGACTGGAAGGCGCGTCGGCCGTCCTCTTCCTCGTAGGTGGCGGCCTGCTTGGGGATGGTGCCGTCCTTGAAGCCGTCAACCAGGAACTGCAGGCCATTCTTGGCGGCGTCGGTGTCGACCGTCGCCTTGCCCTTCGCGTCGACGACGCTGCCGCCCGCGGAGGCCACGGCCTCGGAGAAGTTGACGGTGAGGCCCTCGTACTTGTCGAACTGGCCCGCGTAGCAATCGATGCCCTTGCCCTCGGGCAGCTGTTGCACCTTGGCGCAGTCCTGCTTCATCTCGGCCCAGGTCGCGGGCGGTTCGGCCCCGATCTTGTCGAGCAGGTCCTTGCGGTAGAAGAGCAGCCCCGCGTTGGTGTTGAACGGTATAGCGTACTGCTTGCCGAAGTAGTCACCGGTCTTCACGACGGCCGGGATCATCTTGTCGAGCGGGAACTCCTTGGCCGGCAGCTCGTCGATCCACTGGTTGGCGGCGAACTCGGCGACCCAGATCGGGTCGAGGTTGAGCACGGTGTAGGCGTCCGACTTGGTCTGCGCGTTCTGGATGAACTGCTGACGCTGTTGGTCCGCGCTCTCCGGTAGTTCGACGAGGGTGACCTTCTCGCTGGGGTGCTGCTTGTTCCAGCGGTCCAACTGGCCTTGCAGGGTACCGGTCGTGTCCTTGCCGGTGGCCAGGGTGATCGGACCGCGGTCGTTGGACTTCTTCGGGCCCCCCTTGGAGTCGCCCGAGCCCGAGTCGCCGCATCCGGCGAGCAGCGACGCGCACACCATCGCGGCGATCGCCGCGGCGGCCCGCCGCCGCTGCCTCGCTCCCCCGTGGCCAGGGGGTGTCTGTCCCACGCCGAACACCATCCGCAACGAACTCACCGTGGCCTCCTCGCCTTTCACCGGCCGGTCGCCGAGCACGCCACGAGTCGGCTCCCCGGCGGCATCTCGTCGACGACCGTAACTCCGATTTGATCGTTCAAGATGGCCTCGGCAGAGCATCCCGTCAACCCCTGGGCACGGAATCCACCCACTCCAACAGACCTGCCCACGCCCCTACAAGGGCATCCGGTGCAGTTCCGCCCGCTTCCGACCCGACCTCAAAATTTGATCGTTCATATCAGGCTTCTTCACGAGTGAAGGCGCGCAAGGCTTCTGACGGCGTGGGGGAAGTCGGCGACGGCCGGCCGAGTGTGAAGCGACGGGACATTCCGGCACAGAGCTTCCCGGCACCCGGTTGTTTGCTCGTTGCTCGGCGCGGGCCGAGCAACCCCAGCGGACGACGAAGCCGGGTCCGGTCATCTCACCTGCTCTGGCCGTCGGCGACACCCGTCAAGTCGTGGAAATGTCGCTACCTGACGGCAGGGCGATCACGCAGGCTTGTGCCACAGCACGTGCAGAGCGGGGACCTTGCGGAAGACCAGACCGTGCGGAGCGGTGGGACGGTCCCGGTCGAGACGCAACCCGGGAAGGCGCTGGAGCAGACGCTGGAGGGCGATGCGGGTCTCCAGGCGGGCGAGATGCGCCGCCAGGCAGTAGTGCGGGCCGTGCGCGAAGGCCAGTTGGAGCCGTGTGTTCTTCCGGCGGACGTCAAAACGATCGGGGTCGGAGAAGACGTCCGGGTCGCGGTTGGCGCCGGTCAGCGAGACGCTGACCAGGTCACCGCGGCGGATCGTGGTCCGGCCGAGGACGGTGTCACGGGTTGCATAGCGGTCCACGACGGCAGCACCGGGTTCGAGACGCAGGGACTCCTCGATCGCGCCGTCCAACAGACGGGGGTCCTCCCGGACCAGGTCGAGTTGGTCGGGGTGTTGCAGCAACTGCAGCAGCGCATTGGTGATCATCCCTTCGGTGGTCTCTATGCCTCCGAACATCAGAACCGCGGCATTGGAAGCGACTTCCGGCAGCGCCAGCCGTCCGGCGGCGGAGACGAGGAGCGAGGAGGGGTCCTGCTCGGCGACGGTGGCTTCCACCGCTGCCCGAAGTTGCCGATACGCCGCGGTACCGGCGGGTCCGGCCTCATGTCCGGCGGTGATGTCGGAGACCGACTTCACGATGGCGTCGTACCAGGAGAGCACCGTGGCCGCCGGGGTGTCGACGAGACCGAGTGCATGAGTGACGACGGCGACCGCTAGCGGACCGGCGAAAGCCCGTCGCAGTTCGCCGACGCCCGCCGGTTCCAGCGCGGTGACGAGCCGGTCCGTCTCTTCCTCGATGAACGAGGCGAAACCGTCATACACCTCTCGGGGACGGAAGGGGGCGGTGAATGCCTCCCGGTGGCGGGAGTGCGGGTCGCCGTCCAGGGACAGCATGCTCGGCCCGACGACCTGTGCGGTGGAGAAGCGGGGGTCGTCCACGGTGAACGTCTCGGCGTCCCGCATCACGCTCAACGCCAGGTCCCGACGGGTCACCAGCCAGCCGTCCAGCTCGGGCAGCCAGGACACGGGCTCATGCGCGCGGAGCAAAGCCAGCCGGGGGTGCGGGTCGTCGGCCAGTTCCGCGAGGGTGGTTGCGGCTCCCAGCGGAAACGAGTCGGCGTCGCTCATCACGAACTCGGGCCGGACACGGGAAAAACGATCACAGCCAAGGCTAACAACCGCTGTCAAGGCGAAGTGGATCGGGGCTGTGCGCGGACACCGCGTCGATATCGGGGATCCTCATCCAGCCGCCGAGAGCGCGGCCGCAGACACCGGGCCCGGCACGCACCCCGGCCCGCCATGGCCGATGAACCGCGCTCCCCCACCTACGCGAGGTGGGGGCTCGCCTCTGTACGGGTCTGCCTGGCCGCTTCGGCGCCCCCGTCCCGCGCTGACGACGCACTGATCAAGGCGACGTGCGGCCGGACGGCGCCGACCCTCCAGCACCTGGGGCAGGTGGTGATGAGCCTCGGCCGCATTTTGATGGGCGCGGCAGACCGTGGAATCCACGCTCACCACACTCCAGCCGACCCGCTCCTCGATACCCGACAGCTCCTATGAGCGGTAGTTGTCGCTCATGGTCGGCGATGAGCCATGCATCGTATTGGCGTTGTAGGACACCCGGTCGTTGTACGCCTGCACCCGCCGCGTTTGCTCGATGAGGAGCCCATCGGCGTTCCGGGTGGTGCCGCTACCGCGGCGCACAAGCTTGACGATCAGGGTGACCGCCAGTACCACCATGAGTCCGAGCAGGACGCCGAGCTCGATCATGAAATCCCCCGTTTGCCGCTACTCCACTGAGCCCTCATGACAGTGAGACCCGGTGGCGTCCCAGGTCAAGGGCCTTGCGGCCAGAAGCACGTCAGATCGGTTGGTCAGTGTTCGGATCGAGCCCATTGACCACCTTCTGCCTACTCATGCACCCCTCCTCCGGACGATACCTCGAGTGACAGAGCGCCGACGCCGAGACGATCGGCATCCATCTGTGCGCGCAACGAAACGCGGTGCGGGAGGGCTTCGCCCAGGCCGAGAATGCGCGGTATGTCGAGGAGCCAGTGCCTGCGTCGCCGCCGCGTGCGTCGCAGGCTCCCGTAGTTCCCTCGGCCGCGAGACTCGGTGGGTTTCAAGCTCGTGTGCCGGTCGAATGCGGACGGGCTGACGTCCGTATGGCCACACCTTGAGGAATGCAATCTCGACAACGGCGAGGATCTTCGGGTCGATGCGCTTGAGGCGGCGGCCCTCTCGTGGATGGGCTCGCTGTGTGTGTGGCGTGCCGGCCGGATGCATTCCTCGAGTGAGCAGGTACGACGACGCCCCGTCGTCCGTGAAGGACGACGGGGCGTCTGGGCGTCTGGGCGTCTGGGCGTCTGCGCTGCTTCGGTCAGCGCCGGACCCGCTCGTGCGTCCCTATCACCGCCGCGGTGAACGCGGCGGTCACCGCCACCCGGGTCCGAATCCGCTCAACCCCGCTGCTGCGCGGTGGAGTTCTTCACCAGCTCGGTGACATCACCGGTCTGTGCGGCGGGAGGGGCCTTGATCGGGGCCGTGGCGCCGAACTTCTCGAAGTCCATCGTCACCGTCATACTGCCGAACCGCTCCTTCATCCGGACCGGGAGGTCCTTGGCCCCGACCCAGATGTCCATGGTGATCGAGTCGCCACCGCCGGTCGTCGAGCCGAAGAGGCTGTTCTGGTCTCCGAAGGCCTCCTTGAACTTGCCCAGGTGATCCTTGTCGACCACGGCCCGGTAGTGGGTCGCGCTCTGCCCGTCGACGGTCTCCTTGCCGAGGTCGTCGACATTGTTTGCGTACTTGAGGCCCTTCATAGCGAGCGCGGGACTGCCCGCGCCGGAGTTCCCCTGGAACGCCTGCGCGCCCTTGTCGCCGAACACCGCCGACGCGTCGATCTTCATCCACTCCTTGCCCTTGAGCGGGCCGGAAGGCTGCGGGTCGATGTCGTAGTAGTAGGCGCCGTCCACAAACACACTGCGAGTCTTCGCAGTGGCGTGCAGCTGCTGCATCTGGGTGGCCTTGGTATCGAGCATGACGTCGAACGCGAAGCCGTGGCCCCAGGAGAAGGTGCCGTCCATGGTGATCGGGCTGGTCGTCGCCGCTTGGGTCGTCATCCTGACCTGGGCGGAACCCACGTTCTCGGTCCGATCGGTCGCCCGCGTCAACGCCGCCATGATCAGGTCGGCCTTGTCGACGGCCTTGGCGGCCGACTTCGCGCCGTCCGTGCCGCACGCGGACGTCACCATCAACGCCGCTGCCGTGACCCCTGCCCAGGCTGCGGTGTGCCGCAGTCTCATCTGTCCCACCCCACTGCTGTGATCCTCTTGTGAACGCCGACTCTAGCGGGGCCCAGTGACACACCTCCGAGTATTTCCGGGTGGCACACGCGTCTCGCCCGCAGTCGGAGCAAGCACGCCGACGTCCTCCGAGTGCTCTGCCTCACGGCCAGTCAGGCGATAGAGCCCAGAAGTGCGTTGATCTTCCACGCGGCGGCCATGTGCAGCCGCAGACGGTGCAGGGCGCTTCCCATCGCAGGAGCCGCCCCAGTTGGCGTACCCGTCACCACCTCATCGGAGATCGACACAGTGACCGCTCAGCAGCCTCTTGTCTACGACGCGTTTGTCGAACTCGCCGCCGCCGATTCAGCGGTCGTCGGCCTTGTCCTCAAAGGTTCCCGAGCCCACGACGGCATGGTGACCCCGCACTCCGACCACGACCTGTACGTGATCCTCGCCGACGACGCGAGGACCGATCTCACCCGGTTCGCGGGACACCGGACCCCCGAACTCGACCTCGTCATCGTCTCTCTCACCGAGTTCCGCGCAGCCGGGATGCCGGGTTTTGAACGCTACGCTCTCGCCCGTGCCCAGGTAGTGCTCGACCGGCTCGACGGAGGCATCGCCCGGATCCTGGCCGACAAGGCACGTCTCGGTGCCGACGAGGCGTTCAAGGTCTCGAGCGACTGGCTCGACGCCTACGCCAACTCCCTCTATCGCTCGGTCAAGAACCACCGGGACGGTCAGGCTCTGGCCGCTCGCCTCGACGCAGCGGAAAGCGTCCGGTGCTTGCTGGAGCTGCTCTTCGCTCTTAACCATCGACCGCGCCCGTACAACAAGTACCTGGAGTGGGAGCTCGCACGACAGCCACTGCCGGGCTGGGACACTGACGTGCTGCTCCGTGCCGTGGACCGGATCTCGGCATCAGGCGACGTCGTCCTGCAGCGGCACCTCTTCACCCTTGTCGAGGCGACAGCCCGAGAGGCAGGGCACGGCGAAGTGCTGGACGCATGGGGGGACGACCTCAATCTCATGCGACCTCAGTAAGAGGGACGGAGATTTGTTCCTACGGTCGTGGGACGTGCCGACCGTCCCAGCACGCTTCAGGGCTTCTCTTTCGAATCTTGTCTGATGCGCGCGGATCCCCAGTCCTCCTGGGGACCGGAGAGGGATGACCGGCGCCGGGCGCCAGGCAGTTCCGAGGGAGAGACCAACCCTGGAGTGCTGTCCGGCAGATCCGCCGAGGCCGTTTTCCGATGGCCGGATCGCCGGTGACGTTTCTAGGGTCAGTGGAATGAAGCACAACCTCGTGGATCCGGAGACGATCACGACTGAGATGGCCGTGCAGATTCGCACGTGGCGAGTGCGTGAGGGCTTCAGCTGGCGCGCCGTGGCCCAGGCCGCGTCCGAACTCTGGGGTTCGGAATACGGAAGCAACCAGCTCTACGGTGAAGACCTTTGCGTCGCCGCCGCGCGAGTGCTGGGTGAAAACCCCCATCAGGAACCCTGGAATTGACGCCCGTCAGGCCTCTGCCCGCGGATCAGCGGGTGGACGATGCGCGTCAGCGTCCGCTCAGTGCCGCGATGGAGGCGGTGCGCAGGACGGCGCCAACAGACTCCAGTCAGTGCCGCCTGCCGCACTGCCGAGACCGAGCGCGAAGCGGCGACTCCCCGTTACAACAGCGCACCCGGCACGGTGCCCGTGACCCGTGTCCTCATCAAGCGGGTTGCATCGTTCGCTGGGAGCCCCCTCGGCCCTTGCGAGGCAACGCCATGGCTGTCAAGATCACCGCCATGACCGCCCCTAGAAGACTCATGAAGATCTTGGTGGGGCTGTCTGGTTTCTGGGCCGGGTGGCCCCTTGGTCTATGCGGTGGCGGGGTTGATCGTCCAGGTGTTGCCTGTGCGGGTGAGTCCGAGGTTGATCAGTCGGCGGAGGTTGAGGGCGGCGGCTCGGGTGTGGAGCCAGGTGTCGTTGGCGATGGTGCCGCGGTAGCGGAGTCTGCGGTTGCCGTGGTGGACGAGCCAGGCGACGGCGCGTTCGACCGGTGGTCTCCAGCGGCGGTAGTCGGCTTGCCAGGCAGGGTCGGCGGTGGCCTGGCGGCGGGCGGCCGCGAGCAGGTCGTGGTGGGGACGGATGGTCAGGATGCGGCCGGCCTTGGCTTTGGTGCACCGCTCACGTAGGGGACATCCGGTGCACAGGTTCCCGAAGGCAGCCTTGCGCTGGTTGTTCTGCCCGCCGGGGTCCGACAGGGGGACGGTGTGTCCAGCGGGGCAGCTCACCGTGGCGGCGGCGGTGTCGATACGGAAGTCGTCCAGGGTGAAACCGCCGGGGACGGCAGGCCGTAGCGGGGCGGGTTTGAAAAACAGCCGGTGGCCTGCTGCTTCGAGGGCCTGGCGGGCCTCGCCGGTGGAGTAGGCGGTGTCGCCGAAGGCGTCCACCGGCCCGTCTTCCTCGGCGAGCAGGTCCACGCCGACGGTGGCCTCGTGGTGCTCGGGCCCGACACCGGGGGTGAGGGTCACAGCGGTGTATAACGCGGTCTCCGGCTCGATGGCCAGGTGGGCTTTGTATCCGTCCTGCTGGTGGGTGCGTGTCTTGTGGATGTGCCGGGCTTCGCCATCGACGGTGGAGACCATCCGGTCGTAGGCGGTGCCCCGAGTGATGCGCCAGCGCCCGTCACGGCCGTCGGAGTCCTCGGCGGGTTCGACGTCCTGTCCGGCGACCAGGGCCAGCAGGCCCACCGCGTTCGCAGCCTTCTCACCGAGCTGCTGGTCAGGCAGGTGGCCCAGCAGCCTGAGCGCGTCACCGACGAGGGAGTCGACGAGGTCGGCGCGGGCCTGCTCATCGTTCCAGGCGATGCGGGGTTTGCCGGGATCGGTGTAGTCGTGCGCGGTGCACTGCACGGCCGCGATCTGGTCGGCGCCGGGAACCTCGCGGATCACCGCGCGGATGGCGGCGATGATCTGGGTGACGGTGTCCTGGGTGGCGACCGCGTCGTCCAGCACGGTGGAGTCCAAAGCCCGCCGGTGCTTGCCCTTGAGGACACCGGTCGCCTTCACCACCTCCCGCACCGCCTCGAAGACCCGATTCGGCCGGGCCGACCGGGAAAGGCGGCGGCGGAAGTAGGCCAGCAGCGACGGATCGAACGCCATGTCGTGCAGGCCGAGTCCGCAGGCGGCCTTCCACCGCAGGTCGCACCGCAGTTCCTGGACCGTCTCGAAGTCCGACAGCCCGTGCAGGGCCTGCAGCGTGACCGCCGAGGCCAGGATCTGCGGCGGCATGCTGGGCCGTCCGTTCCCCGAGGGGTACATGTCCGCGAACATCTCCGCCGGGAACAGCGCACCGCGGTCCTCGGCCAGGAACGCGAACACACTCCCTACCGGGATCAACTCCCGGCAGGTCTCCCACACATCCGGCCCGACCGTCTCCCCGACCCATTCCCCCATCACCACACAACGAGTCTGGCCCCACCGCTCACACGGTGGGGCCAGAACCCCAAGATCTTCATGAGTCTTCTAGTAGGACTCCGTTAGGTTGCTTTGGATCTTGGGTTCTGGCTGGTGGTGGATGTTGTGGGCAGGGGGCGGTGGCAGGTGGTGCAGGTGCCGGCCCAACAGTTCAGCAGGTCCTGGAGGGTGTCGAGGATCTGGTAGAGGGTGAGTCCGCTGTATCGGCTTTTGGGGCCAGGCGCTGTTCGGTGAGGAATGCGTGGGCGGCGGTGACCAGGGTGACGTGGTGATGCCACCCGGCCCAGGAGCGGCCTTCGAAGTGGTCCAGGCCGAGGCCGTGCTTGAGTTCCCGGTAGTCATGCTCGATCCGCCAGCGGATCTTCGCCAGGCGGACCAGCTCAGTCGGCGGGGTGTCTGCGGGCAGGTTGGACAGCCAGTAGTCGGTGGGTGCTTCGGCTCCGGCGGGCCATTCGACCAGCAACGTGACCTCGGACAGGACACCGTCCCAGGAGCCGTCCCCCGCGGTGGCGGCGGCCTGGGCGAGGCGTCGGGCTCTGACCCCGGCCGGCCGCACCCGCAACGCCAGGAAGTGCGAGCGCATCGGTCCGCGGGAGCCTTCACGCCAGGTCACCTCGGTGAAAGCCTGCCGTCCATAGCCGGCGGCGAGCGCGGCCACCGAAGACGGCTTGTCGCGGTAGCGGGGTTGCGGCTTGCGGCCGTTGCCGGACCAGGTGGGGGCAGCGGGCACTGCATCATGCGGGTGGGCGGTCACATCCGAGCGGATCGCCACTACGTAGCCGATGCTCCGACGCTCCAGCCCGTCGCGGAAGTCGGCGTTCTGCCCGTAGCCGGCGTCGGCCACCACCACCGGTGGGACAAGGCCCCATCCGGCCAGCTCATCGAGGACGTCCAGGGCCAGACGCCACTTCTCCCGGTGCCCGATCTCATCAGGAATCCCCGTCTTGCGCCGACGGAGGGCATCGGCTGCCCACTCCTCGGGCACGAAGAGGCGCCACTGCAGCGGACATGACGCGGTGTCGGAGACCGCGTGCACGCTCACCGTGACCTGGCAGTTGGCCTGCTTGCCCAGGGCTCCGCAGTACTGACGCGCGACCGCCACCGACATCTTCCCGTCCTTGGGAAACGACACGTCATCGACCGCCCAGGCATCCGGGCCCACCAGCGGCACCATCCGCTCCGCAATCCGCCGCCGCACCGGCACCGGATCCCACGTCGACTGGTTCACGAACTGCTGCAGGTTTTGCTCGTTGCCATCCGACAGCCGCTCCGCCATCGGCTGGATCGACTTGCGCCGCCCGTCCAGCATCAGCCCCCGCAGATAGCAGTCACCCTTCGCCCGCTGATCCTTGCGCGGCACCGACGCGAACACGTCGGCCACGAACAACGCCAACTTCGCCCGAGCACGGTTCACTTCATGTGCGTCCACACACCTACCGTGCCCCCAAACAGGACCGCGAGACAGACCTAACGGAGTCCTACTAGAGCCTGTCGTCAAACGTCAGGCCCACATCAGCAGGGTTGCGAGTGTGACGGCGGCCTGGAAGGACTGGGCGGTCTTGTCATAGCGGGTGGCGATGCCGCGCCATTGCTTGAGGCGGTTGAAGCAGCGTTCCACGACGTTGCGCCGCTTGTAGACCGCCTTGTCGAAGACCGGGGGCCGTCCGCCGCGCCTGCCGCGGCGGAGCCGGTTGCGGATCTGATCGGCCCGCTCCGGAATGGTGTGCGCGATGCCCCGCTCACGCAGCCAGGTGCGGATGGCCCGGGAGCTATAGCCCTTGTCGCCGATGACGTGCGAGGGCAGGATCCGGGGCCGACCTGGTCCGATCCGCGGCACGCGGATGGCCTGCATGACGGCGGTGAACTGGGTGCAGTCGTTGGTGTTGCCGCCGGTGATCGTGAAGCCGAGGGGCCGGCCTAGGCCATCGCAAGCGAGGTGGATTTTGCTGGTCAGGCCGCCCCTCGACCGTCCGAGTTCCGGGCTGCGGAGCCCCCTTTTCGAGCCCCGGCGGCATGCTGATGGGCCCGCACGATGGTGGAGTCGACCGACACCATCCAGTCGACAGCACCGGCCGCATCCGCCTTCGCCTGAGCCGCCCGCAGCATCCGCTCGAAGGTGCCGTCCGCCGCCCAGCGGCGGAACCGGGTGTGCAAGGTGGCCCAGGATCCATACCGCTCGGGCACGTCCCGCCAAGCGGACCCAGTCCGGAACTTCCACACGATCCCGTTCAGGACCATCCGGTCGTCCAGCCGCTTCCGCCCCGACTCAGCATGGGGCAGCAGCGGCCGCACGAACTCCCACTCGGCATCCGACAGTTCATGGCGACGTATCACCCAACCATGATCCACCAGGCAAGATCGTTTGACGACACGCCCTAGAGCTTCCCGGCGCGCTGCCGGTACTCAAAACGTCACCGACGTGCTCCTTTCCTGGACCTTCATCAGACGCCGCTCGGTTGAGCAGGACGCCGCCGACCTGCTTCAGGGCCGGGTCTTCGAAGTTGCGGCGCTCAGCAAAACCATCGGCCGAACAGTCCTGCTGAACGTGGGTAAAGGTCGGCAGATTCAGCACCTCAAGATCGGCTCTCTGTTCGTCGCGCAAGGGCAGCCGCTGGTTTGGCGGGAGCGTCGCACCAAGCAGGAGGCGGTGCTCCATGGCCCGTTCGCGCTCACGAAGTTGGAGAAGAAGGTCCCGCTCAACGGCAGGCTCGCGTACTACGAGCTGACGACGGCGGACGGAAGCCACGAGGTTGCGCTGCCGAAGAAGGACGCCCCACTGGTCCTGATCGCGATCGGCCAGAAAGCCCTCGAGACGCCTGCCGCAAGGTGACCCTCCTACGGAGGTTGCACTCATCGTCTCGCGGAGGGTGACATAACGTCTTCCGCTGTGGGACAACCGGGCATGCGTTTTCCACTATGAGACGGTTCCAGGGCCGAAGGCGATCCACTCGGCACGTCCGCACGACGGACCGCGAGGGTGCCGTACCGGCCGAGCGAGGTCGGAATGGGCGGAGGAAAGCCCCAGGGTTCACGAGCGCCTCTGCTGCTCCGCTCACCTTCCGCTCCGGCCCGGTTGCCGCACCGAGCGAGTGGATCGGACCCGATCAACGAGGTCGGCGACAGCCTTGTCCCACTCGGGATACGCGAACGTGAACCCGGCCGTGCGCAATCGACCCGGTACCACTCGGCGGCTCTTGAGCAGCAGCTCCGTGTCCGAGCGCAGCGCGAACGCCCCGAGCTCCGCCATCCAACGTGTCGCCGGCAACCCGACGGGAACGCCCCAGGCAGCACGAAGCGCCCTCATGAGATCCCGCTGAGTAAGAGGCCCGGGCGACGCCAGATTGACGGGCCCTTCGAGATCCTCCCGCGCGATCAGGAACTCCACCGCGCCCACGAAATCCTCTTCGTGGATCCAGGACACGTACTGCGCGCCGCCCGCAACCGGTCCGCCCAGCCCCAGTCGCGCCAGCTTCACCAGTACGTCGAAGACCCCACCGCGATCGGGGCTCATGACCATCGCCGCGCGCAGCGCGACCTTTCGTGTCGCCGGCGTCCACGACTCGGCCTGCGCCTGCTCCCAGTTCTTCGCGATCTCGACGCTGTAGGCCCAGTAGTCGGGCACCCCGGCTTCCGAACCGCCGATCACCCCCGTCGCCTCGTCGTGTGCGGCGTCGAAGCGATGGGCATAGATCGTCGCGGTACTCATCTGCAGCCAGAGGCGTGGTGGGCGCGTGGCTGCGGCGATCGCCTTGCCGATCACCCGTGCCGAGTCCACTCGGGAATCCATCATGGCCCGCAGGTTCTCGTCGGTATAACGGCAGGACACGCTGCGCCCGGCCAGGTTGATCACCACGTCGGCTCCGTCGATCACCTGGGCCCAGGGGCCGAGTGTCACCCCGTCCCAGGCGATGTCACGCTCGCGTTCCGGATGCCTGGTCAGCACGGCGACCTCGTGGCCTGCCGAGGTCAGCGCACGGTCCAGGATCGTGCCCACCTGTCCGGTACCGCCGGGCAGCACTACCTTCATCGAGCCCCCTCAACTTCGGTGGACACTAGAGTAGACCTTGGATTTGAACGCGTTCAAACGAGGGCCCGGCAACACCTTCACAAGGGTCGCGGACTGCCCTCGCGGAGGTGAGGTCACGGCGACGGATGCCGGACCGGGCACATGAACCGCCGGGGCACCGGGCGGCCGCCACGTCACCCGGCTCTCATGACCTGGGGCCGCCAGTCCGCCCGTTGTCCCCACTGCCCAGGCACGCCTCACGACGATGGGGAACCACGACCCTCGACAGGTCGTGTCCTGATATGGGCGGAAGCGAAACCAGGCCGGGCCGAATGGGGGGCTCATGCAGATCATCGAGGTGACGGGTTATGCCGTCCGGTCCGCTGTGATCACCATGAGACGCAAGGGGACGCCGCTGGAGTTCGTGATCTTTCCGATGCTGCACGTGGCCTCACCGACGTTCTACTCCCAGGTGCGCCTCAGACTCAGGGACTGTGACCTCATAGTGCTCGAGGGAATCCGTGGACGGTCGGTCGGAGTGAGCGCACTCACACTCGCCTACCGCTTCGCTCCGAGGCGAAAGCGCAATGGCCTGCAGGAGCAGCACGAGGGCCTGTTGCTCCCTGAGGGCGTGCCGATCATCAACCCGGACGTGACCGCCGCCGAGGCGATCGAGGACCTCAAGACGCTGCCTCGCTGGATGTATCTGCTCCTCATGGTCGTGGCCCCCGTGATGGGCCTGGTGTTCGCGCTGCGTGGGCCGCGCGCCTTCCTCGACGAGGACATGGAGGTCGAGGATCTGCCCTCGACACTGCGCGCGGAGATGATGGCCGACGATCCGGTGGAGCGGGCGATGATCGGTCGGCGCGACCAACGGTTGCTCGCCGCGCTCGGCGAGATCTACGCGGAGCGCGGCGAGGAGCGGATCCGAGTGGCCATCGTGTACGGCGCCGGCCACGTCCCGGCAGTCGTTACGGGACTGAGGGATCGTTATGGTTACCGGCCACGGGAGGCGGAATGGCTCACCGTCCTGATCCCGGCTTGAGGTGCATACCGGAAGTGGATCTTACGCGTGGGGCCGCTCAACAGCGGTCGCCTGTGACCACGACCCGGTGCTGTATCGCTTGGCCCTTACCCTCGTGAGGTTCCAGTTCGCCTCGGAGGTCCCGTCAGGCGATCGTGCTGTTCTGGCCCTCCGCCGCATTCACCGGGAGGTGCCGGCCCGGGACTACGCGCTCCGACGACGCGTACCGAACCCGGCCGCTCTCAGCCGGCCGCGACGAGCAGCCGACACAAGGGTGTGGTCACACGCCCGTCACACCGTCCGACATCGGGCCCCTACAGTTGGTTCATGGCGCACATGAATGACTCACGCAGGTCGATCGCAGACGCCTACGTCGCCGTGTTCGAGGGGTTGTCGACAGCCGGCGGCCGCACGAGAAGAAGTCCGCAGGGTGCCGTTCTGTCGATCTCAGGGGCCCCGGTGGCAGCCCTCAATGCGATCATCAGCCCCAGCCTGGAACCAGATGCGGACGACATAGCCGCATTGGCCGCGTCCGAGGCGCCGTGGGACGTTCCTTGGAGCATTCATGTGCGCGGGATACCGGGGCCGCTGATCACCGAGGTGGCAGCGCGTAACGGGCTGACCCAGTTCAACACTGAGCCCCTCATGGTCAGGCGCCCCGACCAGGGACCACCGCCGCAGCCGAGCGTCGGCCCGCTTCGCGTGCGGCCCGTGTCGTCCGATGAACTCGATCTCTACGCCCGGACGGTGGCCGAAGGCTTCGAGGTGCCGCACGAGACGTTCCAGGTGTTCAACAACCCGTCCTTCGCCAAGCTCGTCGGGCTGACCTTCTACCTGGCGGAAGTGGACGGCGTTCCGGTGGGGACGGGCATGACCTCCGTCTCCGGTGATCTGCTGGGCATCTTCAACCTCAGCACGCTCCCGCACTACCGACGGCGCGGCTATGGGCGGGCTGTGACCATCGAGTTGGTGCGAGCGGGTCATGCCGCTGGTGCGACAACGGCTTACCTCTACGCCAGCAAGATGGGTGAGCCCGTGTACGAGTCGGTGGGTTTCGGCACCGAGGAGTACATGACCGTGATCACAGCTCCATGACGGCCGGGGCAGCATCGCTGCCCACGGCCTCCTCGTGGGCGGTGAGTCGGCCATCGGCCTCCAGGTGGTGTCAACGGCCAGGACCCGGCCACGGCGGCACGCCGGAGGGAGCGGGTATCCGTTCTCGTGCGCCCAGCCGACCTTCCGGCCGGCTCACCGGCTCCGACCGGGCAACCGAGGACAGGACCCGGGCCGGGCGGTAGTCCATGACCGCTCGCCGGATCGCTCACTGCCTTCCGGACCTTCAGACACCGGCGAGCGGCCGACCATGGCACAGGGAACGCCCCGGCCGCCTCGCCGCGTTCAGGTACGGGCCGCAGCCGCGCCCGACGGAGGGGTCATTGTGTTCCCTCGCATCGTCCGCTGTACGGCTCCTGCGCGTGATGGGCCTGTTCGGTGTGGGCCTGTTCGGCGTGTCTGCGGATCGCGGCCTCGATCCGCCTGCGCCGCTTCACGTTCCGTAGTACGGCGTGCTCGCTGATCCCCTGGCTGATCTCTTCTCGTGGGCTCTCGCCGATGCGCATGACGAACGGTTCGAGGTCGTCGCGGATCAGGTCCTCGATGTGCGCCCAGCCGCACCGCAGCACGCAAGGGAAGGCCAGGAACCGCCACCACCAGAGATGGCCCCACGGGTAGACGTGCTCGGGCGGCGGGATGATCGACGGCTCGGGCGGATACGCGGCCGCGGCTGCCCGCTGGGCCTCCTCGATCTCCGCCAGCACCTCGGCCGGGCTGCGGTGCAGGAGAGCGGGAAGGGCAGCGTCTAGCTCCTGGAGGTCAGGCACGGTGCTCCTCAACAGGGGTGGGCCCCGCTGTCGGGGAAGCAGCAGGGCCTGACGGGAGTGTGGCAGGCACACCCTAGGCGGGGGTGCGGCCTCCGACATTCCACGCATCGCGACACAAGTGAAGATTCGCGCACATGTCCTGCGGACGGCGCATGCCTTGGCCCCCTCGCATCCGCCTCGAGCACCCCGAACGGAGTGATGGTGAGCCGGATCGGGTCGCCGTCGCCGTGTTGCGAAGACCGTGCGCCGGGGCTCGGGCGGTGACGGCCCGATCTCCGTTCGGATCAGGCAGAGGTCGGGGCGGAGTGACCACGACGTCGGCGATCGGCCGGGGAAGATGCTCGGGCGGCCTTGATGACCTGCGCGTACGCTGTTCGCCGTGTCAGACCGCCGCCTGCATCGTGTCGCCGTCCTCGTACTCGAGGGTGCGAAGCCGCTTGATGTCGGCATTCCCGCACAGGTGTTCACGACCCGGGCCAGCATGCCGTACGAGGTCCGGGTGTGCGGCGCCGCTCCCGGCCTTGTCACCGGGGGCGACGGCCTGTCGTATCACGTCGACGACGGTCTGGAGGCGCTCGAATGGGCCGAGACCGTCTTCATCCCGGGTTACCGGTTCCCGGACCGCGACGACCCACCACAGGCCGCCGTCGACGCCCTGATCGCCGCCCACGGTCGGGGCACGAGGCTCGCGGCCATCTCGACGGGCGCGTTCGCGCTCGCGGCGACCGGCCTGCTCGACGGCAAGCGCGCGACAACACACTGGCACTACACACGAGCGCTCGCGGCGAAGCATCCGCTCGTCAAGGTCGACGAGAACGTCCTCTTCGTCGACGAGGGAGACGTGCTGACGTCGGCGGGCGCCGCCTCGGGCATCGACCTGTGCCTGCACATCCTGCGTCGTGACCTCGGGGTGGCCGCGTCGAACCATGCGGCCCGGCGTCTGGTCGCGGCGCCCTACCGCAGCGGCGGTCAGGCGCAGTATGTGCCGCGCAGTGTTCCCGAGCCGCTCGGCGAGCGGTTCGCCTCGACCCGCGAATGGGCACTTCAACGGCTCGACGAGCCGCTCAGCCTCGAGGCGCTCGCCCGGCATGCGGCGGTGTCGCCGCGCACGTTCTCACGACGTTTCCACGAGGACACGGGGTACACACCCATGCAGTGGGTCATGCGTGCCCGGATCGATGTGGCCCGGGAGTTGCTCGAGCGTTCGCAGCGCAGCGTCGAGCAGATCGCCGCCGACGTCGGTCTGGGAACCGGCGCGAACATGCGGCTGCACTTCCAGCGCATTCTCGGCACCACGCCGAGCGAGTACCGGCGCACATTCACCCAGGGTGAGTAGCCCGCCGCTCCGCTGGCGCGATCCTTGCGAACCATGGCGCTCTCGCCGCTGCCACGGCCGGACGTCGACCGCGAGCCTGGTGTCGAACCGAAGGGACACCAGACCATGACTCGCATCGCCATCAACGGATTCGGCCGCATCGGACGCAATGTGCTGCGAGCGCTGCTCGAGCGCCGCAGCGATCTGGAGATCGTCGCCGTCAACGACCTGACGGAGCCCGCCACCCTCGCACGGCTCCTCGCCTACGACACGACGGCCGGCCGACTCGGCCGGCCGGTGACCGTCGACGGTGACTCCCTCGTCGTCGACGGCCGTCGCATCAAGGTTCTCGCCGAGCGCGAACCGGCGCAGCTTCCCTGGGCCGAACTCGGCGTCGAGATCGTGCTCGAGGCCACCGGCCGTTTCACCTCGGCCAAGGCCGCCCGCGGCCACCTCGACGCAGGCGCGAAGAAGGTGCTCGTCAGCGCGCCGTCGGACGGTGCCGACGTCACGCTCGCGTTCGGTGTCAACACCGACGCCTACGACCCGGCCCTGCACACGATCGTCTCCAACGCCTCCTGCACGACCAACGCGCTCGCGCCGCTGGCCGCGGTGCTCGACGAGCTCGCCGGCATCGAGCACGGCTTCATGACGACGGTGCACGCCTACACGCAGGAGCAGAACCTGCAGGACGGTCCGCATCGCGACGCCCGGCGGGCCCGTGCCGCCGCCGTCAACATCGTGCCGACCACGACGGGCGCCGCGAAGGCGATCGGCCACGTGCTGCCCGGCCTCGACGGCAAACTGTCCGGCGACTCGATCCGCGTGCCCGTTCCGGTGGGCTCGATCGTCGAACTCAATACGACCGTCGCCCGCGATGTGACGCTCGACGACGTCCTGGAGGCCTACCGCGCGGCCGCGCAGGGTTCTCTCGCCGGCATCCTGGAGTACTCGGAGGACCCGCTCGTGTCCTCCGACATCACCGGCAACCCGGCCTCGTCGATCTTCGACTCCGCCCTCACCCGGGTCGACGGGCGCCACGTCAAGGTGGTCGCCTGGTACGACAACGAGTGGGGCTTCTCGAACCGTGTGATCGACACGCTCGAACTCCTCGCAGGCTCGACCGTCGGCTGAAGTCTCGTGGCGCCTTGCGCCGACGCGTGACCGCGCGGCGCGACACGCATGTGACGCTGATGAGCCCCGCCCGGTGGTCTCCGGACGGGGTTCGTCTTGTCGCCACGGGTGACGACCGGTGGCACGTCGGCCCGGGACTCCCCGGGCACCGACGCCTGCGTTCACCGTGGCCGGCAGGTCGGTCCGCTGTCCGCCCCACCGCGCCACTGACGAGTGAGGGCCCGAATGTACGCTGGGCCCGGACAGTTGCCCTCCTCGAGGAACCGGACCGCCCTCATGGAACTCGTCTTCGCCGGCCCCGTGATCGAATGGCGTGGCCCGTCTCCGTATTACTTCGTCACGGTGCCGGCCGCGGAGTCCGCCGATATCCGCGAGGTCGCCGCGATGGCGACCTACGGCTGGGGAGTGATTCCCGTGGAGGCCCGGATCGGCGGGACCGCCTTCACCACGTCGTTGTTCCCGAAGGACGGCGGCTATCTGTTGCCGCTCAAGAGCGCTGTACGCAAGCCTCAAGGGCTCTCGGCAGGTGACGACGTAACCGTGGCCATGACAGTCCGCCTCTAGGCGGTCGCCGTTGGGATCGCCGTTCACGGCCACAGGGGGCTGTCGGGGCCGCGGTCCGCGACCACGGCCCCGACAGCGAGCGCGCCGCCCCCGAGACGGCATGGAACCGCTGTGCGTCACGGCTGTCCGTGTACTCTCCCGATGACCACGCGGCCCTGCGATCGCCCGCCATCGGCGAGGAGGTCGCAGTGCTCGAAGCGGAGCTCGAGCCCCAACTGCGTGTGTGTCCACGGTGTGTGGGACTCCGGGATCCGGCCGGAGGGCGGCGACACCCGGAACCTGGCCGCCGCTCCTCCGCCTCCCTGCCGGCTCCCCCGTCCGGCCGGCTTCGCCACCGGCTGGACCGGACCGCAATCCGGGCCCACCCCCGCCCTGTCTCCCCCCTCCCCTCTACCAGGCCCTGGCCGTCCTCCAGGACCTGGTAGAGGTGCTTGAGCGGTACCGACCGCACCTGCGACCTCCCCGTGCCGGTCGGAACCGGACCGACCCAGGTACTAGCGGCGGCAGTCCCTGTGGCCGGGGTGCCAGACGCGCTGGACGTGGCCCGGCCTCCAGTGGCGGTGCTCATAGCGGCCCGGGATCCATGTCTGGGTCCAGTAGCCCCGGCCGATCGAGCAGTGCCGGCCGTGGTCCGGCCCGGGGTGGTGGCTCGGTGCCGCCGAGGCAGTGCCGACCGCTCCGAACAGCGCGCCCGAAGTCAGCGCGACCGTGGCCGCACCCAGGGCCGCGGCCCGCTTGAACCTGTCAGTCATCTCACATGTCCTTTCCGAGCGACGGTGCGTGAAGCTCCGTCAGTTGGCCCGGTCCGGTGCGGCCGGGCTGGAACTGATACTGCCCGGCCGGCGCGCCGAAAACGGAAAAGACGCCCGCACATAACTGAAACCTAATTAATCTCTCATTCGTCACAAATAATCACATAATCTCACCGCCATCCCTCCGCACGGTCCGAGCGCCCATAGGGCACCTGACCAGCGACTCTGCAGTCAGGAAGTGCCACAGGGCGTCGCCGAAAGGCCTGACCAGACCCCGTTCGGCCCAGGTCCACGCCCCACCGCCACACCCGTGACCTTGTGCCGCCTGCGTATCTCATCGACGTCCGTGCCCGGCCAGGTCATCTCGGTCGGCTCCACTTGAGCCGCGATGCTGTCGGCTTCCAGCAACATGCCGTCGGCCGACATGTCTTCGCGCTCGCCGAACTCGCTTGGCCGGTCGGCGGGTTCATGGTCGGGCGGCCCGGCGCGCGGCTTTCCAACGGGCGTACTCCGTCGGCAGACACACGGCGCAGGGGCGGTAGCCGGCCTCGACGGCGGTGGCTTCGTCCGCGAAGAACACCCTGTGGGTGACGTAGTGACCGCCGGCGATGGCGCGCAGTGCGGACGGACAGTCCAGCCGTCCGTACACCCGGGTGCGGCGATGGCCACCGACAGTGCCCGGGCTCAGGCTCCGGTAGGGCAGTCCGTCCCGGCCGACCAAGGTGTGGAGCCGCCGCTCCGGCCCGTCGCCGGGCGGGGGCACGGGGGCGGTCATGCGGCGTCGTGGAAGACGAGACCGAGAGTGTGGCGGCGCCCTGAGCGGACGGTGCTGACACCGTGCCGCATAGGGGCGTTCGACCAGCCCCGCTTTGTGGCGACGGGCCGGTCGCGGGTGGTGAAGACGAGGCCGTGCCCCTGCGGGAGGGTTGTCGACGAGCCTCGGGACTGCGCACGCGGGCGTTGCTCGGTCATGAGGAACTCGCCACCGGTGAAGTCCTCTCCGGGGGCGTCAAGACCGATCACGACCTGGAGCGGGAAGAGCATGTCGCCGAACACGTCGCGGTGCAGGGCGTTCCAGTCGCCGGGGCCATAGCGCAGCAGGATCTGTGCCGACCTGTCCTGTCCCGCCTCGTGGCACATCTCCAGCCACTCCCCCAGGCTGTCCGGCCAAGGGGCGGACTTGCCCAGCTTGTCGGCCCAGTCCCGGGCGATGGGCAGCAGCCGGGGGTAGAACGCCTTGCGCAATTCCCGTACGGGGGCGGGCAGATCATGGGTGAAGTAGCGGTACTGACCGGAGCCGAAGCGGTGGCGCGCCATGTCCACGGTCGTTCGGAAGTGCGCGATCTCGTCATAGAGGTCGGCGATCTTGCGGGACTCCTCCGGTGTGAGCAGCCGACGGGTCAGGGCGTTGCCGTACTCGTGGAGATCGTCGGCGAGTTCGGCCCAGTCGTTGTCGTCGACCCTGCGGTCTACCGGCCCTGCTGGCCGGGTGGTGTCGATCATGGCAAGGCTCCTCAGGAACGGTGGTGCCACCCCGGCTCCGCCCCCACGGGGATGGTGCGAGGCCGGGGCGACCTCTCAGGTGAGTTGGCCGGCGTGTTCCAGGTCGAGGAGCCGCTGCTTGCGCTGCAGCCCGCCGGCGTAGCCGGTCGGGGCACCGCCGGCGCCGATCACGCGGTGGCAGGGACGCACGACCGGCAACGGGTTCGCTCCGATCGCCGCGCCCACCGCCCGGACGGCGGCGGGGGCGCCGATCTGCCGGGCGATGTCGCCGTAGGTGAGGGTCGCGCCGTACGGGATGCTCTGCACCGCCGCCCACACCTGCCGTTGGAAGTCCGAGCCACTGGCGACGTACTCGAGGTCGAAGACGCTCAGACCTCCGTCGAAGTACGCGCGCAACTGGGAAACGATCGCGGTGAACGCCTCCGGCTTCTCGATCCAGCCGTCCTGGACGACCGCCCCGTGCTTCTGGCCGGGCACGGACAGCGAGGCAAGGGCCGTGCCGCCCTCGGCTGTGGCCGACTCCTCGCCCACCAGCAGCAGTTCACCCAGCGGACTGCCCATCGTCGTGTACAGAGTCATTGGTCCGGTGTCCCCTTCATGAGCTCTCGTGGGATGCTCGTCCATTGACCAGTTTGCGACTTTCGTACTGCTCTGTCCGGCGGTATTCGGACATCGCTTTGCCGTGAGGGAAGGTCATGGTCCGACAGCAGGGGACCTCACAGCGAAGGTCGCGAACTCGCCGTGCCCTGGTCTGCGTTGGGCCTCAGACGAGGCTCGGCGGCAGAGCGCCCTCGTGGGTGAGCAGGTGCACCTTGCGCTCGACGCCGCCCGCATAACCCCGCATCGAGCCGTCCGCGCCGATGACACGGTGGCATGGACGCACCAGCAGCAGCGGATTCGCGCCGATCGCCGCACCCAGGGCCTGAATGCGGTCCCGCGGCAGGCCGAGTCGTGCGGCAAGGGCACCGTATATGATGGTCGTGCCGTAGGGGATGCGCTCGAGCTCGCGCCAGACCCGCTGCTGGAATTCGGTGCCGGCTGCCGCGAAGGTGATGGCGAACTCGGTGAGTCGTCCGTCGAAGTACGCGCTCAACTGCTGTGCCACGTCCGCGAACCGTGCCGCGTCCCGCCGCCATGTGGGGCGGACGGCCGGTGCGTTCCTCTGGCCGGGCATGGGCAGTGAGGCCAGATCGATGTCGCCTCCGTGCTCCTCACCCACCAGGAGCAGTTCACCCAGCGGACTGGTGATCGTCGTGTAGGCGGTCATCGTCGCCTCCTCTTGTCCCGGAATCGTTTCAGCCTCCACTTTCACGCTTCACGGGCACCGTCGCCGGCGGCATTCGGACATCACGCTGCGGGGTTGCGCCGCAGGTCGGAGGGGGCCCGACGGCCAGTCGGAGCGGTGTTCGGTACGGCTCGCAGCGTCCATCACCCTCGCGACAGGAAGTCACAAGTGGCGGTTGTCAGAGCTCGCGGCTACCGACCCGCCCGGTATGTGACGCCCGAGGACGTTGCCCAGGTCGGCGGCTTCCTGGCCGCCACGCCGTTCGACGAGTCGGCCGGGCACTACGACTCGACGGCCATGCGCAGCGACGAGATCCACCTGCTGCCGCAGTCCGCCACGGAGGTCGGCTCGGACCTGGGCACCCTGCGTCACTACTAAGAGGAACTCACACGCTACTTCTCCGCCACCGCCACCGCCACCGCGGGCGACGCCATCGTCCTCATGCTGACCTGATCCGCCTTCGGGCCTGTCCTGACCGCCCAGCAGGCGCGGCCCACTCCTCCATCCAGCAGTGGTGTCCCACCCGGACGGAGGGGCCGACGACCGGGGCGGCAGGAAGCTGCCCTTCACTCCCCGGAACCGTCCAGCGGCAGGTTCGAGGCGGCGATGATCCGGGCCGTGAGGTCCGGATCGGGCATCCCCAGATCGAAGGGGAACATCGGGCGGTGGATACGGTGGTGGCCGAGCCTGACCAGGTTCTGGTCGACGCCGCCCGGGGTGAGCGCCATCTTCCAGTCGGCGGCCATCGCGAACAGTTCGGGTTCCAGGTAGCCGATCTTGACGATGACGATGTCCGCAGCGCGCGGGTCCAGGTCGAGGTCGGTGAAGTCGTGTTCGTGGTGGTACGGCTTGCGCAGCCGGGTCAGGATCACATGCACGCTGCCGACCCTCAGGACCACCTCCGTCTGCGCGTCCCGGTCGCCGTGCCGCACCGCGTGCACCACACCGGTCATGGTGACCGGCCCGGCGTGCCGGTCGTCGGCCTCCGCACCCGCTGTGACCGTGACCGTGGCGCCGACGCCCGCCTGTACGGCCGTATCGACCGCGGACGGCCCCGGCAGCGAGGCGTAGAGCACGGTCGGGCCGCCGGGATCCTGGAATTCCGGACGGGCCAGCACCTCGCGGAGCCCCCAGGTGACGTCGCCTGCTCCACCCGCCGTCGGGTTGTCCCCGGTGTCGCTGACGAAGTACGGCCGCGCCGCGGAGGAGAGTGCTTCGTCGAGGCAGTCGGCGAGGGTTCCGGTCGGGGCGACGAAGGCGAAGTCGTGCCGCGCTTCCCAGAAACCGCGGGCCAGACGCTCGGCCCCCGCGGCCACGGCGTCCCGGTCGGCTCCGGTGACGACCACGGCCGCCCGGTTGCGCGGCTCGTCCGCCCAGGCGTAGCCGACCCAGATCGCCGCGTCCGTCACCCCCTCGGCCGCCTCGACCTCCTCGACGGCGGCGTAGACGCTTTTGGCGGGTTCGATCCGGGTCGAGGTCTGCTCTCCGGCGAGCAGAACCGGCACCGGGACCCACGCCTTCACAGGTCGCGGCCCACCGCCCGCCAGGTGGTCGACGAGGTTGCGGGCGGCGCGCTCCTTGGTCTCCATCGCGTCCTCGTGCGGAGCCATCCGGTAGCAGGTGATCAGGTCGGAAAGGTGGACCAGTGAGCGGGAGACGTTGCCGTGCAGGTCCATGGACGTCGAGACGGTCACGTCCGGGCCGACGGTCTCGCGGATGCGGGCCAGCAGTTCCGCCTCCGCGTCGTCCACGCCCTCGACGGTCATCGCGCCGTGGATGTCGTACCAGAGGCCGTCTATCGGCCCCAACCCCTTGAGGCGGTCGATGAGTTCTCCGGACAGCTCCGCGTATGCGGATGCCGTCACCGTGCCACCGGGCAGGGCCTTGCCGACCAGGGCTCCGTGCCAGTCCGCGGCGGCGCGCAGTGGCTGCCCCGGTGCCAGGAAGGGGTATCGGATCAGGACGTCGCCGTCGCGCTGCGGGTGGAAGGCGGGGGCTTCGGTGCGGGCCGGGGAGAACGTGGACGACTCGATGCCGAGACCGGCGACGGCGATGACGGGACGGGGTGCTGACATGGCTCCTCCGCGAGTTGTCGGGGGTGGGTGCCGGGGCGGGCGGCTGCCCCGGGTCAGGGGTGGTGGTTGCCGGTGACCGCGTGCAGGGCCTCGGCGAGCGCCCGGTGCAGGGCGAACTGGCCCGCGCCGACCAGTCCGGCGTCGGCGCCCAGGCTCGCCCGCTCGATCACCAGGTGCTCGGTCACCAGCGGATGGCATCCCTCGTACAGCTGGCTTCGCACGGCGGCGACGAACGGCTCGAGCGTCGACAGGATCCCGCCCAGGTAAACGGCGTCCGGGTTGAAGAAGTTGACGTTCGCGGCGAGCACCATGCCGAGGTAGCGTCCGGCCTGCCGGACCGCACGAGTGGCCTCGGGATCGGCGTCGGAGGCGAGTCGTACGACGTCCTCGGTGGACGCCACCTCCAGGCCTCGTTCCCGCAGGATCCGGACGAGTGCCGCGCCCGAGGCGACGGTTTCCAGGCAGCCGGTGTTGCCGCAGGAACAGGGGATGTCGTGGGCGGCCTCGACGCGGACGTGGGTGATCTCGCCGGCGGCGCCCGAGCCTCCCCGGTAGAGCCGCCCGTCGGCGATGACGCCGGCCCCGATCGCGGTACCCGTCTTCACCATGATCGACTGCCGGCGATCGGGCGGCTGCACGGTGTGCTCGCCGACCGCCATGCAGTTGGCGTCGTTCTCGATGGCCGCGGGGACGCCGAAGCGGTCCTCCAGCCAGGCGCGCACGGGGAAGCGGTTCCAGCCGGGCATACGGGACGGAAGCGTGACGACGCCCGACATGAGATCGACCGGGCCGGGGAGGGAGAGGCCGACGCCCTTCAGCAGGACTCTGCCGTGCTGCTCGGCGAGGCTGTCCAGGGTTCGTGCCAGTCCGGGCAGTGCCGACTCGGGGCCCTCGTCCGTCGCGAAGGGCACGGTGGACACGTCGCTGAGCCCACCGCCGGGCAGCACCACGCCCACACGCGCGTGTTTGCCGCCGAGTTCGGCCGCCACCGCGAAGCCTTCGCTGCCGCCGAGGCGCAGCATCTTGCGCGGCCGGCCGCCGGTGGCGGTCACCGTGCCGTCCTCGGCGACCAGCCCGAGGGCGAGCAGTTGACTCACCGTGAAGGAGATCGTCGAAGGCGCGGCGGCGAGCAGCGTGGAGAGTTCAGTGCGCGTCGACGCCTGCCCGGAAGCGAGCAGTTCGAGCACACGCTCTGCCAACGACGAAACGCCGGGGATGTGTTTCCTGCGTGGCGGACTTTTTTCAGTCATGGACGAAGCAACTTCCGACTTCGGCTGTCGAGGCGTTGAGCGTATGCCTGTGACCACCGCTCATCGCTTTTTCCAGAACAGCAGTAACACGCTTTTTACAGCGGTGCGTCTGTTTCTTCGAACACAGCGGTCGTTGACTGGCTTTCCCACCCGCCTCCGGTCCTCCCACTCCCCCGAGGTGAAAAAAATGTCCCCTGCTCGCACGAGGCTCGTCGCCGGTGCCGCCCTGTCCGCGGGCACGCTGCTGCTCGCGGGCTGTTCCGGAACGGGCGGTACATCGTCCGGCTCCCATGACTCGATCAACTACGCGCTGCCCGCTAACTTCACCCCGAACTGGATCCTGCCGATCGGTACGGCGGCGCACCTGAACACCAACAACATCTCCATCGCCAACACCCTGTGGGAGCCGCTCATCGCGTATGACGGCTCCACCGGGAAGATCGCCTGGAACAAGGCCGGTTCCGTGGCAACGGACGCCGACTTCGCCGCCGACGGCAAGAGCGTGCGGATCACGCTGGGAAACCGCCACTGGAGCGACGGCAAGCCGATCACGTCACGTGACGTCGAGTTCTGGTTCAACCTCATCAAGGCGAACAAGGCCGAGTGGGCGGGCTACAGCCCCGGCAAGGCGCCGGACAACTGGACGTCGTTCAAGACGGAGGACGCCCGCCACTTCACCCTCACCTTCGACCGGGCCTACAACTCCCAGTGGATGCTGGCCAACGAGCTGAGCGGCATCAACCCGCTGCCGCAGCACGTCTGGGACAGGACCGGAGCCTCGGCGCAGGTGTCGGACGCCGACCGCACGGCCGCGGGCGCCAAGCAGGTATGGACCTACCTCAACAACGCCGCCAAGAACATAGCCGGTTACGAGAAGGACGCCCTGTGGAAGACCATCAGCGGCCCGTACACGGTGAAGTCCTTCTCCACCGCCGGCAAGGTCGTCCTCGCCGCCAACAAGAAGTACGACGGTGGTGAGAAGCCCGGCATTCCGACGGTGAACCTTCTCACCTTCACCACGGCGGACGCGGAGAAGAACGCACTGCGTTCGGGCGGCGTCGACTACGGCTACATCGAGGCCACCGACCTCGACCAGAAGGAGCAATTCACCGCGCAGGGCTACTCGGTCAAACCATGGTCGGGCTGGGCGATCACCTACATGCCCTACAACTTCAACAACCCGGCCATGGGTGCCGTGTTCAAGCAGCTCTACGCCCGCCAGGCCGTGCAGCGGTCGATCGACCAGAGCAGTCTGGCGAAGGTCATCTTCAACGGGACGGCGGTGCCCGGCTACGGCCCCGTCCCCCAGGGCCAGACCTCCGCGTTCGTCTCGCCGGAGCAGAAGAGCAACCCGTACCCCTTCTCCACCTCGGCCTCCCGCGAGCTGCTCACCGGCCACGGCTGGAGCGAGCAGGGCGGGGTCATGACCTGTACGGACCCCGGCACCGGCGCCACGCAATGCGGTGCGGGCGTCGCCAAGGGCACCAAGTTCGAGATGCAGGTGCTGTCGCAGTCCGGCTCGACCGTGACCGACAACATGATGAGCGCGATCCAGTCCTCGCTCGCGAAGTCCGGGATCAAGTTCACGATCAAGACCGCACCGGTCAACTCCGTGCTCTCGCAGACCCCTCAGTGCACGGCCGGCCAGTCGATCTGCAAGTGGCAGCTGTCCTTCTTCGGCACCGCCGGCAGCTGGTACTTCCCCGCCTTCCCCACCGGTGACTCGCTGTTCCAGTCCAAGGGCGGCTCGAACTTCGGCAACTACTCGAACCCTCAGGTCGACGGCCTCATCTCCCAGTCCACCACGTCGAGTTCCAACGACGCGATCCAGGGCTACAGCGCGTCCCTCGCCCGGGAACTGCCGGTCATCTGGCTGCCCGAGCCCGTCTACCAGATCTCCGTCATCCGCAACGGTCTGGGCGGCTTCTCCCAGGACTCCCTGGCCAACTTCCACCCGGCACAGTGGAAGTGGACCAGCTGACCATGGACACCGCGCTGTACCTGACCCGGCGGCTGCTTCAGTCGCTGGCCGTGATCCTCATCGTCACGGTCGTGGTCTTCTGTCTGCTGCACGCCCTGCCCGGGGGTCCCGCACGCGGAATCCTCGGCCCGCAGGCCACGAACGAGCAGATCGCCGCGTTCAACCACGAACAGGGCCTGGACCGCCCGCTCCCCGTCCAGTACGTCTACTACCTGCACACCCTCCTGCGGGGTGACCTCGGCACCTCGTACACCCTCAACGAGGCCGTCTCCCGACTCATCGAGCAACGACTGCCCAAGACCCTGGTGCTGACCGTGCTGTCCGCGCTGGTCGGTCTGGTGCTGGCGATCCCGCTCGGCATATGGCAGGCGGTGCGACGCAACAAGCCGGTGGACTACGTCGTCACCACGCTCAGCTTCGTCGCGTACTCGACACCGGTGTACTTCCTCGGGTTGCTGCTGATCCTGGTCTTCACCCAGACCCTGCGCTGGTTCCCCTCACAGGCGCCACAGGGCGACACGCTGTCCCAGGTGTTCTCGAACCCGGAGGCGCTCGTCCTGCCGGTGGTCACCGGGGCCGCGTCCATGATCGCCGTGTTCAGCAGATACATGCGGGCCTCGACGCTGGACAACCTCGCCGAGGACTACGTCCGCACGGCCCGCTCCGGCGGTTCCCGGCCGTTCGCCGTCCTGTGGCGGCATGTCTTCCGCAACTCCCTCACGCCCGTGATCGCCATGCTCGGCTACTACGTGCCCGTGCTCTTCGGTGGCGCCCTCGTCGTCGAGCAGCTCTTCAACTACCCGGGCATGGGGCTGCTGTTCTGGAGCGCGGCGCAGTCCTCCGACTACCCGGTGCTGCTCGGCTGCGTCCTCGTCATCTCCCTCGCCACGGTCATCGGCACCCTCCTCGCCGACATCGTGCAGCGGATCGTCGACCCCCGAGTGAAGGCGGAGCGGACATGACTGCCGTACTCCAGACCACTCCCGCCCTCGAACCGGTACCGGGCTACCGCCTCTCCCTCCGCCGGTTCGCCCGCAATCGGCTGGCTCTCGCCGGGCTCGTGGCCGTGGTGCTGTTCCTGCTGTTCTGTTTCGTCGGTCCACTCATCTACTCGACGGACCAGACGCACACCGATCTGACCCAGGTGAACCTCGCACCGAGCGGGGCCCATCTGCTGGGCACGGACGCCGTCGGGCACGACGAGCTCGGCCGGCTCATGTACGGCGGCAAGATCTCACTGCTCGTCGGACTCGCCGCCGGGGTCCTCGCCACCGTCATCGGCACGCTGTGGGGCGCGGTCGCGGGATACGCGGGCGGCTGGCTGGACGCCGTGATGATGCGCATCGTCGACGCGGGCATCGCCATCCCGGCACTGTTCATCCTGCTCGTCGTCTCCGCCATCACCACCCCGGACACACTCGGGCTGATCGTCATCCTGGGCCTGGTCTCGTGGCTGGTGCCGTCCCGGCTGGTGCGGGCGGAGACCCTCACGCTCAAGAGCCGGGACTACGTACTGACGCTGCGGGCCATCGGCGGCAGTCACGGCCGGGCGATCGGGCGGCACATCCTGCCCAACTCGGTGTCGACGATCGTGGTGGCGGCGACCTTCCAGGTCGCCGACGCGATCCTGCTCGTGGCGTATGTGTCGTATCTCGGCCTGGGCGTCCAGCCGCCGTCGACCGACTGGGGCGGCATGCTGTCGGCCGGTCTGACGGCCGCTTACTCCGGACGCTGGTGGCTGATCGTTCCGCCGGGCCTCGCGATCATCCTCGTCGTCTGCGCGTTCAACGCGATCGGCGACGGGCTGCGCGACGCCTTCGACGTGAGGGGGCGCGGATGAGCGTCTTGGAGATCGAGGACCTCGGAGTGACCTTCTCGACCGAAACGGGCGATGTGCCCGCCGTGCGGGACGTGTCGCTGCACGTACGGCCGGGCGAGACGCTCGCGCTGGTGGGCGAGTCGGGTTCGGGCAAGTCGACGGTGGCGCTCGCCGCGATGGGGCTGCTGCCGGGGAACGCCCGGGTGTCCGGGCGGATCTCGGTGGACGGCACCCCGATCGTCGGCGCCGACGACAGGGAGCTGTCGGGGCTGCGCGGTCGCACGGTGTCGATGGTGTTCCAGGAGCCGGCCACCGCACTCGATCCGCTCACCCGGGTCGGCGCCCAGATAGCGGAGGTCGTACGCAACCATCGTCAGGTGTCGCGCGCGGAGGCGGCCCGTGCGGCGGTCGACCTGCTGAGCAGGGTCGGTATTCCGGAGCCGGAGCACCGGGCTTCGGCCTTTCCTTTCCAGCTGTCGGGCGGGCAGCGGCAGCGCGTCGTCATCGCCATGGCGATCGCCAACTCGCCCGGTCTGCTGATCGCCGACGAACCGACGACCGCCCTCGACGTCACCGTGCAGGCCGAGATCCTGGACCTGCTCCGCGCCCTGGCCGCCGACTCGGGGACAGGGGTGCTGCTCGTCACGCACAACATGGGCGTGGTCGCGGACTTCGCCGACCGGGTCGCGGTCATGCTGGAGGGAGAGGTCGTGGAGACCGGAACGGTGGAGGACGTTCTGCTACGGCCCTCGCACGAGTACACCAGGCGTCTGCTGGCGGCGGTGCCGCGGCTCGCGGTCGACGAGCCGCGGGGCGCCGGTACCGCGGGGGAAGATCCGCAGGAGCCGGAAGGCTCCACGTCGGTCGTCGAACTCCGGGACGTCTCCGTGCACTTCGGCCGGGGGCGCCGTACGGTCAGGGCGCTGCAGAACGTGTCGCTTTCCGTGCGTCCCGGCGAAACGGTCGGCCTGGTCGGGGAGTCCGGCTCGGGAAAGTCGACCGCGGCCCGGGTCGCCCTGGGGCTCCTGCGCCCGGACTCCGGCTCGGTGGCGCTCTTCGGCAACGACCTCGGGCGGACACGCGGACGGGCCAGGCGCTCGCTGCTGTCCGGTGTGGGTGTGGTGCTGCAGGATCCGGTGGCATCGCTGGACGCGCGGATGAGCGTCGCCGAGTGCGTGGCGGAGCCGCTGCGTGTGCACCGGCGGGGCATGACCGCCGTCCAGCGTCGCGAACGGGTCGCCGAGGTCCTCGAACTCGTACGACTTCCACGCGAGTTGGCGGGACGCGGACCTCGCGAGCTGTCCGGCGGGCAGCGGCAACGGGTGAGCCTCGCCCGGGCACTGGTCCTGGAGCCCCGGCTGCTGGTGGCGGACGAACCGACCAGTGCGCTGGATGTGAGCGTGCAGCGGACGGTGCTCGAGGTGATCGCCGAATTGCAGGGCGAGTTGGGGTTCGCGTGCCTGTTCGTGTCCCATGACCTGGCCGTGGTGCAGGAGTTCGCGCAGCGGGTGGTCGTCATGCGGGCCGGGTCCGTCGAGGAGGAGGGCCCGACCATGACGACTCTGCTGCGCCCGGAGACGGAGTACACCCGCAGACTCATCGCGGCCGTGCCGGTGCCGGACCCCGTGCTGCAACGCCGGCGGCGCGTCTCCCTGGGATTGGAGGCAAGCGCGTGACGGCGGCTCCCGAGGTGGTCGCCGGTGTCGACATCGGAGGGACGACCACCCAGGTGGTGCTGTGCACCGAGGACCTCGACGTCATCGACCGGCTCGGCGTGCCCACTCCCGCGGCCGAGGGCGGCGCCGCGATGGTCGGCGCGGCGCTCGGCGCGCTGCGGCTCCTCCTGGACCGCACGCCCGGGCGGCTGCTCGGCGTCGGGGTCGGCGCGGCGGGCGTGGTGGACGCACGCTCCGGGCGCATCCTCGTGGCCAGCGACTCCTTCCACGACTGGGCGGGCTTTCCGGTGACGGCGACGGTCGAGGGGGCGCTCGGCGTTCCGGCGTACCTGGACAACGACGTCAACGCGTTCCTGCGGGGCGAGGTCGCCCGGGGTGCCGCGGCCGGTGAGCCGCATGTGCTGGGGATGACCCTCGGTACCGGCGTCGGCGGCGCGTTGTGGCTGGACGGCGCGCTGTACGAGGGCCCGAGCGGGGCGGCCGGCGAGATCGGCCATGTGCCCGGCTTCGGTGACCTTCGGTGCACCTGCGGAGGACGCGGCCACCTGGAAACCCTGGCGTCCGGCCGGTCGATCACCGCCCGCTACGCGGAGCGGACCGGGCGGAACGCCACCGCACGCCTGGTCGCCGAGGCGGCGGCCGGCGGCGACGGGGACGCGCTCGCCGTGTACGAGAGCGCCGGTGCCGCCGTGGCCCGCGCGATCCTCGTCACGGTGGGGCTTCTGGACGTCACCACCTTCGTGATCGGCGGTGGTGTCAGCCGGGCCTGGGCGCTGCTCGAACCGTCCATCCAGCGCACGCTGTCCGCCGAACCGCCGGTCGGCGGACAGCCGCTCCGGGTACTGCCCGCCCGTCTCGACGGCGATGCCGTGGCGGTCGGCGCCGCCTCCCGCGCCCGGGTGGAACTCGACACGGTCACCCACGTCTGACATGCCCGCGGGGCGCGCACCGCCGACCTCGGCGTGCTGCGCGTCCGCGGGCCGTCGGGCGTGTCCGCGACTCGGCGACGAGGGTGTGCCGAGGCTCCGGCCCATTCGTGCGCCGGCCGGACACCGTCCGGCCCGGGCACCGGCTCCGGCATCGTGCTGCTCGTCTGCTTCGCACAACGCTCCGTCGACGGCCACGCCGGCCGTCGGGACCCCGAGTTGCATTGCGCATACGGGTTCCGCATAAGGTTAGGCTCGCCTAAATATTCAAGGTGAACCACAGCTAGGAGCTGGCACATGTCTCTTCGGCGCCGCGGTCCTGCCGCAGTCGCTCTCGCAGTCGCCGCCGCACTGTCACTCGCGGCGTGCGGCAGCGGGTCCTCCGGTGACGGCAAGGGGAGCACCGGTGCCTCCGCCGAAGCGGGCTCGGGCAAGAAGGACTCGAAGTCCGTCGCGCAGGGCGGCAAGGACTTCGCGGACGCCGCCGCGAAGACCGCTGCGCTCGGCACCGACGCCAAGCCCGGCCAGTGGCCACGCACGATCAAGCAGGCGATGGGCAGCACCGAGATCAAGTCGCCGCCCAAGCGCGTGGTCGTGCTGGACGTCGGCGAGCTCGATAACGTCGTCTCCCTGGGGGTGAAGCCGGTCGGCCTGGCGCCGACGGAGGGCTCGCCGGAACTGCCGTCGTACCTCAAGAAGGACGCGGGCACGCCGAAGAACATCGGCACCATCAACAGCCTCAACCTCGAGGCGATCGCGGCCCTCAAGCCGGACCTGATCCTGGGCAGCCAGCTGCGCGCGGCCGCCTCGTACGACGAGCTGTCGAAGATCGCGCCGACCGTCTTCTCGATCCGCCCCGGCTTCACCTGGAAGCAGAACTACCTCCTCAACGCGGCCGCGCTGGACAAGACGGCGCAGGCCAAGGCGAACATCGCAGCGTACGAGAAGCGGGCGAAAGCCCTCGGCGACAAGCTCGGTGCCCACAAGCCGACCGTGTCGATGGTCCGTTACATGCCCGACGGCGTCATCCGCCTCTACGCCAACGACTCGTTCATCGGCACGATCCTCAGGGACATCGGCATCCCGCGTCCGAAGAACCAGGACATCGAGGACCTGGCCACCGAGATCAGCGCCGAGAACATCGACAAGGCCGACGCCGACTGGATCTTCACGGGTGTCTACGGCGACCCGAAGGCCACGGACAAGAGCAAGGCCCAGGGCAATCCGCTGTGGAAGAACCTCAAGGCCGTCAAGGACGGGCACGCCTTCGACGTGCCGGACGAGACCTGGTACCTGGGGCTCGGTGTCACCGCCGCCAACGCGGTGCTCGACGACCTCGAGAAGCACCTGACCGCCTGACCAGAGGAGAGTGAGCGCGGCGTATGTCGCCCTCCACGCGTCGCCGGGCCGGCTGGTTGCTGGCCGGCACGGCGATGCTGCTGATCGCCGTTCTGCTGAGCCTTGCCGTGGGCAGCCGCCAGATCGCCCCGAGCGAGGTGATCCAGGCACTGGTGCACGGCGGCACCAGTGACGACGCCCAGGTGGTGCGGTCGTTGCGAGTGCCCCGCACCGTCATCGGCGTCCTGGCGGGCGCCGCGCTCGCGCTCGCCGGGACGGTGATGCAGGGCATCACCCGCAACCCCATCGCGGAGCCCGGCATCCTCGGCGTCAGCCAGGGCGCCTCGGTCGGCGTGGTGTGCGCGATCGCGTTCTGCGGCGTGCACACGCTGGGCGGGTACGTGTGGTTCGCGTTCACGGGCGCGGCGCTGGCGGCGGTGGGCGTGTACGCCGTCGCCAGCGGCGGGCGCGGTGGGGCCTCCCCGCTCAAGCTCGCTCTGGCCGGCGCCGCGATGAACGCCTTCCTCGCCTCGCTGGTGTCCGGGATCGCCACCACCAACGCCCGTGCATTGGACGAGTTCCGTTTCTGGCAGGTCGGCTCGATCAGCGGACGCGGCACCGACATCATCGGCCAGATCTGGCCTTTCCTGCTGGCCGGTCTGGTGCTGGTCGTCGCGATGTCCCGGGGCCTGGACGCGCTCGCGCTCGGCGACGACGCCGCCAAGGGCCTCGGGCACAACGTCGGCCTGCTGCGGCTGCTCGGCGCGCTGGGCGCGACCGTGCTGACGGGGGCCTCCGTGGCCGCGGTCGGCCCGATCGCCTTCACCGGGCTCGCCGTGCCGCACATCGCCCGTGCACTGGTGGGCACCGCACACCGCTGGGTGCTGCCGCTGGCCGCCCTGCTCGGACCGGTGATGATCCTCGGCTCCGACGTGCTCGGCCGCATCGTCTTCCCGCCCTCGGAGGTACCGGTGGCCGTCATGACCGCACTGATCGGTGTGCCCTTCCTGATCGCTCTCGTCCGGCGCCGGACGGTGGTCGCCGCATGAGCCGCGCAACGGCGACCGCCGCTCCGCCTGCCGTCCGCCCGGCCGGACACGCCGTCCTGCGCGGGGGACGCGCCAGCTTCCTCGTCCACCGTCGATCGGTCGTCGTCGCGGTGGCGCTCGCGATCCTGCTCGCGTGCGCCGTCGTGGCATACCTGTGCGTCGGCGAGTCCTTCGTCCCACCGACGGAGGTCGTCCGGGTACTGCTGGGGCGGCCGAGCCCCGACGAACTGGTCGTGGGCACACTGCGGTTGCCCCGCCTGGTCGTCGGACTCCTCGCGGGAGCCGCGTTCGGCGTGGCGGGCGCGCTGGTGCAGACTGTCGCCCGCAACCCACTGGCCAGCCCCGACGTCATCGGGGTCACACACGGCGCCGGTGCGGCCACGGTCGCCGCCATCAGCTTCAACGCCGTGGCCTACGACGCACTGCCGTACGTCTCCGTCGCGGGCGGCCTCGCGGCGGCCCTGCTGGTGTACGTCTTCGCCTGGCGGCGCGGACTGCACTCCTCGCGGTTCGTGCTGGTCGGCATCGGCGTGTCGGTCGCACTCGGCTCGCTGACTCAGTTGTTCCTGACCAAGGGCGACTACCTGGTGGCCCAGCAGGCCAAGGTCTGGCTGACCGGCTCGCTCAACGGACGCGGCTACGAGGAGGCCCGGCCCCTCGCGCTCGTACTGCTGCTCGCCGTCCCGGCGGCCCTGTGGGCGGCCCGGGCCCAGCGCGGCGCGCACTTCGACGACGACACCGCGGCGGCTCTCGGTGTGCGCCTGGACCGGCTCAGGCTCGGTCTCACGGTACTCGGCGTCGTGCTTGCGTCGGTGGCGACCGGAGCGGCCGGCCCCGTCGACTTCGTGGCGCTGCTCGCCCCGCAGATCGCCCGGCGGCTCACCCGAACCGCCCAGATACCACTGCTGTCCTCGGCGTTGACCGGTGCGCTGGTCGTCGTGGTCGCGGACCTGCTGGCCCGCCGTCTGTTCTCCCCGATCGAGCTGCCGGTCGGCGTCCTCACCGCCGTGGTGGGCGCCCCCTACCTCATGTGGCTCATCGTCCGTACCCGCAGCCGTTCCGGAGGCACCACCTCATGAGCCGCCCGACCACCAGCCGCCTCGCCGCACAGGACCTGACCCTGGCGTACGAGGACCGCACCGTCGTCGAGGGCCTGGACCTGGAGATCCCCGACGGCAAGGTGACCGTCGTTGTGGGCCCCAACGCCTGCGGCAAGTCCACCCTGCTGCGGGCGCTGGGCCGTCTGCTCAAGCCGCGCCGGGGAGCCGTGCTGCTGGACGGCGCCGAACTCGCACGTGTCCCCGGCAAGCAGATCGCCCGGACCATCGGCGTGCTGCCGCAGTCCCCCATGCCGCCGGACGGCATCACCGTCGCCGACCTCGTCGCCCGCGGCCGTCAGCCCCATCAGAAGTGGTGGCAGCAGTGGTCGGAGGCGGACGAGCTGGCCGTCGCCGAGGCGCTGCGGCGCACCGACACGGCCGACCTCTCCGACCGCCCGGTCGACGAACTCTCCGGCGGCCAGCGGCAGCGGGTGTGGATCGCCATGGCACTGGCCCAGGACACGGACCTGCTGCTGCTGGACGAACCGACCACATACCTGGACATCGCGCACCAGGTGGAGGTCCTGGACCTGGTGCGCAGGCTGAACCACGAACGTGGCCGCACCGTCGTCGCCGTGCTCCACGACCTCAACCAGGCTGCCCGTTATGCCGACCACCTCGTCGCCATGAAGGCGGGCCGCATCGTGGCGCAGGGCCGGCCCGACGAGGTCGTCACCGCAGAGCTGGTCGAGGACGTCTTCGGCCTGTCCTCCGTCGTCGTCCCCGACCCGGTCACCGGCGGGCCTCTTGTCGTCCCCGCCCGTGCCTGGCAGCCGGCGCCTCTTCAGCAGGAACACACCCGGTCAACTACTCGGCTGTGAACGCAATGCCGCGTAGTTAGGGCGCGAGGTCGTGCGTCAACTTGATCACCGGCCGCGGTGCCACGCTGAACAGCATGGGAAACGGGACCCCTGCTATTGCAGGGAAGCCGTCCAAGGTCTTCCTGCTCAGCGAAGAGGTCCCGTTGTCCCAGCAGTCTGCCATCACGAGCTTCACGCGCACCATCACCGTGGCGGGGGGTGTTTTTGCCCCCGGTCACCTTGGTGAGTTGACGCAGTATCTGCCGTTCGAACTCGTCGATGATGTCCTCGCCCAGACGCGAACGATGCAGCATCGCCTGCGCCTGCTGCCCTCGCGTGTGGGGGTGTACTTCGTCCTGGCCCTGGGGATTTTCCCAGGTCTCGGCTATGAGCGCGTCTGGGACCGGCTTGTGTCCGGGCTCGGCGCCTTGCGTCTGGTCAGGCCGTCGGAAAAGGCCCTGCGTGATCTCCGGCGCAGGATCGGGGTGGCGCCGCTGAAGGCGCTGTTCGACGTGGTGGCCGGCCCGGTGGCGCGGCCCACGACCCCGGGGACGTGCTATCGGCGCTGGCGCACCGTCGCCTTCGACGGCTGCAGCTCCCTGCTGGCCCCGGACCGGCCCCGCATCCGTGCACTGCTGGGCAAACACCGCCGCGGGCGGAGCGGAGTCTTCGAGGGCTACCCGCACCTGCGGCTGATGGCGCTGTGCGAGACCGGAACGCGTGCCTTGATCGGCGCCGTGTTCGGCTCGACCCACCGCGGTGAGCCCTACTACGCCGACCAGCTGCTGCCTCTGCTGGACGACACGATGCTGCTGCTGGCCGACCGCGCCTTCACCGGCGACGACTTCCTCAACCGCGCCGCCGACACCGGCGCCCAGCTCCTGGTGCGGATGAACGCCCGCCGCCGCCCCGCCATCTGGGCCGTCCTGCCCGACGGATCCTTCCTGACCCGGATCAATGGCCAGACCTTCCGCTTCATTGACGTCGACATCACCGCCACCTGCGCCGACGGCACGCGCATCGGCGACACCTACCGGCTGCTGACCACACTGCTCGACCACCGAACCGACCCCGCCGACCGCCTCGCCCACCTCTACCACGAACGCTGGGAAGTGGAGTCGGCGTTCCTGGCGCTGCGGCACACCCTGTTCACCGGACGCGTCCTGCGCTCCGCCGACCGCTGCGGCCTGGAACAAGAACTCTGGTCCCTGCTCACCGTCTACCAGGTCCTTCGCCGGGCCATGTGCGACGCCGTCGAGACCCGCCCCGGCACCGACCCCGACCGGGCCTGCTTCACCGCCGCCCTGCACAGCGCGACCGACCAGATCATCACCGCGACCGCCATCACAGGCCCCGCCCCCGACAACGGCGGCATCATGCAGGCCGTGCTGGACAACTTGCTGCCGTCCCGGCGCCCCAGGATCAGCGCCCGCAAGGTGAAATGCCCGATGTCACGCTACGGCGTCACCCCGAACGAACCCCGTCCCCTGCCCAGCAGGAACATTGCGCGCCTGGACATCACTGTCATCCCGCCCTCCGCGCACACCGCCGGCCCTGCAACCGCCCCGGACACCGCATCGGGCCGCCGCGAACAAGTCCTCCGACTCCTACGAACCAACCCCGCCCGCGACTTCAGTCCCCGGGAGATCGCCGACGCCCTCCAGATCGACCACGTCCGCAGCCTCAGCGCGCAACTGGGGCAGTGGGTCCCCCAGGGCTTCCTCAACAAGACCGGCCGAGGGCGCTACACACTGCACCCCCAATGGCTCGCCCCCACGTCCTCACCAGCAGAAACAGCACAGTTGACACTCGGCCTCACGGCTTAACTACGCGGCATTGGCTGTGAACGACCGAGCTTGTTGTCTCGGTTCGATACGGCTTTGTTCATGCTCCCGACTGCCCCCTATGGCAGGGCGGTCACGGGTCACATCTGCCGGTCGCCGCTCAGGCGGGGGCCGGGTCGGGCATGTTGACGAATACCCACGCCGTGGCTCCTCGCCGTGCGATGTCGGCCCCGGCGACGTGGTCGGCCGGCCAACCGACCACGTACACCTCTTGGTGCACTACCCGCCCCAGATCGCCCTGTCCCGGCTCGTCGGCAAGTACCCACGGGGCAAACACTTCTGGTCCCCGTCCTACTTCGCCGGCTCATGCGGAGGTACACCGCTGACCGTGGTCAAGGACTACATCGAGAACCAGAAGCACCCGGGACTGAGCGCGGCACCGCCGTCGGAACATTCCAAAGGGATACGGCGGCGCTCCGCGCCGCCCGGCCCAGGATGCAGTACCTCCCGGGCCTGAAAACCCGGGGCTCCTTGCACGATCAAGCTGAACGGCGTCGAGCGCTACGTCGGAGGCTTAGTTCGGTGAGCCGGCCGCAGTCGGCGACGTTCCCTGGTCGTCGCCGCCGCGTGCCCGTACCCTGCGCCCATGGTGCAGGAAGACGAGACCGGCCGACGAACCGATCCGTTCGTGCAACTGTCCCTCCGGCAACTGCGGGAACGCACGAGCATGAAGTGGCGCACGTTCCCCGAGGACGTGCTCCCACTGTGGGTGGCGGAGATGGACGTGCCCCTGGCTCCCGCCATCGTGGAGGCGCTGCACAGAACCATCGACCTGGGCGACACCGGGTATCCGTACGGCAGCGCCTACGCAGAGGCCTTCATCGGATTCGCCTACGACCGATGGCGGTGGAGCGGTCCGCGCATCGAGCACACCGCGATCGTTCCCGACGTCATGATGGGCGTCGTCGAGGTGTTGCGACTGATCACCGGCCCCGGTGACGCCGTCGTCGTGTGCTCACCGGTGTACCCGCCCTTCTTCGCCTTCGTCACCCACGCCGACAGGCATGTCGTCGAGGCTCCGCTCGGTGAGGACCTGCGGATCGACCTCGCCGCACTCGAAGAGGCCTTCGTCCGGGCGCGCGGCCACGGCCGACGCGCCGCGTTCCTCATGAGCAACCCGCACAACCCGACCGGAGTCGCCCACAGCCGCGAGGAGTTGGAGGCGATCGCGGAGCTCGCCCGCCGGCACGGCGTGAGGGTCGTCTCCGACGAGATCCATGCCCCTCTGGTACTGCCCGGGGCCTCCTTCACACCGTTCCTCAGTGTCCAGGGCGCGGAGAACGCCTTCGCACTGACCTCCGCGTCCAAGGCGTGGAACCTCGCCGGGCTCAAGGCCGCACTGGCCATCGCCGGTGCCGAAGCCGCCGACGAACTGCGCCACATGCCCGAAGAGGTCGGTCACGGGCCCAGTCACCTGGGCGTGATCGCCCACACCGCGGCCTTCCAGAAAGGCGGGGACTGGCTCGACGAGGTCCTGGTCGGGCTCGACGCCAACCGGCACCTGCTGGGGCGACTCGTCCGCGAACACCTGCCCAGGGCGCGGTATCGCCCGCCGCAGAGCACCTATCTCGCATGGCTCGACTGCACCTGGCTGGGCCTGCACGACGGCCGAGGCCCAGGCGGCCCCGGTGTGGTCAGCGACATGGCCGGACCCGCGAGGATGTTCCTCGACGAAGCCGGAGTCGCCCTCAGCTCGGGACATGTCTTCGGCTCGGGCGGCGAGGGGTGCGTGCGGCTCAACTTCGCGACGAGCCCGGACATCCTGCGCGAAGCGCTGTCCAGGATGGGACGCGCCGTTCGGGATCGGTGAGCCGTGCCCGTCACCACGGGGAAGGCGACGGGCACGGCGTGCCCTCACGGTGCCACACCTCCGCACGCGCGCGGCCCTTTCCCGAAGTCGCCGCGCGCCCGGCGACCGGATCTCCACCCGCTTGCCCCGGTCGTGCCGAGGTCGGCAGAGCCGCCGGGGGCGCGGGCAGATCACCGGCGAAGGCCCGCCGAGACGCCGACGGGCCGGTTCCGAAGTGCCCGGACGGGACCGCCTCAGGCGGTGACCTCGTCCAGCAGTTCCAGCACGTGCCGGTAGGGACGGCCGGTGGCACGGGTCATCCCCATCTCGCAGGTGCGGTTGCAGGAGGCGTACGCGTCGTACGTGCCCGCGTTGATCTCGGCGGCCTGGGCGGCGGTGGCGCTCGCGGTGATCTCCGGATGCAGCAGACCGCGGTCCCCGGCGAAGGCGCAGCAGCCCCAGTTGTCGGGCACGGTGACGTCCTCGCTCACGGCCGCGGCCACGGTGCGCAGGGCGCCGTCGATGCCCAGGTGCACGGTGGAACAGGTGGGGTGCAGGGCGAGGCTGCTCAGGCGGCGGGGCTCGGGCAGGGCGGGCAGCAGGTGCTCCGCGGTGAAGGCGACGCTGTCGACGAAGCGCAGGGAGGCGAACCGGGCGCGGTCGGACTCCGGGAGGGTGTCCGGCAACTGTTCCAGGCCGTGCGTACAGGAGGAGGCATCGCAGACCACGGGCAGCCGACCGTGGTCGCTGGCCGTCCACAACGCCTCCAGCGTGCGGTTCGCCATGGTGCGGTGCCCGTCGGTGTAGCCCTTGGACTGCCAGGGCGTACCGCAGCACAGCCCGGCCAGCTCGGCAGGCACGGTGACCTGCACGCCGGCCCGTTCACACAGACGCAGGAACGCGGCGGACGCACCACCGGTGGTGCCCTCGGGGGCGAAGACGCTGCCGATACAGGCGGCGAAGAACACCGCCTGCGGCTCGACGGGTTGCCGGGGAGCGGGGCGCGCGGGACCGCCGCGCGGGATGTCGTCGGCCCACGTGGGCACCAGCTCCCCTGCTCCGAGCCGGCGGACCGCACCGGTGGCGGCGCGCAGGGCCGGGGCGGGCAGCACGTGTGCGGTGTTGAGCGCCACCCGCACACCCTTGACCGCGGTACCCCAGTGCCGGGCCGTCGTGTTCCCGGCACGTTGTGCGGTGGCACTGTGCCGTTCGGCGCGCAGCCTCTTCATGACGGCGCCGGTGTCGATCGTGACCGGGCAGGCGGTGACGCACAGGCTGTCGGCGGCACAGCTGTCGACGGCCGCGTAGGTGTAGTCGGCTTCCAGAGCCCGGCGGCGTTCGTCGTCACCGGCGGCGGTGGCCAGTGCGATCTCGCGCTGGAGGGCGATGCGCTGACGGGGCGTCGTGGTGGCGTCGGCGGTGGGGCAGACGGGCTCGCAGTAGCCGCATTCGACGCATGCGTCGACGGCGGGGTCGACCTCGGGGACGCTCTTGAGGCTCTGCAGGTGTGCGGCCGGGTCGTCCTCCAGCAGCACGCCCGGGTTGAGCACGCCGTGCGGGTCGCACAGCTGCTTCAACTCCCGCATGACGTCGTACAGCTCGTCGCCGTACTGACGGCGGACGAAGGGGGCCATGGCCCGGCCGGTGCCGTGCTCGGCCTTGAGCGTGCCGCCGGCGTCCAGGACGAGGTCGACCATGGCGTCGGTGAACCGGGCGTAGCGCTCGATCTCCGGGGCGGAGTCGAAGTCCTGGGTCAGCATGAAGTGCAGGTTGCCGTCACGGGCGTGGCCGAAGATCACCGCGTCCTGGTAGCCGTGCCGGTCGAAGAGTCCGATGAGGCCCTCGCAGGTACGGGTCAGTCGCTCCATCGGTACCGCGATGTCCTCGAGCAGCGCGGTCGTACCGGGACGGCGGGCCCCGGCGACGGCCGTGTAGAGGCCCTTGCGCAGATGCCAGAGCCGGGCCCTGACGCCTGGATCGCGCACCAGCGCGGTACCGGTCACCGCGGGCAGGCGGTCCAGGACGGGTTGCGCGGCGGCCATCCGCTCCTCCAGCGTCTCGGCGCTGTCCTCGGCGAACTCGACCAGCAGGGCGGCGTGCCGCTCGACACCCAGCCCGCGCACCTCGTCCACCGGGTCCGGGGACTGCTGCGCGACTCGCAGCGAGGCGGCGTCGAGGAGTTCGGCGGTCCGGGCGCCGGCGGCCAGCAGGGCGGGCAGCGCGTCGGTGGCCTCGGCGAGGCCGGGCAGTACCAGCAGCCCGGTCGCGGTGTGCGGAAGGAGCGGGACGGTGCGGAAAACGGCCTCGCCGACGAAGCCCAGGGTGCCCTCGCTGCCGATCATCAGATGGGCGAGCATGTCGGCCGGATCGCTGTGGTCCAGGAAGGAGTTGAGGCCGTAGCCCATGGTGTTCTTCATCGCGAACAGCCGCTCTACGGTGGCCCGTGAGCCGGCGGAGTCACGGACCCGGTCGCGCAGCCGGAGCAGCCCCGCGTGGAGTTCCGGCTCGCGGGCGCGCAGCGCCTCGTCCGCGTCGGGTGCCGCGGTGTCGACCACGGTGCCGGAGGGCAGCACGAACTGGAGGGACTCCATGGTCCGGTAGGCGTTGTCCTGGGTGCCGCAGTTCATACCGCTGGAGTTGTTGGCGACCAGGCCGCCGATGGTGCAGGCGGACTCGCTCGCCGGGTCGGGGCCGAGCCGGCGCCCGTACCGGGCGAGCCGCGCATTGGCCTGACGCACGGTCAGTCCCGGTTGCAGCCGGATCCGCAGACCGTCGTCGAGGACCGCGGCGGTGCGCCAGTGGCTGCGGACGTCCACGAGGATGCCGTCGCCACTCGCCTGCCCCGCCAGGCTGGTGCCGCCCGAGCGCAGCGTCAGCGGCAGTCCTGCCTTGCGGGCGCCCGCCATCAAGGCACCGACCTCTGCGGCCGACGCGGCGCGCACGACGGCCTGCGGCGTGAACAGATACGGCGACGCGTCGTGGGCGGCGGCGACCCGGCGCGGCACCTCGGTGCTCACGCGGGCCGGGTCGCTGACGCACGCGGCGAGGAGTTCGGCCAGTCCTGCGGACCGGTCCGCGGAGGAGGGTGTGACGGCGGTGGGGCTCATGGGTCCTCGCTACTGCGGTGTCAGTGGGCGGAGGGGGCGGATCCGATGATCCGCATCAGGCGCGGCGGCTGCGACGCGGGTTCGGGCAGACGCAACGGTGCCAGGCCCGGGGTGACGCTGCCGAGGAGTGTGGCCCGGCGCGCCCCGGTGCCCGACGGAAGGGTGCCCGGCAGCCCGTTGGCCGTGAGGAAGCCCAGCACCGCGAAGGCCAGCGCTTCCTTGGCGTCGGACGGCAGGCCCAGCTCGTCGCTGGCGCGCAGGCTCACACCGGGAAGTTCCTCGGCGATCATGCGCATCAGTACGGGGTTGCGGGCACCTCCGCCGGAGACGACGAGTTCGGTCACGCCGTGGGCGCGGCAGGCGTCGGCCACGGTGACGGCGGTGAGCCGGGTCAGGGTGGCCAGCACGTCGTCGGGATCGGGTGTGGGTACCTTCTCCAGCGCCTGCTGGAGATAGGGCAGGTGGAAGTGCTCCTTGCCGGTGCTCTTCGGGGCGGGCCTGCGGTAATAGGGGTCGTCCAGGAGGAGCCGGAGGAGCTCGGGGCGGGTCCGGCCCGCGGCGGCCCTGCGGCCGTCCTCGTCGTAGGCGGCGGCGCCGTCGGTGAAGTGCCGTATCGCCGCGTCCAGCAGGGCGTTCGCGGGCCCGGTGTCGAAGGCGAGCGGCTCGGCGCCCGGCGCGAGGACGGTGACGTTGGCGATGCCGCCGAGGTTCAGCGCGGCCGGCGTACCGGGGAGGCCGCGCAGCAGCAGGGTGTCGGTCATACCGACGAGCGGAGCTCCCTGCCCGCCCGCGGCGACGTCCCTGCTGCGCAGGTCGGAGACGACCGGAAGGCCGGTGGACTCGGCGATCCAGGCGGGCTGGCCGAGCTGGAGCGTGCCGCGGACACTGCCGTCCTCGACCCAGTGGTACATGGTCTGTCCGTGCGAGACGACGAGGTCGGCCGTGCCGTCGCAGAGCTCGCGCAGGGCGCGGCCCGCGGCGTCGGCGAACGCCTGGCCGACGCCGGTGTCCAGTGCGCAGACGGACTGCATGGTCGTCGCGGCCGGAGGCAGCGTGGCCGCGATCAGGGCCCGCAGCTCATCCGGGTAGGGCACGGAGAGGTGTCCGAGCGGGCGCAGCAGCAGGGTGTCGCCGTCCAGGGTGAGGTCCGCCGCGGCGGCCTCGATGGCGTCGTACGAGGTGCCCGACATCAGGCCGATCACACGCACGGTGCCTCCCGGCGCACATTCCGCCGCGCGGGCGGGGTCGGCTGCTGCTGCGGCATGGCTTCTCCCTGGGAATGTCGGAACGGGGCGGGTGCGGGGTCGCCGTGGCGGCCCCGCACCCGATGGGGTGGACCAGTCGTCACTCCTGGCCGGCAGCGGCCGCGACCCGGTCGGGGCCCAACTCGCCGTCAGCGGCGGGGAGCTCGGCCGGCTCGGGGGCGCGGTGGAAGAGGCTCATCACACCACCGACGACCAGCGTGATCACCACGCCGATCGGTACGAGCCACTGGGCGGCGATCGCCGTGGGCACGGTGGCGCCGGCCACGGTCACGTCGATCTTCACACCGCGCACGATGTAGGTCATGACGCCGACCGTCACCAGGAAGGCCACGATGGAGTCGATCTCGTTGGCCCGCCGGACGAGTCTGCCGAGCAGGAACGCACCGAGCAGGGCGCCGTAGGTGTAGCCCGCGATGGTCAGACCGGTGAGATAGACGTTGCCGGTGCTGGTGCTGAAGGCGCAGGCGAAGATCGCCATCAGGACCGCCCACACCAGGGTCATCACCCGGGCCAGCTTCAGCAGCGACTCCTCGGAGGGCGTGCTGCGGAAGAAGCTGTGGATGATGTCGGCGACCGTCGAGTTGGACATGGAGTTCAGCGCCGAGGACAGCGAGCCCATCGCGGCGCCGAGGATGCCGGCCACGAGCAGACCCGAGATCACCACCGGCAGGCCGTGCAGGATGAAGTTCGGGTAGAGGTTGTCCGAACTGGCCAGGCCCAGCGCCTTGAAGTCCTTGCCCTTGTTGTACGACCACAGCAGGGCGCCGACGAGGGAGAAGGCGGCGAACTGGAGGGTGACGAAGACGCCGGAGGCGATCATGGCCTTCTGGCCGTCGCGCAGCGAGCGGGTGGCCAGGACGCGCTGGACGATCAGCTGGTCGGAACCGTGGCTCGCCATCGCGAAGATCGCACCGCCGATGATCGCCGTCGGCAGGGCGAACGGGCTGGTGAGGATATGCGCCAGGTCGAAGTTGGTGTCGAAGAGCTTGAAGTGGCCCGAGTGCAGGGCGCTGGAGAAGCCGTCACCACCCACGTGGCCGGAGAGCACCGCGATGGCGAGGATCGCGCCACCCAGGTACAGGGCCATCTGGATGGCGTCGGTCCAGATGACCGCCTTGATGCCGCCGAGGTAGGTGTAGATGACGGTGATCACCGTGAGCACGATGATGATGAGGCGGTAACCGGCGTGCACGCCGAACTCGTCGAGCAGCAGCTTGATCGGGATCGCGGAGGCGAAGAGCCGGACGCCCTCGGCGAGGAGCCGGGTGAAGACGAACGTCACCGAGGCCAGGCCCTGCAGTTTGAGCCCGAATCTGCTGCCCAGGTACTGGTAGGCGCTGACGAAGCCGCCACGCTTGTACAGGGGGATCAGCACGGTGGCCACCACGACGCGGCCGATCACATAGCCGAGGGCCAGTTCGACGTTGCCGAAGCCCTGCCCGCTGTACGCCCCGCCGGGCACGCTGATGACGGTGAGCACGCTGGTCTCGGTGGCCACCACGGAGAACGAGACGGTCCACCACGGCATGTGGCCTTCACCGACGAAGTAGTCCTTCGCGGACTTCTGTCGCCCGGCCAGGCGCAGTCCGATCCAGGCGATCGCCACCAAGTAGACGACGATCACCACGAGGTCGAGTTGGCGCACGCTCACTCCTAAACATCGGCCGGCGGAGTCACCGGCGGGGAGGGGACAGGGGGATGGGGCATCGTCCGCCGTACGCGGGCGACGTGGGGTTCGTGCGGTGCCGACGCATCCAGCGCCAGCAGGCGTGCGCCGTCCAGCGGGTCCCCGAGCGGGGGCCTCATCTCGAGGGGGCGCGAGGAACCGGCGAGCGTCGACCGGAGCGGACCGAGGAGCGGTTCGCCGAGGCCGGTGAGCCCACCGGTGATCGTGACGGGGAGGACGTCGTCGCCGCCGACTCGGTGAGCGGCGGCGAGCACGGCCTCGCCGAGTGCGGTGGCGGCGTCCTGGACGACCGCCGAGGCCGCCGCGTCACCGGCGGCGGCGGCGCGGGCCACGTCCGGGGCGAAGGTCGCGGCGGTGCGTGCGGGGTTCCCGTCCCGGCCGAGGGCCGAGGGCAGCCGGTCGGGGTCGCCGAAGCGTGCCTCGGCGGCGGCCAGCAGCGCGGTGTCCGGCCCGCGGCCGTCGTGGGCGCGAAGCGCTGCGCGCAGTCCGGCAGCGCCGATCCAGGCGCCGCTGCCCTCGTCGCCGAGCCAGGGACCCCAGCCGTCCACGCGGGCGTACGAGCCGTCCTCGCCGATACCGATGGCGACGGAGCCGGTGCCGATGGCGAGCACCACACCGGTACGGCCGCCGAGGGCACCGGCGTGAGCGGTGACGGCGTCGCTCGTGACGGCCACTTCGTCCGCGGGCAGATCCTCGAGGAGCAGGCCGGCCAGCTCCCGGGCGGCCTCCGGCGCGGCGGCCGCTCCTGCGGCGCCGACGCAGACCGAAGCGAGCCGGAGGTGCGGCTGCCCTTCCAGAAGCGGAAGGACGGCGGCACGCACGGCGGTGCGGGCCAGCTCCACCCCGTGGTCGGCGGCGAGCCCGGGAGCCCCGGGTACCTCGTGGACGTCCGGGGCGGGACCGGCGCCGTCGTTCCACAGCACGGCACGGCAGCCGGTTTTGCCCAGGTCCACCGCCACTGCTGCTGTCATAACGGCACGCCTTCGTGTCTTCACGGATCCGTCGCGTCGAACGGTCACGGGACAGCCATAGGCCCGATGACCGGCGCGGATCGCGGTGCAGCGAGTATCGGAAGGTCGACGTCCGTATGTCAATAAGTAACCTCGCGCAATTGAGTACGTAAATTTTTGACGCACCACGTACGCCCTGGTTACTGTGTCGCCACCCACTCAGGAGGGAACGGCCCATGGCCCGCCAGGAAGCACCCAGAACCGCCCCGCCCGCGGAGGACACCTCGCCCGCCGCGACCCTGGCCCGGATCCGCGCGGCCCTGCCCTCCCTGGCACCGTCGGAGCGGCGCGTGGCCGAGGCCGTCCTGGCCGACCCCGCGCAGGCGTCGGAGCTTTCCATCAGCGCCCTCGGCAAGCAGGCCGAGACCTCGGTGGCCACGGTGATGCGCTTCTGCCGTGCCATAGGGCTCGGCAACTACCCCCAGCTGCGCCTGGCACTGGCGGCGGCCGCCGCCCATGAGCACGCCGTGGGCGGCGAGCGACCGACGCCCGGCACCGACATCAGCGCCACCGACACCCTGGGCGACATCGTCGGCAAGATCATCTACAACGAGGTACGCGCCCTGGAGGACTCCGGGGCGGAACTGGACATCGAGGTGCTCGGCCGCGCGGTGGACGCCCTGGCGGGAGCACGGCGGATCGACATATTCGGCGTGGGCGCCAGCGCGTTCGTCGGCCAGGACCTCCATCAGAAGCTGCACCGCATCGGCCATATCGCGTTCATCTGGACCGACCGGCACGCGGCCCTCACCGCGGCCGCCCTCCTCGGGCCGGGCGACGTCGCCCTGGCCATCTCCCACTCCGGGGAGACCGAGGACACCGTCGAGCCCCTCCAGGCCGCCGCCGAACGCGGCGCCACCACGATCGCCCTCACCAACGTCCCGCGCTCCACCCTCGCGGCGAACGCGGACCTCGTGCTGACGACCTGCGCCCGGGAGACCCCCTTCCGTTCCGGGGCGACCGTCAGCCGCATCGCCCAGCTCGCTGTCATCGACTGCCTGTTCGTAGGCGTCGCCCAGCGTTCCTTCGACGCCACGACCGTGGCCCTCGAGAAGACCTATGGGGCCGTCCAGCGCCGTAAGCGCCGTCAGTCGCCGCGCCAGACACCGTCCGGCGACTGACCACCGGCCCCCCACCCCCCTCCAGCACCACCCTGAGCACCACCCCTGAAAGGACGACCGCGCCGTGGACCTCAGCACACTCGGCACACTCGGCACCGAGACCCGCAACGAGCGGACCGCCGATCTGGACCGCATGCCGGTCACCGAACTGCTCTCGGTCATGAACGCCGAGGACCAGACCGTCGCCCTCGCGGTACGTGACGCGCTCCAGGAGATCGGGGCCGCCGTCGAGGCGATCACCGACTCTCTGCGACGGGGCGGACGTCTGATCTACATAGGCGCCGGTACCAGCGGCCGGATCGGCCTGCTCGACGCCGTCGAGTGCCCGCCCACCTTCGGCACCTCCCCCGAGCAGGTCGTGGGTCTGCTCTCGGGCGGCCCCGGCGCCTTCGTCGTGGCGGTCGAGGGAGCCGAGGACGAGCCCGCGAGGGCGGTCACCGACCTCGACGAGATCGGCGTGAACGACCGGGACACCGTCGTCGGACTCGCCGCCAGCGGACGCACCCCGTACGTCGTCGGCGGCCTCAAGCACGCGGCCGCCAAGGGCGCCATGACGGTGTCGATCGCCTGCAACCGCGACGCGGTCATCAGCCGCTACGCCGACATCCCGATCGAGGTCCCCACCGGACCCGAGATCCTCACGGGGTCGACCCGCCTCAAGGGAGGCACCGCCGAGAAGATGGTCTGCAACATGCTCTCGACCGCTTCGATGGTCCGCCTGGGCAAGGTCTACGGGAACCTCATGGTCGATGTGAAGGCCAGCAACGACAAGCTCGTCGACCGTGCCCGCCGCATGGTCGTCCAGGCCACGGGCGCCGACCCCGACAGCGCCGCCGAGGCCCTGCGGGCGGCGGGCGGCCACGCCAAGACCGCCATCGTCATGCTCCTCGCCGACTGCACGGCAGAGGAGGCCGCCCAGCGCCTCGAAGAGGCCCGGGGCGACACGCGTACGGCCATCGGCCTCGCCTGACACAGCGATCCCGCGCCTGCGGGGCCGGCCTCACCCAGACGCCCAGGAGCGGCATCGCGGTGAGCGGGCCCGTGGGCACGGGAGATCCCGCCGGCCGGCCATTCGTGACCCGGGCCGGTGACCGCACACGCATCGGCGGGCGCCACCCGATCACCGTCGGCACCGAATGCCCCTCAACGCCTGCTGGGCCGCCTCAACGCCTACCGGGCCGCCCGGTCAAGATCGCCGGACAGGCATGCTGCGCCTTCGACCGGGCTTCACTGCTCGGTTCCGCCCTCGATGAGGCGCTGCAGCGAGGGCAGCAGCACTTCGAGGTCCTGTTCCGTACGGAACGCGACGACGGTGGTGCCTCCGCCGCCGGTTTCCCCGAGGGACTGGGATGCCGGAAAAAGGGCGAGCACCTCGCGCATCGCGTCATCGACCTCCGCGACCGGATCGGACGCCTCGCCCCGGAGCCATCGGCGCAGCACATGGTTGTGGGCGGCGACGACCGCCGCCGCCATGAGTTCGGCCCTGAGCGACGCCGACTCCGTCGGGTCCCCCATCCACTCCGCGATGAATTCACGGAACAGCCGCTGATAGCGGGCCACACTGGCGATCTCCCGGTCGCGGAGCGCCGCCACCTTGCTCGTGAGCGCGTACCGCCGGCGCGCCAGATCTCCCTCGTCCAGGTAGTGCAGCAGAACCAGCCGCACCGCGTCGGACACCGCGACCAGGGCGGTGCTGTGGCTGGAGGTCGCCAGCCGCTCCCTGATCAGCACGAGCAGCCGGTCGTGGTCCGGGAAGATGACGTCTTCCTTCGACCGGTAGTGCCGGAAGAACGTCGTACGTCCCACTCCGGCCCGCTCCGCGATGTCATCGACGGTGGTCTGCTCGTATCCGTACTCGTCGAAGAGCGCGAAGGCGGCGTCTGCGAGTCGGGTCCGCGCGGCTGGCTTGCTCATGAGTGATCATCCTTCCCCGTCTCGGTCCATGGAGACCACTTGCTCCGGAAGATGGTACTGAGTACCGTCGAATCGATATCGAGTACCGAAGGAGGTCCGGCGTGGGTTCCGTGACGCATGGCGAGTCCGGGCTGCCGATCCAGCCCCTCTACGACGGCTCCGCGCTGGGGGGCTTCGACGCGGAGGCCAAGCTGGGGACGCCGGGGCGGTACCCGTTCACCCGCGGTGTCTATCCGTCGATGTACACGGGCCGACCGTGGACGATGCGCCAGTACGCAGGATTCGGCACGGCGAAGGAGTCCAACGAGCGCTACCACGAGCTGGTGAGCGCCGGCACCGGCGGCCTGAGCGTGGCTTTCGACCTTCCGACGCAGATGGGCTACGACTCCGACGAGGCCATCGCCCGGGGCGAGGTCGGCAAGGTCGGCGTGGCGATCGACTCGATCGAGGACATGCGCACCCTGTTCCACGGTCTGCCCATGGCCAAGGTGTCGACGTCCATGACGATCAACGCGCCCGCGTCGACGCTCCTCCTGCTGTACCAGTTGGTCGCAGCCGAGCAGGGCATCGCCGGGGACCAGCTGACCGGCACGATCCAGAACGACGTACTCAAGGAGTACATCGCCCGCGGCACCTACATCTATCCACCGAAGCAGTCGCTACGGCTGATCAGCGACATCTTCGGCTACTGCCGCACCGAGATCCCCCGCTGGAACACGATCTCCATCTCCGGTTACCACATGGCCGAGGCAGGGGCCACGCCCGTTCAGGAGATCGCCTTCACCCTCGCCAACGCCAAGGAGTACGTGCGCACCGCGATCGCCGCGGGCCTGGACGTCGACGACTTCGCGCCCCGGCTGTCGTTCTTCTTCGTCGCGCGCACCACGCTCCTCGAGGAGATCGCGAAGTTCCGCGCCGCCCGCCGGATCTGGGCCCGCATCATGCGAGACGAGTTCAAGGCGAAGAACCCCAAATCACAGATGCTGCGCTTCCACACTCAGACCGCCGGCGTGCAGTTGACCGCGCAGCAGCCCGAGGTCAACCTCGTCCGGGTCGCCCTCCAGGGCCTGGGGGCGGTGCTCGGCGGGACGCAGTCCCTGCACACCAATTCCTACGACGAGGCCATCGCACTGCCGACCCAGAAGGCGGCGCGACTCGCCCTGCGCACCCAGCAGGTCATCGCCTACGAGACCGACGTGACCAGCACCGTCGACCCCTTCGCGGGTTCCTATGTGATGGAGTCGATGACCGACGACATCGAGGCGGCGGCTCTGGAACTGATCCGGGCCGTCGAGGACCGGGGCGGCGCCGTGGCCGCGATCGAGCAGGGCTTTCAGAAGTCCGAGATCGAGAAGTCCGCGTACCGGATCGCGCTGGAGATCGACAACCAGGAACGCACCGTCGTCGGGGTCAACAAGTTCGTTCTCGACGAGGAGGAGCCCTACGAGCCGCTGCGGGTCGACCCACAGATCGAGATCGACCAGTGCGAACGCCTCGAGGCCCTGCGCCGCGAGCGCGACAACGACGGGGTAGAACGGGCCCTCGACGCCCTGCGCGCGGCGGCCGGGAGCACCGGCAACGTCCTGATCCCGATGCGCGAGGCCCTGCGACTTCGCGCCACGGTCGGCGAGGTCTCCCACGCCCTGCGCGACGTGTGGGGTGTGTACGTACCCGTCGACACCTTCTGATCCGAGGCGACGGCTCCCCTGTCCAGGAGCGGGCCCAACGGCATCGACGGACCCCCACGGTTCTGTCCCACCGGAAATGCGCACACTTCGAGAAGCGAGTCACCAGTGAGCGACATAGACATCCGAACGACCGCGGGCAAGCTCGCGGACCTGCAGCGCCGTGTGCAGGAGGCGACGCATGCCGGCTCGGAGCGTGCCGTGGAGAAGCAGCACGCCAAGGGCAAGCTGACGGCCCGTGAACGGATCCTGCTGCTGCTGGACGAGGACTCCTTCGTCGAACTCGACGAGTTTGCCCGCCACCGCTCCACCAACTTCGGCCTGGAACACAACCGCCCCTACGGAGACGGCGTCGTCACCGGCTACGGCACCCTCGACGGCCGCCCCGTCGCCGTGTTCTCCCAGGACTTCACCGTCTTCGGCGGCGCCCTCGGCGAGGTCTACGGACAGAAGATCGTCAAAGTCATGGACTTCGCCCTCAAGACCGGCTGCCCCGTCATCGGCATCAACGACTCCGGCGGCGCCCGCATCCAGGAAGGCGTCGCCTCCCTCGGCGCCTACGGCGAGATCTTCCGCCGCAACACCCACGCCTCCGGCGTCATCCCCCAGATCAGCCTCGTCGTCGGCCCCTGCGCAGGCGGCGCCGTCTACTCCCCCGCCATCACCGACTTCACCGTCATGGTCGACCAGACCTCCCACATGTTCATCACCGGCCCCGACGTCATCAAGACCGTCACCGGCGAAGACGTCGGCTTCGAAGAACTCGGCGGCGCCCGCACCCACAACACCGCCTCCGGCGTCGCCCACCACATGGCCGGCGACGAGAAGGACGCCATCGACTACGTCAAACAACTACTGTCCTACCTGCCCTCCAACAACCTCTCCGAGCCCCCCGCCTACACCGAGGAAGCCGACCTCACCGTCACCGACGAGGACCGCGAACTCGACACCCTCGTCCCCGACAGCGCCAACCAGCCCTACGACATGCACACGGTGATCGAACACATCCTGGACGACACCGAATTCTTCGAGACCCAGCCCCTGTTCGCCCCGAACATCCTCACCGGCTTCGGCCGCGTCGAAGGCCACCCCGTCGGCATCGTCGCCAACCAGCCCATGCAGTACGCCGGCTGCCTCGACATCAACGCCTCCGAAAAAGCCGCCCGCTTCGTCCGCACCTGCGACGCCTTCAACGTCCCCGTCATCACCTTCGTCGACGTCCCCGGCTTCCTCCCCGGCGTCGACCAGGAACACACCGGCATCATCCGCCGCGGCGCCAAACTCATCTACGCCTACGCCGAAGCCACCGTCCCCCTCATCACCGTCATCACCCGCAAAGCCTTCGGCGGCGCCTACGACGTCATGGGCTCCAAACACCTCGGCGCCGACCTCAACCTCGCCTGGCCCACCGCCCAGATCGCCGTCATGGGCGCCCAGGGCGCCGTCAACATCCTCCACCGCCGCACCATCGCCGAAGCCGACGACCCCGACACCACCCGCACCCGCCTCATCCAGGAATACGAGGACACCCTCCTCAACCCCTACATCGCCGCCGAACGCGGCTACATCGACGCCGTCATCACCCCCTCCGACACCCGCCGCCACATCACCCGCGGCCTGCGCCAACTCCGCACCAAACGCGAAACCCTGCCCCCCAAGAAACACGGCAACATCCCCCTCTGACCCCCACCCCACCCCAGGGACACGACATGACGATCAAAGTCGTACGGGGCAACCCCACCCCCGAGGAGCTCGCCGCCGCACTCGCGGTCGTCCGAGCCCGCGCCGCGGCGGCAACCACACCACCGCCCGGCGCGACGGCCTCACACGACCTGTGGGCGGACCGCAGACGCACCATCTGCCGGCCCGGCCTTCCTCGGCCCTCCGCCATGGCATGGCGCAGCACGTACTGGCCCCGCTGAGGGGTTCACGACTTCCGCTGCCGCCGCCTGAAGGCGGTGGAAGGTCGACGTCAGCCGACCACGGCGCCGGACCCGGGCTCGACTGCTCGGCGGCGGACCGCACATCGAGCCGATCCCTGATCGGCGTCGTCGGCGTGCCCCACGGACACACCGCCCGCGCAGTCCGACCCGTCTCCACCGGGCTTGACAGTGGCACAGGCATACCTGTAGCTGGCCTTGAGTACCTCCGCCGCCCGCCTCGGGGGCATCACCGAACCGGTCGGTCGCCGGCGCGGTAGAGCCCGGGCGAACCTCATTCGACGGCGGACTGCCGGTACTCGACGTGTCCTTGGGGGGGAAGCTCATCATGGTCAGGACAGCGCGAGTATCGGCATTGGTGGCGCTGGCAGTTGCGTTGTCGGGGGGCTGTATCTCCGGCGGGGCACCGGAGTCCGGCTCCCCCAGCAGCCAGGGGCCCGATGCTCAGGTGCCTGCCCATTCGCGTCTGCCCGCGAGCACCGCCGCCCCCTCCCGTCTCGTTCGGTGCGGTGCGGGAGAGGCCTATGGCCGACTCCCTTCGCGACCGCCACTCGACAGGGCCGATGTCGCCGTGGGGCCCTTGCGGTGGCCCGGCCTCAAGGGATGGAAGGATGGCCGACCGACGGACTTCGGAGGACGTACGGCGGGCGGCTGGCACTACAAGATCGGCGCTGAGCTCGAGCGAGGCTCGGTGGTGACGGTCTCTGTGGCGCCCGAGGCGCGGCAGCGCGTCGGCTTGGGCTATGGCCAGGAAGAGGGCTACTCGCCCACCGCTGAGGTGACCTTCAGCGCGTGCCCGGACGCGGACACGGTCTATGTCGGCGGCTTCTTCGTCCACGGCGACGGCCGCTTCTGCCTCCCGCTCGACGTCCGCGTGGGCAATGGCCCACCGAAGAGAATCCTGATCTCCGTGTTCAGCGGTGACTGCCGGGCCTGAGCACCGTGCAGGCGCGGAGGGCCGGCTTCACACCACCCAACGGGGCAGGGACCGCCCCATCGTGGGCAAACCGATGGGGTCGGTCCATCCGAATCCCCCCGAGAGCGGAAGCCCCTACGGGTCGTCGAGTGCCGCCCCTGCCGCCCGCAGGGATGTCAGACCGCGGGCCGGCGCGGGTCGGCCGCTTCGGGAAGCAGTCGGGCGCCGATACGGTCCGCGCTCGGCCAGCGCACGTCGTGGACCCAGCGCAGCTTCTCGAATACCCAGATGAGGCGTGCCGACGGGTCGAGCTGGCCCGGCAGGACGCCGTGGCGCGCGCCCGTGGGGTCGGCGTGATGTGAGTTGTGCCAGCTCTCGCCGAAGGACAGCAGCGCGAGCGGCCAGAAGTTGGTGGCCTTGTCCCGGCTGAGGAACGGGCGCTTGCCCGCGACATGGCAGACCGAGTTCACCGACCACGTGACGTGGTGCAGCAGCGCCATCCGGATCACGCCGGCCCAGAAGAACCCGGTCAGCGCACCGGTCCAGGTGCCGGTGACAAGCCCGCCGACCAGCGCCGGGAACAGCAGTGAGAAGACGGTCAGCGGCCCGAAGAGCCGACCGACGAGCCGCAGGTCGGGATCGGCGGCGATGTCGGGCGCGAACCTGGCGCGATTGCTCAGCTCGCGCTTCAGCATCCACCCGATGTGCGCGTGCAGAAGCCCCTTGAGCAGCGCGCGGGTGTCGGTCCCGTAGCGCCAGGGCGAGTGCGGGTCGCCCTCCCGGTCGGAGAAGGCGTGGTGGCGGCGGTGGTTGGCCACCCACTGGACCGGCGAACCTTCGACGCCCAGCGAACCGGCGACGGCCAGGGCGATCCGCAGTCCTCGCCGTGCCTTGAACGAGCGATGCGTGAAGAGACGGTGATAACCGACCGTGAGGCCGAAGCCGGAGACGAGGTAGGCAACCACCGCCATGCCGATGTCCAGCGCGGACAGGCCCCAGCCCCACACGAACGGCACCACGGCGATCAGGCAGATCGGCGGGCCGACGACGAAGATCCACATCGCCACCCCCGCCGCGGCCGTCTGCGGGGCGTCGAGCAGAGGTTTGACCTCGGCCGCGGTCTCGGCGTCGCGTTCGGCGACGGCCTGTTCAGCGCGGTCAGCGTCGCTCGGGGTCATCGATTCCTCGCCGTTGCTCGAGCCGATTCGGACAGGGTGCCGGAACGGCGGGATCATGCGCACCTGTGCGCGCTCGAGAGCCCATTCGCCGGCCCACGGCAGAGGATCCCACCGGCCGGCATCCGCGCAGGTCGTCGCCGGTGTCCGGGGTGTGAACGTCGCGAGACCGAATTACCTTCGGCACACCTGGCAGGCGGGCGGCCGGGCGTTCCCGATGCGCCACCGGACACCGTCCGGCATTCGGGCCGGCGGTCCTCCTCATGCCCGGCCGGGAATCACGTGGGCCCTGCGGCTGAGCACCCGTGCCGCCAAGGCCGGCTCCACCTTCGACTCCATCCGTGCGCGATGTCCTCAACCGGACCATCCGCAAGCTCGAATCGAACCACCCCGAGATGACTGCGAGTTCGAACTCCACGTCCGCACCGCGAAAGAGACGCTCGGCCATCGACTGACGCGGCACGATTTTCAGGAGGGAACCGTCAAGCCGGGAACGTGGGGCCCGGGTCCGAGGTCGAGCCGAGTGGCGGAGTCACGCCGCATCAACCGTGTCGGGGCGGCATCTGGTGGATCTGCGCCACGGCCTCTGCCCGCCTCACCTGGCGGACAGAGGCCTGTCATGTGAGACGGATCAACTGTTGGCGTTGAAGACCGGGTAGTAGCCGCTCGAGTGACCGGTGGCGGTGGGGTGGTAGGACTCCCAGCTCGGCGAGACGACCAGGGAGTGCAGCCAGCCGTTCCCGGAGCAGAGCTCGTGGCCGGTGAATGCCCCGCGCACGTCGCCGAAGACGAAGCCGTGGGCGGCCGCCCTGGCGGCGATGACGTTGTCGAGGACGTCCGCGGCCTCGTCGATCTTGCGGTGCTTGGTGTCACTGAGGCCGACGCAGAAGACGTTCAGGGTGTACATGCGCGGATAGCCGAGGACGACCACCTTGGCGTTGGGTGCTTTGGCGCGGATCGCGTTGTAGGTGGCGTCCAGACGGGCGGGGAGCGTGTTCTGGGCGTAGCTCTCGGCCTGGCTGACCCGGTTGACGCAGTCGGTGTCCGAACCGGCCACGCAGGTGGTCATGACATCGGAGAAGCCCGCGTCATTGCCGCCGATGGTGAGGGAGACGAGTCCGGTGGCGGAGTTCAGGGGGCCGAGCTGGCCGTTCGTCACATCGGTGGTGACCGCACCGGAGCAGGAGGTGTCGGCGAACGAGGAGGGGGCGTGGGCGTTCTTCCACAGATAGGGGTAGGCGCTGAAGCTGCGGTGGCAGTTACCGCTCGAACTGTCGTAGTTTCCGGCGCCGTTGCCTGCTGAGTACGAGTCCCCCAGCGCAACGTACGCGGGTCCGGCGGCTTCTGCCGGACCGGTCATCACCAGGCTGAACATCAGCGCGAGGCTCAGCGTGGCAAGGGCCGAAAGCGACTTGATGCGTCTCACATGACCTCCCTGAGCGGGAAAGCTGGCCCTCATTTGGTACAACAGGCAACCACCCAAGGGAAGTGTCCATGTCAAAGATTCTTCCCGCGTAGATGTCCCGTTCATGCCATCAGCGAGCGGCATTGGAACAGACCGCAGAAAAGGTCATGGTTGCGGCTGTGAGCAGCACTCAAACCTGTCGGCGGCGACTGGAAATTGACTGGAAACTGACGTTCCGTCAATCAGCGACCACGCATCGGACACGTGCCGACGAACAGGCCTTGCCGACACCGAAGGGCCCCCTCCAGGTCACCCAGGACCGTTCCTCATCCGCCGTTGGGCGCGCCCCTCCGTCGCGCGCGATGGTCCGACGGGCCGCCACCGCACAAACGCCTCGCCCCCGCCACGCCGGTGCGCCGGGTGCCGAGGCGGCGGAGGCTGCGACGGTGCGAAAGAATCCGCTGTGCACCCACAAGGGCAGATACGGGAAGGAACCCTTATGAACGTGCGGGACGAGCACTTCGACGTCGTTGTACTCGGTGCGGGCGTCGGTGGATACGTGGCCGCGATCCGCGCTGCCCAACTGGGCAAACGCGTCGCCGTCGTCGAGGAGAAGTACTGGGGCGGCGTCTGCCTGAACGTGGGCTGCATCCCCTCGAAGGCCTTGCTCCGCAACGCCGAACTGGCACACGTCTTCACCCACGAGGCGAAGACGTTCGGCATCAGGGTCGACGGCCAGGTCTCGTTCGACTACGGCGAGGCGTACCGGCGCAGCCGCCGGGTCGCCGACGGGCGGATCAAGGGGGTGCACTACCTGATGAAGAAGAACCAGATCACGGAGATCGACGGCCGTGGCACCTTCCTCGACCCGCACACCCTCCAGGTGGCGGGCAACGACGGCTCTTCCCGCACCGTCCGCTTCGACCACTGCATCATCGCGACGGGCGCCACGCCCAAGTTGCTGCCCGGCACTCGACGCAGCGAACGCGTGGTGACATACGAGGAGCAGATCCTCGCCGAGGACCTGCCGCGGTCCATCGTCATCGCGGGGGCCGGTGCCATCGGCATCGAGTTCGCCTACGTCCTGCACAACTACGGTGTGAAGGTGACCGTGGTCGAGTTCCTGGACCGGATCGCGCCGCTGGAGGACGTCGAGGTCTCCGCCGAACTGGCGCGCCAGTACCGCAAGCTGGGCATCGATGTGCTCCCCTCCACCCGCGTCGACGCCATCGACGAGTCCGGTCCGCAGGTGCGCGTCACGGTCACCGCCAAGGACGGCTCCCAGCAGGTCCTGGAGGCCGACAAGGTGCTTCAGGCGATCGGCTTCGCGCCCAACCTCACCGGCTACGGCCTTGAGAACACCGGCGTGCGGGTCACCGAGCGTGGAGCGATCGACGTCGACGGCCGCTGCCGGACGTCCGTCCCCCACATCTTCGCCATCGGAGACGTCACCGCCAAGCTCATGCTCGCGCACGCCGCCGAGGCCATGGGCGTGGTCGCGGCCGAGACCATCGCGGACGCGGAGACCATGGAGCTGAACTATGTGATGATCCCGCGCGCCACCTACTGCCAGCCGCAGATCGCCAGCTTCGGCTACACCGAGGCCCAGGCCCGCGAGCAGGGTTACGACGTGAAGGTCGCCAAGTTCCCCTTCAGCGCCAATGGCAAGGCGCACGGCCTGGGCGACCCGACCGGCTTCGTCAAGCTGATCAGCGACGCCAAGTACGGTGAACTGATCGGCGGCCACCTCATCGGTCCGGACGTCACCGAACTGCTGCCCGAACTGACTCTGGCCCAGCAGTGGGATCTGACCGTGCACGAGGTGGCCCGTAACGTCCACGCCCATCCGACCCTCGGCGAAGCGGTCAAGGAGGCGGTGCACGGCCTGGCCGGCCACATGATCAACTTCTAGCCGGGGGAACGACCGGGCGGACGCACCGCCGTTCGCGCTCACCGACGGCACGGAGCCGCTGCCCCCGAGCCGGCAAGGCAACGGCTCCGTCGTCGGGCCCGCACCGGGACCGTGACCCTCCTGGCGAGCGTCCCGTCCCCGGCGGTGCGCCGGGGACGGGACGGACCGCCTTACTTGTGGGTCAGGAACTCCTTCGTGGAGAGGGCGCGGTTGACGATGCGGATGTCACCGACGTTGCCGTGGAAGACGATGTCGACGGCGCCCGCGCTCTCGTGGCCGCCCACCAGCCAGGGCAGTCCGAGCGAGGTGAGGCCGATCGACTCGCGGTTCGGGTTGTCGACGACCGGGGCGCCCTCGACGTACAGCTTCGTGTAGCGGCCGTCGTTGACGACGGCGAGGTGCCACCACTTGAGCTCGACCAGGCCGTGACCCCAGTTGGTCGTCGGGTAGGTGTCGTTCAGCGGGTAGTGGTTGAACTGCGGCTCACGCCCGTTGTTCGAGATGGCGAACTGGACCAGGGGCTCGTTCGGGTCGGTGTTCTTGCCGTGCTTGCCAGCGTCGCCGGCCGAACCACGGCGGCTGAGTATCGCCGCCCAGCCGTTGTTGCCCGCGTCCCAGTCCAGCGGCATCATCACGAACGTCTCGATGGTGTACCCGGACTTGAACGTCTCGGCGTTCAGCGGAGCCTTCGCGCCGGTGGTCAGGTACGTGCCGTGGAGCGGGTTGCGTCCACCGACGAACTTCAGGCTGGCGTGGGCCGGCTGGTCGGGGTGGTGGTCGGCGGACCAGGTCAGGGCGTCGGCGGCCGTGCCCGGCAGGGTCACCACCGTCAGGTCGTTGCCCTTGCCGGACAGGTCGTGGATCGTCTGGCCCGCGGTGAGCGCGGTGCCGGGAGCGCCCTGCCCGTCGAAACGCCAGTACGCCATCGTGCCCTTGACCAGCTCCCGGGCGGCCGGACGAGCGGGCCGGACCGGCACCGGGATGAAGCTCGAGAACCGCTTCTCGAAGTCGATCGGCATCGAGAAGTTGTCGACCGGGCCGGTGATACGGGCGTGCTCGGCGGCCAGCTCGGTGCGGGACTCGGGGTCCTGCGCCAGGATCCACGGGTTGATCGTCTCGACGTCGATCGTGTTCCGGGTGAGATCGAAGTGGTACAGCCGGATCATGCCGCCACCACCGAAGTACCGGTTCTGGTAGTTCGTGATGTGCATGTGGACGTCGTTGCCGGCGGCGTTCTTCTTGGTCGTACGCGCGGGCGGCCAGTAGTGACCGTTGAGGGTCAGGAAGATCTGGTCATTGTCGTTGATCAGCTTGTCCCAGACCGTCTCACCGTAGCCGGAGAGCACGGCGTTGTTCTCCGGGTCGCCGGACTCGTACGGGAAAACGTTGTCATCGTAGTTCGAGTAGACGAGGTCGTGCGTCGTGAGGATCACCGGCATCTTCGGGTGGGCCTTGATGACGTCGTTCGCCCACGCGAAGCCCTGGTCGGTGGTCCGCCAGTCCATGGCCAGCACCAGCCACGAGTGCCCGGCCGCCTGGAAGATGTGCGCGGTGTTGTAGCCGGTCGGGTCGGACCCGGCGAACGTCTTGGAACGCTTGAAGCGCTGCGGACCCATGGTCTGCAGGTACGGCGTGTCACCACGGCTGTCGTCGCCGCTGACGTCGTGGTTGCCGGCCAGCACGCTGTACGCGGCACCGTGCGCGTCCAGAAGGGCGAAGGCCTTGTCGACCTGCTTGAACGACAACGGGTCGGCGTCCTGGGTCATGTCACCGAGGTGCGCCATGAACACGATGTTGTTGTCGGGGTTCCCGCTGTTGTCGATGATGTAGCGGAACGACTCCTCCTGCGGCGTCCGGTTGACGCTGTCCTGGCTCCCCCAGTACAGGAACTGGGTGTCAGGCATGACCGCGAGGGTGAACTGGAGGGCGGTCGGATCCGGTCTCCACGTCCCGGTCTTGCCGCTCTTGGCGGCGTCGGCGGCGAACGCGGGGGTTCCGCCGAGAACGGACGCGCCGGTTCCCACCGTTGCCGCTCCCGCACCGGCCAATGCCGCGTTGCGCAGAAAACCTCGACGGCTGTGTCCGGTCGACTCCTGGGACGGAGTGTCACCGTGAATGGACATAGGGGCCCTTCCCGGGTTGATAGTTCAAACAGGAACGACGCTAGTCAGAAGCGCTGCAAGCTGGGCAGCCGCAGGATGACGAACGAAGATCAGGTGTCTGTCCAGGACTGAAAGGCCCAGCCAAGTCATGAAGGGATGCCGATCTCCCGATGAGCGGACAGTGACCAGCAGGAGTCGAGGCCCGACCGGCAACCGGTTGCGACGGAAAACGATGTAGCGCGGAACGGCAGCGGCTTCACGGCCGCCGCGCCCCGAAGCGGACACCCCGCCCTGCGGGTCCACCACCCAGGGGACTCGCTTGCCGAATCGGCAAACGCACTCGTCGTCGGCGCGGCGACCTCCGCATGATCGGTGTCGAGCCCCCGGATCGGCCGCACGTCGGACCATCCGGGCACCCAGCAGACAGACGGACCTGAAGGAGTCACATGTCGCGGCACGTCGCGGAGACCGCACACCGGCTGATCCCCTCGCCGGGAGGCCGGATCCACCTCGTGGAGCAGGGCACCGGGCCGCTGGTCCTGCTCGTCCACGGTTTCCCGGAGTCCTGGTACTCCTGGCGCCACCAGCTGCCGGTGCTCGCCGCCGCGGGATACCGCGCGGTCGCCATCGATGTACGCGGCTACGGCCGCTCCTCCAAGCCGACCGCGACCGACGCGTACCGGATGCTCGACCTGGTGGAGGACAACGTCGCCGTAGTGCACGCCCTGGGCGAGGAGTCCGCCGTGGTCATCGGCCACGACTGGGGCGCCACCATCGCCGCGAACTCGGCGCTCCTGCGGCCCGAGGTCTTCCGCGCAGTGGGACTGCTGAGCGTCCCCTACACCCCGCGCGGTGGACCTCGCCCAAGCGAGCTGTTCGCCCGGATGGGGGGCGACGAGGAGTTCTACGTCTCGTACTTCCAGGAGCCGGGCCGCGCCGAGGCCGAGATGGAGCCCGATGTACGCGGCTGGCTCGCGGGCTTCTACGCGGCCCTTTCCGCCGACACCATGCCCGCGCCCGGCGCCCCCGACCCGCACTTCGTCGGGAGGAAGGGCGGCACGCTGCGCGACCGGTTCCCCGTCGGCCGGCAGCCCGCCTGGCTCAGTGACGAGGAGCTCGACGTCTACGCCGGGGAGTTCGAACGCACCGGCATGACCGGAGCGCTCGCCCGCTACCGCAACATGGACCGCGACTGGGAGGATCTAGCCGATTTCGACGGCGCCCCCATCACCCAGCCGTCCCTGTTCATCGGCGGCGGCCTGGACGCCTCGACGACATGGCTGGCTGACGCGATCAAGGCGTACCCGGTCACGCTGCCCGGCCTTGTCGACTCCCATCTCCTCGACGACTGCGGGCACTGGATCCAGCAGGAACGCGCCGCGGAGGTCAACCGGCTCCTGACCGACTGGCTCGCCGCACTGCCCGTCTGACACACACAGGCGTGCCGCTCGGACAGGAACGCCTTCGTCCGGTCGGCGAGCCCGTCCGGCACCGATCGCCGACACACCGGAGCCTTGATCCGCACGCTCCGGGAGCCCGCAGGACGATCATCAGGCAGCGATACCCGGTCCGGGGAGGCGCCCGGACCGGTCCGGCGGTGGACCCTTGCACACCGCATGACCGCCCGTGGCAACCATCCGGTTGGATTGTTAGGGTGGGTGGATGCCGTACGACTCCGCAGCCACTCGTGCCCGCCTTCTTGACGCGGCCTATCACGAGTTCTCCGAGCGCGGGCTGGCCGGCGCCCGTGTCGACCGGATCGCGGCCGCGGCGTCGGCCAACAAGCAGGCCATCTATGCCTACTTCGGGTCCAAGGACAACCTCTTCGACGCGGTGCTGAGCGACCGGCTCAGCGTGCTCGCCGACACCGCGCCGTACACGCCCGACGATCTGCCGGGCTACGCGGGCGCACTCTTCGACGCCCTCAACGCCAATCCGGATCTGCTGCGCCTGACCCGCTGGCGTGGGCTCGAACGCGACGACGCCACTCCGGGCGAGATCGACTCCCATCTGGAGAAGGCGGTCGCGTTGCGCACGGCGTTGGGCCTGCCGGACGACCGGACGGCCATCGACGTGCTCGAGGTCGTGGTGGCGATCAGCACGGCGTGGACCGGGGTTCCCGAAGGCCTGCGGGCCGTCGGGGGCGAGGATCCCGTCGAGCGCCAGGCCGCCCACCGAGCGGTGGTGATCGCCGCCGTCGGAGCCATCTGTCAGTCGCTGGGCGGCAGCGGGACCCCGGCCGACACCGCGCAGTAGTCGAACAGCTCTCCTGAGCCTCGACATCGCGCGACCGGGGCGGTCCGCCTCGGCCGGCGGTGACAGAACCACTCGCCCGTCGCGTCGGCCGCGCGCCCGTCCGATGCGACCGGCCACGCCTGGGTCGCAGGTGCCTGGCTGATGTCGTCCGGTGCCCCCGGCCCGCCCATTCGGGTCGGCGCCCAACCCCGCTCCAGGGCATTCGACCGCACCCCCGGTCAATGCCGCGGGACACCGCAAGCGAAGGCACGTCGAAGAGCTTGCGGTCCGAGTACGCCTGAGCAGCCTGCCGGCGCCGGCGATCCCACTGCGGATCACCGCGGTCGGGCCGGCCGCCCTGGTGCGGGGCGCGAGACGCGTGACGGACACCCGGGCGGCTCTCCCGTCCACCGAGGACGTGCTGGTCCTGCAGAACGACGCGGTGTCACCATACAACCAACTGGATGGTTGACTTTCGCGCTCACCCTTCGCTAGCTTCCAACCATCCAGTTGGATTGAAAACGAAGAGGTCGAGATGACTCAGTGGTTGGTGACGGGAGCGTCCGCCGGGATAGGACGCGCGGTGACCGAACAGCTCCTGGCGGCGGGGCACCGTGTGGCGGCGACGGCCCGGGACGCCGCGCGCCTCGAGGACGTGCGGAGGTCGTACCCGGGGGCGGTCTGGACCGCGGACCTGGACATGACCGACACCGCGGCGATACGCGCGGTCGTCACTCGGGCGTTCGAGGAGCTGGGCCGGATCGACGTGGTGTTCTCCAATGCCGGCCGCGGCGCGGTCGGGGCGGCCGAGGAGCTCACCGACGAGGCGATCGCCGAGCAGGTCGCGGTCAATATGACCGGCCCGATCCAGCTCGTACGGGCGGTGCTGCCGCATCTGCGGGCCCAGGGCGGCGGGCGGATCATCCAGACCTCCACGATGGGCGCGCAGATCAGCAGTCCGGGTGCCAGCATGTACCACGCCTCGAAGTGGGGCGTCGAGGGCTTCCTCGAGTCGATCATCGGTGAGGTCGCACCGTTCGGCATCGGCATCACGATGGTCGAACCGGGCAGCGTACGGACCGGGTTCGGGGCCGCGCTGTCGATCGCCGAGGCGGACCCCGCTTACGCCGGCACCCCGGTCGGCCAGGTCCGCCAGTTCATCGAGGGGTCGGGCGGGAACCTGACGGGCGCTGCGCCAGGCGATCCGGCGCGGGTCGCCGCCGCGATCATCGCATCCGCGTCGACTCGGCCCGCCCCGCGCCGACTGGTCCTCGGAAGCGACGCCTACCAAGCCGTCCGTGCCGCACTGTCGGGCCGTCTTCGCGAAGTCGAGGCCGGTGGCGCCCTGGCCGCCTCGACCGACTTCCCGGCATGAGCACGCCCGGGCTACGCACAGGTGCGGCCCACGTCCCGCCGCGACTCCGTCCCACCAGCCGACGACATGTTCCCCGAGTGCCCGACCCGGGCCGCCCGCCCACATATCGCTCCCCGCACGACTGACCACGTTCTGGAGATCAACAGATGAACCTCACCGACTTCCGTACGCTCGGCCGCACCGGCCTCCGCGTCAGCCCGCTCGCCCTGGGCACGATGACCTTCGGCGACCCGTCCTGGGGCGCCGACGAGCCCACCTCGGTCGAGATCCTCGACCGCTACCTGGACGCGGGCGGCAACTTCATCGACACGGCCAACCGCTACATGGACGGCGCATCCGAGCGTGTCATCGGCACCTACCTCGGCAAGCACCCCGGTCTGCGGGACCGGCTGGTGATCGCGACCAAGTTCGCGCTGACCATGGACGCGGACGATCCGAACAACGGCGGCACGGGTCGCAAGGCGATCCGGCGGCACGTCGACGAGTCGTTGGCCCGGCTCGGCACCGACTACCTCGACCTGTACTGGCAGCACAACTGGGACCGGCACACCCCGCTCGAGGAGACCATCTCCACGTTGGACGATCTGGTGCGCGAGGGGAAGGTGCGCTACGTCGGCCTGTCCGACACCCCGGCCTGGGCCGTGGCGCGCATGGCCACCCTGGCCGAATGGCGCGGCTGGACCCCGATCGCCGCCATCCAGGTCGAATACAGCCTCCTGGAGCGCACATCGGAGGGCGAACTCTTCGGGGCCGCACGGGAACTGGGACTGGGCGTGATGCCGTGGAGTCCGCTGGCCAACGGGGTCCTGACCGGCAAGTACACCCGGGAGAACCCCAACCCGGCCGGGTCCGGACGCGGGATGTTCGTCGGCCGGCACCTCAACGAGCGAACCTGGTCACTGCTCGACGCGCTCGGCCGGATCGCCGCAACACATGACACCACGGTCGCCGCGGTGGCACTGGCGTGGGTGCAACAGCAACAGCCGGTGACGTCGACCATCGTAGGAGCGCGTACGGTCGGCCAACTGGCCGCGAACCTCGCCTCGCTCGAGGTCGCACTGACTCCGGGCGAGCTGGCCGAGCTCGACGGGTTGACCGTCCCGGATCTGAACTTCCCGGTGCCCTTCCTGCGTGACTTCGGCGTTCCGGCGCAGCAGGGCGCAACGACGATCAACGGGTTGAGTGCTTGAGGGAACCACTCGATCCCGCACCACGGTGGAACGCATCGTCGTCGACCCCCTCAACGCGTGGGAGCGGCCCCCCGACGCAGGACGGGTCGCGCAGCATCGGACCACCACCGGCTGCCACGCGCCCCCCTGTTACGCGGGCACGGTCGACGACTGTCCCCTCAGGGACATGACTGCGGCCCGCACGGTCGCCCCGAGGCAGCCCGCGTCTCGGACCTGTCTCCGAGCACCGGGGTGGCGCCCTCCTCAAGGACGCCGAACACTATGCTGGGATCGTGGCTTTGGTGTTCGGTCGGGACGCCGTGCTGGAACAGGCGTGGGAGTCGCTCGTCCAGGGTGATCCCGTGCTACTCGCAGGGCCGGCCGGGATAGGCAAGAGTGCCATCTGGCGCGAACTGGTGGACAGGGCACGTCAAGAGGACTGGCTGGTCCTGACGTGCGCTCCTGCGGAGTCGGAATCATCGCTGGCGCTGGCGGCCCTGGCCGACCTGCTGCGACCCCTCGCCCGACAGGTGGCCGACCTGCCGGGTCCCCAGCGGGCGGCGGCCGAGGCGGCACTGCTCACCGCGAACGCCGGCACGGATGTGGACGAGCGGGCACTGGCCGCCGCGACACGGTCCCTGCTGGACAGTGCCGCGGCGTCGGACCGCCGGGTCGTGGTGGCCGTGGACGATGCCCCTTGGCTGGACCCGGCCAGCGAACGGGCGTTGAGGTATGCGTTGCGGCGGGTTCCGGGCCCGGCGATCCTGGTCAGCGCACGCAGCGACGCCACCGCAGGGACACCGTTGGAGCTGGATCGTCTGCCGGGACGCATGCGCCGGATCGAAGTGGAGCCGCTCGGCGTCGGGGCACTGCACCACGTGCTGCGGGATCGTCTGGACGTCACGCTCAGCCGCCCGTTGCTGGCCCGCATAACCCGGGACTCCGGTGGAAACCCGCTGCTGGCGATGGAGTTGGCCCGCGCGGTCCGGCGACTGCCCAGGCTGCCCTCCCCCGGCGAGGACCTGCCCTTCCCCGCCACGATGACCCGGGTGCTGGCCGACACCGTGAGCGCACTGCCGCCGGCCGGCCGGGACGCCATTCGGCTGGCGGCCCTGCTGTCCGTGGCGAATCTGCGTGATCTGCAGGCCGCCGGGGTCGAGCTCAGCGCCTTCGACGAGGCGGAGGACGCCCGCCTGCTGACCCTTGCCGGAAGCACGGTGCACTTCACTCACCCGCTCTACGCCGCCGCGGTCCGTGCGGACATGCCGGCGGGACTCCGTCGCCGACTGCACCGCCGCTTGGCGGACGTCGTCGCGGACCCGGACGAGCGTGCCCGTCAGCTCGCGCTGTGCGTGGTGGCACCGGACGCCACGGTCGCCGCCGAACTCGCGGCCTCGGCGGAACGGCAGCGACGCCGGGGCGCCCCGCAGATCGCCGCCGCCCTGTACGAGCAGTCCGCACGACTGACACCTTCGCAGTCCACGGGAGACCAGTGCCGCCGTCGGCTGGCGGCCGCCCGCTGTCACTACGACAGCGGCGACTACCGCGCCGCCGCGAAGGCGGCGACCCTGGTCGCCGAGGCACGCGGTGGCGACCGGAAGGCGGAGGCGTTACTCCTGCGCGCGGAAGTGGCCTGGAGCGCCGACGAACCGCTCTCGGTCGCCGCCCGAACGGCCGAACGGGCGCTGGCCGCGGCACCGGACGCCTCACCGCTGGCCGGTCGCATCCACGCCTATCTGAGCCTGTTCCACGACTCACCCGAACTCGCCCGGCGCCACGCGGACGATGCCTGCAAGCTGCTTGCCGACACCTCACCGGAGGACGCCGAGCTGCTGTCGGGGTCGTTGCTGCAACTGTTCTTCAACGAGATCCGCGGCGGGCACGCCCCCAGGCTGGAGCTGCTGAACCGCGCTCTCGCGCTGGAGGGAGAACGCCCCTCCTGGCTGGGCGGCACCATCCCCGCGATCTGGTGGAGATCCGTCGACGAACACGACAAGGCCAGGAGCCGTCTCAACGACATGCTCGACCGGGCCACCGCGTTCGGCGACGAACCGGGGCAGCACGAGCTGCTGACACACCTGGGCGAGACCGAACTGGTCGCCGGGCAATACGAGGCCGCGGCCCGCACGATCGCCGCCGCCCGGGATCTCGGCGAACAACTCGGCACCGGACTCGTGGGCGAGACCTGGCTGGTCGGTCTGCTCGACGCACACCGCGGCGACGTGGAGCGCGCCCGGAAGGTGGCGGAAGCGGGGCTGCGACGCGCCGAGGCCGTCGACGACCCATGGGCGCGTCGCATCCATCTCGCCCTGACCGCGTTCACCGCCCTGTCCGACGGCCGTGCCGGCGACGCCGCGGAGGCCTATCGGGCCCTGGCCGCAGAGGCGGACGCGACGGGCCTGGTCGAGCCGCTGTCACAACGCTTCGAGCCGGACTGGATCGAGGCGTGCGCCGCCGTCGGCGACCTTGAGACCGCCCGCCGCGTACTCGATCGGCTCGCCGAACGGCATGAACGGTTGCCCCGCCCGTGGACGACGCTGGGCCTCGCGCGCAGCCGGGCCCTGCTGGCCGCGGCACAGGGGGACGACGCCAGCGAGGCGGTCGCCAGGCTGGAGGAGATGAGGGCTTCGGTCTCCCCGCACGTGCTTCCGCTGGATCGCGCGCGCTGCCTGCTGGTCGCGGGGGTGGTCCACCGACGGGCCAAGCGCAGACGTGCCGCGCGTGTCGCGCTCGACGGGGCGGCCGCCGAGTTCGGCGCGATCGGCGCGATGGCCTTCGAGCGACGCGCCAGGGCCGAACTCGCCCGGATCGGGGGCCGTGCGCCGGCCTCGGCGGAGTTGAGCCCCACCGAGGAGCGCGTGGCCGCGCTGGCCGCCCAGGGGCAGACCAACCGGGCCATCGCGGACGCGTTGTTCATCAGCCCGAAGACCGTCGAGGCGAATCTGGCGCGGGTCTACCAGAAGCTCGGGATCTCCAGCCGCGCCGAACTCGGCGGGGCCATGGCACGGCGGGGCGGGGTCAATCCGTAGGGAAACACCCGATTCCCCGGCGATCCGATCGCCCTAGCGTCGATGCCATGACCAGGCGGCCCGCACGACGCGGTGACGGATCCGCGCCGCGGCCTCCTGTGACGGCGCTATCCATGGGGGAACCAGAAGTGAAACGCCGATCCCTGACAGCAGTCCTCATCGTGTCGGTGGCCCTCGCGGCCTCCGCCTGCGACTCATCGGCACCGGCCACCCCGGGGCCCGCCGACAAGCCCTCGGCCGCCGCCTCGAACCCGGCGGCCCTGGCCTCCGGCGACCGGTCCCCCGTCCCCACCCCGACCCCCACCGGTACCGCCGGCGGTGCGGCGGCCCGAGGCGCGGACGCGGACCCGTGCGGTGTGCTCAAGCCCGGCGAAGTCACCCCGGTCATCGAAGAGAACGACGGCGGGCGTCCCTCCCCCGTCTCCAAGAACGCGTGCATGTGGCTGACTTCGGCCGGAGGTCCCGGGATGACCGTCCTTCTCGGTCCGTCCGGTTCGGCCGCGTCCTTCGCGTCCGACTCCGAGTTCAACGAACCCGGGCCCGACGGGATCCGTTTCGACCCCTTCGACACCGGCCTGCGGGCGCACTTCGTGGCGGCCGACCGTTCGTGCGTGATCGAGGTGATCTCGGGCTCGCGTGGCAAGCCCGAGCGGTCGACCCTGGTCCGGCTGGCCGGTCTGGTCCGCGGCCGGACGCGCGGCAATACATAGGGAAACACCTGATTCGACAGCGACCCGATCGGCCTAGCGTCGATCCTGTGACCAGGCGACTCTTCGCGGTGGAACGCTACGACGACTCCGGTCGCGGAAGCGCGTGGCAACCGCCGCTGCCCGTCGCCGCCGCGGTACACCTGATCGCCGCGGTGCAGCTGCCTGCCGACGAGGTCGTTCTGGCGCTCGTCGAGGGCCCGGACGCCGATGTCGTCGCCGCGGCCATGGCCGAGGTCGGCTGGCCCGCCGATCGCATCAACCCAGCAGTCTGGCTTCATCCATGGGGGGAACAGAAGTGAAGCGCACGACCCTGACAACCTTCTTGATCGTGTCCTTGGCCCTGGCGGCCTCGGCATGCGACTCGTCGTCGGCGACGTCGGCCGCCGGCGACAAGACTTCCGGCGGCCGGGCCTCCGCCGCCGCGACCACGGCGGGCGACACAAAGCAGGGCGCGACGGTCGACGCCTGCACCCTGCTCGAGCCCGGGGAGGTCACGCCGATCATCGGCAAGAACGACGGCGGCCGGCCCACCTCGGGGGTGGGAGACAGCGTGTGCGGATGGGAGAACCCGGACACCTACCACTCGGTCACGGTCAGCGTCGGCGGGCCGGGCACGGCCGCTTCGGGGCAGATCAAGGACGAACCCGGCGTCAGCAGCGAACCGGGACCCGACGGAATCCGCTTCCTCAGCGGCGGTGTCGCGCGCTTCGCCGCGGGTGACCGCGACTGCCAGGTCCAGGTCGTCACCGGCGCGGGGGGCGACGACGACCGGTCGACCGCCGTCAAGCTGGTCGGTCTGCTCCGCGACCGGATCTGAGAGAGGACGACCCGTCATGCGCCGCACGGCGATCGCCGTATCTCTGCTCCTGGCCACGGTGACCGGGTGTGCCGACGAGGCCGCCCCGGCACCCGCCGTCACGGTCACCGCGACCAAGACCGCACCCGCATCCCCGGGTGAAGCCGCACCGCCGAGTCCGGGCACGGCCCCGGCCGCCCCGGCGGAGGCCGGTGTGAAGGCGTGCGAACTCCTGCCGAAGAAGGACGCAGAAGCCCTCGCGAAGACCCCGCTCGACGCAGGTGTCGAGGGTCCCGAGACCAGCCCCAGCTGCATGTACACCGGACCGGTCACCGGACCGTTGGCCCAGGTCGAGATCTACCTCGGCGACGGAGCCAAGAAGTACTACGACATCGACCGCAAGCTGAACCACAAGTTCACGCCGGTCACCGGCGTCGGCGAGGAAGGTTACGCCGAGGACAACGCGGTCTTCTTCCGCAAGGCCACGACGTGGGTGGCGATCCGGCTGGTCCGGCTCAACGACCCCGCGGTCAACCGCGAGCCGCTGCAGAACCTGGCACGCCAGGTAGCGGCGCGCATGTGAGCGGAGTTCCGGACGGTGCGAGCACCGCATGCCATCAAGGAGCTTGGTCCATGCACGACCATCTGACAGGACGGCTCGGCGCCGCGGCCGGAGCCCTTCTCCTCCTCGTGATGCTGGCCGGCTGCACATCGGCCGGCGGTACCACAGGACACGCTCGTGAGACCTCGGCAGCCGACGGAAGCAGGCCCGAGGGTGGAGACACCACAGCAGCCGCCCTCACCTACGGAGCCGGACCTGTCGAGGTCCGGTCGGTGACCTATCAGTCCGACGTGGTCCTCGTCGAGGGCGGAGCGGGTGCGATCCGGTCCGCCAGTCCGGACGGGCTGACCTGGACGATCGACGGGCAGGCCGCCGGTGCGTCCGACGTCGAGGTCGGAAAGGTCATGTACGTCACCAGCAGGGCGGTCGGACGGGTCGTCCGGATTCGGCCGGAGGGCGGCGATCTCGCCGTGACACTGGCGCCGGTATCGCTCACCGAGGTCTTCCGCGACGCACACTTCCACACCGACCGGAAGATCGACCCGAGCGCCACCCTGTACCAGGAGGTACCCGATCGGCCGGGAGCCGTGTCCGTCCCGGCGGGCGCCGCCCACTCGGCCGCCCCTTCGGCGAGTACGGCAGCCGTCACGGCGCGGCCGGCGGCCCTGACCCGAAACGCCGGTGCGGTCGTCTCCCTGGGCAGGCCCCGGTTCGTCTCTGCCGACGCGGATCGGCTGCCACCGGCCCGGGAGAACAGCGTCACCTGGAGCCACGGAGGGTGGGAGGTGCAGCCGGAGTCCTCGCCCGGGGAACTTGGACTGAAGATCGGTCACGAGGCAGGCGACGGGCTCAAGGCCTTCATCGACTTCTCGCTGCACACCAGCGACCTCCGCGTCCGGTCCGACGTCTCGATATCGAACGGCAGGATGGGATCCGGATCCACCTTCGTGGTCGAGGGAGTCGACGGCTTCTCGATCGACATCTCCGCCGGTGCCGCAAACGGCGCGGACGACAACAAGAAGATCCGGGTGGAGGTCCCCGTCGAACTGACCGTCCCCGTGCTGCCTGGCGAGCCGCTGATGTACAGCAACACCTGGAAGTTCGTCGTGGGCACCGCGCTCAGCGGCAAGAACACCACGGTGACGGCCGGGGGGACATGGCGGCTCGACGGCCCACTCGGCATCGTGGACGGCAAGTTGGTGACACCCCGGCTGACCGTGGTGAAGCCCATCATGGACTCGATCGGCGGGGTCTCCGTCGGCGTCAGCGGCGTCGCCGCCGCGGTCGAGGCCAAGTTCCAGCTCGGCCTGGGCATTCCCGCCGCCTTCGCCGGACCCTATGCCAAGTTCGTCATGGACACGGGCGTGGCCAACGGCTCCGCACTCGGCTCTCCGCTCGCCCGGTGCAGATCGGCGCGGCTGGATGCCAAGGCCGGTGCGGGGTTCGGCCTCACGGTGTCGTCGGAGGTACTCAAGGCACTCCGGAAACTACTTCCGGCGGGCGCGAAGATCGAAACCGAGAGCGAAAGCCTGAAGCCGTACTTCAGCGCTTCCCAGACCCTTCCGAACGTCCCGCTGTGCGTCGGCTCGAGCTGAACTCCGGTGGCAGGACGGGCGGAATCCTCGGGACGGGCCCGGACATGGGCCTCCCCGGCCTGACACTTCACCGCATACGGGGGACACATCATGACCACGGACACGACAGAACCGTACGGGATCCGCAGCGGTGCCGGCCGCAGACCACGACACCGGCGCCGGGGTCTCACGACCATCGCCGTACTGGCCGCCATGGCAGTGGCCCTGCTGGTGGCCCGCATGACACTCATCCCCTGGGCCTATCCGCTGCCCGGGCAGCCCCGGCTCACCGGCTACTGGGAAGGCCGTATCGCCTATTCGGACACCGACAGCAGACGGATACTGCTGCAGATGCGCTATGACGAGAACTGTTCCATGGCCTGCGACATGACCGGGCGAATCAAGGTGTGCGGAGCCGGCAGGAACACCAAAGGCGACCTCGCGGGTGACGTGCACAACTGGCGCGGCAGCCGCTTCACGCTCAACCCCTACCTCCCACGGAGCAAGGGTGATGTGAACATCGAGAAGCTGGACGGCGACTGGAGCGGCGACGTCATCCGGATGCGCGCGAAGGTCGAGTTCCTCGACGCCGACGGTTCATGGGAGTCCTCCCGACAGCCGTCCGCGCCACCCGCCTTCGCCATGCGGCACATCGACGAGGGGGCGTTCGACGCCGGGTGTGCCCGCGGGTGACTCGCCCTGTCCGGTCGCCGGCCCGCCTCCGCCGGGCGTAGGCGGGCCAGGGCCCTGCGATGCCGAAGGCCCCGCCGTGAGCGGCTCGACGCTCACGGCGGACTCACGTACCCGATGGCCGCAACTGACCGCCCCGTGGGGCCGCCCTCCCGGGGCGGCCCCACACCGATGTCACTCCTCGCGCCACCGGAGAGACCCGTTCTCCACCTGCGGGCGCTGAACATCCCAGTTGCCGCGGTCCATTCCGTCGGCGAACGACCTCAACAGCTCGCCCAGGGAAGTCGTCGGATCGGTTTCATTCGGACTTACCTCGGCATAGTGCAGCACACGGAATCCGGAAGATCCGGAGGCATCCAGGGCATAGCCGTAGTAGGCGCGTTCAAAGTCCCAAATGACCGGGATCAAGTGGGGTTCCCAGTAGCCCTCGGCCTCCTGTGCCACGTCCAGCAGCTGGGCGTGCGTCTCGACGATCTCCTCGCATCCAAGGAGCACCTTGCCGAACGGGAAGATCGCCGAATCCAGGTGCCTGACCGGCACCACCCGTCCGCTGGGAAGGGTCCGCGTAGTGTCCTTCGCGCCGCTGCCGTTGTTCGTCCGCAGCAGCGCCTCGAGCACGTCGGGCACCTCGAATCCCAGCGCGTCGCGCAGGCCCGCAATGTCCTCGTCCGTCGCCGGACCACGCAGCGCCTGCGCCGTGGACGGGGCGTTGGCCGTGATCCAGCGTGCAATCCACCCCCAGGCCGCCCGCACTTCTTCGATCTCGGACACTCCGGCTGCACCGCCTCGCTCGAAATTCGGAACTACTCGTCGGCACCGCACGCCATCGGCGTACCAGCCGGCTTGCCGCGCCGGAGGCCTGTGTCCTCACGTCGGCGCACTTTCGCGCGGCCCGACCCTAGCCGGGCCGAGAGCACGGAGTCACCCGGCGGCCGGGCAGCCGCCAGGCGTGAGCTGGGGGCCAGGGGAATTGGCAGGGGCGCAGAGTGGGCCACGGCCCTCCGCCGGCGATCGACCGCATCAACGCCCTTAAAGAGCGTTTTGACCGATCCAGCGCGGATCGGCCGGTCATGAAGCGGTGCATATTCCTTGAGTCGAAGGAGACTCGTCGGGCGTTGCGGCGGTGTTCGGAGTCGTAGGCGCTCAGAGGGGTGGGCCGTTCAGCCGGGCTGTTCTCGGCGACGGCCCGGGGCAGGGCCCCCGCGCCGAGAATCGATGTCCACGCCCCCTGTTCCCGATCCGGTGTCTTGGCGTGGGCCGCATCGCCGACCAAGCCCGGAATGATCGGCGGCGCCGTCGAGCGCGGCCGGTGAATCGAGCTACGGCGCACGTCCCGCCGGACTCCGAGGTGACCTTCCGCATCGACGGCAAGCGTCCGTCTTCGAATCGTCCAAGCGGATGCGATTCCGCTCGCCGCCTGGGTGCGGACCGGCAGTGATGCCATCCACCCACATGTTTACGGGTGTAGACTTAGCTCGAAGTCTACAGTCGTATACAAACCTGGAAGGACAGTGCGATGGACGTGAACCTGGAGGGCCGCCGGGCTCTGGTGACCGGTTCCAGCTCGGGGCTCGGCGAGGCGATCGCGCGGCTGCTCGCCGCCGAGGGTGCGGACGTCGTCGTCCACGGGCGCGACGAGGCCCGCACACGAAAGGTGGCGGAGGAGGTCGGCGCTGTCGCCGTGGCCATCGGCGACCTCACCACGGACGAGGGAGCCGACGCCGTGGCCGCCACCGCCGGAGAGACCGACATCCTGGTCAACAACGCCGGGGCGTACGACCACATCGGATGGACCGACGCCACCGCCGATACCTGGGTTCGCACATACGAGGTGAACGTGGTCTCGGGCGTGCGCATGATCCAGCGGTTGGTACCCGGGATGCGCGGGCGCGGCTGGGGCCGGGTGATCCAGATCGGCGGTGGGCTCGCATCGCAGCCGATCGCCATGCAGCCCCACTACAACGCGTCACTCGCGGCGCGTCACAACCTGGCCGTCTCCCTCGCGCGGGAACTGAAGGACACCGGAGTGACCTCGAACGTGGTCGCCCCCGGAGCGATCCTCGTCGACGCCGTGGAGCGGTTGTTGACCGGGATCGCTCCGGATCACGGCTGGGGGGAGTCGTGGGAGGAGATCGAGCGCAACGCCGCACGCGACTTCGTGCCCAACGACATCGGTCGCTTCGGCCGCCCGGAGGAGATCGCGGGTGCCGTCGCATACCTCGCCAGTCCGTACGCCGACTACATCAGCGGTGCCACCATCCGCGTCGACGGCGGCACGATCCGCTCGGTGAACTGACGCGCACCCCCATCCGCCGGCGACGGCACGGCCTTCACCACGCAACCGTGCCCACAACGGGGTCACCCCGGCGCCATCGAGGTCAGGAAGAGTACCGACGCATGTCTACACTCGTAGACTTATTCTGTTCTCCCGACTAGACTGCCCGCCATGAAAGAGGACCCTCCCGCGCCGCCGTCCACCGATCCGGCCGCCAAGCGACCGCGGGACGCCAAAGCGACACGCGAGGCGATCCTCCGATCCGCGGTGGAGGCATTCACCCGGTTCGGCTACGACGGTGTGGGCGTGCGCGAGATCGCGAAGTCCGCCGGCGTGACCGCCATGCTGGTCAACCGCTACTTCGGTTCCAAGGAAGAGCTCTTCGCCGAGGCCGTGGAGGAGTCCTTCGCGCCGCGCACCGTCGTCACCGACGACCCGCGCACGCTGAGCCGTGATGTCGCCAGAGTGCTGGTGGACAGGACGGCACCCGAGGCGGACCATCTCGATCCGTTCCTGTTGATGCTGCTGTCCGCGCCCAATCGGAGGAGCGCGGAGATCATGCGGGAGGGAATCGAGCGCCACGTGGAGCGGCATCTGGCCGGACTGCTCACCGGAACGGGAGCACGCGAGCGTGCCGGACTGGCACTTTCATTGATCGCCGGGGTGTGGCTGATGAGGAAGGTCATCGGCGACACGGCGCTGTTGCAGGCCGAGGGCGACGATCTCGCCCGACGACTGGAAGCCGTCTTCGAACTCCTCTTCAGGGACCCTGAGCGCGAAGAGGACGCGGGCGTCCAGGACGCCTGAGCGGTGGTCCGAACCGGCTCCCGCTCCGACAGCGCCGGGACCTGCTTGTGCAGGGTGTCAGCGCGGGCCGGAGGCCGCGCAACGCACGCACATGGTCGACGCCGGACGTACTTCGAGCCGCTCCCTCGGAATCGGCTCACCGCACTTCACGCACTTTCCGTAGTCGCCTTGCTCCAGCCGTTCCAACGCCCGGTCCAGCTCTGTCAGATGCTTCCGGGCCCGGTCCAGCAAGGAGGCGACATGAGCCCGCTCGAAGGCCGTGCTCGATCCTTCCGGGTCGTGTTCGTCGTCGATGGCCACGAAGGCGTTCGCTGCGACGATCCCCTCGAATTCTCGACTCAGCGCCGCGATCTGCGCGAGCGTCGCGGCACGTTCGGCGGCCAGTAGCTCGCGGAACGACTCACCCTCGACCGCGGGGACGGCGGCGTTGTGGAACTTGTCGCTCATATGTGTAGGAACGTCTTCGCCCCCGGCCGGATTCCACAGAGCCGACTACGAATACCGCATACACGACGACCTGACGATCAGCCGCCCGTGCTCTCCCGGACGATGATCCGGTGCCCGGCCACATGGTCGCGCAGGGCGGCGCCGTCCGGGGCGTCGATCCGCTCCAGCAGCAGGGACACCGCGGCCCGCGCGATCTCCCGCTTGTCGGGGGCGACCGTGGTCAGGCTGGGCACGCTGAAGCGCGATGCCTCGATGTCGTCGAAGCCCACGACGTCGAGGTCACCCGGGACGGAACGGCCGTGTTCGTGCAGTGCCCGCAGCGCGCCGAGCGCAAGGTGGTCGTTCAGGCACAACAGTGCGTCGGGGCCAAGGCCGCGTTCCACCAGCGAGGCGGCCGCGCGAGCGCCGTCCCGCCAGTGGTAGGCGCCGACTGGGATCACCAGGTCGGCGTCGAAGGGCACTCCGGCGGCCCCGAGGGCCTCCCGGTAGCCGTCCGTGCGCAGCCGGTCGGTGCCCTGGCGGCCGCGGACGGCACCGCCGACGACAGCGATACGGCGCCGGCCCCTGGACAGCAGATGTTCCGTGGCCTCGCGTGCGGCACGCACATTGTCGATGCCCACGTGGTCCGTGCTGCCCCCGGCGGGCCGCTCGCCGAGCAGTACCACCGGCAGTCGTCGATCGCGCGTGGCGAGGTCGCGTGGGTTGAGGGCGAGCGGGCTGAGGATGACGCCGTCGGAGAACTGGGCGTCGAAGCCCTGCAGCGCGGCCAGTTCTCGTTCGCGCACCGCCTCGGTCGAATGGAGGAGCACGGTGCGGCCGCGGGCGGCGGCCTCGTCCATGACGTGCTTGGCCAGTTCGGCGAAGTAGGCCACGTCCAGCTCGGGGACAGCCAGGGTGATCATGCCGGTACGGCCTTGCCGCAGTTGGCGTCCGGCGATGTTGACGCGGTAGCCCAGGGCGTCGATCGCCTCCTGGACGGCGGCACGGGTTCGTTCCGAGACATGCTCGAAGTTGTTGATCACGTTGGAGACGGTCTTCGGGGAGACACCGGCGTATTCCGCCACGTCCTTGATCCTGGGTCTGGCCGCCACGCTGTTCATCCTTCCGCCTGCCCATGATCGTACCGACCGTCACGAATCGGTTGCGGGCCGGATCGGTTCCCGCCGACATATTTACATCGATGTAATCGCCATGATGCCATGTGCCCCGCACACCTCGAGTCCCAAGGCGCAAGGAGCCCCATGCCCCTCCCCCGCCCCTCGGCCCCACCCCGCCCCGAATACCCGCGGCCGCAGTTCGTCCGGGAGACCTGGCTGAACCTCAACGGCGAGTGGCAGTTCGAGATCGACCGGTCCGACACCGGTCTCGAGCGCGGTCTGCGGGAGAGAGAACTCGCCGACCGCATCGTCGTCCCGTTCTGCCCGGAGTCCGAACTCTCCGGGATCGGTGAGACCGACTTCCTCGAGGCCGTCTGGTACCGGCGCACGGTGACCGTCCCGGCCGCCTGGGCGAAATCCCGGGTGCTGCTGCACTTCGGTGCCGTCGATCACGACACCACCGTGTGGGTCGACGGCACCGAAGTGGCACGACACCGCGGCGGTTTCACCCCGTTCACCGCCGACCTCGGTGATGTCGCCGAGCCGGGCCACGAGTTGACGATCGTCGTCCGCGCCCGCGACAGCCGTCACGGCGTTCAGGCTCGCGGCAAGCAAGCCACCTGGTACGCCAACTCCCACTGTCACTACACCAGGACGACGGGAATCTGGCAGACCGTGTGGATGGAGCCGGTCCCGCGAACGGCCGCGCTCAAGCGCCCTCGCATCACGCCCGACCTGGCCTCGGGCTCGTTCTTCCTTGAACTGCCGCTGACCGCAAATGTCCCCGGTCACCGGCTGCGGGCCATCCTCGCGGACGACCAGGGCGAGATCATCTCGTCCGAGACCCGCGCGGACCTCGATCTCGCGCCCCGGCTGGTGCTTCCCGTGCCGGACGATCGCCTGCGCACGTGGTCACCGCAGGATCCGCACCTGTACGACCTCACACTCCAACTGCTCGACGCCGACGGCGCGATCGTGGACTCGGCCCGCTCGTATGCGGGTATGCGCTCGATCTCGTTGCACGGCAAACGGCTGCTGCTCAACGGCGAACCGGTCTTCCAGCGCCTTGTGCTCGATCAGGGCTACTACCCCGGCGGGCTGATGACCGCGCCGGAGGACACCGACCTGGTCCGCGACATCGAGCTGGGACGTGCGGCGGGCTTCAACGGCGCCCGGCTGCACCAGAAGGTGTTCGAGGAGCGCTACCTCTACCATGCCGACCGGCTCGGATACCTTGTCTGGGGCGAGTTCGGCGACTGGGGGTGCGAGGTGGGCGTCCGCGACGACAACCAGCAACCGGACGCGTCGTACGTCACCGAGTGGCTCGAGGCCCTGGAGCGGGACTACTCGCACCCCTCGATCGTCGGCTGGTGCCCCCTCAACGAGACCTACCAGCCGTTGCACGACCGCATCACCCGGCTCGACGACGTGACCCGCGCCATGTTCCTGGCCACGAAGCAGGCCGACGGCACCCGCCCCGTCGTCGACGCCTCGGGCTACGCCCACCGGGTGGCAGATACGGATGTGTACGACTCCCACTGCTACGAGCAGGACCCGGTCGCCTTCGCCAGGGTGATGGACGGCCTGGCGGAGGACCGGCCGTACGTGAACGCGGCGCCCGACGGCCGGCACTGGTCGCTGCCGTACCGGGGGCAGCCTTACTTCTGCAGCGAGTTCGGCGGCATCTGGTGGGACCCGGAGGCCGCCGCCGCGACCGGCGAAGAGCGCGACAGTTCCTGGGGCTACGGTGAACGGCCGTGCACCGACGAAGAGTTCGTCGACCGGTTCACCGGGCTGACCGGCGTGCTGCTGGGCGACCCGGACATGTTCGGCTACTGCTACACGCAGCTCACCGACGTCTTCCAGGAACGCAACGGCGTCTACCGCTTCGATCGCACCGAGAAGGTCGACACGGGCCGTCTGCGCCAGGCCCAGTTGCGCCCGGCGGCCTACGAGAACACTCCCTAGCACGGTTCCGCGCGAGCGGAAGCACAGCGCATCCCGCGCAGAATTTACATCGATGTAAGAAATGAGCCGTGCGGCGGCGGTGCTCCGGTCTCGCCTTCGGATGCAGCGTCGCCGCTGGAAAGGAGCCCGATGACAGGCATACCCGCGCCCGTCGGTCCCCCCGGCCTGAGCCGGCGCCGACTGCTCGGCACCGCCCTCACCTCCGGTGCGGCCCTCCTCGGCGCCGCAGCCCTCAGCGGCTGCGGGTCGGCGCAGGCCGCCGACGCGTCGACCGTCCGCCTGTGGGATCTGTTCAGCGGCGCCGACGGCGGCCTGCTCAACGACATGGTCCGCGCCGCACGTCCCGACATGCCGGGCACACGTATCGAGCGCACCGTCCTTGAATGGGGAACCCCGTACTACACCAAGCTCGCCATGGCCTCCGCCGGTGGCCGCGGCCCCGACGTCGCCGTCGCGCACATGTCCCGTCTGGCCGGCTACGCCCCCACCGGTCTGCTCGACCCCTGGGACCTCGACGTCCTCGCCGAATACGGCGTCGGACGCGACGACTTCGCCGATGCGGTGTGGGCACGCACCCAATATCGCGGACACACCTACGCCGTCCCCCTGGACACGCACCCGTTCATCGTCTTCTTCCACCCCGAACCGGCCGCAAAAGCCGGCCTGCTCACCCCGGACGGCGCCCTGGACACCGAGGCTTTCTCCTCCCCCGACCGCTTCCTGGCCGCCGGCAGGGAACTGGCCAAAGCTTCCGGCCGGCAGGGCATCGCCTTCGGCTACGTCACGGACACGGCGCAGGGCTGGCGCCTGTTCTACGGCCTGTACCGGCAGACCGGCGGCGCCTTCGACCTGCCCGAAGGCGGACCCGCCGAGGTCGACGTGGACCGTATGGCCGAGGTCATCGCGTTCATGGCGAAACTCGTCGACGGGCGGGTCAACCCCAAGCGGCTCGACTACCCCGCCGCCATCGCCGCGTTCGCCAACCGGCAGACGGCGATGATCCTCTCTGGTGAATGGGAGCTGGGTACCTTCCGCACCGCGGACAAGAACGTGAGTGCCGCCCCCTTCCCCACCGTCTTCGGCACCCCGGCCGTGTACGCCGACTCGCACTCCTTCGTCCTGCCCCGCCACCCCGACCCGGACCCCGAGCACCGCCGCCGTACGCACCGGGCGGTCGCCGCCCTCCTCAAGGCCGGCCAGATCTGGGCCACCGCGGGCCACATCCCCGCCTACGGGCCCGTCACCCGGACGAGCGCCTACGCACGACTACAGCCCCAGGCCCACTACGCCGAGGCTCAGGATCACGTCGTCCTCGACCCGTCGGTGTGGTTCGCCGGCGCCGGATCGGACTTCCAGAACGCGATGTCCCAGGTGCTGCAGCAGGCTCTCCTCGACGGCCTCGCCCCCGACCGTGCGGCGCGCGCCATGGTGCAGCGCCTGAACACCTTCCTCTCCAAGCCCAGTCCGGCCTGACCCGGCCGCACACCCCGCGCAGGAGGCACAACGATGTCCTCTCCTCAGGCCGCGCCCCGCACCGGGGCCCCGTCCGGGCGCCGACCGGTCCCGCCGGGTCTGCTGTTCGCGCTGCCCTTCCTCGTCCTGTTCGCCGTCTTCCTGCTGTGGCCGCTCGGCCAGGGCCTGTGGATGAGCCTGACCGACACCTCTCTGTCGGCACACAGCCCGGGCTTCGTCGGCGTCGACAACTTCACCGAGGCCCTGGGCGACGCCGCAATGTGGAGCTCGCTCGGTCACACCGTCTGGTTCACGCTGATCTCGACCGTTCCGCTGGTCCTGGTCGCCCTCGTGCTGGCTCTGCTCGTCCACACGGGCCTGCCCGGCCAATGGGTGTGGCGGCTGGCCTTCTTTGCCCCCTATCTGCTGCCGGTCGGCGTCGTCAGCCTGTTGTGGATCTGGCTCTACCAGCCGGACCTCGGCCTGTACAACCACCTCCTCCACATCCTCGGTCTGGAACAGGTGGCCTGGCTCAGCGACGAGTCGGTCGCCATGTGGGCAATCACCCTGACCACGCTGTGGTGGACCGTCGGCTTCAACTTCCTTCTCCTCCTAGCCGCGTTGCAGTCCATCCCCGACCACCTCTACGAAGCCGCCGCCATCGACGGCGCGGGCGCCTGGCGGCGCCTGTGGTCGATCACCCTGCCCCAACTCGCCCGCATCAGCGCGGTGATCACGGTGCTGCAGATCCTGGCCTCGCTGAAGGTCTTCGACCAGGTGTACCTGATGACCAAGGGCGGTCCCAACGGCTCCACACGCCCCGTTGTCGAGTACATCTACGACGTCGGCTTCACCGGTTACCGGCTCGGTTACGCCTCGGCGATCAGCTACATCTTCTTCGCCCTCGTCCTGATCGCCTCCGCCGTCCAGTACGCCGCCCTCCGCCGCCGGGAGAAGTGACATGACCTCCACCGATCTGCCCGTCCGCACCGCGCCCACCCGGCAAAGCGAGCTAGGCGTGCGGGAATCGATGCCTCGACAGCAGGCCCGCCGCAGCCGCACTAATCTCACCCTCGGGGACGGCGCCCTCGCCCGCGTGCTCGCGCTCGCCGCGCTCGTCGTCATGACGGTGATATGGCTGCTGCCCATGGCATGGGCCCTGCTGACCGCCTTCAAGTCCGAGGCGGACGCCAGCGATCCGGCCCACTGGTTCTGGCCCCGGCACGGGTTCACCTTCCACGGCTTCAGCTCCGTGTGGCAGCGCGGAGACCTGCCCCTGTGGATGCTCAACAGCCTGCTCGTCTCCGCCGCCGTCACGGTGATCACCGTGCTGGTCTCGGCTATGGCCGGCTACGCCTTCTCCCGCACCCGGTTCACCGGCCGCCGCGTGCTGTTCGCACTGACCGTCGCCGCCGTTCTGGTGCCGCCCCAGTTGATGATCGTGCCGTGGTTCCGGCAGATGCTCACCCTGCACCTGGTGGACACATACGCCGCGGTGATCCTTCCGCAGACTGTCGCGCCGGTGATGGTGTTCATCCTGAAGAAGCACTTCGACTCACTGCCCCACGAGCTGGAGGAGGCGGCCCGCATCGACGGTGCCGGCCACTGGCGCATCTTCTGGTCGGTCCTTCTGCCGCTGTCCCGCCCGATGCTGGCGGCCGTTTCGATCTTCGTGTTCATCGGGGCGTGGAACAACTTCCTGTGGCCCTTCGTATCGACCTCCGACCCCGCGCTGATGACCCTGCCGGTAGGCATCACCTCCGTGAAGGACGCCTACGGCATCCAGTACGCCCAGACGATGGCCTCCGCCGTCCTGGCCGCACTTCCCCTCGTCGTGGTCTTCATGTTCTTCCAGCGGCACATCGTGAAGTCCGTCGCGACGACGGGTCTCGGCGGCCAATAGGCACCCTGCCGACACACCACCCACCCCCTGCAGCGAAGGAGCCGCCATGCGCGCAGCACGGCGCTTTCCCCGCCTCACCCTCCTCCTCGTCCTCCTGTTGGGACTCGTCACCGTCCCGCAGACCGTCGTCACCGCGTCCGCCACCGAGACGGGCACCTTCCGCAATCCGCTCAACACCGGCCCGGACCCCTTCGTGACGTTCTGGAACGGGTCCTACTACCTGACGACGACCCAGGGCGACAGCATCCGCATGTGGCGCTCGTCCTCGCTGGGAACCCTGCTGACCGCCGCCCCCGTCACCGTGTGGACCGACACCGATGCCTCGCGCAACCGCGACATCTGGGCACCGGAGTTCTACCGCTTCGGCGACCGCTGGTACCTCTACTACACGGCGGACGACGGCATCGACGACCATCATCGCCTGTACGTCCTGGAGTCGGAGCGTGACGACCCGGCCGGTCCCTACCACTTCAAGGCGAAGCTCGCGCCGCCCAACCACGTCTCCGACTTCGCCATCGACCCCGGAATCCTCCAGCACGACGGGCGCCTCTACCTCGCCTATGCCGGTATCAACGCGTACCAGCACAACGGCATCAACATCGCCCCGATGTCCAACCCCTACACCGTCTCCGGCGACGCCGTCGCGATCGACGCCGCCGGCGGCTGTGCCGAGGTGCGCGAGGGACCGGAGTTCCTCAACCGCAACGGCCGTACGTGGATGACGTATTCGACATGCGACACAGGCAAGCCGGACTACCAGGTCTGGATGATGTCCCTGCGCGAAGGCGCCGACCCGCTCGTACCCGCCAACTGGGAGCAGACCTCCGGCCCGGTGTTCTCCCGTTCGGACGACCACGGTGTCTACGGTCCCGGCCACCATGCCTTCTTCCGCTCCCCCGACGGAACGGAGGACTGGATCGTCTATCACGCCAAGACGACGTCGGCCTACACCTACACCGACCGCACCACCCGCGCCCAGAAGATCACGTGGAAGGCGGACGGCGGTCCCGACCTCGGCCGCCCGCTCGCTGTCGGCGCCACCCAGGAACTGCCGGCGGGCGACCCGGGCTCCGGTACCTACTGGATCAATGACGACGGCCGGTCGAGCGGCGACGGCACACTCGCGTACACCGGCACCTGGAACTCCGGCACCGGATGCGCCACTCAGTGCTTCTGGGGCGACGATCACTGGAGCGACCGAAGCGGCAACACGGTCACCTGGACCTTCACCGGAACCCGTATCGCTCTGCTGTCCGTGCGCGACACCGGCAACGGCATCGGGGCCCTGAGCATCGACGGAGGTTCCGAGCAACGCGTCGACTTCTACGGCGCGATGCGCACCGGGGAGACGTTGCAGTACGTCAGCCCGCAGTTGCCCGACGGTCGGCACACCCTGCGTCTTCGGGTCACCGGCGAGCACAACTCCCAGTCACAGGCGGCGTTCGTGAGCGTGGACCGGGCGGAGGTGTACACCAAGTGACCGGTCGGGCGTCGTAGCGGATGCGGTCCGCGCCCGATCAACCTGACACGGCCAAGCCTGGGCGGGGACAGCAGGGCTCCGGCGGCGATGACGACGGTGCTCGCAGCACCGTCGGCGGACAACTGCGGCCGGAGCAGGCCGGAAACCCTCTCGGTGACACGGAAGCGTGCAAGCGGCACCGGCGAACCGCGGCTTCACGTCGGCCGCACCCTTCGGGCACCCGCTCCGGTCGCACGCCTTGATACGACGGACCACCAGATCACTGCGTTCCGCGGTGGAGTCGCCTGCGTCCCGTTGTCCGGGACCGGCCTGTCACCGATCATGTACGCAGCCTCGGGTGATTGCATCACAGAAGCCGACAGGTCGGCGGCCCTGCCCGGAGAGCAGGGCCGCCGACCTCGTGGCCGAACGTGCACCGCTGCCGTCGGCAGGACCCGGCGGCAGCGGTCCGGACGCGGGTCGGACTGCGGCTCAGACGGCGTCGAAGACCTCGTCGTAGTCCAGACGCGGGCCGCGGGGGTACGAGGCGTTCTCGCCGGGCTTGCCGATGTTCACCACGACCAGCACCGAGTGGTCGCCGTCGGGGAAGAAGTCCTTCTCGATGCCCGCGGCATCGAAGCCGGTCATCGGGCCGGCGGCCAGTCCGGCGGCCCGAACGCCGAGGATGAAGTAGCCGATCTGCAGCGCGGCGTTCAGGGTCGCCGACTGCTCACGCACCGGCCGTTCGCCGAAGACCAGGTCCTTCGCCTCGGGAAACACCGGGAACTGGTTGGGCAGCTCCTCGTGGAACTCGTTGTCCGCGGCCAGGATCGCCACGAGGGGTGCGGCGGCGGTCTTCGGTGCGTTGTTCGCGGTCATATGGCCCACCAGTCGCTCGCGGGACTCGGGAGTGCGCACGAGCACAACGCGCAGCGGCTGCTGGTTGTAGGCGGTCGGGGCGTACTTCACCAGGTCGTAGACGGCCCGCACCTGCTCATCGGTCACCGGTTCGTCGGTGAAGGTGTTCGCGGTGTGCGCATCCCGGAAGAGAAGGTTCTGGGCGGCCGGGTCGAGCTGGAGGGTCATCAGATACCTCGGTTGAATCGGGGACACCCATCACTGAGTGTTGTTGAATCTTCCACCACTATAGGTGAACGTTCAACGAGTTTGCCGTTCCCGTCTGTGACGCTGGGCACAATGTCCACAATGTGGTCGCGCATCTCACAGTGCAGCGGACCTGCAACGTCGGTCCTCACGAGAGCGATCACCGGACGGCCTGACATCGCTTCCGGCACTGGACGACACCGGGGCAGGCATTCCGGCGCCGGGACCCGATGGGCAGTCCAGCGGCCTTCGATGCAACGCCCGGCTCCCGTCCATGGCCTTGTCGGTCGGCAGCGTGGGAGCATGCGGCGGTGCGGGAGTTGACCGTGTTGGGGACATGCGGCGCCTGGCCGGAAGCCGGCCGGGCGGCGAGCGGCTTCCTCCTGGAGATCGACGGTTTTCGCCTGGCCCTGGACCTCGGGTACGCAACCCTGCCTCGACTGCTGGAAGTCTGCCCGGCGAAAGCACTCGACGCCGTGGCCATCACCCATGAACACCCTGATCACTGCGCGGATCTGAGCGCACTCTGTCGCGCGCTGCTCTTCGGCGGAGGGCTCGACAACCGCCTGCCGCTGTACTGCCCGCCAGGGGTGCTCGAGCGGGTGCAGGCGATGGAGCCGACCGAGGATCTGCGCGAGGTCTTCGAACCACATCCTCTGCCCGGCAGCCACGAGATCGGCATCTTCCGGCTGGAAGGGAGCCCGCTTCCGCACCACGTGCCGCACGCCGGCGTGCGGTTGACGGCACCCGGACTGACCGTGGCCTACAGCGGCGACGCCGGTGGCGACCACGCGCTCGGCGAACTGGCCCACGAGGCGGACCTGTTCATCGCCGGCGCCACATTGCAGGGCGCCGCCACCGACCCTCGTCTGCTCGGTGCGGCCGAAGCGGGCCGATGGGCCGCTCGCGCGGAAGTACGGCGCCTGCTGCTCACGCACTTCTGGCCCGACACGGATCGAGGGCGGTGCGTCACAGAGGCGGCGGCCACATACGACGGGGAGATCCTGGCCGCAGCGGAAGGGCTGGTTCTCCCGCTCTGAGGCTCGGTCGCATCAGCCGCGCCACGTGACGCAGCTCGGCACCGTCCCGACACGCACCCACACCGTACCGAAGTAAAGCCTTTGCATGGTCTAGTCCAAACTGTCACTTGGTCTAGGCCAATCCATTGACGTGACTACAACAACTCACCAGGCTGGGACGGCTCCCCCACCACCCCCACCGGAGGCACGCAGTGAGACGTCTTCGTGCATGTCTGGGCGCGGTCGCCGCGGTCGGACTGGCCGCCGCAGGCACGACCGCGCTGGTAGCGGGCAACGCCTCGGGCGCGACAAGCGCCCTGAGCAACCGCTGGTACGCCGCGGCCCCCTATCTGATGCCGCTGGACAACGACCCGCCGGACGCGGGCGCAATCATGGACGCAACCGGACTCAAGGCCTTCCAGCTGGCCTTCGTCCTCGCCCCCAACGGCGGCGGCTGCTCCCCCACCTGGGGCGGCACCGCGGCGGTCTCCTCGGACACCGCCGTCCAGTCCGTCATCAGCAACATCCGCGCCAAGGGCGGTGACGTCTCCGTCTCCATCGGCGGATACGGCGGCACAAAGCTCGGCCAAACGTGCTCGGACGCAGCGGCCACAGCGGCGGCGTACCAACAGGTGATCACCAAGTATGGCTTGCGCGCCATCGACTTCGATCTGGAAGAGCCGGAGTACGAGAACACGGCGGCCGTCAAGAACGAGATCGGCGCTGCCAAGATCCTCCAGCAGAACAATCCCGGCCTCTACGTCTCCGTCACCACGGCCGGTACGGCCGACGGCACCGGCTGGTTCGGCAAGCAGATGCTCCTGGAAGCGAAGTCGCAGGGATTCACCCCGAACAACTTCTCGATCATGCCCTTCGACGGCGGTTTCAACGGCGCCGCCTCCCAGACCGGCGCACTGACCAACTTCAACCAGATCCTGCAGTCCACGTTCGGCTGGGACCAGGCCACCGCCTACGCCCACGAGGGCTTCTCGGGCATGAACGGTCGCAGCGACACCGGGGAGATGTTCACGCAGGCGGACTTCCAGAGCGTGCTGGACTACGCCACCAGCCACAATATGGACCGCTTCACCTTCTGGTCGCTCAACCGGGACCGCCAGTGCAATCCGCCCGACAACGGCGGTCGCACCTCGGGCACCTGCTCCAGCGTCCCGCAGAACGCCGGGGACTTCGCCAAGTACTCGGTGAAGTTCGCCGGAGTCACCCCGCCCACCGGCACCCCCACCGGCACGCCGACTCCCCCGAACACGACATGCAAGCCCGCCTGGAGCTCCACCGCGGTCTACACGGCAGGGAACGAGGTCTCGTACAGCAACCACAACTGGAAGGCCAAGTGGTGGACCCAGAACGAGCAGCCCGCCGCCACCGAGTGGGGCCCCTGGCAGGACGAGGGCGCCTGCTGAGGCTCTGAGGTACCCGGTCGCCCTTGCGGGGAACTCGAGAGATCCCCGCAAGGAACCGGCGCCACCGTGTCACCGCCTCACAGTGGTGGACGGCGGGGGGCCCACCGGCCGACTACGGGACCCGCCGAGCCCGGCTGCCCGGTCGGCCGCACGGGCGCGTGGGACATGCCGGTGGCTGAGCCCGGTGCGCTGTAGGGGCCCCGCCCGCCCTCAGGCGGCGCTTGCGGCCACGGTCTCCCGGACCAGATGTGCCGCGCGCTCCGCGTCCGCCCTCGAGACGTCGAGATGGAAGACGAACCGGAACTGCGGCCGACCCCCAGTGCACAGCACACCCTGCGCCGCGAGCCGCTCCAGCAGATCCGGCGGCGTGACCCCCGGCACCGGCCGCGCGAACACCATGTTGGTGCGCGCCGGGCCGACCTCGAGCCCCGGTACGCCGTCGAGGATCTCGGCGAAGAGTGCGGCGTTCGCGTGGTCGTCGGCCAGCCGCTCGACGTGATGGTCCAGTGCGTAGGAAGCAGCCGCTGCCAGGACGCCCGCCTGCCGTATACCGCCGCCCAGGGCCTTACGCCACCGCCTCGCCTGCCCGATGAACTCCGTCGAGCCGAGCAGCACCGACCCGACCGGCGCCCCCAAGCCCTTGCTGAAGCACACCGACACGCTGTCGAACGGCTCCACGATCTTCCGTGCCCCTTCGTAGGGATCGCCGCCGCCGGCCACCGCGGCATTGAACATCCGGGCCCCGTCCAGGTGCGTCGCCAAGTGATGCTTTCGGGCCAGTGCCGTGGCCGCCTGAACATACTCGGGGGCGATCACCGTGCCGCTGAACGTGTTCTCCAGACACAGGAGCCTGCTCCGCGCGAAGTGCGGGTCGTCCGGCTTGATCGCCGCCTCGATGTCCGCCAGATCGAGGGTCCCGTCCTGGTGCGGCAACGGCTGCGGCTGGATCCCGCCGAGCGCGGCCGCCCCGCCGCCCTCGTGGCTGTACAGATGGGCCTCCGCCCCGGCGATGTACTCCTCGCCCCGCCCGCAGTGGCTCAGCAAGGCGCACAGGTTGCTCTGGGTTCCGGACGAGACGAACAGCGAGGCGGGAAAGCCGAGCAGCTGCGCCAGCCGCTCCTGGAACGCGTTCACGGCGGGATCGTCACCGAACACGTCGTCGCCCACCTCGGCCTGTGCCATGGCGGTACGCATGGCGTCGGTGGGGCGGGTGACGGTGTCGCTACGCAGGTCTATGACGTTGTCCATACCCCTTTACTACAGCTCCGACCTTGGGGACCCACTCGCGGGGTGACCGGGCCGAGGCATCCACCACGAACCCGACCGCCGTCACAAGGCGACCGTCCCCTCCATCGGCACCCTCAAGTTCGGGTCGAGGGACAGACATCACTCCAGAAGACCTACAGGTCCCACTCACAAGTCTCCGGTTGCCGCCACGCGCGGCCGCGTACCTACGCGGTCCGCGGCACCCTCCATCGCGCAGTGGCAGGTGCGCACCGGAGGCGACGGAGCCGTCACTCCGTCCGATCGGCGAGGCGCTGGATGGCGATGAGGGCGGCATCGTCGCCGAGAGGTCCGCGAGCGTGGCTCAACAGGTCCTCATGAACGTGTCGGACAAGGCGCTCCGGGCCACCTGTGCCGTCCCAGGCCGCCATCCGTTTGGAGAGCGGATAAAAGGTGCCGTTGGGGCTGGCTGTCTCGATGACACCGTCGGTGTAGAGAAGCAGGACGTCGCCGGCCACGAAGCTGAAGGTGTCGACGACGTACTGATCCACTGTGGGGACGGTGATGCCCAGCGGGAGTCCGGGACTGCGGGCATCCAGGGCGCTGATCTTGCCTTCGTGGAGCAGCAGCGGCGGCGGATGGCCACAGCTGATCGTCTCCACCCGCCCGACGTTGTCGGGGAAGTCCAGAAGAAGAACGGTCACGAAGGACTCGTCGGCCTCGGGGTCGTCAGCGGCGGCGTTGGCCCAGTTCCAGTACATGGCGTTCCCCAGATGTATCGCCATGTGGGGAAGCGAGAGATTGCGATAGGCCGAGCCATGGAAGGCGCCGAGCAGGAGGGATGTGTCCTTGATGACGGGCAGCCCCTTGCCCCTGACATCACCGATGATGACCCGGGTCACCCGGTCGGCGCGGACAGCCGCGAACAGGTCGCCGCCGACCCGTGCGTCCAGCTCCGCGGCGATGTAGTCGGTGGCGATACGCAGCGGGCCGGCGCGCCGGGGAAGCGGGCGTATCAGGACTTCTTGCGCGGCCGCTGCGATGGAGCGCGTATGGGCGAGTTGCCGCTCGCGCAGGTCGCGGACGGCACGGAGGGCGACCAGGAACCCGGAGACCACCGCGAGGCCGATCACCTGAATCTCGAGCCCGGCAGTGAGCCCGCTGCCCTCTGCGATCGCCGAGAGGACTTGGCCTGCCACGGCCAGGGCGCCCATGAGCCCTGTGAGACGAGGACCGGCGAAGGATGCGGTGACCGCGGGAGCGACGATCAGCAACGGACCCAGTTGGGAACTTTTGCCCGTGAACACGTCCGCGATCATGATCAAGATGATCAGACCGAGCGGGATCACGAGCAGTGCGTGACTCGGCCGTACGGCCCGCCGAGCTCCCGGCATATCCGACTTCGCGCCCATATATCCCATGCTCGCACTCAGGCACCCGGGGCGAACACCGCACCCGCAGCGGCGCACACGACCCCTGCCGCCCCGGCCGGACCGGCACTCGGGGACGGCCCGCGCGGTACAGAGCCCCACCGCGGACCCGCGCGGCGAGCGGGCATGGCGAGGCCGACGGGCTACAGGCTGGTGCGATAGAAGGGCTTGTCCGCACGCGGCTCGACACCCTGGGCTCTGTAGAAGTCGAGGGCCGGAGGATTGCCGGCGTCCGCGGTCCACTCCATCCGCGAGCAGCCGGCTGCACGGCCCGCCTCGCGGACGGCTTCCATGAGCCGCCCCGCGACACCGTCGCGCCGGTGAGCCTCACGTACGAACAGTTCCTTGAGATAGATCGACGTGTCGGCGCCGGCGGCAGGCCAGACGAAGCTGTACGAGGCGAATCCGAGAGCTGTGTCGCCTTCGCGGGCGATCAAGACGGTGGCAACGGGTTGTGGGCCGAAGAGCGCCACGCGGATCTGCTCCTGATCCACGCGGGTGTCGACCCCGCCGTAGTAGGCCTCGACCTCGCCGAGGAAGTGCGCCACGAGCTCGACATCCGCTTCGATCGCCTTCTCGATCCTCACCAGCGCCACCCTTCTCTTCCGCGGGAGACGCCAACACCTCACGCACCACCCGCACTTCCGACACCGCCCGTGCCCCGGGACCTTAACCGCAGGACCCAGGGCACGACAGACGGTCACCGAAGAGCGTCGCCGTCGGCGAGACCTGCCATGGGGCGATCATCGGGCACTGGTGTCACGGCTGCGGGACAGATCGCCCAGTCCGTTCTCCAACAGCGTGAACGCATGGTCCGCGTCGGCCACAGCTCCCGGATGACGCGCGTCCGCCGGTTCTCCGTACGCCAGACGTGCGGCGTTGTCCTGCGCCAGCGCCCACTGGACCGCGACGATCTGGACGGCGGCCAGCCGCGCGGTGAGCTCCGGGGTTGCGGCCGTCTCCTGCAACGCATCGGCGAGCGCACGTTCGGCGCCGGCCTTGAAGCCTTCCATCCGGGCCACCAGTGAAGGCGTGTCGAGGATCATCCGGGTGAGCCGCAGCACCTGCGGGTGGTCGTTGAGCCCCGTGATCGGGTCCCGGTCGTCCAGCCCCTTGAGGAAGTGCTGGCGCACTGCGGTCAGTGGGGCGGTGGGGGGCAAGCGGTCCCGCACAACACGCGCCGTTTCGGTCTCGTGGTCGGCGAGGCGATGCACCACGAGGTCTTCCTTGGTCGGGAAGTAGGCGAACAGCGTCCGCTTGGACACCTCGGCGGCCTCCGCCACCTGCGCCACCGAGACCTGGTTGAAGCCGTGCTCGAGAAACAGCGCGATCGCCGCGTCGGAGATCGCCGCATGGGTCCGCCGCTTCTTCCGTTCCCGTAGCCCTGGCCTGCCGTCCACGACGCACACCGTAACAGAGATCTTCCCCGAGGATATTTCTGCACCTGGTATACATTTACTCCGAGGCGAGAAATGCTGAGGGAGTGAAGGTGTTGACCGAGATCGAGACCGAGGTCGTCGTCGTGGGCGCAGGCCCGACCGGACTGATGCTTGCGTGTGAACTCACCCTGGCGGGGGTCGAGACCGTGGTGCTGGAGAAGCTGCCCGAACGCATCCGGCAGGTGAAGGGCGGCGCTATCCAGCCCCGCACCGCTGAAATGCTGGAACTGCGCGGGCTGCTCGAACCGTTGCGGCGCCGGGCCGTGCTGCGAGAGCCGATCGGCGGGCACTTCGCTGCTCTGCCCGTGCCTCTGGACTGCGCTCCGTGGCGGACCAGGCACCCCCACCCGATCGCGATCCCACAGTGGGAGATCGAGGAGGTGCTTGAGGAGCGGGCGATCGGCGCCGGTGCACGGGTCCTGCGCGGCGCCGCGGTCTCAGCGGTCCAGGCGGACGACGACGGTGTGGTCGTCGCGGCGGGTGGCCTGCACGTGCGGGCCAGCTACCTGGCGGCCTGCGACGGTGGCCACAGCACGGTGCGGAAACTGCTCGGGCTGCCGTTTCCCGGTAGGCCCGGGACGCATCAGGCGGTGTTGGCCGACATCCGTCTGTCCGCCGTCTCGCCACTGGTGCCTCAGGAGATGGGGCACATGAGCACCCTCACCCGCCAAGGGGGCGGCTACTGGGCCATGCTGGCCCCTCTCGGCGGCGACCGGTACCGCTTCACCTTCGGACGCGCGGACCGGGCGGACGTCGACCGCGACACTCCGGTCACCCACGAAGAGATCACCGCGGCGCTCCGGGCGGTGTACGGCCAGGAGACCTCGCTCGGCGGCGTGGACAACTCCTCGCGATTCGGCGACGCCACGCGCCAGTTGGAGGACTACCGTGCGGGCCGGGTCCTGTTCGCCGGCGACGCAGCACACATCCACCCCCCGCTGGGCGGCCAGGGACTGAACCTCGGAATACAGGACGCGTTCAACCTCGGGTGGAAACTGGCCTCGGTCGTCCAGGGTCGGGCGCCCAGCGACCTCCTGGACAGCTACCAGGCCGAACGGCACCCGGTCGGAGCCCAGGTCCTGCACCACACCTCGGCGCAGCGGGTGCTGGCCGATCCGCACCCGAACGAGGACGTGGCCGCCCTGCGTGCCATCTTCATCGACCTCATGCGACTACCGGACGCCAACCGTCACTTGGCGGGCCTGATGTCCGGGCTCTCGCTCCGCTACGAGTTGCCCGGAAAGCACCCGCTGACCGGACGGCGCGTGCCGGACACCGACCTGGTCACCACGGCGGGCCCCACCCGACTCTCGGCGCTCTTCGCCTCAGGACATGCCGTACTGCTCGATCTCACCGGCGCCGTCCCGGCCGAACTCGAACTTCCGCCGCGAGTCGACCTGGTCCGCGCCACCTGCGTCGACGATCTTGGGGCCGCCGCCCTGCTCATCCGCCCTGACGGCTATGTCGGCTGGGCTGCCGACACTTCCGCCGAGTGCGGCGACGACCTGCTCGCCGCACTCGCGGGCGACCCGGTGGCGCTGTCCTGAAACCGGCTCGGCCGCGGCCTGCCCGAAGCTGCCCCGCTTCGCCATCCCTGGATGCGGTGGCGCGCGCATCGATGCGCGCGCCACCGCATCCAGGGATGGCGCTTCAGACAGAAAGCGGCCGGCATTCCATGCAAGATGCGACCCTTCTTCACACGCATAACCAGAGGTATGCGGAATGCAGGTACACGCATCGCGAAAATCCTCAACGCATCCCCGTCCGAAGTAATTTCCCGTGTCCATGATTCTGCATGATAAACTGGGTTTGTGGTGCGCCAGCCCGAACTTCTGCGAGACATAGCGCTGAGGACCGGATTGAGGCCAACGTGGGGCTCCTTTGTCACCACCCGCTATGGGCCCTTCCTAATCGCGCTCACGATGATCGCCGCCATTATGGTCGCCGGATTCATGCTTCCCCGATCCGAGCACCTGGCCTCTCTGATGGCCACCGTCCCGGCGGCGACCGCCACTCTCGCCGGTGCACGGTTGACTGCCGTGATCGCCGGCCTCTCGTGCGTCGGTTCCCTGGTGCTCGACGCGTACGACGGCCTGCTCGGCACCTCCATATTCATGTGTAGGACGCCTTCGGGGTTCGCTCCAGCGTCTCGAAGTCCGTGTGCACCAGCCCGAAGCGGCGCGCGTACCCCTCGGCCCACTCGAAGTTGTCCAGCAGTGACCACACGAAGTAGCCGCGTACGTCTACCCCCGCCTCGACGGCCCGGTGCAGCGCCCGTATGTGGCCGTCCAGATAGGCGATGCGCTCCTGGTCGTCGACGCCCTCGTACGAGCAGCCGTTCTCGGTGATGAGGACGGGCGGGAGCCGGTCGCCGTAACGCCCGGCGAATCCGGTGAGCAGCTCGGTGAGCGCCTCCGGGACCACCGGCCACCCGAAGTCCGTGACCGGGCGGTCCTCGATCTCCCGGACCGTGAAGGGGAGTTCGGCGGGGAACGAGAGACCGCCGAACTCGATCTCCGCGCCCTGCGGTGCGCCCACCCTCGTCGGCGCGTAGTAGTTGATCCCGTACCAGTCGATCGGTTCCGCGATCACCTTGAGGTCGGCCTCGACGTCGCCCGGCATCAACTCGCCGATGCCCTCGGGGTAGCGGCCGATCAGGACGGGGTCCGAGAACAGGCGGTTGAGCAGGAGGTCGTAGAACTCCGCGGCCTCCCTGTCCTCCGGCTTCTCCGACGCCGCCCAGGTCGGGCCGTGCGAGTTGGCGATCCCGATGTCGCCCGCCCCGGCCGCGCGCAGTGCCCGTACGGCCAGGCCGTGGGCGAGCAACTGGTGGTGGGCCACCGGCAGCGCGTCGAACATCAACCGCCTGCCGGGGGCGTGGACCCCGAGCGCATGGCCCAGCAAGGTGTGCTCGGCGGGCTCGTTGAGTGTGATCCACTTGGCGACGCGGTCGCCCAGGCGCTCGGCGACGACCGACACGTGGTCGGCGAAGCGGGACGCAGTGTCCCGCTCCAGCCAGTCCAGGGCCACCGGAAGGTCCCAGTGGAACAGGGTCACCACCGGCCGTATGCCCGCCGCGCACAGGGCGTCGACCAGGCGGTCGTAGAAGTCGAGGCCGCCGGGGGAGTCCACCCTCGGCCAGGAGACCGAGAAGCGGTAGGCGTCCACACCGAGGCCGGCCAGCAGCGCCACGTCCTCGTGATAGCGGTGGTAGGAGTCGCAGGCCACCGCCGCCGTCGAGCCGTCCTTCACGCGCCCCGGCTCGGCGGTGAACACGTCCCACACGGAGGGCTCGCGCACGTCCGCCGCCCCCTCGATCTGGTGCGCCGAGGTCGACACACCCCACAGAAAACCGGCCGGGAACTGAGGCATCGGGTTCGTCACCATGCGCCGGATCATCCTTACCGTCGGTAACGGAAGTCAACGGCCGGGCACGAACCGAAAGCCCGAACCTCGAGGGCGGCCGGGTCCCTGCCCGGCGCCTGGGAGGGTCAGGCGCCGGGCAGGGTCAGGCGCCTTCCTTCAGCACCCGTGACACCAGTGCCCGTTGCTCCTCGGTCAGCCGGGGGTCCGCGCAGTACACGGTCCGGCCGTCCACGGTGATCTCGTAACTGAAGCCGTCCGGCACCACGGCGGGTGGCGCGTCCCGGCCGGCGGCGACCGCCCGCTCGGCCAGGGAGTGCCACTCCTGGGCATCGGACCGTCCAGAGGTCTCCACCTCGGCCCGGCGCTCGATACCCGCGAACCCGCCCGTGCGCCTCACCCGAATACGCATGGCACCTGTCTAGTACGACAACGGGCGTGCGGGCTACGAGGCGGGCACCCCGACCTGTTCCCAGGCCTTGAGGACGGCATCCTGCTCCTCGCCGTCCTCGGTGTAGCGGGTCCTCGCCGCCGCCACCGTCAGCCTGGCGAAGTCCGCGAAGGTCGCCTCCGCCTCGAGACCGCCGCCGGTCAGCACGTCGTACCAGATCTGCCCGGACCGTTCCCAGGCGTTGCCGCCGAGGGCGGTGGCCACCAGGTAGAAGGCCCGGTTGGGGATACCGGAGTTGATGTGCACCCCGCCGTTGTCGCGGCCGGTGTTCACATAACCGTCCATCGTCGACGGCTGGGGGTCCTTGCCGAGGACGTCGTCGTCGTACGCGGTGCCCGGTTCCTTCATCGAGCGCAGCGCCTTGCCGGTGACGCGCGGCGCGAGCAGCCCCGCGCCGATCAGCCAGTCGGCGTCGGCGGCGGTCTGGCCGAGCGTGTACTGCTTGATCAGCGAGCCGAACACGTCCGAGAGCGACTCGTTGAGCGCGCCCGACTGCCCGAAGTAGGCCAGGTTCGCCGTGTACTGGGTTACTCCGTGGGTGAGTTCGTGGCCGATCACGTCGACCGGGATGGTGAAGTCGAGGAAGATCTCGCCGTCCCCGTCGCCGAACACCATCTGATCGCCGTTCCAGAAGGCGTTGTCGTAGTCCTGGCCGAAGTGCACCGTCGCGTCGAGCGGCAGCCCCTTGCCGTCGATGGAGTCCCGGCCGTACGCCGTCCGGTACAGCTCGAAGGTGGCGCCGAGCCCCGCGTAGGCACGGTTGACCGATGCGTCCTGTCCGGGCTCGTCGCCCTCGCCGCGGACCTTCCTGCCGGGCAGGCTCTCCTGGTGGCCGGCGTCGTAGACCGTTCGGTACGGCTTGCCCGCGGTGTGCTCGGGCGGGGCGGCCGTGGGGGCGCCGATGACGGTGGTCAGCCGGCGCCGGGTGCGCTCCAGGGCGTCGCGCTCGAGTGTGCGGCGCGCGGGAGCGGCGAGTCCGGAGTCCTCGTGCTGTGCGAGCCGGTCGAGGACGTGGGGCGGCACGATCGTGCAGAAGACGGGCTGGAAGCCCCCGGGGGTGGTCATGAGCGGAACCATTGCACTGTGTAACGAGATTGTCACTACCTGCAACCGTGATTGGTGAACTGCCGCCTCGACGGGCCGCGTGTCGCCGGGTGCGGTGCTATGGGCTTCCGTGCGAAGGGGGGCGGTGTGATGTGGCGCACTTTATGTCCGAATTGTCCCAGCGGTCCCGCATACTGATACAAGCCTTCGCAGCCGGCGTGGCTCGGCTAGCATGCGGAGCATCATGCGTTTCGGGCTGCTCCTCCTTAGCTGCCGCGGCGAGGGCCTGTAGTCGAGGCCGACTCCCTCCCCGCGGAGTTCGGCGTTGCGCCGTCGGCCGTCCTTCCGGACCCCATGAGGAGCCCACGCACCATGGCCAACCGCCAGCAGCCCACTTCCATGCCGATCCACAAGTACCGTCCGTACGACCAGGTCGACATCCCCGACCGTACGTGGCCCGACCAGCGGATCACCCAGGCTCCGCGCTGGCTCTCCACCGACCTGCGCGACGGCAACCAGGCCCTGATCGACCCGATGTCGCCGGCGCGCAAGCGTGCGATGTTCGATCTGCTGGTGAAGATGGGCTACAAGGAGATCGAGGTCGGCTTCCCGGCCTCCGGGCAGACCGACTTCGACTTCGTGCGCTCGATCGTCGAGGAAGAGGGCGCGATCCCGGACGATGTGACGATCTCCGTACTGACCCAGGCCCGCGAGGACCTGATCGAGCGGACCGTCGAGTCGCTGAAGGGCGCGAGGCGCGCGAACGTCCACCTCTACAACGCCACGGCCCCGGTCTTCCGCCGGGTCGTCTTCCGTGGCTCCCGGGACGACATCAGGCAGATCGCGGTGGACGGCACCCGGCTGGTGATGGAGTACGCCGAGAAGCTGCTGGGTCCCGAGACCGAGTTCGGCTACCAGTACAGCCCCGAGATCTTCACCGACACCGAACTGGACTTCGCCCTGGAGGTCTGCGAAGCGGTCATGGACGTCTGGCAACCCGAGCCGGGCCGCGAGATCATCCTGAACCTGCCCGCCACCGTGGAGCGCTCGACCCCGTCCACGCACGCGGACCGTTTCGAGTGGATGCACCGCAACCTCTCCCGCCGCGAGTTCGTCTGCCTGTCCGTCCACCCCCACAACGACCGCGGCACGGCGGTCGCGGCGGCCGAGCTGGCCCTGATGGCCGGCGCCGACCGCGTCGAGGGCTGTCTGTTCGGCCAGGGCGAGCGCACCGGCAACGTCGACCTGGTCACCCTGGGCATGAACCTCTTCTCCCAGGGCGTCGACCCGCAGATCGACTTCTCCCACATCGACGAGATCCGCCGCACGTGGGAGTACTGCAACCAGATGGAGGTCCACCCGCGCCACCCGTACATCGGGGACCTGGTCTACACCTCCTTCTCCGGCTCCCACCAGGACGCCATCAAGAAGGGCTTCGACGCCATGGAGGCCGACGCGGCCGCCCAGGGCAAGACGGTCGACGACATCGAGTGGGCGGTGCCGTACCTGCCCATCGACCCCAAGGACGTGGGCCGCTCCTACGAGGCCGTCATCCGCGTCAACTCCCAGTCCGGCAAGGGCGGCGTCGCCTACGTCCTGAAGAACGACCACAAGCTGGACCTGCCGCGCCGGATGCAGATCGAGTTCTCC